>JBEOKN010000023.1:0-104162 GCA_040275885.1 Azonexus sp. | reverse complement strand
AGTGCCTGCAGCCAGATCGCCGCGCCGACATCGAGATCATCGGCACCAAGTAAGCTTCCGCGCTTCATCAAAGACCCCGCCCATGCGGGGTTTTTTTTCGCTTGTTTCCTCAGGAACTCTGCCATGTTCGGGTTCATACGCTTGATCGCCACAGTCTTTCTGGCAATGACCGTGAGTTCACAGGCTATCGCCGACACCGGCCGTCCGAGGATCGGTCTGGTACTTGGTGGCGGGGGCGCGCGCGGCGCGGCGCATGTCGGCGTGCTGGAAGTTCTCGAGGAGCTGAAGATACCGGTCGACTGCATCGCCGGCACCAGCATGGGCGCACTGGTAGCCGGCGCTTTTGCCTCCGGGCTGACGCCGCCCATGATGCGCCAGGCGTTGGCCGAGGCCGACTGGAATGACATGTTCACTGACACCCCGGATTTTTCGGATGTCAATTATCGCTACAAGCAGGTCCTGCGCGCCTTCATTCCTGCCACGGAGGCCGGCGTCACCAGCGATGGCATCAGTTTCCCGCCGGGGGTCATCGACGGCGTCAATATCAAGCTTTTTTTCAACCGTCTGGTTGGCGCCGGCAAGAACGAGCGGGTCATCGAAAAGCTGCCGTTGCCCCTGTCGCTCATCGCCACCGATATCGGTACCGGCCAGCGCGTCGTCATGCGCGAGGGCGGCCTCGCCTCAGCGATGCGGGCCAGCATGTCGGTGCCCGGACTGCTTTCACCCGTCGTTCGGGATGGTCGCAAACTGGTCGATGGTGGCCTCGTCGACAATGTACCCATCGGCGAAGCACGGGAGCGCTGCAATCCTGATCTCGTCATCGCAGTCAACGTCGGCTCGCCCTTGATGGATGCCGACCGGGTTGGCTCGCTGCTGACCATTTCGGCGCAAATGGTCAACATCCTTACCGAACAGAACGTGGGCCGATCGTTGGCGACACTCAAGCCGACCGACATCCTCATCCAGCCCGACGTCGGGACGATTTCCGCCAGCGACTTCAGCCGCAATGCCGAAGCTGCCGATCGCGGGCGCGCCGCCGCCGAAGCGATACGCGAACGGCTGGCCCGGCTCGGCACCAGCGCCGAGCTCTACGCCCAATGGCGAAAACCGATCAATCGCAGCGGCAAGGTGCCGCCGGTCATCGATGAAATCGAGATCGCCGGCCTCAAGCGCGTCAATCCGGCCACGGTCGGGCGCCAACTGACCGTCAAGCCCGGCGAACGGCTCAACGACTCCAATATCGACAATGATGTCGTGCGCATCTACGGCGACGGGTTCTTTCAGAGCGTCGACTACCAACTGCTCAATTTGCACGACCGCAACATCCTGCGCGTCCTCCCTGTCGAAAAGAGCTGGGGGCCCGATTACCTGCGTTTCGCACTGAACCTGGAGACCGATACCAGCCAGGGCTCCTCCTTCAGCTTGCGGGCCGGCTACCAAAAAACCTGGATCAACGAGCTTGGCGCTGAAATGCTGGCGACCGTGAGCATCGGCAACATCCTTGGTGCCGGGTTCACTTTCTACCAGCCGCTTGACCCGGCCCGGCGTTTCTTCGTCGAGGCCGGCGTGAAATATGAACGCGGTCTGCTGAACATCTACCAGAACAACGAGCGCATCGCTCAGTACACGGATGCAAATACCGCGCTTGCCCTCTGGGCCGGCACGAACATCGGGATCATGGGCCAGGCGCGCGTGGGCTGGATCGAGCAGAAGCGTTCCTTCGAGCGCGACATCGGCAGCCCGTCACTGCCCGACTTCGACACCTCGTATTCCGGCTGGGCGGCGTCGCTCTCCCTCGACCAGATGAATCGCCTCTACTTCGCGACCCGCGGCTGGGCGGCGCGCTTCGACTACTTCGACTCCGCCAAGGCGGGATTCTCGCGCGCCGAAGCTGACATTCAAGGCGCTTTCTCGCTGGGCCAGACGGTGTTCACCGGACGGGTCAACTACGTCGGATCGCCCAAGGGACAGCTGCCGTTTTTCAACGCCGGCAAGCTCGGCGGCTTCCTCAACATGAGTGCGTTCGCCAGAGGGCAGATTCTCGGCGACGACATCACCTATGCCGGCATCCGCGCCGAACAGATCATCGGGACCTTTCCGCTGGGCCTGCGAGGCGACATGCGGCTCGGGTTCGCTCTTGAAGGTGCCCATGTCGGCACCTACTACACCGAGACGAATCTCAGCGGCACCAACATCCTCAATTCGGCCGCCCTCTATCTCGGTGGCGAAACGCCTTTCGGACCGGCCTATCTCGGCTTCGGCTATTCGACCGACGGCGCCTCCAACCTCTTCCTTTCGATCGGCATTCCCTGAGCGCTGCGGCCCCGGCCGTTCGCTGGCATAATCCTCATATCCTCAAGGAGAAAAACTGATGAAGATCCGCTCCATACTGCTTGCTTCGCTCATCGCTGCGGTCCCGGCCATTGCTCATGCCCAGCAGCCCCCAAGGACCGCCACCGTCATCGAGAAGGAAAAGGGCGCGGTGGCCGTCGCCGACGCGGTCGAGCTGCAAGGGGTCGTGACGGCCCTGGACAAGGGCACGCGGGTGCTCACGATCAGGGGCGCTGCGGGTAACGAGATGACAGTAGTGGCCGGCCCCGAGATCAATAACTTCAAGAAGATCAAGATCGGCGACCTGGTGACGCTGAGTTACGTCGCCGCGCTTGGCCTTGAGCTGAGAAAGGGCGGCGGCAGACTGCGCGAGCGCGTCGAATCGGAACAGTCCGCAAGCGCCAAGCCGGGCGAAAAGCCAGGTGGCGAAACAAGCAGGACGGTCAAGATCATTGCCGATGTGACCGCGGTGGACGCCGGGGCCGGCACGATCACCTTGCGTGGCCCGCAGCGCAGTGTCGACCTGGTGGTCAAGGACAAGGAACTGCTGAAGGATATCCGGCTCGGCGACCAGATTGCTGCAACCTACCAGGCGTTGACGGTCGTTTCCATCGCGCCGACCCCAGCGCCTGCGCCCGAGCCCGCGCCGGCACCCACTGCGCAATAACCTGCCCAAAAGAGGATCACCATGACCAGAAAACTCATTCTTGCAATTTCCGGCTGGCTGCTGTTTGTCGGTCTCGCATTCGCCCAGGTCAACATCAATACCGCCAGCAAGGACGAGCTGGACGGCCTCAAGGGGATCGGCCCGACCAAGGCGCAAGCCATTGTCGACTACCGCACCAAGAATGGCCCGTTCAATTCCGTTGACGATCTGCAGAAAGTTCCAGGGATCGGCCCGGCAACCCTCAAGGATATCCGCGGCAACGTCATCGTCAGTGGTGCGTCGCGGCCCGCGCCCGCCACTGCCAAGCCGTCGATGCCAGCCGGAGCACATGCCCAGCGGCTGCAAACCAGTACACCGGCAACACCGGCAACACCGGCAACACCGGCGAAGCCTGTTGCAGCGGCTGCCCCTGCCGCCGTTGCCCCGGCAACGCCGGCCGCACCGGCCGCACCGGCCAAGCCAGCACCGCACGCGGCGACAAAGCCGGTTACACCACCGGCCACCCCTGCTACAGCGCCGGTCAAAGCCGCCGAGCCGGACAAATCCGAGAAGCCCGCAACGGCCAAAACCGCGTCACCGGCCAAACCCGCCAAACCAGCGGTCCCCACCAAGGGGGCATCGCCGGCAGAAACGCCGGGCAAGCCTGCTCAACCTGCCCGGCCAGCAGCCAACTGACCACGTCGGGTTGTCCGAGCGCCTGATCCTCTGCGCCACTACCCGGCTTGTCCAGACCCTGCGTGGAGCGGTGCCGCTCGATGCCGAGGTCTGGCAGACCCCGCAGGCGCTCACGGTCGCCCAATGGCTGACCAGCCTGGCCGATGAAGCGCTGCTGAGCGGCATTGCCGATCTGCCAGCCGCCCTTGACCCATTTGCCGAGCGCTTGCTCTGGGAAAAGGTCATCGCCGCCTCGCTGACCGAGGCCGCCCCGCTCTTCGACATTCAGGGCCTGGCGAGCACGGCTGCCGACGCCCACGCGCTGTCGCGCCTGTGGAGCATCCGGGCGACCGGCAACCAACTGGCCGACGAAGCCAGACTCTTCGCCGGTTGGCAGGCTGAATTCGACAAGCGCTGCCGGGCAGCCGGCTGGAGCGATTTGACCAGCTTGCAACGCCAGGTTATCGACCTGATCGCGGCCCGCCACCTGGCTGTGCCGCCTGTCGTCGCGTTCGCCGGCTTCGACCGTTTCACGCCCCTGGAGCAGTCTCTGATGGCGGTGCTGACCGGGCGTGGAGTGCAGGTGGAAAATCAGGGTGCTGGTGGCGTCGACCGCGCCGAGAAGCAAGGTCCCTTGGGGTGCACCCTGTCCGAAACGGGGTTCGTTTCCGGTGGCGCTGGGGACATAAGGGAAGCTCCCTTGAGAAGCGCCGCCCGGCACGTGCTGCCCTGCGCCGACGTCGCCGGCGAATGCACTGCCATCGCGCACTGGGCCACAACACATCTCGCGGCCAATCCGGCGTGCCGGCTCGGTATCGTCGCCCCCGACCTGGCCAGTGTCCGCGACCGTCTCGAGTTCATGCTTGACGACGCGCTGCACCCAGCGCTGATCCGGCCCGATGCCGCCGAGATGCCGCGCAGCTTCAACTTTTCGCTCGGCCGCGGGCTGGCGGATCTGCCGCTGATCCATGTTGCGCTTGATCTGCTGGCCTTGGGCAGTGGGCGGGGAAAAACCGAGCAAAGCCGCATCTCCGCGCTGTTGCTGGCCGGTGGCTGGGCGGCGGCGGAAGCCGAAGCAGACGGCCGCGCCCGGCTTGATGCCGCGCTGCGCCGCGATCTGCCCTATTTCACGACGTTGCCGGCAGTGATCCGGCTGGCCGCACGTCTGGCTGAAAGCGAAGCGCCACTCTGCCCGGAGACGGTGGCGGCGCTGGACGCCTTTGTCGATGTGATGACAAGTACGCCCAGAGCGCTGCGTCCGGGCGAGTGGGCCGGCGTTTTCCGCAAGGCGCTTCAAGCGGTTGGCTGGCCAGGTGACCGCCAGCTTTCCAGTCATGAGTTCCAGGCACGCCGGGCTTTTGGTGAAGTGCTCGATGGCATCGGACGGCTCGATACCCTGCTCGGCAGCTTGTCACTGAACGAGGCTGTGCGACGTCTCTCGCAACTCTGCCGGCAGCGTATCTTTCAGCCAGAAACGCGAGGCCGACCGGCCATCCAGGTGCTCGGCGTACTCGAAAGTGCCGGCCTTGCGTTCGATGCGTTGTGGGTGATGGGCATGAACGACGATCTCTGGCCGCCGCCACCGCGCCCCAACCCGCTGCTGCCGGCCGAGCTGCTGCGCGCAGCCGGGGCCGCGCATGCCAGCACCGAAATCGAACTCGATTTTGCGCAACGGGTGCATGCCCGCTTGTTGCTGGCCGCGCCGGAGGTGACATTTTCGTACGCCCAAGCTGACGGCAATCGCGTCCTGCGGCCGAGTCCGCTGATTGCCGGCATGCCGTTGGCTGAACAATTCTCGGGTGAGGTCGTCACACTGGCGCGGCGGCTCGGCGCCGAGGCCGGCGGCGCCTGCCAACTGCTCGCTGATGCCCTGGCGCCGCCGGTCGGCCATGGCGAGACGGTATCCGGCGGCAGTGGGCTACTGCGCGCCCAGGCGATCTGTCCGGCCTGGGCCTACTACCAGTTCCGGCTCGGTGGCAAGGCGATGGACGAGCCGGTCGAGGGACTCGACCCGGCTGCCCGCGGCACGCTGGTGCATGAAGCCTTGGAGGCGTTCTGGAAGAGTATTCGAACATCGGCCGCCCTCGCCGCCATGGGTGAAGCAGTCCGCCAGCAGGCGATCGCCCAAGCAGTCGCCACGGCGCTGCAAGCGTTTGAGCTGGACCGCCGGATCACGCTGCCAGCCCGCTTCCGCGAACTCGAAGCAGTGCGTCTGGAAGAACTGCTCGACGTCTGGCTGACAGTGGAAAGCAAGCGCGGGCTGGAGTTCGAGGTCATCGCCTGCGAACAGCCAGGCGAAGTCGATATCGAGGAAATAAGGGTCAAATTGGTCGTCGACCGCATCGATCGCCTGACCGACGGCCGGCAGATCATCATCGATTACAAGACCGGCGCCGGCATCGACACCAAGAACTGGGGCGAACAACGCATTACCGAACCACAGCTGCCCATCTATGCGGCGCTGGTCAACGATGAAGTGACCGCCGTCGTCTTCGCCAAGGTTCTGCTTGACAAGCCGGCCTTCGTCGGCGTCGCTGACGAAAAGGACATCCTGCCCGGCGTCCAGGGCATCGGCGATGAAAAACAGAAAATCTTCGATCCCGCCGAATTTCCAGACTGGGTCGCCGTCATTACCCACTGGCGCGAACGGCTGCATGCGGTGGCGAAGGAGGTCAAGGACGGTCGGGCCGGCCGCGTTTTCGCCGACGAAAACGATCTGCAATATTGCGAGGTCCTGCCGCTATTGCGGCTGCCCGAGCGGCGGCGTTTGCTGGCGGCGGCGCTGAATGAGAGAACCGTGTGACTCCTGCACCCCGAGGATCCCTGAGCCTTGGGCCCCGTAGCCTGCCGGGCGCGGTCGACCGTCTTGAAGAAGACACCATCGCCCGCGCCCGGGCCCTGGAAGTCGCTTCCTTCATTGTCGAAGCCCCCGCCGGCGCCGGCAAGACGGAGTTGCTGACGCAGCGCTACCTGCGCTTGCTGGCCGTGGTCGAGCATCCGGAAGAGGTGCTGGCGCTGACCTTTACCAACAAGGCGGCTACCGAAATGCGCGACCGCATCCTCGGCAGCCTGGAGCTTGCGGCGTCTGGCGAACGGCCGGAAGAGGCGCACCGGCAACTGACCTTCGAGGTGGCCAGCAAGGTGCTCGCCCACGACGCCGAGCTTGGCTGGAGCTTGCTCGGCCACCCCGGCCGCCTGCGCATCACGACACTGGATGCACTGTGTGCCAGCCTGGCCCGGCAGATGCCCTACCTCAGCCGCTTCGGCGGCCAGCCGGGCGTCGCCGAGGATCCCGCCGCGCACTATGCGACCGCAGCGCGGCGCGCCTTGGAAATGGTTGAATCCGGCACGCCGGACGCCGAAGTGGTAGCCGAGGCACTCGCCTTCATGAATAACGACGCCGGTCGGCTGGAGAAACTGCTGATCGCCATGCTCGGCCGCCGCGACCAGTGGCTGCACCATGCCTCGCGCATCGAGAGCGGGGCGATGAAAGCCGACGTCGAGGCCGGCTTCGCGGCACTGATTGAGCGCGATCTGGCGGTGGCGGGCAGCCTGCTCGATGCCCGAATGCAATTGCAGCTGATGCCACTGGCCCGCTTTGCCACGGCCAATGCGCCGGGGATACTGGATCCCATTGTTGACTGGAATTTCCGGTTGACCGTAACTATCGCCGATTTGCCGCGCTGGCAGGCGGTGTCTACGCTGGTGCTGACGAAAGAAGGTGAATTCCGCAAGCAGGTAAACAAGAACATCGGTTTCCCGGCTGGCCCGGAATTCGCCGACCAGAAAAAAGCCATGCTCGAACTGCTCGGCGAGTTGCGCGGTGTGGCTGGGCTGGACGACGCGCTGGCCGTGCTGGTCAAGCTGCCGCAGCCGGAGCTTTCCGACGCCGAGTGGGCCACTGTCGAGTGTTTCTCGCGCCTGCTCCGGCTGGCTGCTGGACAATTGTGGCTGGCCTTTCAGGAAGCAGGGGCCGTCGACTTCATCGAGATCGCCGCCCGTGCCGGGCTGGCGCTCGGTGATGACGAAGCGCCGACCGACCTCGCCCAGGCCCTCGACTACCGCATCCGCCACCTGCTCGTCGATGAATTCCAGGATACCAGCCCGAGCCAAGTGGCGCTGCTCGAAAAGCTGACGCGCGGCTGGACGCCCGACGACGGCCGCACGCTGTTCGTCGTCGGCGACCCGATGCAATCGATCTACCGTTTCCGCAAGGCCGATGTCGGGCTCTTTCTGCGCCTGCGCGAGCGTGGCATCGGCGACATCCGGCTCGGCCACCTGCGCCTGTACCGCAACAATCGCTCGTATCCGGGCATCGTCGATTGGGTCAATGCGGCCTTCCCGGGCATCTTCCCGGCCGCCGACAGTCCGGAGGCCGGCGCCGTTCGCTATGCCGATTCGGCTGCGACGCGGCCGGCGCGGGTCGACAGCGGGGTAATCGTCCATCCGGTCATCGAACGCGCGGGCGACGATAGCGCGGCTGAGGAAGCGCGCTGCGTGCTGGCCGTCATCCGTCAGGCCCGGGCCGCGGCACCCGATGAACGCATCGCCGTGCTGGTCCGCGCCCGCACGCATCTCGACGCACTCGTCTCCGAAATCCGCCGCAGCGCGCCGGACCTGCGCTTTCAGGCGGTCGATATCGAAGGGCTGGATGGGCGCCAGCACGTGCAGGACCTGCTGACCCTGTTCCGCGCCCTGCATCACCGCGCCGACCGCGTGCATTGGCTGGCGCTGCTACGTGCGCCGTGGTGCGGCCTGAAGCTGGCCGACCTGCATGCGTTGGCCGCTGATGACCGGGAAAGCACAATCTGGCAGCTGATCCAGGATGAAGCCCGCGTCGCAAGGCTTTCGGACGATGGCCAGCAGCGCCTGAGAGTTGTCCGCGACGTGCTGCAAGTGGCTTTCGCCGGCCGTGACCGGCAGCACCCGCGCCGCTGGCTGGAAGGCGTCTGGCTGATGCTCGGCGGGCCGCGCTGCCTCGAAGCGCCGGAAGCCCTGAACGATGTCGAAGCCTTCTTCGCGCTGCTCGACAAGCTGGTCGCCGCGCGCAACCTGAGCGCCGAAACCCTGGCCTCCCACGCTGCCGACCTATTCGCGCCCGGCGACCCGCTCGGCGCTCAGGTGCAGATGATGACCATCCACAAATCCAAGGGTCTCGAATTCGACACCGTCATCGTGCCCGGATTGCACCGCGAAACCGGGGGCAACGAAAGCAGCCTGTTGCTGTGGAACGATGTCGCCGGTGGCGATGGACGGGAGCACCTGCTGGTCGCGCCGATGAAGCGGAAAGGTGCCACCAACGGCGCGCCGGGCACCTACGATCTTCTGAAGAAGCTCGAAGCCGAGCGTGCCGCGCACGAGGACGAGCGCCTGCTCTATGTCGCCGCCACCCGCGCCATCCGCCGCCTCCATCTGGTCGGCGTTGCCGTGGCCGACGAGCGGATGGAGGGCGGTCTGAAGCCGCCGGAATCGGGTACTTTGCTCAAACTGCTCTGGCCTGCTGTCGCCCAACCGGTTTTCTCAGCCGCTCTCGCCGCCGGCCCCGTACCGGCACCGACCACAGGTGCCTTGGACCCGGCGAGCTTCGTGCCGCCATTGGTCCGGCTGACCGAAGTCGCATTGCCCGAAGCCCTGTGCGAAGTTCCCGGCAGTCTGGGTCACGCTGGCAATTCAGTCGATCCCGACGCAACGGAAAGCCGTCTGTCGCTTGAGGCATCGGTCGGCACCCTCGTCCATCGCTGCCTCGAACTTGTCGCGAGGGACGGACTCGAACACTGGTCCGCGACGCGTGTCAAGGCGCTGGCCCCCGCTTACCGCCGCTGGCTCGCCCAGGTCGGACACAGTGCCAGCGATGCCGGAGCGGGTGCCGCTGTGGTGGTCGGCGCGTTGTGCCAGACCCTCGCGTCGAGCGCCGGACGCTGGGTGCTGGCGCCGCACGACGAAGCCGCCGCCGAGCAGGAGTGGTCGAGTCGCGATTTGCTGCCCGGCGCGGCCGCTGCCCACCAACGGGGCTTCGAGCGTGGCGCGGTCAACCATGTCATCGACCGTATTTTCATCGCCGCTGGCTGCCGCTGGATCATCGACTACAAGACGGTCCATGTTCCCGGCGAAGCGGTGGCAGAACCCTTTCTGCAGGCGCGGGCCGAGGAATACCGGGGTCAACTGGAGCGTTACGCCAAACTGTTTGCCGGTAGCGACCTCCCGCTCCGGATGGCTGTCTTCTTTCCTCTGCAGGGCATTCTGGTCGAACTGCCTCACGCCTAGCGGTCTGCTTGGCAATCAGCGGCATGAATCGGGCATGCGCTATACTGCGCTGAAAATATCAACAACATCGACCCATGCTGCCTCGCCTGCGCACCCTCGCCGCCAGTCTGCTCGCCGCGCTCACCCTGGGCACCGGGATCGCGGCCCACTCGGCCGAACCGCCGCTGAGGGTTGCCGTGCTGGAAAACTCCCCACCGATGAGTTATCGCGATGCCGATGGCCGCCTGACCGGATTCAGCATCGAGATTGCCCGGGCGGTGTGTGGCGAAATGCGGGTCCAATGCGCGTTTCAGGTGACGCAGCTGGACCGCGTTGTTGACCTGTTGGCCGGTGGCGAAATCGACATCGCCGCAGTCAGCCTGCTCGACACGCCGGAGCGGCGCCGGCGGATTCTTTTTGCCCAGCCCTACTTCCGCTCGATCACCCTCTGGTTTGCGAAACCAGGTGTCGAACCGGGCCAGCGCGGGCTGCGCGTCGCCGTCGTCAAGGGTTCCGCGCAGGAAACTTATGCCCGCAAGCAGGGGTGGGACACCGTTGCCGTGCCGACCAATGGCGAACTGGGCTTGCCGCTGATCGCGGGGGTGGCCCAGGCCGCCATCGTCCCCATGAACACCAGCCTGCACTTGCAGAAAGACAAGGAATTTCTGGCGCTGGGCCTCGCTTCGACGGTCATGAAGGTTCCCGATCTGGTCGGCAACGCGTCGTTCGGCGTCAACCCGCAGCGCCCCGATCTCAAGGAGAACATCGACGCAGCACTGGCGGGCATCAAGCGCAACGGGAGCTACGAGCGGATCAACACGCAGTTTCTGCCTTTGCGGGTGCATTGATGCCTGTATTTCGATTCCTCTTTCTGGTTGCCGCCCTGTCCTCGGGAGCCCTGCAGGCAGCCGATCTGAGAGTGGCGGTTGTGGTTCAGGACGCGGCGCAGGTATCGCCGCAGGGCGATCTCGTCCCGAGCGTCACGGCTGGGGCTGACCTGGTGGCCTTCACCGACGAACTGGCCCGCGAGATCTGTCGCCGTATCCGTTCCCGCTGTGCCGTTTCCTACGTTACCTTCGGCGAAATCCTGCCGGGTGTCGAAGACGGGCGCTTCGATCTCGGCTTCGGCAACTTCCTGCGCGTGCCCAAGCGCGAGAAACGTGTCGCGTTCAGTGCGCCGATCTTCCGTTCCGCGTCACGTCTGGTCGGATCGCCTGCCTCCGCCCGGGCGTTCGCCGGCAGGCTCGGTCAGGCGGTCAATCTCGACAACCTGCGCGGCGCGCGCGTGGCGGCGATGGAAGGCTCGCAGCAGCAGGCGTTCCTCAACGTCATCGCCGCCGAGCGCGAGCTGACTGTCGTTGCCACAGCGACGACAGCCGGCGCCTTCGACACATTGGGCAACGGCAGCGCCGACTTCGCGCTGCTGCCGATCCGCACCGGCTATGCCCTGATCAGCCACGACAAGGCGCGGCGTTTCGGCTTTGTCGGCCCGGCTGTTGCCGATCACGGCCTCGGCGACACGGTGCACATCATCCTGCCAAAACAGAAGGAGGCGCTACGACGCTCGCTCAACCGGGCAATCGCCGAAATCCGCGCCGACGGGACAGGCCATCGCATCATGCGCCGGCACTTCCCGGTGAACCTGGACTGAAGCGCGATGCCGACTCGACCCGACCGCTACTCGGCGAACCGGGTGTTAGGCGTGCTGGCGGTGGCGTTTGCGCTGCTGTTGTCCAGCCTGGTGCGGGCCGTCGAGCTGACGGCGGCGATCGAGGTTTACGATGCGGCGTATGTTTCGATGCCAGGCAACGCCATTCCGCCCAATATGCCCGGGGCCGAGCTGGCGCTGATCAACGAAGAATTTGCCCACGAAATCTGCCGCCGTATCGGCGCCCGGTGCACCCTGCGTTATGTCGCGTTTGGTGAAATCATTCCCGGCATAGAGGAAGGCCGCTTCGACCTCGGCTTCGGCAATTTCCTGCGAACGCCCGAGCGCAAGAAGCGCGTCGCCTTCAGCGATACCGTCTGGCGTTCGTCATCGCGCCTGGTCGCGCTGCGAACCACCGTCGAACCCCTTGTCGGCAAGACAGGACAGGCGGTTTCGGTCGACAGTCTGCGCGGCGTGCGGGTCGTGGCTGTCGATGGCTCGCAGCAACAGTCCTTCCTCAAGAACATCGCCGGCGAACGCGGTCTGACGCTGGTCTTCGCAACAACGCCGGCGGGAACCTTCAGCGCGCTGCGCGAGGACCGCGCCGACTTCGCCTTGCTCTCCGCAATCACTGCCTACCTTCTGCTCCAGAAGGACAGCACGCGCCAATTCGCGTTTGCCGGCCCCGCCGTTTCCGACCGCGGTCTTGGCGGCAGCGTCCACATTGCCCTGCCGAAACAACGCGATGGATTGCGCCACACGGTGAATCAGGCGATTGCCACAATTCGCGCCGACGGCACGTTTCAGCGTATCGTACGCCATTATCTTCCGCTGGGTCTGGACTGAGGCCGCGAGACGATGCTGCGTGAGCGCTACAACTCCACCCAGGTTTTCACTCTGTTGGCGACGTCGGTTGCGTTGCTGTTTGCGATCGTCACCCTGCTTCTCGCCATCGATCAGGAACGCGTGCTCGAATCATCGGAACGCCTGCAATCGCGGACTGTGCCGGAAATCATCCGTTTCCAGCGCCTGGCGCGCAATCTCGATCAGTTGCGCCAGGAGGGCGAGCGGGTCTTTTCATCCGGCACTTCCGAAGGCCGCCAGCAGGCGCTGTTCCTGACCATGCTGGTCGCCAGCCATCCGAGCATTCTGGAGCATCCGCAGGCGGCGACAGCAGCCCGCGAGGCCGAGGCCTTCCTCGTCGAGACCAGCCGTCTGGCCACCGAGAATCCCGCCAGCATTGCCGCCCGGTATCCACAATGGCAGCAGTTCTCCAAGCGCCTGAATCTGCAGGTGGACGACATCCTGGTCGAGGGCGCCAATCTGGCGACCGCCGATCTTGGCGCCGTGGCGGCCGCCATGCGCCTCACCAGATACAAGCTGATGGGTGCGACCGTCGTGGTCGGCGGCTTGCTCGCGCTGTTGCTGCTCCTTCTCAGACGATACCTGCTGCGCCCGCTGCAGAGGATCGACCACGCCCTGTCGACACTCAGCGTGGACCAGTCGGCGCCCGAATTTCCCGATACCTGCCTGGCCGAGATCCATGCCGTCGAAGAAGCCACGAAACGCCTGCACGGCGCGCTGATGAGCAATGACGCAGTACGCCGCGAACTTGAGGTGCTGGCCAATCGCGATGACCTGACCGGATTGATGAACCGGCGGCACTTCATGGAATCCGCCAAAGCCGAACTGCGGCGCGCCCAGCGCTATGGCCGGCCGATCGCGGTTGCCATCGGCGACCTCGATTCGTTCAAGAACCTCAACGACACCTACGGTCACGATGCCGGCGATGTCGTGCTGCGCAACTTTGCCGGGCTGCTTGCCGAGAGCCTGCGCGAGTCGGATCGGGTCTGTCGCTATGGCGGCGAAGAGTTTGCGTTCCTCCTTCCCGAGTCTACGGTCGAGCAGGCACGGGTTCTTCTCGACCGCTTCCGGGAGCACTGCGCCGAGCAAGAGATCTGGCTGACGGACGGTGTCCTTGTCCGCGTCACCTTGAGTGTCGGGCTGGCTGATGCCAGCCACTGTCCGATCGAGATCGCGTTGCAGCAAGCTGACCTGGCGCTTTACGAAGCCAAGCGCCAGGGCCGTAACCGGCTCGTCGTCGCGTCGGACGCTGGCTGATGCCTGTTGCCGACAGGCGGGCTTTCCGGCGCGGTCAGCAGGTCAATTCCATTGCGGTCCACGACTGTAGGCCTCAACGCTTGTTCAAAAGCGGTTTCAGGAAACGTCCAGTGTAGCTCGACGTGCACCTGGCGACCTGTTCCGGCGTCCCGGCGACGAGGATGCGGCCACCGCCGTCGCCGCCTTCGGGACCGAGGTCGACGATCCAGTCGGCGGTCTTGATGACGTCGAGGTTGTGCTCGATGACGACGATGGTGTTGCCGTGCTCGGCGAGGCGCTGCAGCACCGCGAGCAGCATTTCGATGTCCGAGAAATGCAGGCCGGTCGTCGGCTCGTCGAGGATATACAGCGTGCGCCCGGTGTCGCGCTTGGAGAGTTCGAGCGCCAGCTTGACGCGCTGGGCCTCGCCGCCCGACAGCGTGGTCGCGCTCTGGCCGAGGGTGATGTAGCTGAGGCCGACATCGACCAGCGTCTGCAGCTTGCGGGCGACGACTGGCACGGCATCGAAGAACTCTCGCGCCTGCTCGACGGTCATGCCGAGAATGTCGTGGATGTTGCGGCCCTTGTAGCCGATCTCCAGCGTTTCGCGGTTGTAGCGCTTGCCGTGGCAGACGTCACACGGAACGTAGATGTCGGGCAGGAAGTGCATCTCGACCTTGATCATGCCATCGCCCTGGCAGGCCTCGCAGCGTCCGCCCTTGACGTTGAAGCTGAAGCGGCCGGGCCCGTAACCGCGCGCCCGCGACTCGGGAACCTGCGAAAAGAGATCGCGGATCGGCGTCAGCAGGCCGGTGTAGGTCGCCGGGTTGGAGCGCGGCGTGCGGCCGATCGGCGCCTGGTCGACGCTGATCACCTTGTCGAACAGGTCGAGGCCGATGATTTCATGGTGCGCTGCCGGCTCCGCGGTCGATCCGTAGAGGTGACGGGCGGCGGCGGTGTAGAGCGTGTCGTTGATCAGTGTCGATTTGCCCGAGCCGGAAACACCGGTGATGCATGTAAACAGGCCGACCGGCAGATCGAGGGTGACGTTCTTCAGGTTGTTGCCGCAGGCGCCGATGACCAGGAGCTGTCTGTCAGGCTGGCGCGGTCGACGCGAGTTGGGGGCCGAAATTGCCCTGCGCCCGGAAAGATAGTCGCCGGTCATCGAGGCCGGGTTGGCGGCCACTTCGGCCGGCGTCCCTTCGGCGACGATGAAGCCGCCGTGGATGCCGGCCCCGGGGCCGATATCGACGACATGATCCGCCGAGCGGATGGCGTCTTCGTCGTGCTCGACGACGAGGACCGAGTTGCCCATGTCGCGCAAATTCTTCAGCGTCTGCAGCAGGCGGTCGTTGTCGCGCTGGTGCAGACCGATCGACGGTTCGTCGAGCACGTACATGACGCCGGTCAGCCCGGAGCCGATCTGCGAGGCCAGCCGGATGCGCTGCGATTCGCCGCCCGACAGGGTTTCCGCCGAGCGTTCCAGACTCAGGTAGTCGAGCCCGACGTTGATCAGAAACGACAACCGGGCGGTGATTTCCTTGAGTATCTTGTCGGCGACCTGTGCCTTGGCGCCGGTCAGCGTCAGGCAGTTGAAGTAGTTGCGTGCCTCGCCGAGCGGCAGGCGGCTGATTTCATGCAGCGTCCTGGCGCCGACGCGGACGTGCCGCGCCTCGATGCGCAGGCGGGTGCCCGCGCACTGTGGACACCCGGTGTTGCTGATGTACTTGGAAAGCTCCTCGCGCACCGTCTGCGAGTCGCTACCGCGATAACGCCGCTCGAGGTTGGGGATGATGCCCTCGAAGGTGTGGCTGCGGTCGAAGCGCGTGCCCCTGTCGTTGAGGTAGCGGAAATTGATCTCGCTGCGCCCGGAGCCGTAAAGAATCACCTGGCGGAATTCCTCGGGCAACTCGGCGAACGGCGTATCGACCGAGAAGCCGTAATGCGCGCCGAGCGATTCGATGATCTGGAAGTAGAACTGGTTCTTCCTGTCCCAGCCGCGAATCGCCCCGGCGCCCAACGACAGCGCCGGGTTGCCGACGACGCGCCGGGGGTCGAAGAACTGGATCACCCCGAGGCCGTCGCATTTCGGGCAGGCACCCATCGGGTTGTTGAAGGAAAACAGGCGCGGCTCGAGTTCCTGCAAGGCGTACGAGCAGACCGGGCAGGCAAATCTGGCCGAGAACATGTGTTCCGCGCCGCTGTCCATCTCCAGCGCGACCGCCCGGCCGTCGGCATGGCGCAAGGCGGTTTCGAAGGATTCGGCGAGGCGCTGGCGCATGTCCTCGCGCACCTTCAGGCGGTCGACGACGACATCGACATTGTGCTTCTGTGACTTGGTCAGCCTGGGCACCGCGTCGAGTTCATGCACGGCACCGTCGACCCGCACCCGGGCGAAGCCCTGGGCGCGCAGTTCGGCGAAGAGATCCATCTGCTCGCCCTTGCGGTTGGCGACGACCGGCGCGAGGATCATCAACCGCGTTTCTGCAGGCAGTGCCAGCACGTGGTCGACCATCTGCGAAACGGTTTGCGCTGCCAGCGGCCGGTTGTGGTCGGGACAATATGGCGTCCCGGCGCGAGCGAAGAGCAGGCGCAGGTAATCATGGATTTCGGTAACGGTGCCGACCGTCGACCGCGGGTTGTGCGAAGTCGCCTTCTGCTCGATCGAAATAGCCGGCGACAGGCCCTCGATCAGGTCGACGTCGGGCTTTTCCATCAACTGCAGGAACTGTCTTGCGTAGGCCGACAGCGATTCGACATAGCGCCGCTGACCCTCGGCGTAGAGGGTGTCGAAGGCCAGCGAGGACTTGCCCGACCCCGACAGACCGGTGATCACGATCAGCCGGTTGCGCGGTAGATCGAGGTTGATGTTCTTCAGGTTATGGGTGCGCGCACCGCGAATGCGGATGGTTTCCATGATGCCGGTGTCGTGTTGGATTGAAGCAGCCGCTCACTATACGCAAGTTCGTCCGCCCGACCACCACGGACCAGCAGGCCGCGCCGGCAATCAGCCCGGCGGCGCTTCCGTCAGGGACAGCGTCACGTGGACCGTGCCATCCGCCATCGTTCTTATCATTGGCCAGCCGACGGCGGAGAACACCTTGAGCATGGCCGC
This sequence comes from Azonexus sp., assembly GCA_040275885.1. Taxonomy (GTDB): domain Bacteria; phylum Pseudomonadota; class Gammaproteobacteria; order Burkholderiales; family Rhodocyclaceae; genus Azonexus. The sequence goes on along the minus strand of JBEOKN010000023.1, from coordinate 87,404 downwards.
GTTGGTCACCAGCACCTCCGCCACGAAACTTGAAATCCCTCGTTCCCGGGCAATGCGGCCGAGATGGGCAAGCAATCGCCGGGCGATGCCCAGGCCGTGAAAATCCTCCTCGACCGTGAAGGCGACTTCCGCTGTGCCGTCCCCACAGCGGGCATAACTCGACGACCCGATGACGACCTCCCGGCCTTCCACCATCCGGGTGACGATCAGCGCAACGCGGTTATCGAAATCCATCTCCCGGATCAGGCGGTAGTCCGCCTCGCTCAGCCCGTGCTTGAAACTGAAGAAGCGGGTATAAATGGTTTCCGGATCGAGGTGGCTGAAGGCCTCGGCAATCCGTTCGCCGTCGTCGGGATGCATGGCGCGGATGCAGACTTCCATGCCATTGCGCAAGGTCTCCGTGACACAGTAACTCCGCGCATCGATCACCCGGCCCTCCTCCCATGACATTCACTCGTGATGTTGCAGGAAATCCGGCCACCCTGCCCGCACACAGACTGCCAGAAATCCCCGGACAACTCCAGAGGCGCGGCCTGCAAGCCACTTTCGCTAGCGCACGACCTTGCGCCACTCCTGCTCGAAATAGCCAACCAGCACCTGGTTGTTGAGCCGATTGACCTCGGCCGGAACGCGCGCCATGTCGGCCGGGAAGCGGAACAGGTCGGGCACGATCTCGGGTGTCAAAAACCGGGTTTTTTGCGGGTCGACCGCAGCCGGCACGAACTCCTGACGGCCGGCGATGATGAAGCCCCATTCGCCGAACGATGGCACCAGTGCGTGGTACGGCGCCGTCCTCAAGCCGACATCCTCGAGCGTCGTCACCACGCACCAGAACGACTGCCGGGCGTAGAGCGGCGATGTCGACTGGACGACGATCAGGCCGTGCGCCGCCAGCCGTCTTTCGAGCAGACGGTAGAAGGCCGAGGTGTAGAGCTTGCCGAGCGCAAAGTTGGCCGGGTCGGGAAAGTCGATGACGATGAAGTCAAAATAGTCGCGGTTCTCCTCCAGCCATTGCAGGGCATCGGCATTGATCACCGTGACTCGCGGCGACTTCAGCGCCCCCCTGTTGAGCGCCACCAGCGGCGGCGCCGTGGCAAACAGGTCGGTCATCGCCGGATCAAGATCGACCAACGTCACCGCCTCGACGTTGGGATACTTGAGGATTTCGCGCAGCGCCAGCCCGTCGCCGCCACCGAGCACCAAGGCGTGTCTTGCGGCGGGCAGCGCCGCCAGTCCGGGATGAACCAGCGCCTCGTGGTAGCGGTATTCGTCATGCGACGAGAACTGCAGGTTGTTGTTCAGGAACAGGCGCAGGTCGTCACGCCAGCGGGTGACGACGATGCGCTGATAGGGCGTCGTCTCGGCATGGACGATGTCGTCCGCGTAGAGATGGGCTTCGGCCAGTGTCGTCAGTTGCCCGGCTCCGGCGAAACCGGCGGCCAGCGCGCCGAAAGCAGCCCAGGTCTGAACCGCCAGCCAGCGCCGCGCCGGCAACTGGTCGCGGAACAGATGCAATGCCCACAGCGCCACTGCGACGTTGAGCAGCCCGAAGAGCAGACCGGTACGCACCATGCCGAGTTGCGGGGCGAGGAGCAGCGGAAACAGGATCGAGACCGCCAGCGCGCCGAGATAATCGAAAGTGAGCACTTGCGAAACCAGATCCTTGAACGCCAGTTCGCGCTTCAGGATGCGCATCACCAACGGAATTTCCAGCCCGACGAGGACGCCGACGCCGAAAACCGCCAGATAGAGCAGCAGGCGGAACGGTGCCGGCAGCCAGACGAACGCCAGAAACAGCCCGACCGCCGAAAACCCGCCGAGCAGGCCGACCATCAGTTCGATCTGGATGAAGCGCCCGATCAGGTCGCGGGTAATGTACTTCGACAGCCACGAACCGACCCCCATTGCGAACAGGTAGGCGCCGATCACCGTCGAGAACTGCGTCACCGAATCGCCGAGCAGATACGACGACAGCGCGCCGGCGATCAGTTCGTAGGCCAGCCCGCAGGAGGCGATGACGAAAACGGAGAACAGAAGCGCATGCCGCATAGGCCTCGATGCTAACCCGGAACGGGGATCTGGTGGCTTGATCCCTGCCTTAGGCAACCAGCATTTCGCTGCTTCGGCAAGTCAGGGCTAATCGGCTCGGTAACGGAGGCTTGGATTGTCACGGTGAAGCGCCCGGCGATTCAGCCATGCACGCCACACGATACTTTTTGCATATATTGAATTAAGGCGCATGCTAGAATTGAGTCGGGGAAATCTAGGGTAGCCGGGTGTGCCAAGACAATGACAGATAGTGATACCCAAGATATCGACGTCGGGGAATTGCGCGTTGGACATTTCGTCTTTCTCGACCTTGGCTGGATCAGGCACCCCTTTCCCCTAAGCAGCTTCAAGATCCAGTCCACCGAACAGATCAAGACGATCCGCTCGCTGGGTCTCAGGCGAATCCGTTACTCTCCCGGGCGCAGCGGCCCGGAGTCTGATGTCATTGAGCCGGCCGCAATGGCGCCCACCGAACCTCGCGTTTCGGAAACGCCGACCGCAGAGGAAATGGCCAAGAGCCAGCGGCGGGAGCTGCTCTCGCAACAGCGAGCGAGCCTGCAGCGGTGCGAGCGTCAGTTTGACAACGCCGCCAACGCCTACCGGCAGATCGCCAAATCGGTTCATTCCGATCCGCAGGTCGCTCGTGCAACCTGCGAAGCCTTGGTTGGCAGCCTGCTTGCCGAGCTGCGGGGCGCGCAGGAAGCCAACATTCGCCTGCTTGCCGAGAGAGTGGGCGACCGTCCGTCGCTTCATGCCATCAGCGTCACGGTGCTCGCCCTCCTGCTCGGCCACGCCTGTTGCTTGGATGATTCGATCATGACGGATATTGGCGTCGGCGCGTTGCTTCATGATGTAGGCAAGGCCGAACTCCCCGATCGCCTGCGCTTTCAGGATCAGTTCGAGCGGGCCTCCGAACAGCAACTGTTCGAGGAACATGTCGCCTACAGCGTCGCCATGGCCAAGCGCATGGGGCTTACTTCCGGCGCCTTGCTCGCCATTGGTCAGCATCACGAATACGCTGATGGTACCGGTTATCCCTTGCATGCCGGCAATGACAAACTCCACCCGGCTTCTCGCGTGGTCAGCCTGATCAATCACTACGACAACCTCTGCAATCCCGTCAATCCGATCCTGGCGCTCACCCCCCATGAAGCGCTGGCGCAGATTTTCGCCAGGACAAGGGCCAAGTTCGATGCCACGCTTCTCAATGCCTTCGTCCGCATGATGGGCGTTTATCCTCCCGGTTCCGTGGTGCAGCTCCGCGATGAACGCTATGCCCTGGTTGTCTCTGTCAATTCCTCGCGGCCGCTCAAGCCCCGGGTTGTCGTCCATGATCCCGCGATTCCTGCCGAGGAAGCGCTGATTGTCGATCTCGAAAGCGAACCCGCGCTTGGCATTTGCCGCAGCTTGAAGCCGCTGCAACTGCCGAGCGCGGCGCTTGCCTACCTGTCACCACGGAAGCGGGTCTGCTATTTCTTCGAACCCGCCCGCAGCATTGATGACGGTGCCATCGCAGCATGACTGCCGTCGTGAACTGGCCCCCTCTCATCGAAGGCTTGCTGGAATCGGTTCTGATAGTCGATGGTCTGGATCTGCGCATTCGCCTTGTGAATTCGGCAGCCATCCGTCTCCTGGGGATGAGCAGAGACTCACTGATTGGCCAGCCCGTCATCAACCTGGCCGCAAGTCCAGAAGACCAGTTTTTCTGGGAAGATGTCGCTGCCGGCCTTGCCAGCGACATTTTCTCCGAAACCACCCTCTGTCGGGCCGACGGGTCGATCGTCAAGGTCGATCGCCGAGTCAGCCGCGTACTCCTTGAACACAACACGTCTTTCTACCTGGTTGGCCTGTTTGATCAAAGCAAACAGCACCAGGTCGAGGAAGAACTCGAGAAACTGGTTGCCGAACTGCGCGCCACACTCGAATCCACGGCGGACGGCATTCTGGTGATCGACCTGCAGAATGGCATCCGCAGCTACAACCAGCGTTTTGCCGAACTGTGGGATCTTCCGGATGTCTTGATAACGCATCGTGACGACGCAGCTGTTCATGCCTGGCTTACCCAGCATGTGCTCGATGCAGATCATTACGCCAACCAGTTGGGCGCCCTGACCCGTGCTCCCTTGCTCGAAGGCCTGGATGTCCTGGTGCTGCGCTCCGGCCGTATCCTCGAGCGCGTTTCCTTGCCCCAGTATGCGCGCGGCCGTCCGATCGGCCGTGTCTTCTCTTTTCGGGACATCACCAAGCGACTGGCGGACGAGTCGCGCTTGCGTCTGGCTGCCAGGGTCTTCGCCTCCAGTCTGGACGCCATCCTGGTGACCGATGCGGACTATCGAATTGTCTCAGTCAATCCGCAGTCGCAGAAACTGATGGGCTTGGTTGAATCGGACATCCTTGGGCAAGCGATCGACGCCTTCTTCTTTACCCCCGACGATCACGATGCCTGCCAGCATATCCGGCGTCAGGTGACTGCGGAGGGGGTGTGGGAAGGCGAACTCTGGTATCGCAAGAAGGACAGCACGACGATTCCCGGACTCGCCTCTTTCGTTCGTGTACAAGATGATGATGGCTGTTCGTTGCAGCATGTCATCTTCTTCAAGGATCAGGCCGAACAGATCGCCGCCAAGAACCGCATTGCTCAGCTCGCTTATTACGACACGCTCACCGGGCTTCCGAATCGGGCCATGCTGCGGGAGCGTATCGACTTCACCCTCAAGTGGTCGAAGCGGGAAGGGAAGAGGTTCGGGGTCCTTTTCCTCGATCTCGACCGCTTCAAGCACATCAATGATTCTCTCGGTCATGCCTTTGGTGATCGTGTCCTGGTTCAGGTGGCTGAACGCATCCAGGCCTGCCTGCGACAGACTGACACTGCTGCGCGCCTGGGAGGAGACGAATTCCTGGTCCTGTTGCACGACGTCGATGAACATGGCGCCGAACTCACGGCAAACCGGATACTTGCCTCCCTGGCCGAAAATTATTTACTCGATGCGATGGCCTTCGCGCTGACTTGCAGCATCGGAATTGCGCTCTATCCTGCAGACGGTGAAACAGCTGACGATCTGATCAAGAACGCGGATGCAGCCATGTACCGGGTCAAGGAGCGGGGCCGGTCGGGTTTCCGGTTCTATCAACGGCAGATGAACGTTGATCTGCTCAGCCGCATGAAGCTCGATCATGCCATGCGCGAGGCTCTCGATACGGGCGGGTTTCACCTGCACTATCAGCCGCGCATCGATATCGCGACAGATCGAATCATTGGTGCGGAGGCACTGGCTCGCTGGCGCGATCCGGAATTGGGTGATATCCCTCCGGGCCGATTCATAGCAGTGGCCGAAGAGAGCGGATTCATTGTCACGCTGGGAGACTGGGTCCTGCACGAGGCGGTAAGGCAGGCCGCGGCATGGCGCGTCGCCGGCGTCTCAATCATGGTCGCGGTCAACGTCTCCGCTGTTCAGTTTCAGAACAAGGACTTCGTGGGGTCGGTGGCCCGTGCGCTTAATGATTCCGGCTTGCCGCCGGAATCGCTGGAATTGGAACTGACAGAATCGATTCTTGTTCTTGATGCGGACGAGGCGCTGCAACGCTTGCGGGAGCTGGCCCGGCTGGGTGTTCAATTGTCCATTGACGACTTCGGGACCGGTTACTCAAGCCTCATGTACCTCAAGCGGTTTCCGATCAACAAGCTAAAGATCGACCGAACCTTTGTCGACGGTCTGCCAGACGACGAGAGCGATACGGCGATTGTGGCGGCGATCATCAATCTGGGGAAAGCGCTGCGTCTGAAAATTGTCGCAGAAGGGGTAGAGACCGAGGCGCACCGCTTTTTTTTGCAGGAGGCCGGGTGTGACCAGTTTCAAGGTTTCCTGGTCGCGCCGGGGCTTGAGTCAGGTGCGCTCCTGGCGCTGATTGATGAGCGCCACCGTGTCGTGGCCTGAGTTCGGCACAGTCACCGATGGGGAAGCCGACCAGAAACCTGACGCGGTCGACCCGGAAATCAGCTCAGTTCGCAGGTGACTCACACGTCGCCATTCCCGAGAAATGAAGCGGATCCAACGATCAATTCCCGTTGATTCGCCTGCCATGCCCGCATCGCCAAGGCCAGCCTGCCCGACAAGGTAATGTACTCCCCGTAAAGCAATGCATAGGCCTCGAACACCCGGCCTGCGGCTGCCAGTTCGACGATGCGTCCGGCAAGCTCATGAAACTCGGCATGCACGTGTCGAACCTCGCGATAGTATTCCGTCAGACGGTCGCTTGGCGAAAGGCCCGGGCCATGCAGCCACCTGCCGAATTCGCACTGGTTGTCCGCACGAATCTCCCGCATGTCGAGTCCCGACTGCGCGTCGAGCACCGCTTGTCTGAGTCGCGTCATCCACTGCACGTGGGCCCCGATCGCCTGTTCGATGCGTTCCTCCCTGTTCATCATGCTTTTTCCTTCGACGCACGATGCCGCAGCCACGCACGCAATTCGTCAACCAGAGTCATTGCTGTTCATGTTCACAAGCTACGGCCAGCGCCCGTCAGCAGATTGCGGCGTCCCTATGCCACTGAGGACATGGGCCACCAAGCGCGCGGCAATCCGGCATCAATTGCCCAGTGCCGCCTTCAGTGATTGAACCTCTTCTTCAGACTCCTCAATAATCTCGGCCAGCATGTCGGCATCGAAGAGAGTATCGAGGATTGAAGTGTCGACCGCCGCATCAACCTCCGGGTCGCGCCAGCTGGCCGTTCGATTGGCGATCTTGTTGGCGATATAGAGCACATCGGACAGGGATTTCAGCTTGACAATCTCGCGATCGGTTTCGTGCTCCTGCACCGCCACGAGAACGGAATCCGGCGTGCCCAGGGCGGACAGCAGGGCATGACCGATGTTGTCATGCCAGCCGACCAGCAGCGCATGCAGTTCAATCTTGTCGTCGACCAGTTCGGGGAAACTGGCTGCGCGGGAGAGCAGGTAGAAGACGCCCAGATCGTGCACCAGGCCGGCAAACATCGCCTCATCGCCATTGCTCTTCGCCACCTTGCGGGCCAGCACGCGACACAGCGCGGCCACATGCGAGCTGTGATCCCAGAGCTTCGCCGAAATGCTCGCGAACGACTGCATCGACTTCGACTTGAGCAATTGCTCCATCGCCACGGCAAAGGATACCGTGCGGACCGCCTCCATCCCGACTCGGACAATCGCGCTCTTGACATCGGCGATCTCCCGGCCGGAAGGATTCAGTGCCACAGAGTTGGACATCCGGACAATCTTGGTGCTCATCAAGGGCTCGGCGCCAACCAGTTTTGCCAACTGCTCAACCGTCAGATCGGGATCTTTCAGGGCAGTCCGCACCTGGAAGGTGATGTCGAGAAATGTCGGGAACGTGATCTCGCTGCCAGAAAGATCCCTGGCGATATCCTCGAGTATTTTAAAGGTGAGGGGGTTGGACACGATTCTTTCCTTGGCCGGCCATTGAGGTAGCGCCAGCCACGATAGGCAGCGCAAGCAGTACCAGTTTAGTACATTTCAAAACGGAATGTCGTCGCCCAGATCGTCGAAGGCCGGCTTTGGCTTGTTTCTGGCGGGTGACGGCGCATAGTCGGTTGGCTCGCTGTCGAAGTCACCGGATGATGCCGGCGCGCCCATCCCCTGACGTGAACCAAGCATGCGCATTTCGTCACCGCGAATCTCCGTGGTGTAACGCTCCTGACCTTCCTTGTCGGTCCATTTGCGGGTCCGGATGCTTCCCTCGACATAGACCTGCGACCCTTTCTTCAGGTATTGCCCGGCAATTTCCGCCAGCTTGCCGAAAAAGGAGATGCGGTGCCATTCGGTCGCTTCCTTCTTCTCGCCGCTAGCCTTGTCCTTCCAGGTCTCGCTGGTGGCGACGGTGATGTTGCACAGCGCCTCGCCGCTGGCGGTGTAGCGAACCTCGGGATCCTTGCCAAGATTCCCGATGATGATTGCCTTGTTGACCGATGCCATGCCCCATCTCTCCTAGATATCTTGAGCCGCCACGGCCCCCACGCGCCGTTGCGGGAAATTCATCGAGCCCGCTACCGCCAGCCAGAACAGCACCAGCCCGGCGCAGGCAGCGAACACCGCATTATCGCCGAAATCGGCGACGAGGCACTGCCCTATCGTCCGCTGGCCTGAGCTCGGTTGCGTAGTCCATGCCTTTGCATTAGGCTTTCGCCATGATGCCTGCAGGCCAAACCAGCAGTGACGCTCCCGCCAGGGAACTCGTGCCAGTGAGGGCCAGCCTCATGACGCCGCTGCGGGTGACTTGCGTTGTACTGGCAGTGGGCTTGGCCACCAGTTATGCGCTTTGGCGCAATGCGGAAGACAATCTGGCGCGCGAGTCACGTTCGCGTTTCGACGCCAGTTCCAGTCTGGTGCTTGCTGGAATTCAGCGTCGTGTGGACGATTACCAGACCCTTGTGCTGGGCATGCAGGGTCTGTTCGTTGCCTCGCAGCACGTCGACCGTCCCGAATTTCGCCGGTATTACGAGAATCTGCGCGGGCAGATGCCGCTGCCGGGCATTCGGGCGCTGCACCTGACGCGCAGGGTATCCGACTCCGAAAAAGCCGCGTTCATGGCCGCCGTGCGCGATGACCGAAGCCTCGACGCAAAGGGATTCCCGGACTTCGCGATTCATCCCGACAGCGCCGAGAGCGAGCACTTTGTCATCGACTATATCGAACCTTTCGCGAACAACCGGCCCGCCTTCGGGCTGGATGTATCGAGCCAGCCGGCTGCCCGCGAGTCGTTGCTCGCCGCCGGTGAGACAGGCAAGACCACGTTTACGCAGCCATTTCAACTGGTTCAGAGTGCGCAAGGCGAGCGGGGCCTGGTGCTGCGCGCACCTGTGTATCGCCGTGGTGCGCCGCTGGGGTCAGCCGCCGAACGTCACAGTGCCCTCGTCGCCCTGGTCGGGATCTCGCTCGAAGCCAGCAATATCTTGAGCGACATTTTCGCCCAGCCGTTTCTCGCCGGGCTTTGTGCCGCCGTTTTCGACGTCGGTCCACAGGCGACAAACGGAAATCCTGCGCCAGTGCGGCAGCCGATCGTGGAAAGATGCACCGGCGATGCGGCGGCCGAAAACCGGGATCGGGGATTGTCTTCGACGGCGCTCATTGCCGCGGGCGGGCGTTTCTGGGAGGTTCGCGTGAGTGCCGGAGATGCCTGGGTCAGCCGTCAGCAGGGCGGCCAGATTCCGGCACTGGTCCTGGCCGCCAGCGTCGCGGTCAGCTTGCTGCTGGCCGCGCTCTACCTCGCTCTGGCGCGCTCGAGGACGCGCGCCGAGCGACTGGCGGCGGAGATGACCATCGATCTGCGTCGCAGCGAAAAGCGCTTTCGCGCGCTCGTCGAAATGTCCGAGGACTGGTTCTGGGAGCAGGACAGCGAAGGCCGCTTCGTCAGCATCGCCGGCACCAGTGAGCGAGGGGCCGGCAAGGTGCCGCTGGCGCTGGATGAGATCAAGGGCAGGACACGCTGGGAGCTTGCGCCCTCCGGGCTGACGCCCGCGCAGTGGGAAGCCCATCGTGCGCAGCTGGCAGCCCGCGAACCCTTCGAGCTGGAATACCGGATCCATGACGGCGAGGGAAACGAGCACTGGTCCAAGGTCTTCGGCCGACCCAACTATGACGAGGACGGCGTGTTCCTCGGCTATTACGGCACCGCGCACGACGTGACGGCAAGCAAGCAAGCCGAGGCCGAGATGGCCCGGAAGACCAAGGTTCTGCAGGCCACCCTCGAAAACATCGCGCAGGGGATCAGCGTGGTCGACGACGAGCTGCACATGACCGCGTTGAACAGCAGGTTTTGCCAGATTCTGGGCTTTCCCGAGGAAATGGCGCGCAGTGGTGCTTCGTTCGAAACTTTCGTGCGTTACAACGTCGAGCACGGCGAGTACGGCCCCTGCGATGCCGACGCCAAGGTACGCGAGATGGTCGAGCGCGCCCGGGCCATGCAACCGCACCGCTTCAAGCGCACCCGGCCCAATGGTACTGTCATCGAAGTGGTTGGCAATCCGCTTCCCGGCGGCGGTTTTGTCACCACCTACACCGACGTTACCGAACACGAACTGGCGGCGCAGGCTATCCGCGCCAGCGAAGCGAGATTGAAGAAAGCCGAACTTGTGTCCGGTTCCGGCAACTGGGAATACCATCTCGATTTCCAGGTCATGCTCGCTTCCGATGGTGCAGCCAAGCTGTATGGCCTGGACCGGAGCAAGCCGGGGTACGATGACTATTCGGTCTTCAAGGAAATTCCCTTGCCCGAGTATCGTCCCGTGCTCGACGCGGCCATGACGCAGTTGATCAAGAGTGGCCAACCGTATGACCTGGAATTCAAGATCAAAAAAGCGGATACCGGCGAGATTCGCGATATCCACTCGATAGCCTTCTTCGACAAGGAGGAGCGGATCGTCTTTGGCGTAATCCGGGACATCACTGAACGCAAGGTCGCCGAAGAGACTTTGCGCCGCACCGAGGAACGTTTTTCCACGGCCTTTCATTTCAGTCCCCTGGCGGCATCGATCGCGCGCTCCGATGACGGTCGTTTCATCGATGCCAATCGCGCCTATGAGCGTGACTTCGGCTGGAAGCGCGAGGATCTCATCGGACGCACCTCGATCGAGGTCGGGCTCTGGCCGAACGAGGAGGCTCGCCGCCCGTGGGTGGCCGCCCTCCAGCGCAGCGGTCGGGTGGTCGGATGGGAGACCACCTGGCGGCTCAAGAACGGCGAGGTGCGCTGGATCAGCCTGTCGGCGGAGAGCGTCGACATGGATGGCGTGCCGTGCAATCTCGTTTTCGTCATGGACATTACCGATCGCAAGCGCGTCGACGAAGCGCTGCACCTTGCCGCCAGCGTGTTCACCCACGCCCGTGAGGGCATCATGATTACCGATGCCGGCGGTGTCATTGTCGATGTCAATGACGCCTTTGCTTGGATTACGGGCTACACGCGGGAAGATGCCGTGGGGCAGAAGCCCAGCATTCTCCGCTCGGGCAGGCATGACGCCGAGTTCTATGCGGCGATGTGGCGAGCCCTGACCGCTGACGGCTACTGGAATGGCGAAATCTGGAACCGGCGCAAGGATGGAAGGGTGTACGCCGAGATGCTGACAATCAGCGCCGTGCAAGATCCCGGCGGCAGGACAATGAACTATGTTGCCCTGTTCTCTGACATTACCGCGATGAAGGAGTACCAGCAGCGGCTCGAATCCATTGCGCATTACGATAGCCTGACCAACCTGCCCAATCGTACGCTCCTCGCCGACCGGTTGCAGCAGACCATGGCCCAGAGCCAGCGGCGTGGCCAGTCGCTGGCAGTGGTCTATCTCGATCTGGATGGCTTCAAATCGATCAATGACGAGTATGGGCATGATGTGGGCGACCAGGTGCTGATTACCCTCGCGCGATGCATGAAGGAAGTTCTGCGCGATTGCGATACCTTGGCGCGGATCGGCGGCGACGAGTTTGTCGCGGTGCTCGGAGATCTTGACGCGCCGGAGAGCTGCGAACCGGTCCTCGCCCGCCTGTTGCTCGCGGCTTCCGAACCGGTGAATGCGGGCGATGCAACACTGCGGGTGTCCGCCAGTATCGGCGTGACCTTCTACCCGCAGGACAATGCGGATGCCGACCAGTTGCTGCGCCACGCCGACCAGGCGATGTATGCGGCCAAGCAGATGGGAAGGAACCGCTATCACCTGTTCGACATCGCCCATGATGCAGTGCTGACGACCCGCCACGAAAGCATTGAGCACATCCGCCGCGCCCTCGATCGGCGAGAGTTCGAGTTGTACTACCAGCCCAAGGTAAACATGAGGACCGGCGCAGTCGTTGGTGCCGAAGCCCTTATCCGCTGGCGGCACCCCGAACGCGGGCTGCTGCCGCCGGGGGACTTCCTGCCCATCATCGAGGAGCACCCGATCAGCGTCGAACTGGGCGAATGGGTGATTGACGCCGCGCTGAACCAGATCACCCAATGGAATGCCGCGGGGCTGGACATCTCGGTCAGCGTGAATGTCGGCGCGCGCCAGTTGCAGCAGGTCGATTTCACTCAGTGCCTCGCCGAGATGCTGGCGGCCCACCCGCAGGTCAGGTTCGGCCAACTGGAGCTGGAAATCGTCGAGACCAGCGCGCTGGAGGATGTGACAAAGGTCTCCGAACTCATGTACGCCTGCTTGGCGATGGGCGTGAACTTCGCGCTGGACGACTTCGGCACCGGCTATTCGTCGCTGACCTATCTCAAGCGCCTGCCGGCGGACCTGCTCAAGGTCGACCAGACCTTTGTGCGTGGCATGCTCGAGGATTCCAATGATTTGGCCATCGTTCAGGGCATCGTCGGGCTGGCCAGAGCCTTCCGCCGCCAGATAATCGCCGAAGGCGTGGAAACGGCTGCCCATGGCGCACTTTTGTTGTCGCTGGGCTGCGAACTGGGACAGGGCTACGGCATTGCCCGGCCGATGCCCGCAGCGGACCTGCCTGGTTGGGCGGCTGCATGGCGCCCGGATTCAACCTGGTAGCGTCATCGTGTCGGGAGGGCGCAATTGAAATCGCCATTTGGGCCGCGCCATGAGGGTGTCGGACGCTCAAAGCCGCGCATCTGTGATTAACGCAAACGGCCGTCGAGCTTCCTCGGGTTTCCCCCAACATTACCCACAGACGAGGGTCTGAGTGATCAGACGCTGGCTCGCCGGGAATCGAGAAGCTTGCTTCGGTTCGGAAAGTGCTTATGATACAAAGCGTCGGCCCGCTATGTTGAGGCGGTTTGCGAGTAACATGACGGGGATGAAGTTCAGCCAAATGTACGTGCCATTTGCGGCTCCCTTTTCACTCCGTGAGAAACCATAGCTGTGTCCAACACAGACGACCTGCTGACCTTCATCGACGATGACGCGCCGTCGGATGTATCGGCGGAGCGGCCGGCCTGGCGGATTCTTGTCGTCGACGACGATCCCCAGGTGCATGCGGCGACGCGCTTTGCGCTGACTGGACTCACCATCCTCGAGCGGCCACTGGAATTGATCCACGCCTACTCCGCTGCCAAGGCTGTTGAGGAGTTGCAGCGTGAATCCGACATCGCTGTCATTCTGCTCGACGTCGTCATGGAAACGCCGAGTGCCGGTCTCGATATTATCAGCGTCATCCGCGACGAACTGGCGTTGGGCAACATCCGGATCATTCTGCGCACCGGCCAGCCCGGCTACGCGCCGGAGATAGACACGGTTCGTCGCTACGATATCAACGACTACAAGAGCAAGAGCGAACTGACGCGCAACAAGCTGTTCACCGCCTTGTCATCGGCGTTGCGCACCTATGATCAGTTGTGTCGTCTCGATGCCAACCGCCGCTCGCTGGAATGCATCGTCACTGCCAGTCGCGAGCTGATGAGCGAGCGGGACATCGGACGTTTCGCCCGTGATGCGCTGAACCGGATTGCTGATCTTGTCGGTGTGGCGCCCGATGGGCTGATCTGCACCGAAGATGCGGGGAGCGATCCACCGGGTCTGAAGGTGCTTGCGGGCGTTGGGCGTCATGCCGACGCGCTCGGCCAAACCCTGAGGGAGGTTGTTGCCGAACGCATCCAGAGCAGCCTGGCGCAGCGCCGCAACCTGATTGACGATGATAGCCTGGCGCTCTATCTGTCGACTTCTGAAGGCAGCCACCTGGCCGCCTTCCTGCATCTGGACCGTCCCGTCGACGTCGATCGCAATCTGCTCGAGGTCTTTTGCAGCAACATCGCGCTTGGCGGTGAAAATGTTCGCCTGCTGGAGCACCTGCGCGGCATCGCCTACGTCGATACGCTGACGGGCATTGCCAACCGTGCCGCATTGATCGAGGCGCTCGACAACCGTTTTGACGACGTTGACTCCGAGGACCGGACCTTGGCGCTGGTCGACATAGATCAATTCACCGCGGTCAACGACATGTTCGGCCACCACTACGGCGATCAACTGCTGAACGCCGTGGCGCAGCGCCTGCGTCGTGGTCTGCCGGAGAACTGTTTTGTCGCACGGGTCAGCAACGACGTCTTCGCCATTGCCGGCGCTGAGGCCGATGTCTCCCCGGCATTCCTGGGCACGCTGTTCCGCGAACCCTTGTGCTTCAACGGCATCGAGCATGCGATCTCGGTCACCATCGGCGTCGTTCGCGCCATCGACTCGACTGAAAGTGGTGCCGATCGTCTCAAGGACGCCTGGATCGCGCTGGGTCAGGCCAAGGAAGGCGGTAACGGGCGGGCGGTGTATTTCACCGCCGCAGCAGGTCGTCTGGCCCGTGAACGAACGCACCAGTTAAGCGCCCTGCGCCACGCTTTCAGCAGCAACCGTCTCTATCTCGTCTATCAGCCGCAGATCGATCTCGCAAGCCTCGCGGTCGTCGGAGTCGAAGCGCTGTTGCGGTGGCAGGAGGAGGACGGCAGTTTCGTTCCGCCCGATCGTTTCATCCCGATTGCCGAGAGTTCCGGGCTGATCGTCGAGATTGGCACTTGGGTGCTGCGCATGGCGCTGCTTGCCGGCGACGAACTGCGCCGTGCCGGCCACCACGACCTGGTGATGGCGGTCAACGTTTCCGCCGGGCAGTTTGCCCATCCCGACTTTCTCGACATGCTCGATGGCGCATTGGCGGCAAGTACTGCCGGGCCAAGCGGCCTGGAGCTGGAAATCACCGAATCCGTTGCGATCATGGATCCCGAAGCCGTCGAGCGCATTCTCCATGCCATCAAGCAGCGCGGTATTTCGGTGGCGATCGACGACTTCGGTACCGGCTACTCCTCGCTGTCGTATCTTGATCGCTTGCCCGCTGATCGCATCAAGATCGACCGCAGCTTTGTCAATGCGCTGGGGGTCGGCGAGCGGGGCGCGCGTATTGCGGAAATGGTGATACCGCTGGGCCGCCAGCTTGGCATGAAGGTGCTCGCCGAGGGTATCGAGACCGAGGAACAGGCGGCACGCCTGCGCCGGTTGGGCTGCCACGAGGCGCAGGGGTATCTGTACGCGCGGCCGATGCGGTTGCCCGACCTGCTGGGCTGGCTCGCTGAACACAAGGAGAAACGCGCCTGAAGATCGCCACGTTTTCTCTCCCGCTCAATGTCGTCCTTTCGGGCCTTCTGCTATCCGTGTCATTGCTCGGCGGCTGCGCGCCACCCGAACCCCTCCGTCTCGGCTTTATCGGTGGCTTGACCGGGCGCAGCGCCGACCTAGCCGAATCCGGTCACAAGGGGACGCTGCTCGCCGTTGAGCAGGCCAATGCCGCGGGCGGCATCGCCGGTCGCAAGGTCGAACTGGTCGTGCGGGACGATGGCCAGAACCCGGAAATGGCCGTGAGGGCTCTGGAAGAACTGGCTGCCCTGCGCGTCGATGCGGTCATCGGTCCGCTGACCAGCGCCATGGCGGTGGCCGTCCTGCCGGCGGCCGAAAAGGCCGGCCTTGTCTTGGTCAGTCCAACGGTGACAGCCAGTCCGCTGTCGGGGAAGGACGACCAGTTGTTCAAGGTCGTGTCGTCGACCCGTGAACATGCGAGCCACAGCGCGAAATACGCGTATGCACAGGGTGCCCGGCGGGTCGCGGCGGTCTACGATCTGGGGAACAGCGCCTACACTCGCGCCTGGCTCACCGATTTTCGCGAGGCGTTGGTTGCACTTGGCGGAGCAGTCGTCGTCGATGCCGCATTTACGTCAGGTGATGACCCGAGTTACCTCAATGCCGTCAACACGCTTGTCCCGGATCGGCCCGACACGATTCTGCTGATAGCCAATGCGGTTGACACGGTGCGCCTGCTGCTCATAGCCCGCAAGCAGGGGTTCGCTGCCAGGGCGGTCGGGGTGAGCTGGGCCGCGACCGAGCAACTCATCGAACTCGGCGGGCGTACTGTCGAGGGGCTGATCCTGTTGCAGTATTTCAACCGCGACGATACATCACCACGCTATCAGGCTTTTCTGGCGACCTATCGGGCACGCTTCAAGGAGGATCCGGGCTTTTCCAGCATTGCCGCCTACGACGCGACGCGCGCTACGTTGCTCGCCATTGGCAAGCGCGGCAAGGAACCGCTCAAGCAGGCGCTGCTGACCGCAGGCCCCTACGAAGGCGCGCAGGATACCTGGAACTTCGACCGTTTCGGCGATGGTCAGCGCAAGGCCTATGTGACCATCGTGCGCGACGGTCGCTTTGTCAACGTCCAGTAGGCGGTTGGCGGTGTCGCTCAGGGGCGAGTTGCGGCTGCGAACCTGGCTGATTCTGCTGCTGACGACGACGACCGTCCTGACCTTTGCCTTTGTCGCCATCATCATCCTCTTTTTCCGGTTGCCACAGGTTGAAGAGCGTGGGCGGGTGCAGGCCCAGGACGCGGCCAAGAATGTGGCGCGGGTGCTGGATCAGCTCATGGCCGGCACCGAATCCCGACTCCATCCGTTGGCGGAACTCATGCCCGCCCTGCCATCTGCGCAACTGCAAGCGTATATTGACGCCGTCGTCGGTGACGGCGTGATTTTCCAGGCGGTCTACGTCGCCGATGCCGAGGGACGGGTCGAGGCACTGGGTCTTGCCCAAGGACAACGCCAGGCGATCGACGAGTTGCGCGGTGCAGACATTTCCGGCAGTCGCTTGTTCCAGGCAGCGCGCCTCACCAGGCGCTCCAACGGCGCACCGGAGGCAGTCTGGAGCGACCGCAATTTCTCGGCGATCAGTGGAAAGAACACGGTCGCTCTCGCTTTTGCCGTGGGTGATCGGGTCTTGATTGGCGAGACCAGCCTCGCGCGCACCACCGCTGATGTGATGGAGACGAGGCAAGATCAGGAGGTCGTAGTCGCGATTCTCGACGCCCAGGGGCATTGGCTGGCTTCGAACAATCCGAATCCCGATCCGTCATTCCGGTTCTTTGATTTTTCGACGTTGCCGGTGTTTCAGGCGATCATTGCCGGCAAGTCGCCGCCGGAATACACGGAAGTATTCGGACAGCGCTGGCTCGCCGGCGGCGTCCGGTCCGAAAAAGTCGGCTGGATCATCGACGCCAGAGTGCTGGCAGGCTGGAGCAATTACAACTACCGCATGACCATCCTGCTGATCGCGGCTGGATTCGTCGGCGCCCTGGCGATAAGCCTGATCCTTGCGCCGTTCTGGGGAGCGCGCATGGCGCGTCCGATCAGACGGCTGACCGAACATTCGCACCGTATCGCTGGCGGCAACCTGGCGGATGCCTGGCCGCGCAAGGGATACATCGCCGAACTCAATGCCTTGTCCGACGATCTGCGCTTGATGGTTGCTGGGATCCAGGAGCGCGAGACCGCCACAGCCCGTAGCCGCGAGCGCCTGCGGGCGACGCTGGAGACGACTCCCACGGTCGCCGTGCAATGGTACGATGTGAATGGCAAGGTGCTGTACTGGAACAAGGCTTCCGAGAAGATGTTCGGCTTTGCGGCGGACGAGGCGGTTGGCCAGACCGTGACGGCAAATCCGCTGATGTACCTCGACACGGGTCAGGCCGGGGATTTCGTCGCCATCGTGCAGCAGATCGAACGCACCGGGGAGTCCTTCGGCCCCGCCGAATTCCCGCTGCGGCGCAAGGATGGCGCCAACATCGTCGTGCTGACCTCGGTCTTTGCCATTCCGGGCGACGTCGAAGGGCAGCAGTTGTTCGTCAGCATGGATACCGATATCACCGAGCGCAAGCGGGCCGAAGCCGCATTGCGCGATAACCAGCGCCAACTCGCAACGATCTTCAACGTCTCGCCGGTGCCGATGTCGGTCTCCGACGCCAACAATGCGTTCCGGATCCTCAGGGTCAACTCCGCCTGGGAGAGGCAGTTTCGCCGGCAGGCGGCCGACGTCATCGGCAAGAACGGGGCAGAAATCGGTCTCTGGACGACAGATGGCGATCGCCGCCGTTTTCTGGATGCCTTCACCTGCGGCGGCGCGGTTCCGGCGATGGAAGCCTGGCTCCTGGCCGGCGATGGCGCCCGCCTGCTGTGCCTTGTTTCGGCACATGTCGAAGAAGTCGGCGGCGTGCGTCTGTTGTTGATGGTGTCCGTCGACATCACCGATCAGCGGCGCATCGAGGACGAAATTCGCCAACTCAACGTGGAACTCGAACAACGGGTCGAGCAGCGGACCGAGGAATTGTCGCAGGCCAATGAGGAACTCGAAGCGACCGTGGGCAACCTCAGGGCTACACAGAACGATCTTGTCCGCTCCGAAAAGCTCGCGGCGCTGGGCGGTCTGGTCGCCGGCATCGCGCACGAGTTGAACACCCCTGTCGGCAACGCCCTGATGGCCGTCAGTACCCTCGATGCGCGCCTCAGGGAGTTCCGGTCGGCGAGCGCGGCCGGCCTGCGCCGCTCCGATCTCGACAGTCTTGTCGACGCTGTGGGCACCACCACCGACATCACCACGCGCAACCTGGAGCGCGCCGCCAATCTGGTTTCCAGCTTCAAGCAGGTGGCCGTTGACCAGACCAGCGACCAGCGACGCAGTTTCAAGGTGGCTGAAGTGGTGAACGAAATTGTCACCACCCTGCAGCCCATGTTGAAGCGGACACCCTATCGCATCAAGACAAAGGTTCCTGCGGGAATCGTCCTCGACAGTTTCCCCGGCGCCCTCGGTCAGGCGCTGACCAACCTGATCAACAATGCCGTGGTGCACGGTTTCAATGATCGCGATCGCGGGACGATCCGAATCGAGGCCGAGGCGCTGCCTGAAGGCGTTGTGCGCCTGGCCGTGCGCGACGACGGTTGCGGCATCGAGGCCGACCGGCTGGGAAGGGTTTTCGACCCCTTCTATACCACCAGGCTGGGTAGCGGAGGCAGCGGGCTCGGTTTGCACATTACCCACAATGCGGTGACCGGCGTGCTGGGTGGCACGATTGCCGTGACCAGCGAAGTGGGCGCCGGCACCGAGTTCAGCTTGCTGCTGCCACGGATAGCGCCGGACAGAACGTCCGCCGACATCCTGACCGCCAATGCGGGCAAAGCGCGCTAGGCTCTCGACAAGGTCAAAGCGGCGTTCGACAAGGAAATTCTGCGTAGCTGCCCCGACTCGCTGTAAGCATGACCGTTGCGGTCGACAGGCAAGAATGGCCGTTTTTCATCCGAGTCGCTGCGATGGTGTCGTCATCAGGCAGGTGCGGAGGTCCGGATCAGGTGGTCGAAGGCGCTGAGCGATGCGGTGGCGCCGGCGCCCATGGCAATGACGATCTGCTTGTAGGGTACCGTCGTGCAGTCGCCGGCAGCGAAGACACCCGCAACCGATGTCTGGCCCTTGGCATCGATCTCGATTTCGCCGAACTTCGACAGGTTGATCGTGCCTTTGAGCCAGTCGGTATTGGGCAACAAGCCGATCTGGACGAAGACGCCTGCGAGATCAATCCGCTTGACCTGATCGGTGTTGCGGTCCTTGTAGACCAGACCGTTCACCTTGTTGCCGTCGCCGGTGACTTCGGTGGTCAATGCGCTGGTGACTATCGTGACGTTCGGCAGGCTGGCCAGCTTGCGCTGGAGGACGGCATCGGCGCGCAGCTTGCTGTCGAACTCGAACAGCGTGACATGGCCGACGATGCCGGCGAGGTCGATCGCCGCCTCGACACCCGAATTGCCGCCGCCGATGACCCCGACGCGCTTGCCCTTGAACAGTGGGCCGTCGCAGTGCGGGCAGTAGGCGACCCCCTTGCCGCGATACTCCCTTTCGCCGGGGACGTTCATCTCGCGCCAGCGCGCGCCGGTGGCGATGATGACTGACTTGCTCCTGAGCACGGCACCGTTTTCCAGCGTCACCTCGACCAGGTCGCCGGCCTTGAGCTGCGTGGCGCGTTGCAGGTTCATGATGTCGACGTCGTAGTCCTTGACGTGTTCTTCCAGTCCCATGACCAGCTTCGGGCCGTCGGTCTCCTTGACCGAGATGAAGTTCTCGATGGCCAGTGTGTCCATGACCTGGCCGCCGAAGCGCTCGGCTAGCAGACCGGTGCGGATCCCCTTGCGCGCCGCGTAGATGGCCGCCGCCGCGCCGGCCGGGCCGCCGCCGACGATGAGCACGTCGAAGGCTTCCCTGGCGCTGAGTCTGGCGGCGTCGCGGGCGGCGGCGCCGGTGTCGACCCTGGCGATGATCTCCTCGATGGTCATCCGCCCGGCCCCGAATTCCTCGCCGTTGAGGAACATGGTCGGCACGGCCATGATCTGGCGCTTCTCGACCTCGGTCTGGAACAGGGCGCCGTCGATCATCACGTGGCTGACGCCGGGGTTGAGCACGGCCATCAGGTTCAGTGCCTGAACGACGTCAGGGCAGTTGTGGCAGGACAGCGAAATATAGGTCTCGAAGCGGAAATTACCCGGCAGCGCCTTGATCTGCTCGATGACGTCGGCGTCGACCTTGGGCGGGTGGCCTCCGGTCTGCAGCAGGGCGAGGATCAGCGAGGTGAATTCGTGGCCCATCGGCAGGCCGGCGAAGCTGATGCGCGCCGCTTCGCCGGGGCGGCCGATGGCGAAGGAGGGGCGCCGCGCGGCATCGCCGTCCTCGCGCAGGCTGACCTTGTCCGACAGTTCGGCGATGTCGGTCAGCAGGCCGCGCATTTCCTGTGCTGCGGCGCTGTCGTCGAGCGAGGCGACGAGTTCGATCGCCGTCTGCAGCTTTTCAAGGTAGGCGCTGAGTTGGGTCTTGATGTTTTCGTCGAGCATGCTTCTCTCCCGTACTTGAGAATTTCAATGAAAAGGGGCACGCCGGCCCCTTTTCATTGAAATTCGCGCCGCTCCCGGAAAGGGAGCGGGTTGGCGATTCGCCTTGGGTTCAGATCTTGCCGACCAGGTCGATGGACGGAGCCAGGGTTTTGGCGCCTTCCTGCCACTTGGCCGGGCAGACTTCGTTCGGGTGCGAGGCGACGTACTGGGCGGCCTTGAGCTTGCGCAGGGTTTCCTTGACGTCGCGTGCGATCGCGTTGTCATGGACTTCCATGGTCTTGATGACGCCCTGGGGGTCGATGACGAAGGTGCCGCGCAGTGCCAGTCCGGCTTCCGGAATATGCACGCCAAAGGCGTTGGTCAAGGTATGGGTCGGGTCGCCGACCAGCGGGAACCGGGCCTTGCCGACAGCCGGCGAGGTTTCGTGCCAAACCTTGTGGGAGAAGTGAGTGTCGGTGGTGACGATGTACACTTCGGCGCCGGCCTTCTGGAACTCGGCGTAGTGGTCGGCGGCGTCTTCGATTTCGGTCGGGCAGTTGAAGGTGAAGGCTGCCGGCATGAAGATCAAAACGGACCATTTGCCCTTCAGGCTGGCCTCGGTTACTTCAACGAACTTGCCATTGTGGAATGCTTGGGTCTTGAACGGCTGGACTTCGGTATTGATCAGCGACATGGGGTTTTCTCCTTGGTTGATGAGTAGCAACACCGGAATGATAGTGCCGGTTCTGGCATAGAGCCAATTGAATCGTGGAATCAGTTTGATAGGCATCGGCTATCAAGAGCCGATGCGCTTGGGAATAGTTCAAAAGAACTATTAACACTCCCTCCTGTTGTACTAGAAGCACTTCAAAGCAAGGAAGTCTTGACCCAAGTCAACGGAATGATCGCGCTGGATCAGGATCATGTCTTCCTGGTGCAATGCACGCCACAGAAGGCGCGCGAGCCAGGGGGGTTGAACGCAGTGAATATTTCAAGTGCGATCGTACACATCGTTCCGGAGCGGCTCGACGCGGCTTGTGCGGTTCTCGCCGCCATGCCAGGGGTGGAGATCCATGCCCGCAGCCCGGAAGGAAAGGTGGTTGTCACGATCGAGGATGACGATACGGAATCGGCCACAGGTTGCTACGTGGCTCTTCATGGTGTCCCCGGCGTCGCATCGGTGGCCATGGTTTATCAATATAGCGGCGAAGAGTCAGATACCGAGGAGGTAAAGGCGTGAAACTCAATCGACGGGATTTCATCAAGGCCAACGCAGCGGCGGCGGCCATTTCGGCAGCCGGTCTGTCAGCACCGACGGCGGCGGTTGCTGCGGGCAGCGATGAAATTCGCTGGGACAAGTCGGTTTGCCGTTTCTGTGGCACTGGCTGCGGCGTCTTGGTCGGCACCCAGGATGGTCGCGTGGTCGCCACCCAGGGCGATCCTGAAGCGCCGGTCAACCGCGGCCTCAACTGCATCAAAGGCTATTTCCTGTCGAAGATCATGTACGGCAGCGATCGCGTCAAGACGCCGATGCTGCGCATGAAGGATGGCAAGTTCGACAAGAACGGCGAATTCACCCCGATCACCTGGAAACAGGCGTTCGACATCATGGAAGAGAAGGCCAAGGCGACATTGAAGGCGAAGGGGCCGAACGGACTTGCCATGTTCGGCTCGGGCCAATGGACGATCTGGGAAGGCTATGCGGCCGCAAAGCTGATGAAGGCCGGATTCCGCACCAACAACATAGACCCCAACGCCCGCCACTGCATGGCGTCGGCGGTTGCCGGCTTCATGCGAACTTTCGGCATCGACGAGCCGATGGGCTGCTATGACGATATCGAGCATGCCGATGCTTTCGTGCTCTGGGGTTCGAACATGGCCGAAAATCATCCGATCCTGTGGACGCGCCTGACTGACCGCAAGCTGTCCAACAAGAACGTCAAGGTTGCCGTCATGTCGACGTTCGAGCACCGCTCGTTCGAACTGGCCGACATCCCGATCATCTTCACGCCGCAGACCGACCTGGCGATCCTCAATTTCATCGCCAACTACATCATCCAGAACGGCAAGGTGAATCAGGCCTTCGTGGACCGGAACATCAACTTCAAGAAGGGAGCCACCGATATCGGCTATGGTCTGCGTCCGACCAATGCGTTGGAAAAGGATGCGACCAGCAACGGCTATCCCGATGCCGACGGCAAGCCCAAGGGCGATACCGGCAAGTCCGAGCCGATCAGCTTCGACGACTACAAGAAATTTGTTTCCGAATACACCGCCGAGTCTGTTTCCAAGCTCTCCGGCGTGTCGGTGAAGGATCTGAAGGCGCTGGCCGAGTTGTATGCCGACCCGAAGATCAAGGTGACCTCGTTCTGGACCATGGGCTTCAACCAGCACACCCGCGGGACCTGGGCCAACAACATGATCTACAACATCCACCTGCTGACCGGCAAGATCTCCGAGCCGGGCAACAGCCCGTTCTCGCTGACCGGTCAGCCGTCGGCCTGCGGTACGGCACGCGAGGTCGGCACCTTTGCCCATCGCCTGCCAGCCGACATGGTGGTCACCAATCCGGAGCACCGCAAACGCACTGAACGGGTGTGGGGCCTGCCGGAGGGCACGCTGTCCGACAAGATTGGCACCCACGCCGTGGCCATGGCACGGGCGATGAAGGACGGCAAGGTCAACTTCTATTGGCAGCAGTGCACCAACAACATGCAGGCCGGGCCGAACATCAACGAAGAAATCTTTCCGGGCTGGCGCAAGCCGGAAAACTTCGTCGTCGTTTCCGATCCATACCCGACAGTTTCGGCGATGGCCGCCGACCTCGTCCTGCCGACCGCGATGTGGGTCGAGAAGGAAGGCGCCTACGGCAACGCCGAGCGGCGCACCCAGTTCTGGCGGCAGCAGGTCAAGGCGCCAGGCGAGTCGCGCTCCGACCTCTGGCAGGTGATGGAGTTCTCCAAGCGCTTCAGGATGGAAGAGGTGTGGACGCCGGAACTGCTGGCCAAGGAACCAAAGGCCAAGGGCAAGACGATGTTCGACGTGCTGTTTGCCAACGGTGTCGTCAACAAGTTCCCGGCGAAGGGCATCCAGGCCGGCTTCGACAATGATGAAGCGGCCTACTTCGGCTTCTATCCGCAGAAAGGGTTGTTTGAGGAATACCGGACCTTCGGCGTTGGCTATGCGCACGACCTCGCCGACTTCGAAACCTACCATCAGTCGCGCGGCTTGCGCTGGCCGGTGGTCGGCGGCAAGGAGACATTGTGGCGTTTCCGCGAAGGCTACGATTCCTACGTCAAGAAGGGCGAGGGCGTGAAGTTCTACGGGCACAAGGACGGCAAGGCGGTCATTTTCGCGCTGCCCTACCAGCCAGCCGCCGAGTCGCCGGACAAGGAATTCGACATGTGGCTATGTACCGGTCGGATTCTTGAACATTGGCATACGGGTTCGATGACCCGGCGGGTTCCCGAGCTCTACAAGTCTTTCCCGGACGCCGTGGTCTTCATGAACCCGGACGATGCCAAGGCACGCGGTCTGCAGCGCGGCATGGAGGTCAAGGTGGCGTCGCGGCGCGGCGAGATTGTGTTGCGCGTCGAAACCCGTGGGCGCAACAAGCCGCCGCGCGGCTTGGTGTTCATTCCGTTTTTCGATGCCGGACGTCTGGTCAACAAATTGACCCTTGATGCGACCTGCCCGATTTCCAAGGAAACCGACTACAAGAAGTGCGCGGTCAAGGTTGTTCGCGCCTGATTGCCGGAATCGTCACGATGAAACGCGGCCGGAAAGACATCCGGCCGTCAATTGGAGGGTAAAAACATGAGATTCATCCCTGCTCTGGGCCTGGCGGCTGCGGTACTCCTGTCGGGAGTGAGCGGTGCCGGTGCGCAGCAGAAAATGGAGTCGTTGCGCGGGGAGGTGCCGATCGAGCAACTGTCCAAGAATGACAATATGTTCCGTCCGGAAAAGGATCAGGACCTGATTCCACGCAACTTCCAGAAACAGCCGCCACTGATACCGCACAGTATCAAGGGCTACAACATCACGCAGAATTTCAACAAGTGCATGGACTGCCATTCGAAGGAGCGCGCCGAGGAAACCGGCGCGACCCTGGTGGCGAAGTCGCACTACCTGGACCGCGAAGACAAGAAGCACCCCAACATCTCTCCGCGCCGCTATTTCTGCCTGCAGTGCCACGTCGCGCAGTTTGATGCCAAGCCGCTGGTCGAGAACACCTACAAACCGGCTGCCAAGAGGGGGGAATGATGAGTCTCGAAAAATTTGTGCCCGCCTGGGTCAAGCGCGTTGGTCTGGTGACGGTGCTCCTGTTGTTTGTGGCAGGTATTGTCTTCTGGGGCGCCTTCAACTGGGCGCTGGAGGCGACCAACCAGGAAGCGTTCTGCATTTCCTGCCACGAAATGAAGGAAAACGTCTTCAAGGAATACCAGAACACGGTGCACTACACGAATCGTACCGGTGTCCGGGCGACCTGTCCGGATTGTCATGTGCCCAAGGAGTGGGGGCCGAAGATGGTGCGCAAGATCCAGGCCTCCAACGAGGTCTTTCACAAGATTCTTGGCTCTATCGACACGCCCGAGAAGTTCAATGCCAAGCGCGGCAAGCTCGCCCAGAACGAATGGGACCGGATGAAGGCCAACGACTCCAAGGAGTGCCGCAACTGCCATCGTTACGACTACATGGATTACACCGAGCAAGGTAACCGTGCCGCCAAGATGCACCCCAAGGCGTTCACTGAAGGCAAGACCTGCATCGACTGCCACAAGGGCGTTGCCCACCAGTTGCCGCCTATCGACCAGCATATCGGCGAGCACAACGAGGGGATGGTGTCCATGTCGCACGGCGACAAGGCGGAAGAGAAGAAGTAGGGTGTCTTTCTCCGGCTCCGAGACCCCGGCCGCGTCCGGGGTTTTTTTCGCCGGTGGTTGCGGTCGACGTGCGTCAACTGCCTGAATTCAAGGGCGCGCGGTCAAATATCGCAGCCCACCCACAGCGCTTGGTCGAAAAATGTGCTACCTTGCCGTTTCTGCCGTGCTTGCGGCAGGATCTCCTGAATCCAAGCAGCTAACCGGAGGCGCTGTGATGAATAAGACAGAACTGGTCGAAGTTGCCGCAACAGAGGCTGGCATCAGCAAAGCTGCCGCCGAGAAGGCGTTGTCGGCCATTCTCGGGGCGGTCGTCAGCGCGGTAGCTAGGGGTGATTCCGTGATGCTGGTCGGTTTCGGTACGTTCAAACCTGCCAGCCGCGCTGAGCGCATTGGCAAAAATCCAAAGACAGGCGTTCCGCTAACGATTGCCGCTTCGACGGTCCCCAGGTTCACTGCCGGGACTGCCTTCAAGGCTGCGGTCAGTACGAGGAAAGCCACGCAGAAGAAGTAAGTACACCTTTCTCGATGCGGACCCGTAAACGACGGGTTTCGCTTCATGGTATTCAATGAACGATCAAGACCCCGAAACCCCACCCGTTGACCAGGCACTGTCGCCGCCACCGAACGATAACCGTCGTCGCCTGCGTGAGTTGCTGGCGACCCCGGAACGGGACAGGACCGACGAGCAGTGGGATGAAATCATCGAGCTGGAAATTCAGCTTGCGCCGGGAAATCGCGCGTCGGCTTCCGATCCGGCCAGTGGTTCAGGCCATGGCGGCGGCCAGAAACAGCAGCTTGGCCAGCCCAAGAAGCACCGGCCCCGTACCAACAGCAACAACCGCCGGCCACGGCCCAGCAAACCGACGGGCAACCCGGTTTGATTTCTGATCCGTTTCGTAAGAAACGGCAAGACCGTCCCCATGCAGAAGTTTGATCTGATTATCGTCGGTGGTGGGCTGGCCGGTGCCAGTCTCGCCATCGCCTTGCGCGACACACCCTTGCGCATTGCGCTGGTCGAACATCAGCCGCCATCTCGCCCTGCAGGCTGGGATGCCCGCGTCTATGCGATCAGCCCCGCCAACATGGCTTTTCTCGACCGGATCGGCGCGCGGAAGCACCTCGATGCCGACCGAATTTCCCAGATTCGCGGCATGGATGTTCGGGGGGATGCGGGTGGCCGGGTGGTCTTTTCCGCATACGAAGCTGGCGTGCCCGAGCTTGGCTGGATTCTCGAATCGTCGCTGATGGCCTGTGAATTTTGGGAGAGCGCCAAGCGGCAGGGAAATCTCACCTTACTCTGTCCGTCCCGTCCGAAAAGCCTGGAATTTGAGGCGGATGGCGCACGGCTCGAATTGGCTGATGGTTCGCTTCTGGCGGCCCGCCTGCTGGTGGGCGCCGATGGCAGGGATTCCTGGGTGCGACAGGCGGCAGGTTTGTCGGCCGTAAATACGCCCTACGGCGAAATGGGGGTGGTCGCCAACCTGACGACGGAAAGGCCGCATCGCAACATCGCGCATCAATGGTTCCGTGACGACGGCGTCCTTGCCTATCTGCCGCTGCCCGGGAACCGTATCTCGATTGTCTGGTCAACTGCGGATGAACACGCAAATCAACTTTGTTCCCTGCCTCATGACCTTTTCAGCGAGCGCGTCGCCGCTGCAGGAGAGGGGAGCCTTGGCAGGCTGGCGGTGCTGACCGGGCCCGTCGCCTTTCCGCTCCAGTTGATGCGTGTTCCGCAAACTGTGGCGCGGCGACTGGCGCTGGTCGGCGATGCAGCGCACGGCATCCACCCTCTTTCCGGGCACGGGATAAATCTTGGTTTCCAGGATTCCAGCGTGCTCGCGGACCTGCTGTCAGGCGCATCGCCGTGGCAAGACATTGGCAATGAGCGGTTTTTGCAACGCTACCAGCGTGCCCGCCGGGAAGAGACGGCGCTGATGCAGACATCGACCGACAGCCTGCGCCGCCTGTTCAGGGATTCACCGTCCGGAATCCGCACGCTGCGCAACTTCGGTCTGAACCTGACCAACGGATTGCCCTTTGTCAAGAATGTCCTGGTGCGCTATGCCTTGGGTGCCTATTAGGAGAATTGAATGCTGATGAGAATTTTGCCGCTCGCACTTGCCACACTGTCCATGGCGAGCGCCAGTGCCGATGAGGCCGAGATCAAGAAGGCGATGGAGGCCAAACTCGGCGCCAAGGTGGAAAGCGTGACCAAGTCGGGTTTTCTCGGGCTTTACGAGGTCTATTCCGAGGGCAATATCCTTTATACCGACGAAAAGATGACCGCATTCTTGGCCGGTGGTCAGTTGATCGATGGCAAGAGCATGAAGAACGTCACCGAGGAGCGCATGCGCAAGCTCACTGCAATCAAGTTCGCCGAACTGCCGATGGAGCGCGCCATCAAGCAGGTACGCGGCAACGGCACCCGCGTCCTGGCAACGTTTGAGGATCCGAACTGCGGCTATTGCAAGCGTCTGGCCAAGGACTTGCTGAAACTCGACAACGTGACGGTGTACACCTTTCTGTATCCGATCCTATCCGAGGACTCGATCAAGAAGTCGAAGCAGATCTGGTGTGCTGCCGACCGCACCAAGGCATGGAACGACTGGATGATCGAAGGGCGGGTTCCGGCAGGCAAGGATGATTGTGATACTGCGGCGATTGCGAAGAATCAGGAATTCGGGCGTCGCCTGAGTATCAGTGGCACCCCGACCATGTTCTTTGCCGATGGTGAACGTGTGCCTGGCGCGATGCCATTGGCCAAGATCGAGCAGAAGCTCAGCCAGTTGAAGTAGGGCCATTGCCTATCGCCTGACAACCCCCCGGTTTCTGAGGGTTGTTGTGAGCGCACTCGCTTGTGCAGGGGAGGCGTGCGGAGAAGCCTGGGCATTCTCCTGGGCCGGCGACCGTTGCATCCGATGGGGCCCATGGCACCCGCGCAACGCCGAGGGGCCTTTTTCGCCCTCGTGAGACCGTTGGGTGGCGCTGCGGACGCCAGTTCCCGCCGCAGGGCATCACGCGCGGATGAGCCCTAGCCGACTTCCCGCCACAGCCAAAAAAACGCCACAGAATCCTGTTGCGACCGGATTTGTGCGTCGTGATACGGGTTCGTGCCCAGAAACTCCTTACAAGTTACTTTAAGAGTCGATATTCGCTCATTGATTTTAATAGCTTATTTTCTTCTCAAACAACTGCCAAAATCTCTCCTAAGTCCTTGTTGTAAATGAACAAATCCCTTTTTCCCCTATTGACTGGGGTTGAATGATGCCCTAGAGTGGGGAAATGTGTGAAAAAGTGGGAATTAGGGGGCGAGACCGGAATGTTCGAGGGCGCTGCAGCACTCAGTCTGGATGCGAAGGGGCGACTTGCCATACCGGCAAGGCATCGCGAGGCCCTGCTCGCCGCTGGCGAGGGTTCGCTGGTCCTGACCGCGCATCCGCACCGCTGCCTCCTGCTTTATCCGTCGCCGGCATGGCAGCCGATTCGTGACCAGATCCTGAAGGCCTCCAGCCTTGACACGCGCACCGCTTCGATCAAGCGTGTGCTGGTCGGCAATGCCCGTACCGAAGAGCCCGATGCCGCCGGGCGCATCCTGGTTGCGCCCGAATTGCGTGACTACGCCCATCTGGAAAAGACGGTCTACCTGGTTGGCATGGGTTCGCACTTCGAGATCTGGAGTGAAACCGGCTGGAAGCGGCAGAATGAACTTGCGGCGGAAGCGCTTGCGGGCGATTTGCCGCCCGGCTTTGGAGATATGGTGCTGTGACGGGCTGTGCCGCCCACTTGACGGTGCTGCTCGAGGAGGCGATCGATGCCCTGGCGATACGAGCTGAAGGCGTCTACCTCGATGCCACTTTTGGGCGCGGAGGGCATAGCCGCCGCATCCTCGCTTGCCTGAATGAGAAAGGTCGTCTCGTGGCGGTCGACCGCGATCCGATGGCGATATCGTTTGGCCGGGCCATCAACGATCCACGGTTTCATCTGGTCCATCGCGCTTTCGGCGAACTGGCCGACGTGGCAATCGATGCGGGCATCGAGGTCGTTGATGGGGTGCTTTTCGATCTTGGCGTCTCGTCGCCGCA
Organism: Azonexus sp.; assembly: GCA_040275885.1. Lineage (GTDB taxonomy): Bacteria > Pseudomonadota > Gammaproteobacteria > Burkholderiales > Rhodocyclaceae > Azonexus. The sequence goes on along the minus strand of JBEOKN010000023.1, from coordinate 57,758 downwards.
GTTTGATGATGGTGAACGCGGTTTCAGCTTTCGCCACGATGCACCGCTGGACATGCGCATGGATACGACGCGCGGCGAAACTGCCGCGGAATGGCTGGCGCGAGCTGAAATCAGGGAAATTACGGAGGTCATCAGGAGCTATGGCGAAGAACGGTTTGCTTTCCAGATTGCAAAGAAGGTTGTCGCTACTCGGCTCGAACAGCCAATCGTCACAACCGGGCAGTTTGCAGCGCTCGTACGTGCGACCGTGCGCACCCGTGAGCCAGGGCAGGATGCGGCGACGCGCAGCTTTCAAGCTCTACGGATTCATATCAATCAGGAACTCAGCCAACTGGCGCTAGCGCTGCCGCAGGCGCTCGACCTGCTGCGGCCGGGTGGGCGACTGGTCGTGATTTCCTTTCACTCGCTCGAAGACCGCATCGTAAAAAACTTCATGCGGACCCAGTCGTCAGCAGATTCCCTGCCAAAGAGCCTCCCCGTGCGCGCCGATCAGTTGCCGAAGCCGAGACTGCGTCTGGTGGGCAAGGCCGCAAAGCCCTCTGCCGCTGAAATTGCGGCCAATCCCCGTGCGCGCAGTGCGGTGATGCGGGCGGCCGAAAAACTGTAATGGTCCGATTCAACATGATCCTTCTCCTGATCGCTGTCGCCTGCGCGCTCGGTGCGGTGACTTCCCAGCACCGAGCACGCAAGCTCTTCCAGGCGCTGGAGGGGGAACAGGAGCGGGTGCGCCAACTGGATGTCGAATATGGTCAGCTGCAGCTCGAATTATCCACTTGGGCGACCCATCCGCGGATTGAAAAGATTGCCCGAGACCGCCTGCGTATGGTGCCGCCGGATGCCGTCGGGAGGGTCCTGGACAGGCCTCAGGCCAAGCCGCTGTCTAAGCCGAAGAAAAAGGAGGTGCGCTGATGGTCGTTCGTCGGCGCCCGCAGCGCGGCCACCGCTTCGCCGAAAGCCCGGTGTTGCAGCTCGCCCTGCAAGGCTGGCGCTCGCGCACCGTTGGCCTGCTCCTGATGGGTGCTTTCGCGGCCCTGGTCGGACGTGGCTTCTATCTGCAAGTCATCAACAACGACTTTCTGCAGGGGAAAGGCGAGTCGCGTTACCTGCGTGATATTGAAGTCTCGGCTTCGCGGGGCAAAATCACCGACCGCAACGGCGACCTCCTGGCCGTGTCCACGCCAATGAAGACAATCTGGGCGATTCCTGGTGACGCACGGACCATGTCCGGTCCCCAGAAACAGCGATTGGCAGCGCTGCTGGACATGAGCGCGCGCGAACTGGAAAGCAAGATCGCCACGGAAAAGACGTTCGTTTTCGTCAAGCGCCAGGTGCCACCGGAAACGGCCGAGCGCATCGCAGCGTTGAAGCTGCCGGGAGTGCATCAGGAAAAGGAATACCGCCGCTATTACCCGACCGGGGACATGACGGCCCACATCGTGGGTTTCACTGGCGTTGATGACAAGGGCCTTGAGGGAGTGGAGCTGGCCTTCCAGCAGAGCCTGCTTGGGCGACCTGGCAGCCGTACCGTGATCCGCGACCGGCGCGGCAACATCATCGAGGATGTCGTTGCCCTCAAGCCGCCGCAGGATGGAAAGGAAATCCGCCTGGCGCTCGACTCAAAAATCCAGTATCTGGCCTACAGTCAGCTCAAGGCTGCGGTCGAAAAGCACGGTGCCAAGGCGGGCGGGGCAATCGTTGTCGATACACGGACGGGCGAGATTCTGGCGCTGGTCAACCTGCCGACCTATAACCCGAACAATCGCGACCGCCTGTCGGGAGCGCAACTGCGCAACCGTGCCCTGACCGATACCTTCGAGCCAGGTTCGGTGATGAAGCCGTTCACCGCCGCGCTCGCCTTGGAGAGCGGCAAGGTGCGACCTGAAACGGTCATCAATTGCGCGCCGGGCAGGCTGACCATCGGCTCGGCCACCATATCGGATGCGCACCCTCACGGCGCTCTGACCGTGGCGCAGGTGGTTCAAAAATCGTCGAATGTCGGAACCGTCAAGATGGCCCTTGGGTTCCCACCCAAGGAGATGTGGGAGATGCTCGACAGCGTTGGCTTCGGTCAGGCGCCCAATCTCGGGTTTCCCGGCGAGGTGACTGGCCGGCTGCGGCCGTGGAAAGCCTGGCGTCCGATCGAGCAGGCGACGATGTCCTATGGGCATGGCGTGTCGGTCAGCCTGATCCAGCTGGCGCGTGCCTACAGCGTTTTTGCCCGCGATGGCGAGACGGGCCCGTTGACACTGATCCGGAGCGACGAGACGCCGCCGCATGGCGTCCGCGTATTCTCGCAGCAGACAGCCCGCGAAATCCGCGCCATGCTGGAGATGGCGGTGCAGCCGGAGGGAACGGCCCCGAAAGCGCGGGTAGCGGGTTACCGGGTGGGTGGCAAGACCGGCACAGCGTACAAGATCGAGGGTGGCGCCTACGTCAGAAAATACATAGCTTCGTTCATCGGATTGGCGCCGATCGGTGACCCGCGTCTGGTCGTGGCGGTGATGATCGACGAACCGACGGGTGGCGCACACTACGGTGGCGACGTGGCCGGGCCGGTGTTCTCGCAGATCATGGGCGGCGCCTTGCGGACACTGGGCATTCCGCCGGATGACCCGATCCAGGTGGCCGAAGCGGCCGCTGGGAAGGGGCGGCTGTGAGCGCCCCGCACCTGATTCTCGAGCGTCTGGCAGCGCGCGGAGTCGTCGCCACGGGAGTGGCCGACGACAGCCGGCAGGTACGTCCCGGTGACGTTTTCCTTGCCTATCCCGGCGCCCTCGTCGACGGGCGCCGCTACATCGCTCATGCCATCGCACGCGGAGCTGTTGCCGTGCTCTGGCAAGCAGGCGGCGATTTTGCCTGGAACCCGGGGTGGACCGCAGCCAACATGCAAATCGACGGGCTGCGGGCGCTCGCCGGTTCGCTGGCACATCTCGTCTATGGCGAGCCGAGCACCAAGCTCTCGCTGATTGCTGTCACCGGCACCAATGGCAAAACGACGGTCAGCCAGTTCATCGCCCGCGCCCACGCCCGCAAGTGCGCGGTCATCGGCACGCTCGGCGCGGGCTTTCCGGGCGGGCTCGCAGATACCGGCTTCACGACGCCGGAAGCGACGACCCTGATGCGGCTGCTGGCTGACTTTCAGCGTGCCCGGGCCGAGGCCTGCGCACTCGAAGCGAGCTCGATCGGCATCGAGGAGGGGCGCCTGAATGGTGCACGGGTCGATGTCGCGGTGTTCACGAATTTTACCCGCGACCACCTCGACTATCACGGCAGCATGGAAGCATATGCGGCGGCGAAGCGCCGCCTCCTTGTCTGGCCGGGCCTGCGCACGGCGATCATCAATGCCGACGACGAACTTGGCCGCAGGCTGATGCGTGAGACGACTGCGCATTCTGTTCTCGGCTATGGCATCGGTGACCCGAAGACAGTGGGTGGCATGGCGGTGCGCGCCGAAAACCTGGTCGCGACGCCGGGTGGGCAGCGCTTCAGTCTGGTGGTCCCGGGCGGGCGCGCCGAGGTTCATACCTGCCTGCTTGGGCGCTACAACATAGCCAATCTTTTGGCGGCGGCAGCGGTGCTTCACGATTCCGGAATCGAAACTGCGGAGGTTGGCCGCCGCCTGTCGGCGCTGACCCCTCCGGCCGGCAGAATGGAGCGTCTGGGGGGCGCCGGCGAGCCGCTGATCGTCGTCGATTACGCGCATAGTCCGGATGCGTTGGAGAACGTCCTGCGGGCGTTGCGCGATGTCGCGCAGGCGCGCAACGGAAGCCTCTGTGTCGTATTCGGCTGCGGTGGCGATCGCGACCGCGGAAAGCGGCCGCAGATGGGCGAGATCGCGGCCCGGCTCGCCGACCGCGTGCTCCTGACCAGTGACAATCCGCGCGGCGAGGATCCGGCGCGAATCATTGCCGATATCCTGGCGGGCATGGCGCCAGTCGAGTCCGTCGTCGATCGCGCTGCGGCCATCCGTCGTGCCATAGCCGGTGCCGGCGTGAATGACGTCGTCCTGCTCGCGGGCAAGGGCCATGAACCCTACCAGGAGATCGCCGGTATCCGCACGCCGTTTTCCGATGTCGACCAGGCCCGGGCAGCGCTCGCATTGCGCCGCGAGTGTCCGCGGGTGGTGGCATGATGAACTGGCGGCTGTCCGAGATCCAGCGTGCCGTCGGCGGTGCGCAGGCTGGTCCGGATCAGACGATTGCCGGGGTGTCCACCGACACGCGCAGCATCGGTGCCGGGCAGCTGTTCGTTGCGCTGCGGGGCGACCGTTTCGATGGCCACGACTTTCTCGAACAGGCTATCGCCGCCGGCGCCGGCGCCCTGCTGGTGGCCGAGGCGGCGCGCGTGCCGGTGGGCGCATCGGCGCTGATCGTCGCCGATACGCGGATGGCCCTCGGCAGGATGGCTGCCGCGTGGCGCGCCCGCTTCGAAATCCCGGTCATCGCCGTGACGGGTTCGAACGGCAAGACAACGACCAAGGAAATGATCGCCGCCATTCTCAGGTGCGCGTTTGGTGATACCGTGCTGGTGACGCGTGGCAACCTGAACAACGACATCGGTCTGCCGCTGACGTTGCTCGGACTCGACTCCGGCCATCAGGCAGCCGTCATCGAGATGGGCATGAATCACCCGGGCGAAATCGGCTACCTGGCGTCGCTTGGTGCTCCGACCGTGGCGGTGGTGACCAACGCGCAGCGAGCCCACCTTGAAGGGATGGGCGACTTGAACCAGGTCGCCCGCGAAAAGGGCCGCATCTTTGCCGGCCTGGCCGCCGATGGCGTGGCGGTGGTCAATGCCGATGATGGCTATGCCTATCTTTGGCGGGAGATGGCCGGTAGCCATAGCGTGCGTACCTACGGCATTGAACGCGCCGCCGACGTGCGGGCCACTGTTCGCCAGCAAGGACTGACCGCGCTGCTGAGTCTCGAAGCGGCGGAAGGCCGGGCTGACCTGAAACTTGCAGTGCCCGGTCGCCACAATGCGCGCAATGCACTGGCGGCTGCCACTGCTTGTCTCGCCGCCGGGATCCCGCTGGCGGCCGTGGTGGCTGGACTTGAGGGGTTCTCCGGGGTCAAGGGGCGCCTGCAACTGCGGCAGGGGCGCGCCGGCGCGTTGGTGCTTGACGATACCTACAACGCCAATCCGGACTCGGTGCGCGCGGCGATCGACGTACTGGCCGCCACCGTCGGACGCAAGGTGCTCATTCTCGGGGACATGGGCGAGATTGGTGAGGCCAGCGGCCAGTATCACGATGAAATCGGCGGCTACGCGAAGAGCCAGGGCATCGATCGTCTGTTCGCCCTCGGCGACGCCAGCCAGGCGGCGGTGCGCAATTTCAGTGAGGGTGCCCGGCATTTCTGCGACATCGAAAAACTGCTTGCTGCGGTCAACAAGGAATTGGGACCGGAAACCACGGTGCTGGTCAAAGGGTCGCGTTTCATGAGGATGGAACGGGTGGCGGATGCGATTGTCGCCGGGGAGCAAGGCTGATGCTCCTTGCGCTGACCCAATGGCTGGCCCAGGACGTCCGCTTCTTCAACGTCTTCAACTACATCACGCTGCGCACCGTGCTGGCGGCGATGACGGCGCTGCTGATTTCCTTCGCTACCGGCCCCAGTGTTATCCGCTGGCTGGCCACCAGGAAGATCGGGCAGGCGGTGCGCAGTGACGGGCCGGACACTCACCTGATCAAATCGGGGACGCCGACCATGGGCGGCGTCCTGATCCTGATCGCGATCGCCATCACTACCCTGTTGTGGGGAGACCTGACCAACAAGTATGTATGGACGGTTCTCATCGTCACGCTCGGCTACGGCATCGTCGGCTGGTACGACGACTGGAAGAAGGTCGTGTACCGCGATCCCAAGGGGCTGGCGGCGCGCTGGAAGTTCTTCTGGCAGTCGGTGCTCGGCATCGGCGCCGCACTGTTTCTCGCGTTCTCGGCCAAGTCAGGGGCGCAGACCGAACTGATCGTGCCCTTCTTCAAGACGATCGCCTACCCGCTCGGGATCGTCGGCTTCATTACCCTGACCTATTTCGTGATCGTCGGCACCAGCAATGCAGTCAATCTGACAGATGGCCTCGACGGGCTCGCGATCATGCCGACGGTGATGATCGCCGCGGCCTTCGCGCTTTTCGCCTATGTCACCGGCCACGCGGTTTACGCCAAGTACCTGCTGATTCCCTATGTGCCGGGGGCGGGCGAACTGTGCATCCTGCTCGGCGCGATCGCTGGCGCCGGACTCGGCTTCCTGTGGTTCAACGCCTATCCGGCGGAAGTCTTCATGGGCGACGTCGGCGCTCTGGCGCTTGGCGCGGCGCTTGGCACCGTCGCCGTCATCATCCGCCAGGAAATCGTTCTGGTCATCATGGGCGGCATTTTCGTCGCCGAAACGCTTTCAGTGATGCTCCAGGTCACGTGGTTCAAGTACACCAAGAGGAAGTTCGGCGCGGGCCGGCGCATCCTGCGCATGGCGCCGCTGCATCACCACTTCGAACAGACCGGCTGGAAGGAGACGCAGGTTGTCGTCCGCTTCTGGATCATCACGATCATGCTCGTGCTGGTCGGGCTTTCTTCACTGAAATTGCGCTGATGGAACTCAAGGGCAAACGCGTTCTGGTGGTCGGGCTCGGCGAGTCTGGACTGGCGATGGCCAAGTGGCTGCATCGTCAGGGCGCGCTCGTCCGGGTTGCCGATTCGCGCGACAGCCCGCCGAATCTGGGCGCGCTGGCCCGTGTCGCGCCGGCAGCCGAAGTGATCGCCGGCCCGTTCGCCGCGGCGACCTTTGCCGGGGTCGACCTCGTGGCGCTGTCGCCGGGGGTTCCCGGGGCAACACTGCAGATTGCCGCGGTCGACGTGCCGGTGGTCTCGGAAATTGAATTTTTTGCCGCCGCCGTCCGCGAACAGGCACCCGCTTCGAAGATCATCGCCATCACCGGCAGCAACGGCAAGACGACGACCACGGCATTGACCGCCCATCTGTTGAACGGCGCTGTTGTGCCGGCCATCGCTTGCGGCAACATCTCCCCGTCGGCGCTCGCTGCCTTGATGGATGCGCTCGATGCCAGCCGGCTGCCTGACGTGTGGGTGCTCGAGCTGTCCAGCTTCCAACTGGAAGCGACCCACCACCTGAATGCCGACGCGGCGACCGTCCTCAACGTTTCCGAGGATCACCTCGATCGCTACGACGGCAGCCTGGCGAAGTACGCTGCCGCCAAGTCGCGCGTCTTTCAGGGCAAGGGGGCGATGATCCTCAATCGCAACGACGACTGGTCGCTGGCCAACGGCCGCTGCGGGCGCCGGATGCTGACCTTCGGTCTCGACGCCGCGCCGCGCGCAGTCGACTTCGGGCTGGCCGGCGGCGCGCTGTGCAAGGGCGCCAGGCCGCTTGTCGCGGTCGACATCCTGAAACTGGCCGGAATGCACAATGTCGCGAACGCGCTGGCGGCGCTTGCCCTGTGCGATGCCATAGGCGTCGCCTCCGAGGGTCTGGTCGAGCCGCTCAAATCGTTCTCCGGCCTGCCGCACCGGGTCGAACCGGTCGCCGAGATTGCCGGGGTCCGCTATGTCGATGACTCCAAGGGCACCAACGTCGGCGCGACGCTCGCGGCGGTCGAAGGTCTCGGGTGCAAGGTGGCTATCGTGCTCGGCGGTGACGGCAAGGGTCAGGACTTCAGCCCGCTTCTGCCGGCGCTGAAGAAGCACGGCCGGGCAGTGGCCCTGATCGGCAGCGCCGCCGAGAGGATCGAGGGGGCAATCAGCGGCTGCGGGCTTCCGGTGCGGCGTACCGGCGACATGGAGGCGGCCGTGCGCTGGCTGGCCAGCGAGGCGAGGAGCGGCGATTGCGTGCTCTTGTCACCGGCCTGCTCCAGCCTCGACATGTACGGCAATTATGCCGAGCGGGCGGCCGCCTTCGTGGCAGCGGTGAGGGGTCTGTCATCATGATGCTCAACGCCCTCGACGCGCCGCGCCGCCAGTTGCCCGAGATCGACTACACGCTGTTGTGGAGCGTACTGCTCCTATTGTTTACTGGCATGGTCATGGTTTACTCGGCATCGATCGCCACCGCCGAGGCCGGCCGCATGACCGGCCATCAGCCGACCTTCTATCTGATGCGGCACGCGATCTTCATGATGTTCGGGATGGCCGCCGCCGCCGCCGCATTCCAGGTTCCGATGTCGCTCTGGCAGCGTTATGCGCCGATGCTCTTCATGATCGGCGTTGTTCTGCTAGCCATCGTCTTGATCCCGGGCATCGGCCGCGATGTCAACGGCGCCCGGCGCTGGCTGCCGCTCGGCATCGCCAACCTGCAGCCCTCCGAATTGATGAAGCTGTTTGCGGTCCTCTACGCGGCTGATTACACGGTGCGCAAGATCAACGTGATGCATGACCTCAAGCAAGCCTTTCTCCCGATGTTCTGCGCGATGGCGCTGGTCGGCATGCTGCTGCTCAAGGAGCCGGATTTCGGAGCCTTCGTCGTCATCATCGCGATCGCCATGGGCATCCTGTTCCTGGGCGGACTCAAGGCTCGGCTGTTCGTGCTGCTAATCATCCTGCTGCTGATTGCCTTCACGCTGCTGATCATTGTCTCCCCGTACCGGCGCGATCGCATTTTCGGTTTCATGGATCCATGGGCCGATGCCTTTGGCCGGGGCTACCAGTTGTCGCACTCGCTGATTGCCTTCGGGCGTGGCGAGTTATTCGGCGTCGGCCTGGGAGCCAGCGTCGAGAAGCTGTTCTACCTGCCCGAAGCGCACACCGATTTTCTGCTCGCCGTGATCGCCGAGGAACTTGGCTTCTTCGGGGTGCTGGCCGTCATTGCGCTGTTTGCCCTGGTCGTCCAGCGTGCTTTCGCAATCGGTCGCCAGAGTGTTCGGCTCGACCGTCTCTATCCGGCGCTGGTTGCCATGGGCATCGGGATCTGGGTTGGTGTCCAGTCCTTCATCAACATGGGGGTCAACATGGGATTGTTGCCGACCAAGGGGTTGACGCTTCCGCTGATGAGTTTCGGCGGGTCGGGGATACTGGCCAACTGTATTGCGCTGGCAATCCTGCTCCGGGTCGATTGGGAGAACAGGCAACTCATGCGCGGTGGGAAGCCATGAGCGGGACGCTTCTCGTCATGGCGGGCGGTACCGGTGGTCATATCTTCCCGGCGCTTGCGGTCGCCGAGAACATGCGCGAGCGCGGCTGGAACGTCTCCTGGCTGGGCAATCCCGACGGAATGGAGGCGCGTCTGGTGTCCCAATACGGCTTTCCCCTGATCGGGATCCGGTTCGGAGCGTTGCGCGGCAAGGGGCTGTTGCGCAAACTGCTTTTGCCACTCAACCTGCTCAGAGGCTTCTGGCAGGCCCAGAAGGCCATCCGTCAGGTGCGGCCCGATGTCGTGCTCGGCATGGGAGGCTACATTTCCTTTCCCGGCGGCATGATGGCAGTACTGCTGGGCAGGCCGCTGGTCATCCATGAACAGAATTCCGTAGCCGGCCTGGCCAATCGGGTGCTGGCAGGGGTTGCCGAGCGCATCGCCACCGGGTTTCCGGAAGTATTCAAGAATGGCATCTGGGTAGGCAATCCGGTGCGCCCCGCCATTGCCGCGATCCCGCCGCCGGCTGAGCGTCTTGCCGAGCGAACCGGCGCGTTGCGCCTGCTGGTGCTCGGAGGCAGCCTCGGAGCGCAGGCTCTGAATGAGACGGTCCCTCGCGGAATGGCGTTGCTTGGCGCAAGCGAGCAACTGCAGATCGTCCATCAGGCCGGCGAGCAGCAGCTTGAGGCGCTCAAGGCCAATTACGCTGCTCTAGGCGTCGCGGCGCACTGTGTCTCGTTCATCGAGGACATGGCCGGCGCCTACGAATGGGCCGACCTGGTGATCTCCCGTTCTGGTGCGCTAACCGTTGCGGAGCTCGCGGCAGCCGGTGTGGCGAGCATTCTGGTGCCTTTCCCGCATGCAGTCGACGATCACCAGACCGCCAATGCCAGGTTCCTGGTCAATGCTGGCGGTGCCGTGCTCTTGCCACAAGGCGAACTGACCGCAGATGCCATCGCGCTTATCCGGAACTACAGCCGCGGTCAACTGCTGGAAATGGCCGAAAAAGCGCGCAGCCTGGCGAGACCCGATGCTGCCGAAAAACTGGCCCATATCTGTCTCTGGGTGGCGAAATGAAGCATAAGGTGAAACGCGTTCACTTCGTCGGCGTCGGTGGCTCCGGGATGAGCGGCATCGCCGAGGTGCTCGCCTACCTCGATTACACCGTGACCGGTTCCGATCTGGCCGCCAGCGCGACGACACGCCGCCTCGAAGGCGAGGGCGTCGCGGTGATGATCGGCCATGCCGCCGAGAACGTCGATGGCGCCGATGCGGTAGTAATCTCGACCGCCGTCAAGGCCGACAACCCGGAAGTCGTTGCCGCCCGCGCGCGAAAAATCCCGGTTGTGCCGCGCGCCCAGATGCTGGCTGAACTGATGCGCCTGAAGCGCGGCATCGCGATTGCCGGAACGCACGGCAAGACGACGACGACCAGTCTGGTGACAAGCATTCTGGCTGAAGGTGGCTTCGACCCGACGTTCGTCATCGGTGGCCGGTTGAACGCTGCCGGCGCCAATGCCCGGCTCGGACAGGGCGATTTTCTGGTGGCCGAGGCGGATGAATCGGATGCCTCCTTCCTCTTCCTGTCGCCGGTCATTTCGGTTGTCACCAATATTGACGCCGACCACATGGAAACCTATGGCCACGACTTCGCGCGCTTGAAGGGCGCCTTTGTCGACTTCCTCAATCGCCTTCCTTTCTACGGTGTTGCCGTGCTCTGTGCCGACGATCCGAATGTGCGTGCCATCATGCCGCAGGTATCGAAGCAGATCGTCACCTACGGCCTGAGCGCGGGCTGCAATTTCTACGCCGAAAACATCGTCGCGGCGGGCGGGCAGATGCGCTTTGACTGCGTGCGCGTCAATGGTTCGCTGACGCGACTGCCCATTACGCTGAATACGCCGGGCCTTCATAACGTCCTGAATGCGTTGGCGGCGATCGCTGTGGCGAGTGAGTTGCAGGTCTCGGATAGCGCAATCGTCAAGGCGCTTGCCGAATTCAAGGGCGTCGACCGCCGCTTTCAGCGTTACGGTGAGGTGGTGTTGCCGGCGGGCGGCAGTTTTACCCTGATCGATGACTACGGGCATCATCCGGTCGAAATGGCTGCCACGCTCGCCGCGGCGCGCGGCGCTTTTCCCGGCCGCCGGCTGGTTCTCGCTTTCCAGCCACATCGCTACACGCGTACCCGTGATTGCTTCGAAGACTTCGTCAAGGTGTTGTCCACGGTCGACGCGCTGTGTCTTGGCGAAATCTACGCCGCCGGCGAAGCGCCGATCGTCGCCGCCGACGGCCGCTCTCTGGCCCGTGCCCTGCGCGTCGCCGGCAAGATCGAGCCGGTGTTCGTCCAGGAGATCGCGGCCATGCCGCAAACGATCATCGACGTCGCCCGCGACGGTGATGTGGTCCTGACTATGGGAGCCGGCTCGATCGGCGCGGTGCCCGGCAAGCTGGTGGGACGGAAATGAGCGATTTCGGCAAGGTTGCAGTTCTGTTTGGCGGCACATCCGCCGAGCGCGAGGTATCGTTGAACAGTGGTTCGCGGGTCCTGGCCGCGCTGCTGGGCCAGGGAATCGATGCCCACGCCTTCGATCCCGCCGAGCAGTCACTGGCGGCACTCAAGGCCTATGACCGCGCCTTCATCGCCCTCCACGGTCGCCATGGCGAGGATGGCACGATCCAGGGCGTTCTGGAGTTGATGCACATTCCCTACACCGGCTCCGGTGTGATGGCTTCCGCGCTCGGCATGGACAAGTTCCGCACCAAGCTGCTGTGGCAGGCCGCCGGTTTGCCGGTACCGGAGTACGCCCTGCTGACGGCCGATTCCGACTTTGCCGACGTCGAAGAAGAACTGGGCCTGCCGATCTTCGTCAAGCCGGTGCACGAAGGTTCGTCGATCGGCATCAGCAAGGTCGTGGAACGCGATACGCTGCACCTGGCCTACGCCACAGCCGCGAGATTTGATCCGCTGGTCATCGCCGAAAAAGGGGTGATGGGCGGCGAATACACGGTGGGCATTGTCGGCTCCGGAAACGACATGGTTGCATTGCCGACCATCAAGATCGAGCCGGCGACCGAGTTCTACGATTACGAGGCCAAATATAACCGCGACGACACCCGCTACCTTTGTCCCTGCGGGCTGGCCGATGCCAAGGATGCCGAAATCCGGAAAGGTGCGCTGGAAGCCTTTCGCATCATTGGCGGTCGCGGCTGGGGGCGGGTCGATTTCCTTCTCGACGAGGAAGGCAATCACTATTTTCTGGAGGTGAATACTTCTCCCGGCATGACCGATCACTCGCTGGTGCCGATGGCGGCCCGAGCCGCCGGCATGGACTATCCGACGCTGGTGCGCCGGGTGCTTGAACTGGCAGCCAACGACTGAGACCCTGAATGTGGAACAAACCGCACATCCTCAACGCCATCGCCGACCTGCTGATTCTCGCAGCGGCGGCTGCTGTGCTCGCGGCTGGAGCGGTATGGCTGGTACGCGTACCCTCGTTGGCGGTACGCGAGGTGGTGTTTACCCAGGAACTGCCGCACACGCGGCGTGCGGAAATCGAGGAGACCCTCCCGGCTGCCCTCAAGGGAAACTTTTTCAGCCTCAATCTCGAGGCGGTACGCAGTGCCATGGAACGCCTGCCCTGGGTGCGCAAGGTCGAATTGCGGCGTACCTGGCCGGCGCGTCTGGAGGTGAAGATCGAGGAACATCGTCCGGTGGCGCACTGGGGCGAGGGTCGGGGCGAACTGGTAAATACCTATGGCGAGGTATTTGCGGCGAATGGTCCGGACGAGGAAATGGCTGCCCTGCCAATACTGTACGGCCCGTCGGGAACGGCACCGGAAGTGCTCAAGCGCTACGCGGAGTTTGTCGGCACCTTCTTGCAACTGGGTCAGAAGCCCGTGCAGGTCACGTTGTCGCCGCGTCTTGCCTGGCAATTGAAGCTGGAGAGCGGGATGTTCGTCGAAGTGGGTCGGGAGCAACCGAAATCACCGGTCGGGGTCCGCTTGCAGCGGTTCATAGATGTCTATCCGGACATGGTCGGCAAACGCGCGACACGGCCTGCGGTGGTGGATTTGCGGTATCCGAATGGTTTTGCGATGCGAGTCGCAGGCGAAGTCAAAGGGAAGCAGGCTAATGAGCAGAGATAACAAGGATCTGATAGTCGGGCTGGACATCGGAACGTCCAAGATCGTCGCGCTGGTCGCCGAGATCAATCAGGAAGGACGGCTAAACGTCATCGGCATGGGTTCGCAGGACTCGCGCGGCCTGAAGAAGGGCGTCGTGGTCAACATCGAGGAAACGGTGCACACGATTAGCCGGGTCGTGCAGGAGGTCGAACTGATGGCTGACTGCAAGGTGAAAGAGGTCTATACGGGCATCGCCGGCAGTCACATCAAGAGCTTCAATTCCAACGGGATGGTGGCGATCAAGGACAAGGAAGTGACGCCGAGCGATGTCGAGCGTGTGATCGAGACCGCCAAGGCGATGCCGATTCCTGCCGATCAGGAAATTCTGCATATCCTGACGCAAGAGTTCGTCATTGACGGCCAGGATGGCATTCGCGAACCGATCGGAATGAGCGGCATGCGACTTGAAGTCAAGACGCACATCGTCACCGGCGCCGTTTCTGCCGCCCAGAACATCGTCAAATGCGTACGTCGCTGTGGTCTGGAAGTGAATGACCTGGTGCTGCAACCGCTGGCCTCCAGCTATGCCGTGCTCTCAGACGATGAAAAAGACCTCGGCGTCTGTCTGATCGACATCGGGGGCGGCACCACCGATCTCGCCGTCTGGACGCAAGGCGCGATCCGTCACACATCGGTGATTCCGATCGCCGGCGACCAGATTACCAACGACATTGCGATGGCCTTGCGGACGCCCACCCGCGAAGCCGAGGACATCAAGTGCAAGTATGGTTGCGCGCTGTCGCAACTCGCCGATCCCTCCGAGAGTATCGAGGTTGCCGGGGTCGACGACCGCCCGAGTCGCAAATTGAGTCGCCGTGCCCTGGCTGACGTGATACAGCCACGGGTCGAGGAACTCTACGAGTTGATCCAGAACGAACTGCGCCGCGCCGGCTTCGAGGAAGTGTTGTCATCGGGAATCGTGCTCACCGGCGGCGCCAGTGTGATGCCGGGCATGGTCGAACTGGGCGAGGAAATCTTCCACATGCCGCTGCGCCTAGGTAGCCCGAAATACACGGGCAGCCTGGCCGACGTCGTGCAGTGTCCGCACTTTTCGACGGCTTTTGGGCTGGTGCTCGAAGCGCAGGCACAGCGCAAGCGTGGTCAGAAGATCAAGGAAAAGCAGGGTGTCAAGGATGTCTTTGACGGAATGAAGTCGTGGTTTGCCAAGAATTTTTGATTGTTTTTTGAGCTTTTTCAGAGGAGGAAGACATGTTTGAAATCATCGAGAAAGAAAACGAGCACGGCACAATAATCAAGGTGTTTGGGGTCGGCGGAGCCGGTGGCAACGCCATCCAGCATATGATCGAGGAGGGCGTCAACGGTGTCGAGTTCATCGCTGCCAATACCGATGCCCAGGCGCTTGGGCGTAACACGGCGGCCAGCAAGTTGTCGCTTGGCACGAGTGGTCTTGGCGCCGGTGCCAAGCCTGAAGTTGGCCAGGCGGCGGCCGACACGCATCGCGAGGATATCCGCGCTGCGCTTAGTGGTGCCCACATGGCCTTCATTACGGCGGGCATGGGTGGCGGTACAGGTACCGGCGCGGCTCCCGTGGTTGCCGAGATTGCGCGTGAAATGGGCGTCCTGACTGTCGGCGTCGTCACCAAGCCATTCTCCTTTGAGGGCAACAAGCGGATGAGGGCTGCCGAGGCGGGGATCATCGAATTTTCGAAGCACGTCGATTCACTGATCGTTATCCTCAACGACAAGTTGATGGAAGTCATGGGAGACGATGCCGACGTCGATCACTGCTTCAAGGCGGCCGATGATGTGCTGAAGAATGCCGTTGGCGGTATCGCGGAGATCATCACCTACCCGGGCCTGGTCAATGTGGACTTCGAAGATGTGCGCACGGTGATGGGTGAAATGGGTCGAGCGATGATGGGCTCGGCCTCAGCTTCCGGTGTCGACCGCGCCCGTATCGCTGCCGAGCAGGCTGTGGCTTCGCCGCTGCTCGAAGGCATCAATCTATCGGGTGCCAAGGGCGTCCTCGTGAACATCACCGCGGCCAAGGGTGGCCTCCGGATGAAGGAAGTCAATGAAGTGATGAATACCGTCAAGGCCTTTGCCGCCGAAGACGCACACATCATTTTCGGCGCGGTTTACGATGAGCTGATGGACGATGCCTTGCGTGTCACCGTGGTCGCAACCGGTCTCGGACAGATCACAGCCCGCGCCCGCCAGCCGATTTCGATGGTCACGCCCGTGGTCCAAATGGCAACCGGAACGGGTGATGCGGTAGCATTCGCGCCGACATCGGCGATCGATTACACGCACCTTGATGTGCCGTCGGTCGTCCGTCGTGGGCAACGTAACGTGACGGTCGAAGCGCTGGCCAACAGCGGGGTGGATCGCTACGACATTCCTGCTTTTCTGCGCAAGCAGGCGGACTGAGCTTCATTGGCATTCCTCTGAAAATGTGGTGGCGGCGCGTTGTGATACAATGCGCCGCCACCCAGATTAATCAAGTACTTGCATGCTCAAGCAACGCACCCTCAAGACCGTGATTCGCGCTTCCGGCGTCGGCCTGCATGGTGGCGTCAAGGTCAACATGACCTTGCGTCCGGCGGCTCCGAACAGTGGAATCGTGTTTCGTCGTTTGGACCTGCCGGAACCGGTGGATATTCCAGCAACAGCCTTCATGGTCGGTGATACGCGCATGTGCTCGTGCCTCGAAAAAGATGGAGTCAAGGTTGGTACGGTCGAGCACCTGATGTCGGCGTTTGCCGGGCTCGGCATCGACAATGCCTGGGTTGACCTGGATGCGCCCGAGGTGCCCATCCTCGACGGCTCCGCCTCGCCATTCGTCTTCCTGATACAGTCCGCAGGCATCGAAGAACAGAACGCAGCCAAGAAATTCATTCGCGTCATGGAGCCGGTCGAGGTTCGTGATGGCGACAAGTGGGCGCGCTTCGAGCCTTACGATGGCTACAAATTGACGTTTTCGATCATTTTCAACCACCCGGCCATCGATAAGTCGGCGCAGAAATTCGAACTCGATTTCGCCGAACATTCCTATATTCGTGAAGTGGCGCGCGCGCGCACCTTCGGTTTCATGCAGGAGGTCGAATTCCTCCGCGAAAATGGCCTCGCGCTTGGCGGCGGACTGGAAAACGCCATCGTTCTCGACGAGTTCCGCGTCCTCAACCAGGACGGACTGCGCTACGGCGATGAATTCGTCAAGCACAAGATTCTTGATGCCGTGGGCGACCTCTACCTGCTCGGTCATCCGTTATTGGCGGCGTACTCTTCGCACAAGGGCGGACATGCGCTCAACAATATGCTTGTTCGCGAGTTGCTTACCCATCCGGAATCCTGGGAACTGGTGACCTTCGACCGGGTAGAGCAGGCACCCGCCGGCGTCACGCGCTGGCTGAACCAGCCGGCATAGATCCACATGTGGCTGCTGCGACTGCTGGCAGTCGTTTTGGTTGCTGCCGTCGGTGCTGGACTGCTGATCTACACGTTGACCGGCAACCGAAGCTATCTCGCATTCTCATGGCGGCTCTTCCGCTACGGAATTGTCTTTGCCCTGATCGTTTTCGCGCTGATGATCATCGAGCGCGTCGCTGTCATTCCTGCTTAGCGGCACTTGCCAGCAAGGCATCAAGCGCTTTCCGCAGCGGCCCTTCGGGCAGGTTTTCGGACGTTGACCGCAACACCCCAAAGGTCTTGGCAGACAGGGGCTTCGCCGCTGAAGCGGTGATATGGAAGGGAATCTGGCTGGGCTGGACGCGCACCTCGATCCCGTTGCAGTCTACTCCCGCCCTCGACAACTCCTCGCACAGGCGCTGGCTCATCTGGCGGATCTTCGACGCGGCCGCGCCGTTTTCGGCGTGGATGACGACTTTCCCCGACTTGAAGTTGGCAATGCGCGCAACATCTTTCAGGCCCGATGGGACAACTGCCTTGAAGCGCTGCGTCAGTCTGAGTAACAGCCTGGCATGGGCCATCACCCGGCCGGCGCCGGCAGCATTGTCCAGATAGCGTTCGAGCGTCTTGGTCATCGGGGGCTTGTGTTCATTGTTCTGGGGGCCGGCTATCTCAAGGTGGCGCGGACAGCTGCCATTATGCCTCGCCGTCTGGCGATTCCAGTCTTCTGCCGTCGGGCAGCCCGCATGGTAGAATCTGCCGTCTGTTGCCGTGCGCAACCCACTATTTCATCGCGATGATCTCCGGCCTACTCAGAAAAGTCTTCGGCAGCCGCAACGACCGGCTGATCAAACAATACGCTCAGGCGGTGAAGCGCGTCAATGCGTTCGAGTCCACCGTCCAGGCGCTTAGCGACGAGCAGTTGCGCGCCAAGACGGTGGAGTTCCGCGAGCGTCACGCCAACGGCGAGTCACTCGATGACCTGCTGCCGGAAGCCTTTGCGATCGTCCGCGAGGCTAGCAAGCGCGAACTCGGGATGCGTCATTTTGACGTCCAGTTGATCGGCGGCATGGTGCTGCATTACGGCAAGATCGCCGAAATGCGGACCGGTGAAGGCAAAACCTTGGTCGCCACGCTGCCATCCTATCTGAACGCCATTTCCGGCAAGGGCGTGCATATCATCACGGTCAACGACTATCTGGCCAGCCGTGATGCCGAGTGGATGGGGCGCCTGCACCGGTTTCTTGGCCTCTCGGTTGGCTGCAACCTCTCGCAGATGGACCATGAGGCCAAACAGGCGGCCTACGCCGCCGACATCACCTACGGCACCAACAACGAGTTCGGCTTCGACTACCTGCGCGACAACATGGTCTATTCAGCCGACCAGCGCGTGCAGCGCGGCCTCAACTACGCCATCGTCGACGAGGTGGATTCCATCCTGATCGACGAGGCCCGCACGCCGCTGATCATTTCCGGCCAGGCGGAAGATCACACCGACCTCTACCTGCGCATGAAGGATGTCGTGCCGAAACTGACCCGGGCGATGGAGGAAAAGGGCGAGGGTGATTACTGGGTGGATGAGAAGGGCCATCAGGTTCACCTGTCCGAGACAGGTTATGAGCACGCCGAGGATCTTCTGCTTGAGCACGGCCTGTTGCAGGAAGGGCGCAGCCTGTACGACGCGGCCAATATCACGCTGGTGCATCACCTCAATGCCGCCCTGCGTGCGCTGACGCTGTTCCAGAAGGACCAGCAGTACGTTGTGCAGAATGGCGAAGTTGTGATCGTCGATGAGTTTACCGGTCGCCTGATGACGGGCAGGCGCTGGTCGGATGGCCTGCACCAGGCCGTCGAGGCCAAGGAAGGCGTGCAGATCCAGGCCGAAAACCAGACGCTGGCCTCGATTACCTTCCAGAATTACTTCCGCATGTACGGCAAGTTGTCCGGCATGACCGGCACGGCCGATACCGAGGCCTACGAATTCCAGCAGATCTACGGCCTCGAAACCGTCGTCATCCCGACGCACCGGCCGATGGTGCGCAAGGACATGAACGACCTGGTGTACAAGACCGCCCAGGAAAAGTATGCGGCGATCATCGCCGATATCAAGGATTGTTCGGCTAGGGGCCAGCCGGTGCTGGTCGGCACGACCTCGATCGAAAACTCCGAACTGCTGTCCGGGCTGCTCGACAAGGAGAAGTTGCCGCATTCGGTACTCAACGCCAAGCAGCACGCTCGTGAAGCCGAAATCGTCATCGAGGCCGGTCGCCCGGGGCAGATCACCATTGCCACCAACATGGCCGGTCGTGGTACCGACATCGTTCTCGGCGGCAGCATCGAAAAGGCGGTTTCGATGGTCAAGCATGACGAGTCGCTGCCGGTGGCCGAGCGCGAAGCGACGATGGCCCGCATGCGCGAAGAGTGGCAGAAGCCGCACAACCAGGTGCTGGCGGCCGGCGGCCTGCATATTATCGGTTCCGAACGCCACGAGTCGCGCCGTATCGACAACCAGTTGCGCGGTCGTTCCGGGCGCCAGGGTGATGCCGGTTCCTCACGTTTCTACCTTTCGCTTGACGATCAGTTGCTGCGCATCTTTGCCGGCGAGCGCCTGCGCGCAATCATGGACAAACTTAAGATGCCGGAAGGCGAGGCGATCGAGCACCCGCTCGTCACGCGCTCGCTGGAGTCGGCACAGCGCAAGGTCGAAGCCCGCAACTTCGACATCCGCAAGCAACTTCTGGAATACGACGACGTCGCCAATGACCAGCGCAAGGTGATTTATCAGCAGCGCAACGAGTTGCTGGAAACCGACGATATTTCCGAGACGATCACGGCGATGCGCCATGCCGTGATTGCCGAGATTTTCCGCGCCCATGTTCCGGTGGAGTCGGTCGAGGAGCAGTGGGACATGGCCGGACTGGAACGGGCGCTCGCTTCCGACCTGCAGAACGCTGCCCCGGTGTCCGAGTGGTTCAAGAACGAACCAACCCTGTCCGATAGCGAGATTCTTGCCCGGATCACCCAGGGAGCAGACAGTGCTTACCAGGCCAAGGTAGACATCGTTGGGGCCGAAAGTTTCCACCAGTTCGAGCGCAATGTGATGCTGCAGAGCCTGGATGCGCACTGGCGCGAGCATCTGGCGGCGCTCGATCACCTGCGTCAGGGGATTCACCTGCGGGGTTATGCGCAGAAAAATCCGAAGCAGGAATACAAGCGTGAGGCCTTCGAACTGTTCGAGACCTTGCTCGACGAGGTGCGCAAGGAAGTTACCCGCGTCGTGTTCACGGTACAGATCCGTTCCCAGGAAGATGTCGAGGAGACCGTTCCGCACGCCGACGTGCACAATGTCCAGTATCAGCATGGCAATTACGACGAGGCGCCGGGCGGTAGTGATGCTGAGGCGCCAGCGCGGCGACCGTTCCAGGCCGGCCCGAAGGTCGGGCGCAACGATCCTTGCCCGTGTGGTAGCGGAAAAAAATACAAGTACTGCCACGGAAAGCTGTCCTGACCCATCAAGGCACCCGTGAGGTGCCTTGATGTTCTTGGAGTAACTGGAATGCCAGTGAACTACAACACCCCAGCCGCCGAACAGCTTATCCCGGTGCCCGGTGTTCGCCTCGGCGTTGCCGCAGCCGGAATTCGCATGAAGGACCGCCGTGACCTGACACTGGTTGAGCTCGACACCGGGTGCACGGTAGCCGGCGTATTCACCCGGAACCGTTTCTGCGCGTCGCCGGTGCAGCTTTGTCGCGAACATCTGGCGCGCGGCAAGGAAATCCGCGCGCTGGTCATCAATACCGGGATCGCCAATGCCGGCACCGGTGAGCCCGGCCGTCAGGCCGCCCAGGCCACGTGCGAGGCGGTCGGCGAACTGCTTGGCATTGCGCCCGATCAGGTACTGCCGTTCTCGACCGGCGTGATCCTCGAAAACCTGCCGGTCGACCGCATCCGGGCCGGCTTGCCGGCCGCGCTGGGCGATCTCAAGGCCGACAACTGGCATGCCGCTGCGCATGCCATCATGACTACCGATACCGTCGCCAAGGCCGTTTCGCGGACGGTTGCGGTCAACGGCAAAAAAGTGACGATTTCCGGCATGTCCAAGGGTGCCGGCATGATCCGGCCGAACATGGCGACCATGCTTGGCTTTCTCGCTACCGATGCCGGCATCGCCCAGGCCATGCTTGACAGGCTGGTCAAGGAGGCCGCCGACGAATCGTTCAACTGCATCACCGTCGATGGCGACACGTCGACCAACGATTCCTTCATCATGATCGCCAGCGGCCGGTCGGGGGCGGTGTTTGCCCGAGAGTCCGATGCCGGCTGGGCCGAGGTCAGGTTGGCTATCATCGCGGTGGCGGTCGAACTGGCGCAGGCGATCGTCCGTGACGGCGAGGGTGCGACCAAGTTCATCACGGTGGCGGTTGCTGGCGGCAAGGATGTCGAGGAATGCCGCCAGGTTGGCTATGCGATCGGCCACTCGCCGCTGGTCAAGACTGCCTTCTTCGCTTCCGACCCCAACCTCGGGCGCATTCTTGCCGCCATCGGTTACGCCGGAATCGCCGATCTCGATGTCGATGGCGTCAGGGTCTGGCTGGACGAAGTCTTGGTTGCCGAGAATGGCGGTCGGGCGGAGGCATATCAGGAGGATGCTGGAGCGCGCGTCATGAAACAGGCGGAAATCACGGTCCGGGTCGATCTCGGTCGCGGAAATGCTTCTGCCAAGGTCTATACGTGCGACTTTTCCTACGAGTACGTCAGGATCAATGCCGATTACCGGAGTTAGCACTTCCGGCAAGTTCCGGAATGTTCCGCAAAGCTCGCGTAAATGCGGGCGTCTTGTTCTGTAGCGGTTCTGATATGTTCTATTGACTGCTGCCAATGAACCGGGCACAGAAGCGAGTATGGATAGCCTATACCCGGCTCTAAGAACCGGGTGCATCAAGCAGTCTGGTATGGACCGATGATTAGGTCATGTTTTCAAAGACTTTCACATGCTCACTGATACCCAAATTCGCAATGCCAAGGCGACCGTCAAGCCAGTAAAGTTGAGCTACGGTAAAGGGTTGTTTTGGAGCCTTGATAAATCCATATCTCTCACGGCAGGATGAGACGGTGGACAGAATCTTTCTGCCGCTTCGCTAGCTGTAAAGGCGGCTATGAACTTCGAATACAAAATCAATGCACCGATCAGTGCAGCACAATTTGTCGATGTGCTAAAGCGATCCGGTTTGGGTGAGCGTAGGCCCATCGATGATTTGGCGTGCATCGAAGGAATGGTTTCGAATAGCAATCTAATTGTGACCGCATGGGCCGGAGACCAACTCATAGGTGTTGCGCGCTCGGTGACTGACTTTCACTACGCCTGTTATCTTTCTGACTTGGTTGTGTGCAGGTCACATCAGAAGTTGGGTGTTGGTAAGCAGCTCCAGATGCTTACGCAAAAGGAACTTGGGCCTCGATGCAAGCTAATTCTTATTGCGGCTCCAGCTGCCAACGAATACTACGGCCAAATTGGCTATATCAATAACCCACGCTGTTGGGTGCTTGAACGAGTTTCGCTCATCCGTTGAGCGCAGCGGCTGCAGATGCTGACCAAGGACTGTTCCATCGAGCCGATTCGTTCCGCTGCGGTTGCTTCTCGCGGCTCTTGCCCAACGTCAGGCAGCCGGGAGGCGATGACGGACTGGCCTACCACACTGCGCAGTGCGCTCGCCCGGACCGGCACTCAAGGCATGTCGTATGGCAGAAGCCTTGGGAAGTCGCCCTCTGTTCTGTCCGAGCGCGCCATGAAGCCGCCAAAATTCGAGGACATCGCGTGTCGCGCTGTTTCATTGACCACCTGTTAGTGACGGCGCCCTCCCTTGAGATCGGTGCGGCGTTCGTGAAAGATGTCCTGGGCGTTGCGCCGCAAACGGGCGGAGAACACCTGCGAATGGGTACGCACAACCGGCTTCTGCGGCTCGGCGATGCCCTGTATCTCGAGGTCATTTCTCCCAACGCGGCGGTTCCCGCGCCCAGCAGACCCCGCTGGTTTGGGCTCGATGCGCTTGGTCCGAGTTCGCTCCCTGCGTTATCCGGGTGGGTTGCGCGTACCACGCATATTCAGGGAGCCCTTTCGGATGCGACCGAGTCCCTGGGAGAGATCGAGGGCATGAATCGCGGGGCGCTCGACTGGCTGATTACCATACCGTGCGACGGGTCCCTTCCGCTTGAGGGGGCTGGACCGGCCCTCATCGAATGGCAAACGGAACCGCATCCCGCCAGCAAGCTTGAGGATCGAGGCTTGTCCCTCGCCAGACTCGAGCTTCTTCATCCCGACCCGGAGCGGGTGTCCCGCTTGTTGTTCTCGTTGCAGATCGCAGGGCCCGTGACTGTCTCACCGCTGCCCACCGGTTCGACGCCACTGCTGATCGCGCACATCAACACGCCGCAGGGGCTTCGGCTCCTGTCCGCACTCCAATCGTGACGTTGTCGACTTCGCTGGGCTGTGCCATCTGCGCTGTCTGCAGTTCGTCTTCGTGTCACGATTGATCCATGCGCCAAGAACGGGTCATGCGCGCATTGTTCGTTCATGGAATGGGGCGCACGCCGCTATCCGGGTTGCCGCTGCTGTGGCAATTGCGGCGCGGCGGCATGCAGACCGGCACCTTCGCGTACTCGGTTGCACTCGAGACATTTGCGGGAATCGAGGAGCGGCTGGTCAGCCGCATCTCCGCGGCCGCTGTTGAGGGAAGCTACGTGGTGATCGGCCATTCTCTCGGCGGGGTACTTCTTCGGGCTGCCCTGGACTCCTTGCCGCCAGGAATCAGGCCGCCGCAACACATCTTTCTGCTGGCTTCTCCGCTGCGTCCGTCCCGACTGGCGCAAAAGCTTGGCGCCAATCCGGTCTACCGCATGCTCGCCGGCGATTGCGGCCAGTTGCTCGGGTCGACGGTCAGAATGGCGGGGATTGGCCCGATGGCAGTGCCAACTACCGCCATCGTCGGTTCGCGCGGGCTGCCCTGGCCGACCGACGTGTTCGCCGGGGAAGCGAATGATGGGGTGGTTTCGGTCGCGGAGGCCAGTGCCGAGTGGATCCACGATCAGGTTCTGGTCGATTGCGTTCATACGCTTCTTCCGTCGAGCAGGCGTGTCGGTGAGATCATCCTGGAACGGCTGGCGCACGGCGCGTTCCAAGCTGAGTAGAGAGGGTTCCTTCGCCGACGTGGAGTGTCCGCTTGCGGCGTCCGGATGCCAGACGCAAACATACGACCTCGGACTGAAAACCAGGAGAGTCAAATGACGACGGACTGCACGGCGGCGTTCGTGGTGCCTCGTTCCCCGCGGGCCCTTGGTCGAGCAGCGCTGCTTCGGCATGCCACGCTCCGGCAGGCTGCCCGGCTGAAGCGTGTGGCCCCTGCGCAGTGAAGGCAGAACTGCCGTACCAGCTTCTCGCGGACGCTGTGCTACTCGCGCACTTCGGTGTCGCGTTGTTCGTCGTCGCCGGCCTCGTGCTTGTGATCGTCGGGAATCTTCTTGCCTGGCGCTGGGTAAATGGGCTCTGGTTCCGCGTTGCACATCTCGCGGCAGTCGTGGTCGTCGTTGGCGAGTCATGGATCGGCCTCACCTGCCCAGTGACCACCCTCGAGTCGTGGCTGCGCATGCAGGGGGGAGCCGCCCCCTACCGGCAGACATTCGTCGAATACTGGGTGCAACGCCTGCTCTTCTACGAAGCGCCGCCCTGGGTATTTGCCAGCGCGTACACGCTATTTGGTTTGCTTGTCGTGCTTGCCTGGTGGTACTTTCCACCCAGGCTTGGCAAACCCCGGAATGGAAACGGGACATAGGCCCCGAACCGGGCCTCGGACAAAGGAGACAGCCATGAAGATGCTTGCCGCAGTTCTCGACCGGATGCAGATGTCGTCGCCCTACGCGCAGTCGAAGCCGGTTACCGTGGAAACCATCGAAATTGGCGAGCCCGGTCCCGGCGAGGTTCTGGTCCGCATTACCGCTGCCGGGCTGTGTCATTCCGACCTCTCGATCATCAATGGTGACCGCCCGCGGCCGATGCCGATGGTGCTCGGGCATGAGGCGGCCGGGGTGGTGGAGAGTTGTGGGCCGGGGGTCGGCGACCTGTCGCGTGGCGATTCCGTGGCGCTCGTCTTCGTTCCCTCCTGCGGTCACTGTCTGCCGTGCCAGGAAGGGCGGCCGGCGTTGTGCGAACCAGGCGCGGCGGCCAACGGGGCCGGCACGCTCGTCGGCGGGCACCGCGTCTTGACGCGGAAGGACGGTCAGCTGCTGAACCATCAGGTCGGCATTTCGTGTTTCGCCGAGTATGCGGTGGTCAACCGCGGCTCGCTGGTCAAGGTGACGCCGGACCTGGCACCCGAAGTGGCCGCAGTCTTCGGTTGCGCGGTGCTGACGGGTGTCGGTGCGGCGATCAATTCAGCGGCGATCCGCCTTGGGCAGTCGGTCGCCGTGGTCGGTCTGGGGGGCGTCGGCCTCTCGGCACTGCTCGGCGCGCTGGCCGCTGGTGCCCGCGAGGTCGTGGCGTGCGACGTGCTGCCGGAAAAGCTGGATCTGGCGCTGTCGCTCGGTGCCACGCGCTGCTTTCGCGCGGACGATCCTGACGTCGTCGCGCAGTTGCGGGCGGCGATTCCGGGCGGGGTGGATATTGCAATCGAGGCGGCGAGTTCGGTGCCGGCGCTCGATCTGGCGTGGAAACTGACGCGCCGGGGCGGCACGACGGTCACCTGCAGCCTGCCCAATCCGGCGCATCACCTGCAGCTTCCGGTGGTCCAGATGACCGCCGAGGAGCGCACGCTGAAAGGAAGCTATCTCGGGTCGGCCGTGCCGGCGCGCGACATACCGCGCTTCATTGAACTCTACCGGGCCGGGCGGCTACCGGTGGACCGCCTGATCACCCACCGCCTGCGCCTCGCCGAGATCAATCAAGGCTTCGACCGGCTGGCGGCTGGCCAGGCGGTACGCCAGGTAATCGTGTTCTAGGTGAGCACCGTAACGCCATCGGGATTCACATGCCTTTGGCCCCGAGAGTAGACTGGATTCCGCACCACTGGAGTTGAGGCGGTAATCCGGAAGAATCAGGGCCTCGGAACACTTGCCCGCCCTTGACGGCCGATTCGCCGCTTTTCTGCTCTGAGGAGCCCGCGCGAGTTTGCAGCGGGCCTTGACAGACGCCGCCAGGATCCAAGTAGGCTGCTTCGCGAAACAGTGAAGGCAGTTGATTCCGGTGGTTCCAGGCGTTCGTTTGAGCGTGAATGCCGGTGGGCCGAGGCAGCAGTGAGAGGATTATTGGCAACGCATGTACCACGGAGAAAAATTCAACGCCTGGACCCATCTTGTCGGTGCCTTGCTGGCGCTGGGCGGGGCGCTGTGGTTGCTGGCACTGGCGGTTGCCAGTGGCGATGGATGGAAGATATTCAGCATCGCTATCTACGGAGCAACGCTGGTGCTCCTCTACAGCATTTCGACCATCTACCACAGCGTGCGCGGGCGGGCCAAGGCCATCCTGCGCAAGCTTGACCACCTGTCGATCTATCTGCTGATTGCCGGTAGCTACACGCCGTTCTGCCTGATTACCCTGCGCGGGCCGTGGGGCTGGTCGCTGTTCGGTGTCGTGTGGACGCTGGCGCTAATCGGCATGCTGCAGGAAATCAAGCCGCGTTCGGACGCGCGCGTGATGTCGCTGGTCATCTACGCGGTCATGGGCTGGATCGTTCTCGTGGCGGTCAATCCCTTGCTTGCCAGTCTCGGCACCGCAGGCTTCGTCTGGCTGGCTGCGGGTGGGGTGTTCTACACGGTGGGGATCATCTTTTTCGCCTTCGACGAGCGCTTCCGTCACTGGCACGGAATCTGGCACCTGTTCGTGATCGCCGGGAGTCTGATGCATTTCATCGCAATCCTGTTCTACGTGCTGTGAACAGGTTGCAGTAGCCGCCCTTCGTGGATCACAACCGCGCCTTGCGGGACCGTCCAGGCCCGGACGACCTTGCCGAAGGCGGTCATGCCCGCAGTCTCGCCCGCGAGAGGCCCAGGCCGGGATGTTAACCCCGGCCGGTTCGGTCTCCGGTCAGGCCTTGCCGCCAGCTTGCTCGTTGGCCAGCGCTCTTTCGGTGATGTCCTGGTAGAGTCCCATCATCTTGGCCGCAATTTCCTGGTGTTCCGGATGCCGTTCCATCAACGGCCGGATTTCCTGCGAGTCGGAGAATACCTCCTCCAGGAAGGCGATGTCGAAGTCGTCCAGGCATCCACCCTGGTCGACCTTTTCCTTGAGGTCCAGGGCTCTTGGCAGGCGTTGGGCTTCGAAGCGCTCGATCAGCACGGCCAGCATGCCGGCATCTTGTTGGGGGTCCTTCATGGTCGTCTCCTGTGAGAGGGGAATGAGCTTCAGTGCTCTTGAAGTCTATCACCCGTCGAAGATCCGTGTCAGACCTCCCGCATTGTTCGCAGCTCGCCTTTCAGAAGCGACGATCCTGCGGGTTCCAGGAAAAGAGAGCCCGCGCAGCGTCATTGAGACGGCGGACAGCTGGCGCGAAGCCAGCCGGCAGCGGCCCCGAGCTTGCTTGCGGATTCCATGAGAACAGTGGGCGCAACATTTCACTGATGGCATGGGCTCCGGCGGCGGCAGTTGTCGCGGCGAGTCTTGTGAGCAGTCGGGTGCGCTCGGCAAACAGGCCGTTCATACGCTGGATCTCGGCGGCGCGCAGTTCGCGGGCCTGGCGTTCGATGGCGGGAATGTCGATCGGGAACATCATTAACTCCATTCAGTTCAGTGCAACATGGCACAGACGAACTGTAATAGCCTTCAATCAACATAACAATCCGGTATTGTGGAACAACATTTGTGAAATTTATTCGATAATTGGCGGCATGGACCGTTCTGCAGAAATGACCGCCTTTGTCCGCTCCGTCGATACCGGCGGGTTCTCGGCGGCTGCGCGCGAGATGGGTCTGACGCCCTCGGCACTCTCCAAGCTGGTGACCCGTCTCGAGGATCGGCTCGGTGCGCGCCTGCTGCAGAGAACAACGCGGCGCCTGCACCTTACCCCCGAGGGCGAGGCTTTTTACATGCGGTCGCGGCGCATCCTGGCGGAAATGGATGAGGCCGAAGCCGAGGTGCTCGAGGCTGGCGTGCGTCCGCAGGGGCTCCTGCGCTTGCACTGCGGTTCGGCGTTCGGCATGCACCAGTTGGCGCCGGCGATCCCGCTGTTTCTCGAACGTTACCCGCAGGTGGGGCTCGATATCACGATCAGCGACGACCCGCTGGCGGCGGTGGAAGAAGGTGTCGATCTGGCGATCCGCATCGGGGCGCTCGACGAGTCGTCGCTGGTGGCGCGGCGGATCTGCAGCCTGGAACGCGTGATTTGTGCCGCACCATCCTACCTAACACAACATGGCACGCCGCGCACGCCGGACGAACTGCAACAGCACAACTGCCTGTGGATCACCAGCCTGCCGGTGTTGCGGCGCTGGCCGTTCGATACCGACGATGGCATCCGTGTTGTCCATATCG
Source organism: Azonexus sp. (assembly GCA_040275885.1). GTDB lineage: Bacteria > Pseudomonadota > Gammaproteobacteria > Burkholderiales > Rhodocyclaceae > Azonexus. Next base: position 29,606 of record JBEOKN010000023.1, on the reverse strand, counting down.
ACGGCAATGTCGTCGCCAACAATGCCGAGACCGTATTGCAACTGGCGGTGGCCGGGGTCGGCATTACCCGCCTGACCGACGTCATTGTTGGCGACGCCATCGGACGCGGCGAACTGGTTCCCATTCTGAGCGAATGGCATCATGTCGAGCCGGTGCCCCTCTATGCGACCTATCCGAGCGGCCGCAATCTGTCGCCCAAGATTCGGGCGATGGTCGACTTTCTGGTGGAACGGTTCGGTTCGGCTCCGTGGCGCACGGCTTCAGGCGGCGGGCGGCGGCGGCCGGTCAGCTCCAGATCCGCGTAGCGCCGACAGTGAGCAGGCCGAGCCAGGTCGCCGTCAACGAACCCGCCAGATGCATCGAAGCCAGACCGATCGCCCAGGCCGGCTGGCCGGCGAGCAGGCGCTCGACGACCTCGGCCGAGAAGGTCGAGAAGGTTGTCAGTCCCCCGAGAAATCCGGTGATGGCGAACAGTTTCCAGGCCAGCGGGAAGTGCGTGTTGACGTGAAACAGCCCGACCGCCACGCCAACCAGATAGCCGCCCATGACATTGGCGGCCAGCGTGCCGAGCGGCACCGCGATGAACAATGGGTTGAGCGCGACGCCGAGCAGCCAGCGCACCCAGGCGCCAAAGGCTGCGCCGACGCCGACGGCGAGAAAATTCAGGGCGGTGAGGTTGTGCAGGGCGGGCATGAGGGGGAATTGTAGCGGTTTGATCGTTCCTGCCGGTTAAAATGGCGCGATCGAAAACCGAGGTTCTACCGTGAGCAGCCCCAACAGACCCGAAATCGCCCCTGCCGCCAATTTCATTACCAATATCGTCGAGGCCGACCTCGCCGCCGAAAAGCACGCCCAGCGGCATTGGGCCGGTCACCCGGGTAGCGCCGCCGACCATGCCGCCGGCCCGCTCGACCCGGCCAGGATCCGTACCCGCTTCCCGCCCGAGCCGAACGGCTACCTGCACTTCGGCCACGCCAAGTCGATCCTGCTCAACTTCGGCCTCGCCCAGCAATACGGCGGCCGCTGCCACCTGCGTTTCGACGACACCAACCCGGAGAAGGAAGAACAGGAGTACGTCGATTCGATCATCGACTCGGTGAAGTGGCTGGGCTGTTCGTGGGAGCAGGGCGGCGAAGACAACCTCTACTACGCCTCCAATTACTTCGACTGGATGGTGGCCTTTGCCGAATACCTGATCTCGGCCGGCCACGCCTACGTTGACAGCCAGTCGGCCGACGAGATGCGCGCCAGTCGCGGCACGCTGACCCAGCCCGGCAAGGATTCCCCTTTCCGCAGCCGCAGCGCCGCCGAGAACATGGATCTCTTCAAGCGCATGCAGACCGGGGAATTCGCCGACGGCGCCCACATCCTGCGGGCGAAGATCGACATGGCCTCGCCCAACATCAACCTGCGCGACCCGGCGATCTACCGCATCCGGCATGCCAGCCACCACAATACCGGCGACCGGTGGTGCGTGTACCCGATGTATACCTACGCGCACCCGATCGAGGATGCCCTGGAGAACATCACGCACTCGATCTGCACGCTGGAATTCGAGGATCAGCGCCCGTTCTACGACTGGCTGCTCGAACGCCTGGCCGAGGGCGGGCTGCTGCAACGTCCGCTGCCGCAGCAGATCGAGTTTTCGCGCCTCAACCTGAGCTACGTCGTACTGTCCAAGCGGAAACTCATTCAACTGGTCGAGGAAAGGCACGTCGAAGGCTGGGACGACCCGCGCATGCCGACCCTCGTCGGTGCCCGCCGGCGCGGCTATTCGCCGGAAGGTTTCAGGCTCTTCGCCGAGCGCATCGGCGTCTCGAAGAACGATTCGCTGATCGACTACGTGCTGTTCGAGGATGCCATGCGCGAGGTCATGAACGAATCCGACCAGCGCCGCATCGCTGTCCTCGACCCGCTCAAGCTGATCATCGACAACTACCCGGAAGACCGGGTCGAGGAGTGCCTGGCGCCCAACCACCCGCTGCATCCGGAGCTCGGGCAGCGCGCCATGCCCTTCAGCCGCGAACTGTGGATCGAGGGCGAGGACTTCATGGAAGTGCCGAGCAAGGGCTACCGCCGGCTGTTCCCGGGCAACATGGCGCGACTGCGCTACGGCTATGTCGTCGAATGCACCGGTTGCGACAAGGACGAGAGCGGCAGGGTCGTTGCGGTCCACTGCAATTATCTGCCCGAAACCAGATCCGGCACGCCGGGGGCCGACAGCGTCAAGGTCAAGGGCAACCTGCACTGGGTTTCCGCCGCGCACGCCTGCGCCGCGGAAATCCGCCTCTACGATCGCCTGTTCAAGGTTCCCGCGCCCGGTGCCCGGCGCGAAGGCGATGCCCCGGACCTGGAGCGCAATTTCCTCGACGACCTCAATCCGGAGTCGAAGCAGGTCGTTGCCGCCCTGCTCGAACCGAGCCTGCGCGATGCCCGTCCGGAACAACGCTTCCAGTTCGAGCGCCACGGCTATTTCGTCGCCGATCATCTCGATTCCGGTGACGGCAAGCCGGTGTTCAACCGGGCGGTGACGCTCAGGGATTCGTGGGGCGCGGCAGGCTGATGAACGCGGCGACAGTGGCCGAAGTTCTGGCCTTCTGGTTCGGCCGCCCCGGCGAACCCGGTTACGGCCAGCCCCGTGGCGAGTGGTTTCGCAAGGATGAGGGTTTCGATGCGCAAATCCGCTCGCGCTTCCTGCCCGTCGTTGAGGCCGCGCTGGCCGGCCGTCTGGCTGCATGGGCGGACGAAGCACAAGGCCTGCTCGCACTGCTGATCGTGCTCGACCAGTTCCCGCGCAACCTTTTTCGCGGTGACGCCCGGGCGTTTGCCGGCGATGCGCAGGCGCTGCAACTGGCGGTGGCAGCCGTTGGCCAAGGCTGGGACCGGCCGCTCCTGGCCGTCGAAAAGGTCTTCGTCTATCTGCCTTTCGAACACAGCGAAGCGCTGGCCGATCAGGAGCGTTCGCTGACGCTGTTTGCCGCGCTGGCCGCCGAACATCCAGGGTGCGACGGCTTCCTCGATTACGCCCGCCGTCACCACGAAGTCATCGTCCGTTTCCGCCGCTTCCCGCACCGTAATGCAGCGCTCGGCCGGCTGTCGACGCCCGCTGAAGCGGTTTACCTTGCCCAGCCGGGCAGCGGCTTTTGAAGATGGTGCCGCCGCGCAACGTCGAACAACTCGGCCAGGTGTTCACGCCACTCAAGGTGGTGGCGTTCATGCTCGCCCTGTGCAGCAACCGCGGGCGGGCGCTCGAGCCGGCGGCCGGTGACGGTGTGTTCTTTCAGTTGCTCAAGGAGCGGCATCCGGACTGTGTCGGTATCGAGATCGACCCGCGCGTCGCTCCCGCAGGCGCCGAGGTCCGCGACTTTTTCGACTACCCGGTCGGCGAGCAGTTCGACACGATCGTCGGCAACCCGCCTTACGTCCGTTATCAGGATGTCGCGGTTGACACCAAAAAACGCCTGAAATCCGACTTCTTCGATGCGCGCAGCAACCTGTTCCTGTTCTTCATCGAGAAGTGCGTCCGCCACTTGAGGCCGGGTGGCGAACTGGTCTTCATCGTGCCGCGCGAGTTCATCAAGCTGACCGCGGCCCGGAAGCTGAATGCCTGGCTCTACGCGCAGGGCAGCATCACGCACTTCTACGAAACCGGCGACGCCCGCGTCTTCGACGAGCACACGCCGAACTGCGCCATCTTCCGCTTCGAGAAAGACCGCACGGACCGGCGCATGGCCGACGGCCGGCGCTTTACCGAAGTCGACGGGCAGCTGATGTTCCTGCGCGACAATTACAGCGTGCGCCTTGCGGACGTGTTCACCGTCAAGGTTGGCGCGGTCTCCGGGGCGGAGAGCATTTTCACGCACCCCAAGGGCAACATGGAGTTCGTCTGCTCGAAGACCGTGGATACCGGCGAAACCCGGCGCATGCTCTACGGCATCAAGCACCCGCATCTGGAAAAGCACAAGGAAGCGTTGCTTGCGCGGCGCATCAAGACCTTCGAAGAAAGCAACTGGTGGCAGTGGGGACGCGCCTTTCCGATCAACCTGCACCCGCGTATCTACGTCAATGGCCGGACGCGCCGGCAGGAGCCCTTCTTCCTGCACGACTGCAATGCCTTCGACGGTGCGGTGCTGGCGCTGTTCACGAAAAACCGGGGCATGTCGCGCCGCGATCTGATCGAGTGCACGCTGATGCTGAACAAGGAAGTCGACTGGCAGGAACTCGGCTTCGTCTGCGACGGCCGCTTCCTGTTTACCCAGCGCAGCCTGCAGACCTGTCTGCTGCCCGAGAAATTCTCCCGATTTCTGCCCCTTGAAGCGAAAAAGGACGCCGCATGACCTTCACCCAAATGCTTGCCGCCGCCTGGCAGACCAACAATTCGCTGCTCTGCGTCGGCCTCGATCCCGATCCGGCGAAGTTTCCCGCGCATCTCAAGGGCCGCGACGACGCGATCTTCGCATTCTGCGCCGCCATCGCCGATGCGACCGCCGACCTCGTCTGCGCCTTCAAGCCTCAGATTGCCTACTTCGCCGCCCGCCGCGCCGAAGACCAGCTTGAGGCGCTGATCGCCCACATCCACGCCAGGCATCCCGGCATCCCGGTCATTCTCGACGCCAAGCGAGGCGACATCGGCTCGACCGCCGAGCATTACGCCGTCGAGGCCTTCACACGCTTCCAGGCCGATGCCGTCACGGTCAACCCCTACATGGGTCGCGATTCGCTCGATCCCTGGCTGGCCTGGCCGGAAAAGGGTGTCATCCTGTTGTGCCGCACGTCGAATCCGGGCGGTTCCGATCTGCAGTTTCTCGATGTCGGTGGCGAAAAGCTTTACGAGCGTGTTGCCCGTCTGGCCGCCAACGAGTGGAACACGAGCGGCCAGATCGGCCTCGTCGTCGGCGCCACCTTCCCGGCCGAGATTGCCCGTGTCCGGGCGATCGTCGGCGACATGCCGCTGCTCGTCCCCGGCATCGGCGCCCAGGGCGGCGACATCGCGGCCACTGTCGAGGCGGGCCGCACGGCGAATGCGACAGGCTTGATGATCAACTCGTCCCGTGCCATTCTCTACGCCGGCAAGGACGAAGACTTTGCCGCCGCGGCGCGCAAGGTGGCCGAAGAAACGCGCGCCGCCATCAACCTCCACCGCTAAGGAAGCGCCATGCGCCTCGACGACCAACGTGAAAGCGACAACCTCGAAGACCGCCGCGGTGATGGCGGCGGCATGGGCGGCGGAGGCGGCCTGCGTCTGGGTGGCGGCCGGCTCGGTCTCGGCACGATTGCCATCGCGCTGGTCGCCAGCTATTTCCTCGGCATCAACCCGATGACCGTGCTCAGCATGCTGAGCGGCGGCGGTGGCATGCCCGCCGTCGAGCACAGCGCGCCGCCCGCGCACAAGCCGCCGGCCGACGACCAGATGGCGAAATTTGTTTCCAAGGTCCTGGCGTCGACCGAAGATACCTGGACGGACGTCTTCCGTGCCAATGGCAAGCAGTATGTCGAACCGAAGCTGGTGTTGTTTTCCGGCATGACGCCGACCGCCTGCGGCACCGGGCAAGCGGCCATGGGCCCCTTCTATTGCCCTGGCGACCAGAAGGTCTACATCGACCTGTCCTTCTACCGCGACCTGAAGGACCGCTTCAAGGCGCCCGGTGAATTCGCCCAGGCCTACGTGATCGCCCACGAAGTCGGTCACCATGTGCAGAACCAGCTCGGCATCGCCGACCAGGTGCATAAGGCCCGGCAGCGGGCGAGCAGGGCCGAGGCCAACGCGCTGTCGGTGCGCATGGAACTGCAGGCCGATTGCCTTGCCGGTGTCTGGGGCAAGCGCACCGACACCATGAAGGGCGTTCTCGAGCCCGGCGACCTCGAAGCAGCGCTGAACGCCGCCTCGGCCATCGGCGACGACCGTCTGCAGCAGCAGGCGCAGGGGCGCATCGTTCCGGAGAGCTTTACCCACGGCAGCTCCGATCAGCGCGTCCGCTGGTTCAAGCGCGGTTTCGAAACCGGCGACATGAACCAGTGCAATACCTTCAAGGCAGCGCAGCTATAAAGGCTTTGGCTGTCCGTCTGCCGTGGCTGCTGGCCGTGGCCCTGGCCGCGCCCGCCTTTGCCCTGCCGGCGCACACTCCGGTTCCCGGCGGTGTTGCCGTCATCGACCTTGGTCCGGTCAGCCAGCCAGTGCCGACCGCACGTCGGGGCGAACAGGCACTGGCCGTCGTCGCCGACAAGGGGCGCTGGTTTGCGCTGTTCGGCATCCCGCTCGACGCCGTACCTGGAGAAACGGAAATCAGCGTTTTTTCGGGGTCGACCGCGACAGTGAGGAATGTGGCCGTACGTAGCAAGACTTATCCCGAGCAGCGCCTGACGATCAAGGACAAGCGCAAGGTCGATCCCGATCCGGACGACCTGGCCCGCATCGCCCGCGAGCGGGAGGTCACCGACACCGTCAAGCGCCGCTTCAGCGATGGCATTCCGGATACCGACTTCGCGCTGCCGGCGAATGGCCCGCTATCGTCGCGCTTCGGCCTGCGCCGCATCTTCAATGGCCAGCCGCGCAATCCGCATGCCGGGCTCGATGTCGCGGTCGGCACCGGGGCGCCGGTCAAGGCGCCGGCCGCCGGGGTGGTGGCCAATACCGGCGACTATTTCTTCAATGGCAACACCGTGTTCATCGACCACGGGCAAGGGCTGATCACCGCCTACATGCACCTGTCGCGCATCGACGTGCGCACCGGTCAGACGGTGAAAAGAGGCGAGACGCTTGGCGCGGCTGGGGGCACTGGCCGCGTGACCGGCCCCCATCTGCACTGGGCGGTCATCCTGAACAATACCGCGGTCGATCCCCAGCTCTTTCTGATGCGCCCGTAAACGCAATAAAGGCAGCCGAAGCTGCCTTTTCGTCACGTCCTGCCTCAGATCTTCGGCTTGGACGGCGTGCTCATCTGCTTTTCATCCTTTGCCTTGTCACCGCAGGCAATCGCAGAAACGCTGCCAATCGCAAAGACTGCAGCCACAAGTACGGAAAACAGTTTCTTCATGCCCTTCTCCTCGTATTGACTACCGAGCTTTGAGTGGCTTACGCAATCATGGTTCAAAGTCTTTGTGCCGTTCAGAACTTTGCCGATCCGTCGCAAGTCCTGCAACGGAACCGGGCAACCGCTTGGTCTCGGACTCAATTGACGATCTGGTTCAACTCGCCCCTGGCGTAACGCTCGGCCATCTTGTCGAGCGGGATGACTTTGATCTGGCTGGCGCGGCCGGCGCAGCCGAAGGCTTCGAAACGGGCCAGGCAGATCTTCCTGGCGGCTTCGCGGGCCGGTTTCAGGTAGTCGCGCGGGTCGAACTTGGACGGGTTCTCCGCGAAGTAGCGGCGGATGGCCCCGGTCATCGCCAGACGGATGTCGGTATCGATGTTGATTTTGCGCACACCGTGCTTGATGCCGTTGACGATTTCCTCGACCGGCACGCCGTAGGTTTCCTTCATGTCGCCGCCGAATTCGCGGATTTCGGCGAGCAGTTCCTGCGGGACTGAAGAAGAGCCGTGCATGACCAGATGGGTGTTCGGGATGCGGGCGTGGATCTCCCTGATGCGGTCGATGGCGAGGATGTCGCCAGTTGGCTTCTTGGTGAATTTGTAGGCGCCGTGGCTGGTGCCGATGGCGATGGCCAGCGCGTCGCAGTTGGTCTGCTTGACGAAGTCGGCGGCCTGGTCGGGGTCGGTCAGCAACTGCTCACGGGTCATGTGACCGTCAGCGCCGTGGCCGTCTTCCTTGTCGCCCATCATGGTTTCGAGCGAACCGAGGACGCCGAGTTCGGCTTCGACCGAAACGCCGATGGCGTGCGCGAACTTGACGGTTTCGCGCGAAACGGCGATGTTGTATTCGTAGGAAGAAGTGGTCTTGCCGTCGGCTTCGAGCGAGCCATCCATCATCACCGAGGTGAAGCCGGAGCGGATTGCCGACATGCACACCGCCGGGCTCTGGCCGTGGTCCTGATGCATGACGATGGGCAGATGCGGATAGGCTTCGAGGGCGGCGAGAATCTGGTGGCGCAGGAAGGGTTCGCCGGCGTATTTGCGGGCGCCGGCCGAGGCCTGCATGATGACTGGGGCGTCAAGCTGGCTGGCGGCTTCGCAGATGGCCCAGACCTGCTCCATGTTGTTGACGTTGAAGGCGGGCAGGCCATAGCTGTTTTCGGCGGCATGGTCGAGCAGTTGGCGCATTGAAACGAGAGGCATGAAAAATCTCCGGTCAAGGGTGCGTCGGCTGGCAACCGCCAGCCATTCAAAGTCAAAAGTGTACCGCGATTTTCGGGCCCGCAGGGAATTGACTAGGGGGCGGGCGCTGCGAGCAGTTGGCGGAGCACATAGGGAAGGATGCCGTCATGGCGGAAGTACTCGACTTCGACTGGTGTGTCGATGCGCAGGCACAGCCGAAGCACGCGCTCATCGCCATTTGCTTGCCGGATGGTCAGTTGGACTTCCTGCCGCGGCCGGGGACTTGCGCCGACGCCGGATATCGAAAAGGTCTCGTCACCGGTAAGGCCGAGTGACTGCGCTGAGTCCTCACCCAGAAACTGAAGCGGCAAGACGCCCATGCCGATCAGGTTGGCGCGATGGATGCGCTCGAAGCTGCGGGCAATTATCGCGCGCACACCGAGCAGGCGTGTGCCCTTGGCTGCCCAGTCGCGACTCGAACCGGTGCCGTATTCCTCACCGCCGAAAACGAGACAGGGGACGCCGGCCTCCTGGTAACGCCGGGCCGCTTCGAAGATGGAAAGAATCTCGCCCGTCGTGCCGAGTTGACCGTAGAAGACGGTGAAGCCGCCCTCCGGGAGGGATACCATGGCGTCAGGCGCCAGCATCAGGTTGCGCAGCCGGACATTGGCAAATGTACCGCGCACCATCACCTCGTGCTGGCCTCGCCGGGCGCCGTAGGAATTGAAATCGCCGGGTGCCACTCCCTGCGCCTGCAGCCACTCGCCAGCGGGAACAGATGGCTTGATCGAGCCGGCAGGTGAAATGTGGTCGGTGGTGACCGAATCGCCGAGAATCACCAACGCGCGCGCACCGTGGATCGCCGCTGTAGGCGCAGGTTGCAGGGCAAAGTCGGCGAGAAACGGTGGCCGCGCAATGTAGGTCGACGGCGGCCAGTCGTAGGCGTCGCCGGCGGCGCCGCGGATGGCGCTCCACAGTGGGTTGCCATGAGGAAGGTCGGCGTAGAGGCGCCGGTAGGCGGCCGGGTCGGTGGCTTCGACCAGAAGCGTGGCAATTTCCTTGGGCGTTGGCCAAAGCTCGTGCAGCCACACTGGTTGCCCAGCGGCGTCATGGGCCAGCGGCTCGCGAGTCAGATCGGTCAGCAGGCTGCCGGCCAGCGCGTAGGCGACGACCAGCGGCGGGCTGGCAAGGAAGTTGGCCTTCAAATTGGGATGAATGCGCGCCTCGAAATTGCGATTGCCGGAAAGCACTGCCGCGCAGACCAGCTGGTGCTCGACGATGGCCGTGTTCAGTTCGGCAGACAGGTCGCCCGAGTTGCCGATGCAGGTGGTGCAGCCATACGCCGCAACGGCGAAGCCGAGCTTCTCAAGATAAGGCAGAAGGCCGGTGCGCGTCAGGTAGTCGGTGACCACGCGGGAGCCTGGTGCGAGCGACGTCTTGATCCGGGACGGTACGGACAAGCCGCGTTCGACCGCCTTCTTGGCCAGCAAGCCGGCAGCCAGGATCACGCTCGGGTTGGAGGTATTGGTACAAGACGTGATGGCGGCGATCAGCACGTCGCCTGAGCCCACATCGTAGCCAGCCGTGGTCGCGACCCGCCCGGCCAGCGCCGCAGGCGGAAGAGAGAAACCACCGTCGGCCGGTGCTGCCGAAAACAGGCGGGTAAATTCCGCTTTCGCTGCCGGCAGGGCGATACGATCCTGCGGACGCTTGGGTCCGGCCAGTGACGGCACGATGGTGGAGAGATCGAGCCGCAAAGTCTGCGAATAGTCGATATCGCCGGCGCGCGGTACGCCAAAGAGTCCCTGGGCACGGAAGTACGACCCGAACAGGGCGACCGCCTCCGGACTGCGCCCGGTCTGGCGCAAATAGGTCAGTGTGTTCTCGTCGACCGGAAAATACCCCATCGTCGCGCCATACTCAGGGGCCATGTTGGCAATCGTGGCACGATCCGGCACTGCCAGGCTGGCCGTCCCAATACCGAAAAATTCGACGAACTTGCCGACCACCTTGGCCTGGCGCAGCAACTCGGTCAGCGTCAGCACGAGATCGGTGGCGGTGACGCCGGCTTGCAGGGCACCCGTCAGTTCGACGCCAACGACATCGGGGGTCAGGAAATACACCGGCTGGCCGAGCATGGCCGCTTCCGCCTCGATGCCGCCGACCCCCCAGCCGACGACACCGATGCCGTTGATCATGGTCGTGTGGCTGTCGGTGCCGACCAGCGAGTCGGGAAACACCAGTCCGTCGCGGCAGTGGACGCCTGGCGCCAGGTATTCGAGATTGACCTGATGGACGATCCCGATTCCCGGCGGCACGACGCTGAAGCTATCGAAGGCCTGCATTCCCCACTTAATGAAAGCATAGCGTTCGCGATTGCGGGCGAACTCCAGTTTCATGTTGAGATCAAGCGCCGCTGGCGTGCCGAAGTGATCGACCATCACCGAGTGGTCGACCACCAGATCGACCGGCACCAGCGGCTCGATCAGTTTGGCGGGCCGCCCCAGCGCCACTGCGACATCGCGCATGGCGGCGAGATCGGCAAGCAGAGGCACGCCGGTAAAGTCCTGGAGGACGACGCGTGCCACCGTGAAGGGAATTTCTTCGACGCGCGGCGCCGTCGGCTGCCAGCTGGCCAGCTGGCGGATATGGACATCGTCAATGATCTTGCCATCATGGTTGCGCAACAGGCTTTCGAGAACGATGCGCAGTGAGACCGGCAAGCGGTTCAGATGTGGGAACCCCAGCGCCTGCAGGGCGGGCAGCGAGTGATAACTGACGCCTGCTCCGGATTCTGGTAGCGGGCGGCGTGTAGATGGGTAACCGGACATCGACAACTCCTGCGGGACGAAACGGCCGTCACTCCAGCGATTGACCGGACTGCCGCCGTGAAGTTCAGCAGCGTCGGCGAATTCTCGAAAAACCCGATCGACACCCGGAGGCTCTTGGCGCCTCCTCGGACGCGGCGCGCCGCGACTGCCGTTTAGTGCTCGCCGACGCGGACGATCTTCAGCGTGTTGGTGCCGCCGGGATAGCCGATTGGCTCGCCGATGGTGAGTACGAGCAGGTCGCCGCGCGCGACGGCGCCGCGCTCGATGAGCAGTTGCTCGGCTTCGGCCAGGAGCTGGTCGCGGTTGGTGTGCGGCTGTCGCATCAGGACCGGATAGACCTCGCGGTAGAGCACCATGCGGCCGATCGTTTCGGCGTCGGGGGTCAGGGCGTAGATTGGCACGCCGCAATTGAGCCGGCTCATCCACAGCACCGTCGACCCGGACTGTGTCAGGGCGGCGATGGCCTTGACCTTGAGGTGATGCGCCGTCCAGATCGTCGCCATGGCGATGGACTGATCAATTCGGGTGAATACGCGATCAAGAAACTCGATGTCGAGGGTGACTTCGTCCGAACGCTCGGCCTCGACGCAGATGCGCGCCATCGACTCGACGGTCTCGACCGGGTACTTGCCGCTGGCGGTTTCGGCCGAAAGCATGACCGCGTCGGTGCCATCGAGCACCGCGTTGGCGACGTCCGACACCTCGGCCCGAGTCGGTACCGGCGAGACGATCATCGACTCCATCATCTGCGTCGCGGTGATGGTCAGTTTGTTGCGGTCACGCGCGACGCGGATCATCCGCTTCTGCAGCGCCGGGACAGCAGCGTCGCCGACTTCGACCGCGAGATCGCCACGCGCCACCATGATGCCGTCGGAGGAATCGAGGATTTCCTCGAGGTTCTGGACCGCCTCGACGCGCTCGATCTTGGCGATCAGCAGCGCACTGCTGCCGGCGGCACGGAGCAACTGGCGGGCCATGTACATGTCGGCAGCCGCCTTCGGGAAGGAGACGGCCACGAAGTCGGCATTCATCTGCGTCGCCGTCTTGATGTCTTCCATGTCCTTGGCGGTGAGCGCGGGAGCGGTCAGGCCGCCGCCCTGGCGGTTGATCCCCTTGTTGTTGGAGAGCTCGCCGCCGACCAGGACCCGGGTATTTATCTCGTGACCGCGCACGGTGACGACTTCGAGCTTGAGACGCCCATCGTCGAGCAGCAGCATGTCGCCTGGCTTGACGTCCTTGGGCAGGTTTTTGTAATCGAGACCGACGCGCTCCTGATTGCCGAGTGTGCAATGGGCGTCAAGGATGAATGTTTCGCCATCAACCAGCATGACCTTGCCGTCTGCAAACTTGCCGACGCGAATCTTCGGGCCCTGCAAGTCGGCGAGGATGCCGACCGTGCGTCCCACCTTTGCCGCCGCATTGCGGATGCAGACGGCACGGGCGAGGTGATCGTCGGCGGTGCCGTGCGAAAAGTTCAGGCGCACGACGTCGATACCGGCCGCGACCATGCGCTCGAGAACCTCAGGCGTCGAGGAGGAGGGGCCCAGCGTGGCGACGATCTTGGTGTGGCGTGGCATGTCTTCGGTCCTTGTGTTCAGTTCTCGGTGCTGTCTTTCAGTCGACCGCAGCAATGCCACGGTCAACGCGATTTGTGACCCTATTTTGCTGCGCGTTCTTCGAGAATGGCGATGGCCGGCAGGGTCTTGCCTTCGAGGAATTCCAGGAAGGCGCCGCCGCCGGTGGAGATATAGCCGACGTCGTCATGAATATGGAACTTGGCGATGGCGGCCAGCGTGTCGCCGCCGCCGGCAATCGAGAAAGCTTCAGAGTGCGCGATGGCCGAAGCGAGCATCTTGGTGCCGCCGGCGAACTGCGGCAGCTCGAAAACTCCGACCGGGCCGTTCCAGACGATGGTGCCGGCGTTGGCGATGATTTCCGAAAGCTTGGCGGCAGTCTTCGGGCCGATGTCGAGGATGCGGTCATGGGCCGCGACATCGTCAACCGAAATCTTGTTGGCGCGGGCCAGCGCGGAGACCTCGTCGGCGACGACGACGTCGGTCGGCAGCGGCACTTCGGCACCGCGCGCCTTCATGATGTCCATGATGACATGAGCTTCCTTGACGAGATCGGCTTCAGCGAGAGAGTCACCGATGCGCTTGCCGTCAGCGAGCAGAAACGTATTGGCAATGCCGCCGCCAACGATCAACTGGTCAACCTTGCTCGCCAGCGACTTGAGAATGGTCAGCTTGGATGAGACCTTGGAGCCGCCAACGATGGCGACCAGCGGATGCTTCGGGTTATGCAGGGCCTTGCCCAGCGCGTCGATTTCGGCGCCCATCAGCATGCCGGCGCAGGCGACCGGGGCGTACCTGGCGATACCGTGGGTCGTGGCTTCGGCACGGTGCGCGGTGCCGAACGCGTCATTGACGAAGATGTCGCAGAGCTTGGCCATCTTCTGGGCCAGTTCGTCGTTGTTCTTTTTTTCGCCCTTGTTGACGCGGCAATTTTCGAGCAGGACGACTTCCCCCGGCTTGACTTCGAAACCGCCATCCACCCAGTCGGTGATCAGGCGTACTGGCAGGTGCAGCATCTGACCCAGTCGCACGGCAACCGGCGTCAAGCTGTCCTCGGGGTGAAATTCGCCTTCGCTCGGACGGCCGAGGTGGGAGGTGACCATGACGGCGGCGCCTCTTTCCAGGCAGTACCTGATCGACGGCAGCGAGGCGCGAATACGGGTGTCCTCGGTGATATTGCCGGCTTCGTCCTGCGGCACGTTGAGGTCGGCGCGGATGAAGACGCGCTTGCCCGAAACATCGAGGTCGGTCAGCTTGATGACATTCATGGTTCTCTCCTGTGCGTGTTTAGGTACTTTTTGCCGGCCAGAGGCGTGACCAATGATTGGCCACCTCCAGCATGCGATTGGCAAATCCCCATTCGTTGTCGAACCAGACGAACAGGTTGACCAGGTGGGTGCCGGCGGTGCGCGTCTGGCTGCCATCGACGATGGCGGAATGGGAGTCGTGGTTGAAATCGATCGAGGCATGCGTCTCTTCCGAGAAGGCGATCAGATCGGCGAGCGGACCCTCGGTGGCAGCGACAAGCAAGGCGTTGATGCTGTGCACGGAAACCGGACGCTGGGTGCTGATCGTCAGGTCGATGGCCGAGACGTTGGGGGTCGGCACGCGGATCGCCTTGGCCTGGACGCGCCCCGCCAGTTGCGGTAACAGGCGCTCGACGCCGCGGGCGAGGCCGGTGGACACCGGGATAATTGACTGCATGGCCGAGCGGGTCCGGCGCAGGTCGTCGTGGTGGTAGCCATCGATCAGCGGCTGATCGTTCATGACCGAATGCAGCGTGGTCAACAGCGCCTGGTCAACGCCGATCTCGCGCTCGATCAGGTCAAGCAACGGAACGACGGCGTTGGTCGTGCACGAGGCGGCCGAAACAATACGCTCGTTGCCGGTCAGGGTGTTCTGGTTGATGCCGCTGACAATCGTCGCATCGACGTCGCTGCCGCTCAGGCCAGGATGGGCGAGCAGCAGGCGCGGGCAGCCGGCATCGAGAAAACGGGTCAGTTCGGGACGTCGACCGTAACTGCCGGAGGATTCGACCAGCAGATCGATTCCCAGGGCGCGCCAGTCGACGGGTTCCGGTGTCTTGGCATGGCTGACAGCAATGCGCTGGCCATTGACGATCAGCGCCGAATCGACGATTTCCACCTCGCCACGCAGACGTCCATGCGTCGAGTCGTAGCGCGTCAGATAAGCCATGCTTTCCAGATTGGCCGGTTCGTTGATCGCAACGACCTCAAGATTTCCAGCGTTCGGCGATTCCATCAGGGAGCGCAGAAAGCAGCGGCCGATGCGGCCGTAGCCGTTGATGGCGAGGCGAAGCTGGTTGCGCAATTTACTTTTCGGCCTGGGCCGGGTCCTTCTTGGCTTCTTCACTTTCCTTGGGGGCAACTCCGCCTTCGTTCGGGTCGTAATGCACTTCCGCGACCTCAATTGGATCCTTGGGCGAGCAGTGCTTGTACCGACCGACACTCCATGTGCTGACTTCGGTGAAGAAGATGACAGTGCCTTGGCCCTTGAAGTACTGGTTGGTGCGGGCCTTGTCGTTGCCAAAATAGAACGGTATCGTGTGCTTGCCCGTGCAATAGGCGCTAATGGCGTCTGGCTTGCCCAGGATTGTGGCAGCTTCATCGAATTTCATGCCGGGTTTGACCTTGGCGAATGTGCTGTCGGCCGGGGGGTTGCCAGTGACCGTCTGGGCGTCACCTTCGACCGGCTTCTTTTCCTCCGCCATCGCGACAGCCATGGTCAGGGAAAGACAAAGGGCTACGGCGGTGATGCTGGTCTTGCGCGAATTCATCGGAGTCTCCTGTTGGCAATTAGGGTGAAGCGATTCTTCTCTCAGTCTTGATGCAACTTGCCCCGCATCGGCGGGGGCAAGGGGAACCGTCCGTCAGGTGTTACCTGGCGTTCATCCAGGCGCGGGCGGCATCCAGCATGCGGCAGGAGTAGCCCCACTCGTTGTCGTACCAGGCCAGAACCTTGACCAGGTTGCCGTCGATGACGCGGGTTTGCGTCGCATCGAAGGTCGAGGATGCCGGGTCGTGGTTGAAGTCGGAGGAAACGAGCGGCTCGTTGTTGACCGCCAGGATGCCTTTGAGGGCGCCTTGGGAAGCGGCGGTCATCAACTGGTTGATCTCGTCCTTGGAGGTCGGGCGCTCGGCCGTGAAGGTCAGGTCGACCAGCGACACATTGATCGTCGGCACGCGCAGCGCAAAACCGTCAACGCGTCCCTTCAGGGCCGGCAACACCAGGCCGACCGCAGCAGCAGCACCGGTCTTGGTCGGGATGATGTTCTGGGCGCCGGCGCGGGCGCGGCGCAGATCCTTGTGGCGCACATCAACCAGGACCTGGTCATTGGTGTAAGCGTGGATTGTCGTCATCAAACCCTTCTTGATGCCGATGTTGTCCTGCAGCACCTTGGCGACCGGAGCCAGGCAGTTGGTCGTGCACGAGGCATTGGAAACGACCGTCATGGCTTGCGTCAGCAGGTCGGAATTGACGCCATAGACGATGGTCGCATCGACGTCGTCGCCGCCCGGAGCGGAGATCAGCACGCGCCTGGCGCCCTGGTCGAGCAGGACTTGAGCCCTGGCCTTCGAGGTATAGGCGCCGGTGCATTCGAGCAGCACGTCAACGCCGTGGTCGGCCCAGTTGATGTCCTGCGGGTTCTTGGTCGAGTAGAAGGGGATCGACTTGCCATTGACGATCATCGCGCTTTCACCTTCTGTCTCGACAGAGGTCCCGAAGCGGCCGTGCGTGGTGTCGTACTTGGTCAGGTGGGCGTTGGTCTTGAGATCGCCGGAGGCATTGATGGCGACGATTTCAAACTCATCTTCCAGACCCAGTTCGTAAATGGCGCGCAGCGTGCAGCGACCGATACGACCATAACCGTTGATGCCGACCTTGATAGCCATGGAGCTTCCCCTTAGAAACGAGCGTTAAGAAATCAGGACAATAGTTCTTTCGCCGTCTTGACGGCATGGGCGACAGTGAAGCCGAACAGTTCGAAGATCTGGCCGGCCGGGGCCGACTCGCCGAACCGGTCGATGCCGATGACAGCGCCGTGCAGGCCGACGTACTTGCGCCAGAAGTCAGGATGCGCTGCTTCGATGGCGATGCGTTTCTCGCCGTTGCCAAGGACAGCCGCCTGGTAATCGGCGCTCTGGCGGTCGAAAACGCTGGTGCACGGCATCGAAACGACGCGGGTGGCGATGCCTTCGCTCGCGAGGGCCGCCTGTGCATCGAGCGCCAGCTTGACTTCGGAGCCGGTGGCGATGATCGTGAGCTGCGCCTGGCCGACGCAGCCGGAAAGCACGTAGCCGCCCCGCGCAATATCGGCATCGGCAACAGCGGCAGTCACGGTCGGCAGGTTCTGGCGTGACAGCGCGAGCAAAGTCGGGCCATTTTTCCGGTCGACCGCAGCAGTCCAGGCAATCGCCGTTTCGGTCGCATCGGCTGGACGCCAGACGTCAAGGTTCGGGATGATGCGCAGGCTGGGGATGTGCTCGACCGGCTGGTGCGTCGGGCCGTCTTCGCCGAGACCGATGGAGTCATGGGTATAGACCATGATCTGGCGCAACCTCATCAGTGCCGCCATGCGGATGGCGTTGCGGGCGTAGTCCGAGAAAACGAGGAAGGTCGCGGTGTAAGGCAGCAGGCCGCCGTGCAGCGCGAGACCGTTGGCGATGGCGGTCATGCCGAATTCGCGGACGCCGTAGTAGCAGTAGTTGCCGCCTTCGCTGCGGGTGACGCCCTTGCTGCCCTTGACCAGGGTCAGATTGGAGCCGGCCAGGTCGGCCGAGCCGCCGAACAGTTCCGGCAGTACGGGCACGAGGGCGGCGATGGCGTTCTGCGAGGCCTTGCGGGTAGCGATGTTCTCGGCCTTGTCCCGGGCCGCGCCGATGTAGGTGGACTTGGCACCTTCCCACGCGGTCGGCAGTTCGCCCTTGATCACCCGGCGCTCGAACTCGGCGGCCTCGATGGGAAAGGCGGATCGATAGGCGGTGAAGCGGTTGTTCCAGTTCTCTTCAAAAAAGGCGCCGCGCACCTTGCCATTCCAGGTGGCGTAGACGTCCGCCGGAATTTCGAACGGAGCATGCGGCCAGCCGATGTATTCGCGGGCCGCGACAACCTCGTCCGGGCCCAGTGGCGCGCCATGGCAGTCGTGGCCACCCTGCTTGTTCGGCGCGCCGCGACCGATGGTCGTCCTGCAGCAGATCAGGCTTGGCTTGTCGGCAACCGACTTGGCGGCGAGAATGGCACGCTCGACGGCATCGCCGTCATGGCCGTCCACATCGGCGATCACATGCCAGCCGTAGGACGCGAAACGCTTTGGCGTGTCGTCGGTGAACCAGCCCGCGACATGACCGTCGATGGAAATGCCGTTGTCGTCCCAAAGGGCGATCAGCTTGCCCAGACCGAGAGTGCCGGCAAGGGAGCAGGCTTCGTGCGAGATGCCTTCCATCAGGCAGCCGTCACCGAGAAAGACATAGGTGTGGTGATCGACGATCGTGTGCCCGGGCCGGTTGAATTCGGCGGCCAGGACCTTTTCGGCCAGTGCCATGCCGACGGCGTTGGCAATACCCTGGCCGAGCGGGCCAGTGGTCGTTTCGACGCCGACGGTGACGCCATGCTCCGGGTGCCCGGCGGTCTTCGAGTGCAACTGCCGGAAACTCTTCAGGTCGTCGATCGTCAGATCGTAGCCGGTCAGGTGGAGCAGGGCGTAGATCAGCATCGAGCCGTGGCCGTTGGACAGCACGAAGCGGTCGCGGTCGGGCCACCAGGGGTTTGTCGGATTGTGGCGCAGATGCCGGCGCCAGAGCGCCTCGGCGATTTCGGCCATGCCCAGCGGTGCGCCTGGATGCCCGGAGTTGGCCCGCTGTACGGCATCCATGGCCAAGGCACGGAGGGCGCCGGTGATGGGAGTGAAAACTGGCTGCTGCGAGACGTTTGAGTTCATGTCGGTCGTCCGCCATGCCCACTCGTGACCTGAATGAGGGCATCCGGAAAAAAGTCGGATTATCCTTCATGTCGGGACGGTTTGGATAGTCCGCCCGCCAACTTAGGCGCTTCGATGGCTCCCGTCAGGTAACCTCGACACAGTCGAATTCAACCATCGAAAGAATCGCTTCCGGCATCTGGCAACAATGCCAGTTGCGGTTGCCCCTGTTCAAGCGGTGACTTCTGGGATAGGGTTGCGGCACCGGCCATTTGCCGGCATGGAAGATGGGTGCATGACCGACGATTCAAGAAAGGCCGCCGCGCTTCCGACGTGGACAGCTACGGCGGCCAGCATTCTCAATGGCTGTTTCGGCGATTACCTGAATCATCGCGAAAATGGCCTGGCGATTGACATGGCGTTCTATCAACGCGGTAGTCTCCAGCGCCTGACGCCGGAAGGCATGCGCGACGCTTGTCCGGCCGCGACAAGAAAACTGTGCGTGTTGCTCCATGGCCTGTGCTGCCACGAGGGGGTCTGGAACTTCCCGGGCAGCCCGGCCCGCACGTATGGCAGCTCGTTACAAGACGATCTTGGTTACACCCCGTTTTATCTGCGCTACAACACCGGCCTGCCGATTCCGGTTAACGGCAAGGCGCTGGATGTCATGCTTGAAGATCTGTTTGGCGCCTATCCGGAACCGGTCGACGAACTGGTTCTGATCGGCCACAGCATGGGTGGACTGGTCCTGCGCGGCGCTTGTCACTATGGTGCTGAACGCGATGCTGCCTGGGTGAAGTCGGTCAGCAAGGCCTTCTACCTCGGCACGCCGCACGAGGGCGCCGCGCTGGAAAAATTCGCGCACCTGGTGACATCGGTATTGCACGCTGTTCCACATCCTGTCACTGCGCTCGTCGGCGACGTGGTCAACCAGCGCAGCCAGGGTGTCAAGGATCTGCGCCATGGCGCGGTCATCAATCCCGCCGACTTTACCGGCGCCGTGCCGTGGCTGGCCAGCGCACAGCATTACCTGATTGCGGGCACCGTGACCGACGATCCGGAGCACCTGGCGGCAAAACTGTTTGGCGATGGCTTGGTGCAGCCACCACAGGCTGCAGATAACGTGCGGCTGTTTCCCGGTCTCGGGCATATGGACCTGGCGCATGACGAATCCGTCTATGGCCAGATCAGAAGTTGGTGCGCGAGCACCTGAAAGGATATGGCATGGAATTCGAAACCCTGCGCAAGATTCGGGGCGCAAAGGATCTGGTCGAAGAAGTGATTGATGCGGCGGCACTTCAGATCGGCGAGGCGCAACGGGTGATGACGCGCAAGCCTTATGCGCTGCTCGCTTCGGTTCCGCCGCTCGCTACGCCGGTGCGCGCCATTGAAGAGGCGCATCTGTATACCGTCGACGGCGTCTACTTTGCTATCCGCCTCGGCAATCGTCTGTTTGGGCTCATCGCCGGCCTGGTACTCGACCGGCTTGAGGCGCACGCGCGGGGCAAGCCGCCTCCCTAGGTTCCCGCTTCCCGGCAGCTTGTCTGGACTCTGGAGCTGGCGTGCAGAAAGGCAAAGGTGGCGGCACTGTTCATTGGCTTGGCCAGCAGGTGGCCCTGAACTTCGTCGCAGCCGTTCGAGCGCAGCAATTCCAGCTGGTCAGGAGTCTCGACGCCTTCGGCGATCACGCTCAGGCCGAGGGAGTGCGCCAGCGCAATGGTGCCGAGGGCGATTGCGCGGTCGTTCAAGTAGAGGCCGATATCGGCGACGAATGATCGATCGATCTTCAGGTGATCGATTGGCAGCAGCTTGAGGTGCCCGAGCGACGAGTAGCCGGTGCCGAAATCGTCGATGGCGAGCGATATGCCCATCTTGCCAAGCTTCTGGAGAGTCGCGACGGCCTTTTCCGGGTCTTCCATCACCGAGCTTTCGGTGATTTCCAGTTCCAGCAGCCCGGCCGGAAGACCTGATTCGGACAGGACCCGCGTTACCGTTGCGCAAAAATCCCCGGACCGGAATTGGCGTGCCGAGACGTTAACCGCGATGCGCAGTGGTTTGAGTCCGGCGTCTATCCATTGCCGCATGGTCAGGCAGGCGTTTAGTAGTACCCATTCGCCGATCTGCACGATGAGGCCGGCTTCCTCGGCGACCGGGATGAAGCGTGATGGAGAAATTGCACCGTCGGTCGGGTGGTGCCAGCGCGCCAGCGCTTCGACACCGGTCGGCTGCTGGCTGGTCGCATCGAATTGCGGCTGAAAGCTTAGCCAGAACTCGTTCCGCGCAATGGCATGGCGAAGCTTGTCTTCGATGTCCAGGCGCTCGGCCGCGGCCCGATTCATCTCGGCGGCATAGAACTGGTAGTTGTTCCGGCCCGTGCCCTTGGCGTGATACATCGCGGTATCGGCATGCTTCAGCAGTGTGTCGCCATCGACGCCATCCATGGGAAAGAGGCTGATGCCGATCGATGGGGTGGTGTGCAGTTCGTGGGCGTCGGCGTCGATGGGCGCCGCCAGCGCGGCGATGATCTTGCTGGCAATTGTGGCGGCATCAGCCGGGCTGCCGATGCTCGGCAGGATGACCACGAATTCGTCGCCGCCGAGACGAGCAACGAAATCGGTTTCGCGCACCACCCCGACCAAGCGGCTGGCAACCTCACAGAGCATCTTGTCCCCGATCGGATGGCCCAGCGTATCGTTGATGATCTTGAAGCGGTCCAGATCGAGGAACATGATCGCCACGGTCCACTGGTGTCGGCGGGCTTCGGGGAGCAGTTGGCCGAGCCGTATGAAGAGCGCCAGCCGGTTTGGCAAGCCGGTCAGGGCGTCGGTCTCCGCGAGGCGCCGCATGCGGTCCTCCGCCTGCTTTCGTTCGGTGATGTCCGTCAATATCCAGATGTAGTTGGCAGGGACGCCGGTGTGCGGTTCGTCCACGCGGTTGATGCGGACCTCGGCAATGATTTCATCGCCACTCCTGGTGAGGATCTGGAGTTCTCCACTCCAGTTGCTCCGCCACGCGATCATTTCGGCAATATCCCGCGGGAACGCTGCCGTGTCCCGATTGAGGAGACCGAAAATCGGCCGGCCGAGCAGATTGACCGGCTCGAACCCGGTCATATGCACGGTCGCTGGGTTGACCGACAGTATGCGGTGGGCCTCATCGGTGAAGATGAGCGCGGCCGGGGTATGGGTGAAGACTTTCTGCGCCAGCTGGTCACGCTCGGCACTGGCGCGGCGTTCGCTGATGTCGGTATAGATGGTTACCCAGCCACCGTCAGGAAGTGGCGCGCCGCGAATATCGAGGACCGTTCCGTTTGGTCGGGTGCGCTCGATGTGATGCTTTTCGGTGATCCGCGCCCGTGTCAGTAGCGAGGCAACGATCGCTTCCGGATCGTCGGGGCCGTAATCGCCACGCCCGGCATTGAAGCGGTAGAGATCTTCAAGCGTCGGCGGCTGGCCCGAAACCATGGATTCGGGAATCTCGAGCAGCCTGAGGAACTCCTGATTGAACAGCACCAGTTGCTGTTCCGCGTTGAACAGGCTGACGGCACTCGGGATGTTCTCGACCAGACTGGTCAGCTTCGTGTGCTGGCGAAGCAGTTCTTCCTCGGCAGCTTTGCGCTCGGTGATGTTGGTGTAGGTGGTGATGAACCCGCCGAGACGGCCGTCGATGTAGAGCGGTTCGCCATGCACGAGGTGGCTGCGTCCGTTCGGGCGGGTGCGCTCGAGGCGATGGGATTCAAAGCGCAGCGCCAGGCCAGTTATGCGCTGGACATGCTCTTCGACATCACCCGGACCGTATTCGCCGCGCTCGGCCGGAATGCGGATCAGGTCGGAGAAGTGAACGCCGTCAAATACTGCGGCCGCCGGCAGTTCGAGAACGTCGAGGAACCCCGTGTTCCAGACCCGCAAGCAAAGGTTCTCGTCGAAGACGCTGATTCCCTGAGGCATGCTGGCCAACACCGCTTGGAGGTAGGCAAAGCGGCGGCGGGTTTCCCGGTCCGCAGGTTGCTGGGTGTCGGTGGTATCCAAGAAATTGGCCTGGTCGCTCCGAGATCAGGAAGATCGCGGCGTTCTGGTACTGCTGGGTGAGGACTCGCGCCATTTGATCGAACAGCCGATCGATGGCGTCTGCTCACGGGGGCCGATACCCGACTCGGCAACCTGTCGCATGGCGGCAAGAAGTTCGCGGGGCGTGTCGGCGGCCGCCGGATTGCGACCCGCGGCGTCGAGCCGGCCGCGGTATTGAAGCTCGAGGAGGTTGTTGTAGCCGAAGAAATCAGGGGTGCACACGGCACCATAGGTGCGTGCCACAGACTGCGTTTCGTCATACAGGTAGGGGAAGGGGAAGTCGAGCTGGGTGGCTAGTTGCGCCATATTTTCCAATGAGTCTTCGGGATAGGAGTCGATGTCATTGCTCATGATTGCCACACTGCCTATGCCGAACGCCGCCAGTTCCCGACAATCGCGCACAAGACGGTCGATGATGGCCTTGACAAAAGGGCAGTGGTTGCAGATGAACATCACCAGCAGACCATTCGGCCCCCGGCAACTGGCCAGCGTGTGGTGTCCGCCATCAGTCCCGGGCAGGTCGAAAGGAATGGCCGGACGCCCGAAGTCGCAGGCGGGCGGGTTCAAGGCAACCATGTGTTTCCCCAGATCTTTGATTTCGCCCATAATAGCACCCATGAATCGGCCGCGTTTCTACTGTCGTGAGGCGCTTGCGCCGGGCGCTTGCATTGATCTGCCGGATCCGGTGGCGCGGCATGCGGTGCGCGTCCTGCGATTGTCGGTGGGGGCGTTGGTCGTGCTCTTTGATGGTCGCGCCGGTGAGTATGAGGCGCGCATCGAACGCATCGAGAAGGATCGCGTGGTCGTGGCGCTGGGCGCATGGCGTGACATGGAGCGTGAGTCGGGGTTGCGTTTGACATTGATTCAGGCGGTGCAATCCGGCGAGAAAATGGATTACACCGTGCAGAAGGCGGTGGAGCTGGGCGTGGCGCGCATCGTGCCGGTCGACAGTCGGCGCAGCGTGACACGCCTGAGCGGTGAACGAGCTGCCCGTCGGGTGGCGCATTGGCAGGGGGTCGCGGCGGCGGCCTGCGAGCAGTGCGGGCGCAATCAGGTGCCGCAGGTTGCGCCGCTGGAAAAGCTGGAGAACTGGCTGGCACGTCCGGCAAGTGGGGCGTTGCGGCTGATTTTGGCGCCTGATGCCGAGCAGTCGCTCGGTGATCTGCAGCCGGTGAAAAATGCGGAATTGCTGATCGGTGCCGAGGGCGGGCTTGAACCGCAGGAGATCGTTGCAGCGCGGCAGGTGGGTTTTCAGGTGGTACGCATGGGTCCGCGGATCCTGCGCACGGAAACGGCAGGCATTGCCGCATTGGCGGCAATGCAGGCCTTGTGGGGTGATTTCAGAGGAGGGTAGAGGATGTTCGAATCAGCAGAGTTGGGCCACGTCATAGACAAGGAAACCTTCAAGAAGGAGGTGCCCAAGCTGCGCGCTGCGCTGCTTGATGCTCAGTATGACATGCTGGAGAAGAAGGAATTTCCCGTAGTCATCCTGATCAGCGGGGTCGACGGCAGTGGCAAGGGCGAAACCATCAACCTCCTGTATTCCTGGATGGATCCGCGGCACATCTCGACCCTCGCGTTTTCGGCGCCGAGTGATGAAGAGCGTTCGCGACCCTATATGTGGCGCTACTGGCGGGCGCTGCCGGCGCAGGGCAAGATCGGCATCTTTGCGGGTTCCTGGTACTCACAGCCGATCGCCGACAGCATCCTGGGCACGATGCCGGTCACCGATATGGACGACCGTCTTGACGACATCAACCGCTTCGAGGCTATGCTGGTCAATGAGGGCGCGTTGGTGCTGAAGTTCTGGTTTCATCTGTCGAAAGATGGCCAGAAGCAGCGACTGAAGGCGCTCGAGAGAAACCCCCGCACTGCCTGGCGCGTGACCAAGGCCAGCTACGAGCGGCTGAAGACCTACGACAAATTGCAGCAGGTGGCGGGGCATGTGCTGCGCGTGACCAATACGGCCCATGCGCCCTGGATCATCGTCGAGGGAACGAATGACGAATATCGCTCGCTGACTGTCGGGCGCATCGTTCTCAATGCACTGCAACTCCGCCTGCAGCAGCAGGGTCGCCAGCAGGTGCCGGTAGCGCCACCGATCATGCATGCCATCGACCAGAAGAACGTGCTGACCGAACTGGATCTCGGCAAGCACCTGCTCAAGAAGGACTACGAGCGCGAACTCGCGAAGTATCAGTCCCGTTTTGCCGAACTGATGCGTGACCCGCGCTTTCTCCAGAAGCGCTCGCTGGTTCTGGTTTTCGAGGGTTCGGATGCGGCCGGGAAGGGCGGCGCCATCCGCCGCCTGGTTTCACCAATCGATGCCCGCCAGTACCAGATCATCCCGATTGCCGCGCCGACTTCGGAAGAGCGCGTTCAGCCGTATCTGTGGCGTTTCTGGCGGCATCTGCCGCGCACTGGCCGGGTCGCGATCTTCGACCGTTCATGGTACGGGCGCGTGCTGGTCGAGCGCGTCGAGGGTTTCTGTACCGAAGCTGACTGGCTGCGGGCTTTCGCCGAGATCAACGACTTCGAGCATCAGTTGACCGACGCCGGCGTGGTGGTCGTCAAATTCTGGCTTCAGGTCAGCGCCGACGAGCAGTTGCGCCGATTCGAGGAGCGCCAGGCCACCGACTTCAAGCGCTTCAAGATAACCGACGAGGACTGGCGCAACCGGGAAAAGTGGGATGACTACGTTACCGCTGTCTGCGACATGGTCGATCGTACCTCGACCGGGCTGGCCCCGTGGACTCTGGTCGAAGCCAACGACAAGAACTTTGCCCGAGTCAAGGTGCTGCAGACTGTCTGCGAGAGTGTCGAGCAAGCCTTGAAACGGGACGATAGCAAGAAATAGCCAGCAGCGATGACTGAAGCCGCTTACGACGAACTTTTCGTTTCCTGGTTCAGGGCGGTCACGCCCTACATCAATGCGTTTCGCGGCAGGACCTTCGTCATTGCCTTTGGCGGCAAGGCGGTGGCGAGTGAGTCTGCCAAGACACTGGCGTACGATGTGAATCTGCTGGTCAGCCTCGGCATCCGGCTGGTACTGGTGCACGGGGCGCGACCGCAGATCGAGGAGGAATTGCGCGAAAAGAACCTGGAGTCGAAATATCATCGCGGGTATCGCATTACCGATGCGAAAGCCCTGGAGTGCGTGCTCGATGCCGTCGGCAGTGTTTATCTCGAAATCGAGGCCCTGCTCTCCCAGGGTCTGCCCAACACGCCAATGGCCAACAGCCAGATCCGCGTCATCGGCGGCAATTTCATAACCGGCCAGCCAATCGGCGTGCTCGACGGGGTCGACATGCATTACACCGGGAAGGTGCGCAAGGTTGATGCTGAAGGTATTCATGCGCAGCTCAGTCTCGGCAACATCGTGCTGCTAAATTGCGAGGGCCCGTCGCCGACCGGCGAAATCTTCAACCTGCCCATGGAAGAAGCGGCCGAGGCGGTAGCTGTTGCGATCGGGGCCGACAAGTTGGTCTTCCTGACCGACAGCCCGGGCGTCACCAGTCCGAGCGGCGGCTTGATCGAAGAGATGACAGCCGACGGCGTTGCTGACACGATCAAGGCGGGCGGCAACTGGCTGTCGTCGGACATGCGCCGCTGCCTTCCCTGCGTTCTCAGGGCCAGCCGTGCGGGTGTTGGCCGAGTGCACCTGATCGGTTTCGAACACGATGGATCGCTGCTGCGTGAGTTGTTCACCCATGATGGCATCGGCACGGTGGTGACACGCGAGTCGCTGGAGCATATCCGCGAGGCCAAGCCGGACGACATCGGCGCACTGATCGCCTTGATCGCACCGCTTGAGGCCGAGGGTGTCCTGGTTCACCGGCCGCGCGAACTGCTTGAACGCGAGATCGATCATTTCTCCGTTATCGAGCACGATGGCATTATCGTCGGCTGCGCGGCCTTCTATCCCCATTCGGACGACTACGCCGAGCTGGCCTGTCTGGCGGTCAGTGCCGAACATCGCGAAGGCGGTTACGGCGAGCAGTTGATGAAGCGCGTTGAGCGTCGTGCGAAAAAGACGGGTGTGAAGCGTCTCTTCGTACTCACCACGCGCACCGAACACTGGTTCGTCGAGCGTGGCTTCAAGCCTGCTTCCATCGACGACCTGCCGGCGCGGAAACGCGACCTGTACAACTACCAGCGAAGGTCGAAGGTGCTGTTCAAGGCCCTTTGAGCGCCCAAGTCCTCGCCAATCGTGCCTACGCAACACGCTCTGCACTGCCATCCCGCCAGCGCGTGCGCATCTGTCCTGGCCGTGGAAGTCAGCGCCTGCCTGGCCGAAGCTGGTGCTCTGGCAGTCTGCTATCGCCTGTGGGGTGATCTGGCAGCGATCCGGATTCCCGATCCGGCATCGTCGTCCGCCAGCGACGGCCTCTGGCAGCACACTTGCCTCGAAGCCTTCGTTGCTGCGGTCGACGGTCTGGAATACCGTGAATTTAATTTTTCGCCGTCCGGCCAGTGGGCAATCTATTGCTTTGCCGCTTGCCGAGAACGCGATCTCGGCTTCATTCCATTGGTGGCACCGCAGATCGCCTTCCATCACTGTCCCGACGGCTTCCGCCTTGACGCCGTGATCGCCCCGGAACTGTTGCCTGAGGGCGCCATTCTGGCCATCGGCCTGAGTGCCGTCATCGAGGCACGCGACGGTAGCAAGAGCTACTGGGCGCTCACCCATTGCGCCGCCCAGCCAGATTTCCATCTCCGTCAGAGCTTTTCGCTGACGCTGCAAAGACCCACACCATGACCCGTCCCATCCAGTTCGGCATCGACCGCCTGCTCGCCGACCCCGTCCTGCGTCGCCCATTGGTTGGCAAGCGGGTCGCGCTGCTCGCCCACCCCGCTTCGGTGACTGCCGACCTCACCCATTCGCTCGACGCGCTGGCCACCCTGCCCGACCTCAATCTGAGTGCCGCCTTCGGCCCGCAGCATGGATTACGCGGCGACAAGCAGGACAACATGGTCGAATCGCCCGACTTCCGCGACCCGCTGCACGGCATCCCGGTGTTCAGTCTCTACGGCGAAGTGCGCCGGCCGACCGCAGCAATGATGGACAGCTTCGACATCCTGCTCGTCGACCTGCAGGATCTCGGCTGTCGCATCTACACCTTCATCACGACGTTGCGCTACGTCTTGGAAGCTGCCGCACGGCACGGCAAGTCGGTCTGGGTGCTCGACCGCCCCAACCCGGCCGGCCGCCCGGTCGAGGGGCTGACCTTGCGCGACGGCTGGGAGAGCTTCGTCGGCGCCGGCGCGATGCCGATGCGCCACGGCCTGACCATGGGCGAACTCGGCCACTGGTTCATCGTCACGCTCAAGCTTGACGTCGACTACCGCGTCATCGAAATGCTGGGCTGGCAGCCCGACGCCGCGCCCGGCTACGGTTGGCCGCTCGGCGAACGCACCTGGATCAACCCCAGCCCGAACGCTCCCAACCTGTGGATGGCGCGCGCCTACGCCGGCACCGTGATGCTCGAAGGCACGACGCTGAGCGAAGGCCGCGGCACGACCCGCCCGCTGGAAATTTTCGGCGCGCCGGACATCGATGCCCGCGCCTTGCTCGCCGAAATGCACGCCTTCGCGCCGCACTGGCTGGCCGGTTGCAAGTTGCGCGAAATCTGGTTCGAGCCGACTTTCCACAAGCACGCCGGGAAACTGAACCACGGCGTGCAGATCCACTGCGAGGGGCCGTACTACGACCATGCCGCCTTCCAACCCTGGCGCATCCAGGCCCTCGCCTTCAAGGCCATCAGGCGACTGTATCCCGACTACCTGCTGTGGCGCGACTTCGCCTACGAATACGAGCACGACCGGCTGGCGATCGACCTGATCAACGGCTCGCCGCTTTTGCGGGAGTGGGTAGATGACAACGCTTCGTCAGCCGACGAGCTCGATACCGCAGCTCAATTCGATGAGACTGCTTGGCAGGCAGCGAGAGTCGAATTCCTTCTGTACTGAAGGCGAGAGCTTTTCGCCCAGGAAGCCCTACTTGGCGAACTCGATTTTTCGGCTTGGATCGACCGAGTTTAGGTAATAGCTGCTGTCCGCCGCTTTGACGATAAAGGCACACCACTTCTCATCGTCCCGTTTCCAGTCGATCTCTATGCAATACTTGCCTTTATCGTCGATCGACCATCTTCCATGTCCCGAACGCGGGGTTGACATGGCGCTACCATGCTTCTGGTTGCTGCTCCAAGCCAAAAGAGTGCCATCCGGCTCGTTCGTCCACCGACGCAAACTACCAAACCTATTCACGTGAGTCACGTTTGCTCCGTTAGCGAGAGAGCGCAATTCCTCACCGGTGATCTTCGTCCCAGCCTCGTCAGCTCGTGCTCCGAGTACTGCCAGCAGCGAAATGGTCGCAAAAACAATTGTACGCATGACACACCTCCTTGATTTCGACAGATTGCCAAGCGCTTGAGTCGAGCGCTGCGTCACCAGGCAACCCGGCAACCGATATTGACTGAAGGTTTCCGGGCTTCTTGGCATTTGAATGCTTGGCGCAAAATTCAACGGCGCGAATCCCACTCTACCTGGGGGAACTTGCCCTGAAGCGGGTAGAAGAAAGTACCCGCTCCGCCGCTACGATACCACGATACTGCGCTTCCTCGAACAGCGAGAACCCCGACAGATCTGCATGCGCCAGCGCGATGCGCGGGTGGCGGAAATTGACCAGTTTTTCGCGTTGACCATCGAACAGGCTGCCTGGCACCGGGCGGCGCATGGCATGGCCGTTGCGGAAGATGTCGAGGCGCGTGGTCACTCTGCGGATGTCGGGGTGCACGCGCTCGAGTTCGGCGAGGATGCCTTCGGCCCAGGCTTCGCGCGGGGTTTCGAGGAGCAGGCGACGCCCTTCGGCGGGACTCACGTCGTGCAGGGCGCGGTAGTAGGTGAAGACGGTGCCGGGCAGGTGGCGACGGATCAGTTGATGGGTCGCCACTACGTAGCCGAGGCCGGGGCTGTCGTAGAACA
>JBEOKN010000022.1:0-7103 GCA_040275885.1 Azonexus sp. | reverse complement strand
GGGTTGAGCGTCGCGTCCGAGCGGCCGTAGATGATCATGCCGTCGTGCGCGGTCAGCTCGGAAAAGTCGCCGTGGCACCAGATATTCTCGAAGCGCTCGAAGTAGGCGGCGTGGTATTTCTTCCCGTCGGGATCGTTCCAGAAGCCGACCGGCATCACCGGGAACGGTTTGGTGCACACCAGCTCGCCCTTTTGCGAGCGTACCGGCGTGCCCTCGTCGTCGAACACGTCGACCGCCATGCCCAGCCCGCGACACTGGATCTCGCCGCGATAGACGGGCAGCACCGGGTTGCCGAGGACGAAGCAGGAAATGATGTCGGTGCCGCCGGAAATCGACGCGAGCAGGATGTCCTGCTTGATCTCGCGATAGACCCAGTCGAAACCCTCCGGCGACAGCGGGCTGCCAGTCGAGAACATGGCGCGCAGCGCCGACAGATCGTGCGTCCTGCCCGGCGTCAGGCCGAGCTTGGCGGCGGCGTCGATGAACTTGGCCGAAGTCCCGAAGTGGGTCATCCTCTCGGCCTCGGCGAGATCGAAGAGCACCTTGGCGCGCGCCGCGAAGGGCGACCCGTCGTAGAGCAGCAGCGTAGCGCCGGCGGCGAGGCCGGAGACCAGCCAGTTCCACATCATCCAGCCGCAGGTCGTGAAGTAGAACAGCCGGTCGCCCGGGCGCACGTCGCTGTGCAACTGGTGTTCCTTGAGGTGCTGGAGCAGGACGCCGCCGTGGCAATGGACGATGCATTTCGGCACGCCGGTGGTCCCGCTGGAAAACATGATGAACAGCGGATGATCGAAAGCGACGCGTTTGAAAATGACCTCTTTTCCGCCGTCGACCACAGCAATGTTATTCCAGCGCACGGCGTTGGCGATCCCGCCGACATCGGGCGCTGTAGTCAGGTAGGGGACGATCACCGTCTTCAGGAGCGACGGCATTTGCGCGACGACCTCGGCGTTCTTCTCCAGGCAGTCGACGGCCTTGCCGTTGTACCAGTAGCCATCGACGCAGACCAGCACCTTCGGCTCGATCTGGCCGAAGCGGTCGAGCACGCCCTGGACGCCGAAGTCGGGCGAGGCGGAGCTCCAGATGGCTCCGAGCGAGGTGGCGGCGAGCATTGCGACCAGCGTCTCGGGCAGGTTGGGCAGATAGCCGGCGACGCGGTCGCCCACACCGACGCCGGCGCCGACCAGGAAAGACTGGAAGCGGGCGACCTCGGCATACAGTTCGGCCCGGCTCATCCGACGCCTGACCTTGTCCTCGCCCCAGAAGACCAGCGCTTCGCCGTCGTCGCGGTTCTTCAGCAGGTTTTCGGCGTAGTTCAGCCGCGCCTGCGGGAACCACGTCGCGCCCGGCATTCGCTCGCCATTCTCGAGGACCGCCTCGCCCTGCTCGCCGACGGCGCCACAGAAGTTCCAAAGCGTCGGCCAGAACGCCTCGGGCCGATCGACTGACCATTGCCAGAGATCGCCATAGCGGCCGTGGCCAGTCGCCTGCATGAACATCGCCATGCGCGTGTCGCCGACGGTGGCCGGGTCGGGCTGCCACAGCGGCGTGTTGTCGATGACGTAGGTCATGTCGTCTCCTGTGTTCTCATTGGGCGTCCGGCTGCATCGCCGGGGCCGCGTTGCAAAAAGCTGGCAGCGCTTCGCAGGCGGCGACGATGCGCCGGATGGTCGGCAGCGCGGCGAGCGGGCAGTCGAAGCGGCGGGCATTGAAGAGCTGCGGCACCAGGCAGCAATCGGCCAGCGTCGGCGCATTGCCGTGGCAGAAGGCGCCGGTGGCCGGATGAGCGTTGAGCAACTGCTCGACAGCCAGCAGGCCCGCGTTCACCCAGTGGCGATACCAGGCGTCCTTCTGCTCCTGGGTGGCGGCAAAATGCTTGCCGAGATATTGCAGGACGCGCAGGTTGTTGACGGGATGGATGTCGCAGGCGATGGTCTGCGCCAGCGCCCTGACCCGCGCCCGGTCCTCGGCCGAGGCCGGCAGCAGCGGCGGCAGCGGATGGATCTCGTCGAGATATTCGATGATCGCCAGCGACTGGGTGAAGGTCCCGTCCCCGGTCTGCAGCGCCGGCACGGTGCCGAGCGGACTCAGTGCGCGGTAGGCGGGCTGGTTCTGCTGGCCGCCGTCACGCAGCAGATGGACCGGCACCGCTTCATAGGCCAGGCCCTTCAGGTTGAGCGCGATGCGCACCCGGTAGGCGGCGGAACTGCGGAAATAGGTGTAAAGCGTGAGCATGGCGACTCCGTATTCTCAGCCTGGATACCTTTCGACACGCTGGTCGATGGGCCCGAAGATGCTGGCGCCGTGGCGGTCGGACATCTCGATGCGCACCGTGTCGCCGAATTTCAGGAAGGCGGTCTGCGGCTTGCCGGTCTCGATGGTTTCGTACATCCGCAACTCGGCCAGACAGCAGTAACCGACACCGCCATTGGCGATGCTCGATCCGTGCAGGCCACCCTGCTTGTTGGAGACGGTGCCCGAACCGATGATCGACCCGGCTTCCACCTCCCGGGTTTTCGCGAGATGGGCGACCAGTTGCGGGAAGTTGAAGACCATGTCGGAGCCGGCATCGGGATTGCCGAACAGCGCGCCGTTCAGATGCACGGTCAGCGGCCGGTGGACACGGCCGTCGCGCCAGTCGTCGCCGAGTTCGTCGGGCGTCACCGCCACCGGGCTGAAGGCCGATGCCGGCTTCGACTGGAGGAAGCCGAAGCCCTTCGCCAGTTCGCCGGGAATCAGGTTGCGCAGCGACACGTCATTGACCAGCAGCAGCAGGCGGATGGCCTGGGCAGCCTCGGCCGGCGTCGCGCCCATGTTCACATCGCCGGTGATGACCGCGAGCTCGGCTTCGAGGTCGATCCCCCAGTCCTCCGTCAGTGCATGCACCGGATCGCGCGGGCCGACGAAGGAGTCGGAACCGCCCTGATACATCAGCGGATCGCTCCAGAACTCCGGCGGCAGTTCGACGCCGCGCGCGCGACGCACCAGTTCGACGTGGTTCACGTAGGCCGAGCCATCGGCCCACTGGTAGGCGCGCGGCAGCGGCGAATGGCAGGCGCCCGGGTCGAAGGCCTCGGGGTCGGCGAAGGCCCCGCTGTTCAATGCCTCGTAGACCTGGCGCAGTTGCGGCTCGACGGCATCCCAGTCGTCGAGTGCCGCCTGCAGCGTGCGGGCGATCGCCGGCACGGCGCGGCAATGGGTCAGCGCGCGGTTGACGACGACCAGCGTGCCGTCGCGGCCGCCGCGCTTGAGGGTGGCGAGTTTCATCTCCTACTCCCCGGCGTAGCTGCCGTCGTGCATCCAGCGCGCGTGCTGCGGCGCCTTCTTTGTCAGCGCCCACTCGTTCAGCATTTCCCACTTCACTTCGTCGAGCATCCGCGCCATCTTCGAGGTGCCGGTGTTCGCCGCCAGTTCGAGACGATGACCGCTCGGGTCAAAAAAGTAGATCGACTTGAAGATGGTGTGGTCGGTCGGCCCGACCACCTCGATGCCGTCGGCTTCCAGCCTTGCCTTGGTTTCGAGCAGGGCGTCGATCGATTCGACCTCGAAGGCGATGTGCTGGGTCCACGCCGGCGTGTTGGGATCGCGGCCCATCGGCGGCTTGGTCGGCAGCTCGAAGAAGGCGAGGATGTTGCCGTTGCCGGCATCGAGGAAGATGTGCATGTAGGGGTCGGGTTCCTTCGTCGACGGCACCTCGTTCTCGGCAATCGCCAGCACGAAGCCCATGTTCAGGTACCGCCCGTACCACTCGACGGTTTCCCTGGCGTCCCTGCAGCGATAGGCGACGTGGTGGATTCTCTGGATCTTCATCGGGGTCCTCTCCTCAGACGCCGTCGCGGGCGATCTTCATCGCTTCGCGCAGCACGCTGATGTCGCCGATGTGGTTCGACAGCAGGAGCACCAGCCTGGAATTGAGCATGGCACTCTGTTCGTCGTTCAGGTCGCGATGGGTTTCGATCAGCGC
Source organism: Azonexus sp. (assembly GCA_040275885.1). Classification (GTDB taxonomy): domain Bacteria; phylum Pseudomonadota; class Gammaproteobacteria; order Burkholderiales; family Rhodocyclaceae; genus Azonexus. Next base: position 3,139 of record JBEOKN010000022.1, on the reverse strand, counting down.
TTCGTAGAAGTCGTCGCCGGGCGAAAAGGCGCGGAAGTAGCGTTTGCCGGGTTCGTTGAAATTGGGGGTCAGGATCAGGGACATGGCTGGCTCCTCAATGGCTGTTGCAGGTAGCGCGCGCCAGCGCCGCCTTGACGCGGCCAGCGTCGAAGGCGCGCCAGCGGGCAGTGACATGCTGGTCGGGACGGATCAGGTAAACGGTGCCGGGTGTGCTGTCGTAGCGCTCGGCAAAACGACCCCTGCCGTCCTCGAATACGCGCAGCCCCTCCGGCGCCCGCCCCGGCTTCGCCGAGACGAGGACGACCTCGAGCGGGATCGGTTCGCCGGCCAATGATTTGAATTCCCGGGCCAGATTGGCGTCGACCGCGGCAGGGTCTTCAACATGAACCAGTGCCATGAAGCGGTTGCCGACGCGGTCGAGGAGCCAGAACTCCGTGCCATCTTCCTGCATCGGCGCGTCGTCCATCGGAGCGCCGGGCACCATGTCGCCGGCGAAGGCGTCATCGTCCGGCGTATTGAGGCGCGACCCGGTCAGGAAGGACGGCACCGAAAGGCGGCCCGAATTCACCAGGGTGCGGGCGAAGGCATGGTCGCGCGCCAGCGTCAGCACCGCGTTGCGGAAATTCAGCGAGGTCCGGGATTTCGGTGTGATGAAGTCGGTCGACCGCGTCGAGTTCATGATGTTTTCGTCGGCGGCGAAGACGCGCTCCTCGGAATAGCTGTCCAGAAGGCTGTCGGGCGCCTTGCCGTCGAGTACCAGCCTGAGCTTCCAGCACAGGTTGTCGCTGTCCTGGATCCCCGAGTTGGCGCCGCGCGCGCCGAACGGCGATACCTGATGCGCGGCATCGCCGACGAAAAGGACGCGGCCGTGGCGGAACTGCTGCATGCGACGGCACTGGAAGGTGTAGACGCTGACCCACTCGAGCTCGAATTCGCGATCGGCGCCAAGCATGGCCTTGATGCGCGGAATGACCTTCTCCGGCTTCTTCTCCTCCTCCGGGTCGGCCTGCCAGCCGAGCTGGAAGTCGATGCGGTAGACGTTGTCGGCCTGGCGGTGCAGCAGCACCGACTGTCCCGGATGGAAGGGCGGATCGAACCAGAACCAGCGCTCGACGGGAAAATCGGCCTTCATCACGACGTCGGCGATCAGGAAGCGATCGAGAAAGACCCTGCCTTCGCTTTCCAGATTCATCAGGTTGCGGATCGTGCTACGCGCGCCGTCGGCGACGATCAGCCAGTCGGCCGTGAGCGCGTAGCTGCCGTCCGGCGTTTCGACCTGAAGTGTCGCCCCGTTGCCTGCGGGCGAAACCGACACCACCTTGTTCCTGAAACGGAGATTGAGCTCGGGCAATTCGCGGGCGCGCCGGACCAGGAATTCCTCAAGGTAGTACTGCTGCAGGTTGATCATGCCCGGACGCTTGTGATCGGGCTGTGGCAGCAGGTTGAAGTTGTAGACCTCCGCCTCGCGGAAGAAGGTGCGGCCGACGTTCCAGCTCACCCCCCTGGCCACGCAGGCATCGCCGACGCCGATGCGGTCGAGTATCTCGAGCGCGCGCTTGGCATAGCAGACGCCGCGCGAGCCGACCGAAACGGTATCGTCATCGTCGAGGACAACCACCGGCAGGCCCGACTGCGCCAGTTCGATCGCCGCCGCCAGGCCGACCGGGCCGGCGCCTACCACCACCACCGGATAGCGCCCCGTTTCGCCGCTCTTCAGTTCGGGCGGCGCGACGTATTCGAACTTCGGATAGCTATAGGTGCCCAGCATGGATGTCCTCTCTCAAACGTTCGGCCATACCCGTCGAATGGGTGTCAATCGGCTTGCAGGCCGTGCCACATCTCTTTATCTCTTTCGGCGGTCCAGATCCGCGGATGCTTGATGCCGCTCGCCTCGTCGACCGCACGCGTGACGTCGAAGGGCAGACAGTGCTCGTAGATGAAGACGTGGCCGAACTTCGGATCCATCGCCTGGCGCGCATGCGCCATGGCCTGCTTCAGATTCATGTTCCGGGCGACGGCTTCCTTCGCGGAGTTCAGCAGCGTGCCGACGAAATCGCGGGTGTAGGCCAGCCCTTCGGCAACGCGCTGCGGGCCGACCAGCGCCGGGCCGCGGCCGGGCACCAGCATCTCGGCGCCGAACGCGGCCAGCGCGTCGAGTGTCGCCGGCCATTCTTCGAGCTGGGCGTCGCCGGTGTAGCAGGCGGCGTCGGCTTCGACGAGGTCGCCCGAGAAAAGCACCTTCTCGGACGGAATCCAGACGATAGTGTCGCCCCGGGTGTGGCCGGGGCCGACGTGCATGATCCTTACCTCGAGATCCTTGCCCATTCTCAGGGTCATCTCGTCCTTGAAGACCAGGGTCGGCCAGGTCAGGCCGGGGATCGACTCGAAGTTCTGGAACAGGCGCGGGAAACGCTCGTATTCGGACATCATGTCCTGTTGACCGCGCTCGACGATCATCTCCAAGGTGCCCTGGCTGGCGATGATCTCCTGCATGCCCTCGGTCTTGTAGCCGGAAGCACCGAGGACGCGCACGGCGTGGTAGTGCGAGAGGACGACGTACTTGATCGGCTTGTCGGTCACCTTGCGGATCTCGGCGATCAGGTTCTGCGCCATCACCGGCGTCGCCAGCGCGTCGCAGACGAGCACGGCGTCCTCGCCGATGACCACGCCGGTGTTGGGGTCGCCCTCGGCGGTGTAAGCCCAGCAGTGCGCCGAAAGTTGTTCGAAGGTCGTCTTCTTGACCTCGAGGTCGGCGACTGAAGCGAATTGCTTGCTCATGGGCGAATCTCCTCTAGATGCTAGGATAATGCGGGCGGGCAGGTCAGCGCGTTGCCACCAACTGCTTTGCGATGACAACGGATGACCGGGCGCCCCGGCCGACTGCAACGGTAACCCTACCCCGCGCCGGACATCCGGTTCATTTCCCGGTCCGTGCCCTGTCATTCCGACGCGAAACCGGCTGCCATTTTATAGAATCCGCTCATCACCTGTCAGGAGTTGCGAATGAATATCCTGCGCGTCTATGCGATTGACGGCATCGTCCCCGTGGTCGACCCCACGGCCTTCGTTCACCCGACCGCCGTGCTGATCGGCGACGTCATCGTCGGCCCCGGCTGCTATGTCGGCCCGTGCGCCAGTC
>JBEOKN010000021.1:0-3534 GCA_040275885.1 Azonexus sp. | reverse complement strand
CAGAATCCGTGGCAAAGGCTTGCTGAAACATCTCCTCAATGCCCTTCTGGCTTAGGAACGTTTCAATAACAATTTGCGAAAGCTGATCAATGGAATCCCACTGTTTTCCCAATCCAGCAATGAATTTCCGCAGGTTGTTTTTTGAACGTTCCTTAGCCGTCTGAAACGCATAATGAGCCTCTGGTTTTTAGAAACCCGCGCCCTTGATCGATTTCAGACCCTTGAAGACGGCCTTGCTCCCGAGTTGCTCCTCGATGCGTAGCAACTGGTTGTACTTGCAGATGCGGTCGGTACGCGACAGCGAACCCGTCTTGATCTGCCCGGCGCCGGTACCAACGGCCAGGTCGGCGATGAAGGAGTCTTCGGTTTCACCGGACCGGTGCGACGAGATGACACCGTAACCGGCTTTCTGGGCCATCTTGATGGCGTCGAGCGTTTCGGTGACGGTGCCGATCTGGTTGACCTTGATGAGGATCGCGTTGGCTGCCTTCATGTCGATGCCCTGCTTGAGACGTACCGGATTGGTGACGAAGAAGTCGTCGCCGACGATCTGCACCTTGTCACCGAGCGCCTTGGTCAGTTTGACATAGCCTTCCCAGTCGCTCTGGTCGAGACCATCTTCGATCGAGACGATCGGGTATTTCTTGCACCATTCGCTGTAGACGGCAATCATCTCGTCGTCGGTGAACAGCTTGTCGGGATTCGACTTCCAGAACTTGTAGCCCTGGCGGCCACCTTCGTCGAAAAGTTCGGAAGATGCGCAGTCGAGGGCAATGCTGATCTGCTTGCCGGGCTTGTAGCCGGCCGCAACGATCGCCTGCATGATGACTTCGAGCGATTCGTCGTTGGTGAGGTTGGGTGCAAAGCCGCCTTCATCACCAACGGCTGTGACATGCCCGCCCTTCTTGAGGATCGACTTCAGTGCATGGAAAACCTCGGTGATCCAGCGCAGCCCTTCCGAGAAAGTCGGCGCACCCACCGGCATGATCATGAACTCCTGGAAGTCGATCAGGTTGTCGGCGTGCTTGCCACCGTTGATGATGTTGGCCATCGGTGTCGGCAAGGTGAAGTCGCGATTCTTGTGGATCTTGCCGATGTATTTCCAGAGCGGCAGCTTGCTGACATGGGCGCCAGCCAAAGTAATGGCCATCGAAGCGCCGAGGATCGCATTCGCTCCCAGGTTTGACTTGTTGGGTGTGCCATCGAGGGCAATCATGGCCTCGTCGAGTGCGCGCTGGTCGAGAGGATTCTTGCCTTTGAGGAGTTTCGCAATCTTGGTGTTGACCGATTCGACCGCTTTCAGCACGCCCTTGCCGAGGTAAACCTTCTTGTCGCCATCACGCAGTTCGCAGGCTTCGAATTCCCCGGTCGACGCACCCGAGGGGACTGCGGAGCGGGCCATGAAACCGTCGTCGAGAGTGATGTCGACCTCGACGGTCGGGTTGCCGCGTGAGTCGAGGATCTGCCGGCCAACGACCTTGGTGATCTTGACGAATGCAGGAGGAGCCGCTGCCGCCGCTTCTTCGGCTTGCTCGGGGTGTTCGATGCTCTCGGCCTTTTCGACCTTTTCTGCTTTCTTGACTTTGTTGCCTTTTGCCATGATTGGAACTCCGTGGGGGTGGTTCGGTGGAAAGTTGGAGGGAAATGGTGAAGGGAATTTTCCCAGAAGATCATACCGAATTCAGATGACAAGGTGCAATCCCCTGGCGACGAAATCAGGGATGAATTCGTCGATCCCAATAAAACGTGGAGAATCGGTGACTTGCGGGAGGCAGAGCGAACCTCCTCACGAATAGAGGTAGAAAGTGTGAATCGACCCCGGATTGAAATTGCAGTGCGCTGGGCGATGTGTTACAAGGTAAACTTATCGCCTTGTCGCGAATTTGCGAATTCAACCGCAGTCCTCCTCGTCAAATGGTTTTTTCGTTTTTCAAGAAGCAGCCGCCGGAAAAGAAAATGGTTGCCCGGCCAGCCGCCGTTCCCCGTACACGTGACGAGCGGAGCGGAGCCTTTGGTCCGGCAGCGGAAGAGAAACCGGTTGCCGCGGTGCCAGTCGGCCTGGTACCGGGAGACCTCCCCTTCACTGCGCCGGTTTCCCAGGCCGAAGGACAGCCACTGGATCTCAGCGAGTTTCAATTTAGTGAGTCCGCGCCTGAATTTCAGATCGAGGCCGAGCTGGACCCGATCGACGCCGAGGCGGAAGAGGCCGCCATGCTTTATTCGAATGGCCAGGAGAGCGCGGTTCGCGCCTTGCTCGAGAGGGCGACTCGCTCCTACCGCTCTGGCCCCGGCGAGCGCTTGTGGTTGATGCTCTTTGACCTGTTCCGACTGACTGGCCAAAAAGCTGCTTTTGAGGGTCTGGGCATCGATTATGCCCAATCCTTCGAGAAATCGCCGCCAGGTTGGCGCGATGCCGTGGTCGCCGTGTCGGTACACGCCAAGGGGGTTGGGTCGGTATTATTCAAGGGTGATTTGACGGGTGACAACGAAGCCGGGTTTGCGGCCGCGCGCCAGGCCCTCGCACGAAACCCGCATCTTCGTCTCGATTTGTCGAAGTTGCGCAAACTGGATGCTGCCGGTTGTCAGCGGCTACTGGAATTGCTGCAGCAGGCTCGCAAGGATCGGCGTGAGATCGAACTGCTGGGCCGTGATCATTTGGCGACCCTGGTCGACCGTCTGGTCGTGCCCGGTCGTGCAGAAGGCCAGGCCTGCTGGCTGCTGAAGCTCGAGGTCTGCCAGTTGCGTGGGGAGTTGGAGGTCTTCGAGGACCTGGCGATCAACTATGCGGTGACCTTCGAGATTTCGCCACCTTCCTGGGAGCCCAGGCGGGTGATGGAAGCCGAGCCTCCGCCGCAGGTTCTTGCTGCCGCCGAGCAGTTGTTGACCGAGGCGTATGTCATCAAGGGCGATGTCAAGGCGGCTCGTTTTCCCGATTTAATGGCGTATGCTGTTGCCAATGATCCGGTCCTGATTGACTGTTCGGCCGTGACCCGGATGGATTTCCTGAGTGCCGGCGCCCTGCTCAACATTCTGACGACGGTCAGGCGGACGGGCCGACAGATCATTTTCCGTCACCCCCATTACTTACTTGCCGAACTGTTCCGCGTCGTCGGGCTGAAGTCCGTGGCGGAAATCGTTCTTGCCAGAAACTAGGATTACCCACAGGAGTTTTGTATGGACCAGTACCACGGCACGACGATCCTGTCAGTTCGCCGCGGCAAGCGCGTTGCCATGGGTGGCGACGGACAGGTCACCCTTGGCCAACTCGTCATCAAGGCCAGTGCGCGCAAGGTTCGGCGCATCTATCAGGGGCGGATTCTCGCCGGCTTTGCGGGTGGGACGGCGGATGCCTTCACCCTCTTTGAGCGTTTCGAGGCCAAACTTGACAAGCACCAGGGCAATTTGCTCCGCTCGGCGGTTGAACTCGCCAAGGACTGGCGCAGCGACCGCGCCCTGCGCCGGCTGGAAGCCATGCTGGCAGTCGCTGATCAGGAGAATTCACTGATCATCACCGGCAATGGTGATGTGCTCGAA
>JBEOKN010000020.1:0-11639 GCA_040275885.1 Azonexus sp. | reverse complement strand
GCGCTGCCGTCGCGGCGCAGGAAGCTGGCGCCGGCGCTTTCCTCGCCGCCGAAGCAGATGCTGCCGTCGAGCAGACCGGCCGAGAACCACTTGAAGCCGACCGGGACTTCGAGCAGGCGGCGGCCCAGCCCGCCGACGACGCGGTCGATCAGGCCGCTCGACACCAGGGTCTTGCCGACCGCGGCGGTGGCCGGCCACTGCGGGCGATGGGCGAGCAGGTAATTGATGGCGACGGCGAGGTAGTGGTTGGGGTTCATCAGGCCGAGCGAGGGCGTGACGATGCCGTGGCGGTCGACGTCGGCGTCGTTGCCCCAGGCGATGGCGAAGCGGTCCTTGAGCGCGACGAGGCTGGCCATGGCATACGGGCTGGAGCAGTCCATGCGGATCTTGCCGTCGTGGTCGAGGGTCATGAAGGCGAAGGCCGGATCGACCGCCGGGTTGACGACGGTGAGGTCGAGCCCGTAATGCTCGGCGATCGGCTTCCAGTACGCCACCGCGGCGCCGCCCATGGGATCGACGCCGATGCGCAGGCCGGCGCGGCGGATCGCTTCCATGTCGATGACGCTGCCGAGGTCGGAAATGTAGCCGCTGATCAGGTCGACCGCGCTCGTCGTCGGCGCCGCCAGCGCCTGTTCGTAGGTCAGGCGCCTGACGCCGCGGTTGCCGTCGGCAAGGAGTTCGTTGGCGCGGCGCTCGACCCAGCCGGTGACGTCGGTGTCGGCCGGCCCGCCGTGCGGCGGGTTGTACTTGATGCCGCCATCCTGCGGCGGATTGTGCGAGGGGGTGATGACGATGCCGTCGGCGAGGCCCGCCGTGCGCCCGGCGTTGTGGGTGAGGATGGCGCGCGAGATGACCGGCGTCGGCGTGAAGCCGCCATCGGCCTGGAAGCGGACTTCGACGCCGTTGGCGGCGAGAACCTCGAGGGTCGTGCGCTGCGCCGGCGCGGACAGGGCATGGGTGTCCATGCCGAGGAACAGCGGCCCGCTGACGCCCGCCCCGGCGCGGTATTCGGCGACCCCCTGGGCGATGGCGAGGATGTGGGCCTCGTTGAAGCTGCCATTCAGCGAACTGCCGCGGTGGCCGCTGGTGCCGAAGGCGACGCGCTGCGCCGGGTCGGCGAGGTCGGGAACGCCGCGCTGGTAGGCGGCGAGCAGCACCGGGATATCAGCAAGACTGGAGGAAGGGGCCGGCTGGCCGGCGAGCGGATGCGTCATTGTGTTCTCCTGAATCGATCGTTCTTGCGGCATGGGCGGGCGTACCGGACCGCCTTACCGATTACTTCATGGTGAGCCTGCCATCGCGCCTTGGCAAGGCTTGCCGTTACAAAAAGATGACATTTGGACCACCGGCGACCTTCGGTTCTTCGCTAGACTTCCATCCATTCAACCCGACACCGCGGAGCAACCAACATGAACGACCAGCAGCGATCCCGACAGTTCCACGCCGGATTCTCCGGGCAGCCGTCCGGGCCGGTCGGCCGCATTGCCGGATTCGTCGCGGCGCTCGCCGCCGCCATCCTCGCTTTCATGTTCTCGCTGGTGTTGGTCGCGCTGGTCGTTGCCGGCGGCGCGGCGCTCGGCGGCTGGCTGTGGTGGAAGACGCGGGCAGCGCGCAAGGCCATGAACGGCCGACGGCCCGCTGGCGGTTACGTCATCGAGGGCGAGGCCGTGCGCCAGACCGATACCGTCGATACCGTCGTCGTTCGCTGCCTTCCCGAGTGAGCGCCCTGGCCGGCTAGGCAGCGGCGGCGCGCGCCGCCAGCCAGTCGCGCACTGCGGGGCCGGTCCCGAAATCCCAGGCCTTGAGCTTGTCCGGGTCGATCAGCCGGACCTCCGCCAGTTCCTCGTTGAGGACGATGCGTCCGTCGGCGATGACGTGATAGGCAATGATCAACTGGTTTTTCTGCGCGAACGGGTAGAGGCCGATCAGTTCGACAGCAGTCGCGGTCAACCCCAGTTCCTCGCCTACTTCGCGGACGATGGCGTGTTCTGGCGTTTCGTCGCGCTCCAGATAGCCGGTGACGAGGCCAAAGACCTTTTCCGGCCAGCCGACGTTGCGTGCGAGAACGATGCGCCCGGCGATCTCGACGATGGCCGCGACCACCGGCACCGGGTTGTCCCAGACGACGAATCCGCAGGCCTCGGCCGGGCATGCCGGGCGCGACACGCCACCCGTGTCACGCGCGACCAGTCCACTTCCGCAGTGCGGGCAGAAGCGATAGCCGTTCATCGCCCTCAGTGCAACTTGGGATTCAGCGAACCCCGGTTGTAGTCCTTGTCGCCGGGCATGATGATGCGGCCAACGCCGAACAAGCCGCCCTGCGCACCTTCGGGGCGCGTCTGGTTTTCCGGATAGGCCGCCGCCTTCTGCTGCGCCGTGGCCGCCTTGGCGGCATCGACGTATTCCCAGCGGCCGTTGGGGAAAAGCCGCACTCTTTCGCCGTTGACCGTAACCGCCTCGACCGGCGTGCGGTCCAGTTCGGCCGCCATCGCGCCGGCCGTTGCCAGCCCCAGCAGCACGGCGATCAGCGCGGCCCTCACAGCTTGCCCGCGACCCAGGCCGGCACCGAGGCCAACGCCGCCGCCAGGTTCTCCGGCTGGGTGCCGCCGGCCTGCGCCATGTCCGGGCGGCCGCCGCCCTTGCCGCCGACCTGCTGGGCGACCATGTTGACCAGCTCGCCGGCCTTGACCCTGGCGGTCAGGTCGGCGGTGACGCCGGCGATCAGCGTGACCTTGCCATCGGCCACCGCCGCCAGCACGATGGCGGCCGATTTCAGCTTGTCCTTGAGCTTGTCCATGGTTTCGCGCAGGGCGTTGATGTCGGCGCCCTCGAGTTTGACCGCCAGCACCCTGGCGCCCTTGACATCGAGCGCCCGATTGACCATGTCGTCGCCCTGCGCCGACGCCAGCTTGCCCTTGAGCGCCGCCAGTTCGCGTTCCAGCTTGCGCACCTGATCGAGCACCGCGGCGACGCGGGCCGGGACATCTTTCGGCAGCACCTTGAGCGTGCCGGCGACGCCGCCGAGCGCCGTCTCCATGCCTTGCATGTAAGTGAGGGCGTTGTCGCCGGTGACCGCTTCGATGCGGCGCACGCCGGCCGCGACGCCGCCTTCGGCGGTGATGCTGAAAAGGCCGATGTCGCCGGTGCGGCTGACATGCGTGCCGCCGCACAGTTCGCGCGACGAGCCGATGTCGAGCACGCGCACGCTGTCGCCATACTTCTCGCCGAACAGCATCATGGCGCCGAGCTTCTGCGCTTCGGCGATCGGCAGTACGCGACACTCGTTGGCGGTATTGGCGAGAATTTCGGAGTTGACGATGTTCTCGACGCGGCGGATTTCCGAATTTGTCAGCGGCTGGTTATGGACGAAGTCGAAGCGCGTCTTGTCCGGGTCGACCTGCGAACCCTTCTGCTGGACGTGATCGCCGAGCACTTCGCGCAGCGCCTTGTGCAACAGGTGGGTCGCCGAGTGGTTGCGCATGGTGCGCATGCGGGCCAGGACATCGACCCTGGCGGCGACGCCGTTGCCGACCGTGACGGCCCCGGTCTTGACGACGCCGTGGTGGCCGAAGACGGTGGCCTGAATCTTCTGCGTGTCCTCGACGGCGAAGATGCCATGCACCGACTGCAGGACGCCGCGATCGCCGACCTGCCCCCCCGACTCGGCGTAGAACGGCGTGTTGTCGAGAACGACGACGCCGGTTTCGCCCTCGTTCAGCTGGTTGACCGCAACACCCTCCCGGTACAGGGCCAGGACGTTGCCCTTGAGTTCCAGCGTGTCGTAACCGTGAAAGGCGGTGGCCGGGCCGTCGTAGTCGAGGTTGGCGGCCATCCGGAACTTGCCGGCGGCGCGCGCCTGTTCCTTCTGGCGCGCCATGGCGGCGTCGAAGGCCGCGTTGTCGACAGTGACCTTGTGCTCGCGGCAGATGTCCTGCGTCAGGTCGAGCGGGAAGCCGTAGGTGTCGTGCAGCTTGAACGCCGTCTCGCCGTTGAACACGCCGCCCGCGCCGAGGATCTTCAGCTCGCCCTCGAGGATCGCCATGCCGTGCTCGATGGTTTCGAAGAAGCGGTCCTCCTCCTGCTTCAGCATTGCCATGACACGCGCCTGATGCCGCGCCAGTTCCGGATAGGCCATGCCCATTTCGGCGACGAGGTCAGGCACCATCCTGTGGAAAAAGGCGGCGCGCGCGCCCAGCTTGTAGCCGTGGCAGATGGCGCGGCGGATGATCCGGCGCAGGACGTAGCCGCGGCCTTCGTTGCCGGGAATGACGCCATCGGCGATCAGGAAGGAGCAGGCGCGGATGTGGTCGGCGAGCACCTTCAGCGACGGGCTGTCCATGTCGGCATCGCTGGTTTCGCGTGCGGCGGCGGCGATCAGCGTCCGGAACAGGTCGATCTCGTAGTTGGCATGGACGCCCTGCAACACGGCGGCGATGCGCTCGAGGCCCATGCCGGTGTCGACCGACGGCTTGGGCAGCGGGTGCATGACGCCGTGTTCGTCACGGTTGAACTGCATGAAGACGTTGTTCCAGATCTCGATGTAACGGTCGCCGTCTTCCTCGGGCGTTCCCGGCGGGCCGCCCCAGTGGTGCTCGCCGTGGTCGTAGAAGATTTCGGTACACGGGCCGCAGGGGCCGGTGTCGCCCATCATCCAGAAATTGTCGGAAGCATGACGGGCACCCTTGTTGTCGCCGATGCGGATGCAGCGGTCGACGGGGATACCGATCTCGCGGGTCCAGATGTCGTAGGCCTCGTCGTCCTCGGCATAGACCGTCACCCAGAGCCTGGCGGACGGCAGCTTGTAGACCTCGGTCAGGAGTTCCCAAGCGTACTTGATCGCGTCGTGCTTGAAGTAGTCGCCGAAGCTGAAATTGCCCAGCATTTCGAAGAAGGTGTGGTGACGCGCGGTGTAGCCGACATTCTCGAGGTCATTGTGCTTGCCGCCGGCGCGCACGCATTTCTGCGAAGTGGTGGCGCGGCTGTAGGGGCGCTTGTCGAAGCCGAGGAAGACGTCCTTGAACTGGTTCATCCCGGCATTGGTAAACAGCAGGGTCGGATCTTCGTGCGGCACCAGCGAACTCGACGCGACGATCTGGTGGCCCTTGGAGGCGAAGAAGTCGAGAAACTGCTGACGGATTTCTGAGCTGTTCATGGCCTGAACGCCTCGCTGGCGCTGGATTCGAAACCCGTGATTCTAAGAGAAAAACCCGCCACGCGGCGGGTTCTTCGGCGAGGCTGGGCGCCGTTCAGCGGTGGCGCCGATGATCGACGACACCATTGTGGTTGTAGTCGTGCTGGCGGTCGTGCTTCTCCGCGTAGATTCGCCGGCTCTCGGCATCCTGGGCATGATGCAGTCTGGCCCGCTCTTGCTGGGTGACCACGCCGTCCGCCCGGGCACGGTTTTCCATGCTGGCGATACGCATCTGATCCCTTTCCAGACGCCCGGCTTCGCGCTGTGTCAGGCTGCCGGAGCTTGCGCCCTGCTGGATGCGGGCCTGCTGATTGGCTTCGCGTTGATCGACATGCGGCGTGGCGGTCTGGGCAAAAACCAGAACCGGCAGGGCAAGACTAAGGGCAACGACTGTCCTGATGTATCTCATGACCTCCTCCTTGGCGTCGGGTTGATTCCCTGAGCGCCATTAGAAATGAAGACCGTCAGGAAATCAGCCGCCAAGATGCAAGCGTTTGTAAGGAGTTGTATCCGGAGAAAAAAGATCGAGGCGATCGGTGAACAGGGTACTGACGCCGCGGGCGAAAAGCATTTCTGCCTGTTCCGGGGCGTTGACCGTGTAACACAGCACCGGAATTTCATGCGCCCGCGCTTCTGCCAGCACCTCGTCGCGCAAGAGGTTGGCGTCGCAATGCAGGGAGATCGCCCGCAGACGATTCACTTCCGCCCGCCAGTCGGGAGGCGGAGCTTCGAACAGCACACCGCGGCAAATTTCCGGTGCAAGGTCGCGCGCCACTTCGAGCGCTTCGAGCGAGAAGGAGGACAGCAGCGGCTGAACCGTCGCCCCGCGCCAGAGGTCGGCAGTCAGGCGGGAAACGACTGCTGCCGTCGCCAGTTCGTGTCCGGCTGTCGGCTTGATCTCGACGTTGGCCAGCAGACCGAGTTCGCGACAGAGCGCGGCGGCCTTGGCAAAAAGGGGAATGCGCTCGCCGTGGCCGGCATCGAGCGAAAAAAGCACCGAGTCCGGCGTGTCGCAGACGCGACCGGCACCGTTGGTCGTCCGCTCCAGCGTCTCGTCGTGAATGAGGACGGGCGTGCCGTCCCCGCTCAACATGACATCGAACTCGACGGCCTTGAATCCCAGGCGCGCCGCGACACGAATGCCGGCCAGGGTATTTTCCGGCGCCAGGCTGCCGCCACCGCGATGGGCAATCCAGCGCGGCAGCGGAAACGGCATCAGAAAGGCTGCGACTTCTTCAGCGCCGGCTTGGCCGCCAGCACCGCATTGCCACGACTGACCGCGTTATCGAGCGCCGCCTTGGCCGGAAGCTTGTTGGCCCAGACAGCTTCCAGTTCCTCGTCGGCGATGATGCGCACCGGGTCGATGTCGGAAACATGCCGGGATTGTGCAGCGCCCTTGCCCTTGAGCGAACCGTAGGCAACCTCGAGGGTCGCCTGCCCCTCATTCAGCAATTTGCTGCGTGCCGCGGCGCGGGCAGCAGCCGTCATCGGCAGGCCACCGTAGACGCTGACAAGTTCGACCTGCATGTCCGGTGCCAGCATGAACGAAACGAACTTGGCTGCCTGCTTGTACTCTGCGGCAGATCGCCCGGCACCTACCCACAGCGCGAAGCCGTCGGCCAGCGTGTTCTGGCGCCCACCATAGACATCGTCGTGATACGGCAGCGGCGCCACTCCCAGGTCGACGCCCTTGGCGTCCCGGAACTCGGCCTGCTCGCGGGAGTCGGTCGTGATCATCGCGCACTCGCCCGAGCTGAACTTCGCGCTGGCTTCGGCTCCGCGACCGAAATGGCGGAAATAGTTGGCCTTGCTCCAGGTCGCCATCATCGCGATGTGCTTGACCTGCGGCAGCCCGTTGAAGGCCAGTACCCCTTTTTCTGTAATCGACGGCAGGCCGGACACAGCGCTGACGTTGTCGATGTGCACCCAGACCGGCCACGAGGTCGCATACGGGCACGAATAGCCGGCTGACTGCAGTTTGTCGAGCATGCCCTGCATCTCGAACCAGGTTTGCGGCGGCTTGTCCGGATCGAGCTTGGCCTTGCGGAACGCGCTCTTGTTGTAAAACAGGACCGGCGTCGAATAGGCAAGCGGCAACGCCACCAGCCGGCCCTTGGCATCCATCACTCCCGCCTTCAGGTCGCGCGAAAGATCGCCCACGTTCAGCGGCTGGCCAGCCTTGGCCATCATTTCATGCAGCGGCATGAAATTCTTCGCCTGGGTGAGGACATCGCTGACTTCGTAGGGATGGATCAGGTTGAGGCCGCCAGGCTTTTCGTTCTTTTCCAGACGACCGACCTTCAGGTTGCCGCCGGTTTCCTTGTTGAAGCGATCGACGATCGCCTGCACATGCGTCTCACCCACCGGACCCAGATTGTGGGTAATCTCAAAATCAGGAGATGCCGACGGCGACGGGGCGGCGTTGGTCGCCGGCTTGGCAGCCGGTTTGGCAGCGGTCTTGGCAGAAGGGCTGGCAGCCAGGGCCGGAAAGGCCAGCGCGAGGCTGACGACAATCGCCAGTGGACGAAGTAAATGCGGCATGAGTGCTCCCAGGGTCGTAAGAAGATCCGGAATTATATCCTTGTGCCGCAGCGCAAGCCGGCGATCGATGCGTACAGATACCCGGCGGCGGTCGACCACGCCAGACCCGGATTTTCAGGGGCGGCCCGGAGCCGGGCAGGGATATCCAGGTTCTCGAGCACCGGTGGGCGTATAATATTGCCCCATGTCTGAAATCAATATGTTAGCCGGCGACGCTACTCGCACTCCAGCCCAGGAATCACCTGCGGAAAGAGGATCCGAAATCACTTTCGCGGACCTCGGCCTCGCCCCCGAACTGCTGCGCGCGGTTCTCGACGAAGGTTACACCAAACCAACACCGATCCAGGCCCAGGCCATACCGCTGCTGATCAGCGGGGTGGACATCATGGGCGGCGCCCAGACCGGCACCGGCAAGACCGCGGCCTTCGTGCTGCCGATCCTGCAGCGCATCCTGCCTCTCGCCAGCAGCAGCCCGTCGCCGGCCAGGCATCCGGTGCGCGCGCTGATCCTCGCACCGACCCGCGAACTGGCGCTGCAGGTCTACGAATCGGTCAAGTCCTACAGCAAGCACACGCCGATTCGTGCCATGTGCGCTTTCGGCGGCGTGGACATCAAGCCACAGATCGCCGAACTCAAAAAGGGTGTCGAGATCCTCGTCGCCACCCCCGGCCGCCTGCTCGACCACGTCGAGAACAAGAGCGTCAGCTTCAACTCGGTGCAGGCGCTGGTCCTCGACGAAGCCGACCGGATGCTCGACATGGGTTTCATCCCCGATGTCACCCGCATCCTCAACATGCTGCCGCAGCAAAGACAAAGCCTGCTCTTCTCGGCCACTTTCTCGGAAGAAATCAAGCGCCTCGCCGACACCATGCTCAAGTCGCCGGTGCTGATCGAAGTCGCTCGCCGCAACCAGGTATCCGAAACCATCACGCACCGCGTGCACCCGGTGTCCGAATTCGGCAAGCGCGGGCTGCTAATCAAGTTGCTGAAATCGAGCGAAATCCGCCAGTGCCTGGTCTTCATGCGAACCAAGCAGGGCTGTTCGCGTCTGACTCGGGAATTGCAGCGTGCCGGCATCCACGCCGATGCGATTCACGGCGACAAGAGCCAACTGGAGCGCATCAAGGCGCTCGACGCCTTCAAGGACGGCACGACGCATGCGCTGATCGCCACCGATGTCGCCGCCCGCGGCCTGGATATCGACGACCTTCCCTACGTCATCAACTACGAATTGCCGCACACTCCGGAAGACTATGTGCATCGCATCGGCCGCACCGGCCGCGCCGGCAAGCAGGGCAATGCCATTTCGCTGGTTTGTGCGCGTGAAGTCGGCTACCTGGTCGATATCGAGAAGCTGATCAAGCGGCCGATCGAGCAGGTCGAGGTCGCCGGTTTCGAACCGGAACCGGAGTACGAATATCCGCCGGGCAACAAACGCAGGCGGACGTCCGCACCGCCGGTCACGGCTCCGGTCGCCCACCGCCCTGAACGGCCCGAACGCCCGGTCCAAGGCGATCGTCGCCCGCCACGGCGCAACCCGATGGTCGCCGCCGACGGCTTTGACTTCAGCAAGCCCTACGAAGATACGGCGCCGCGCCACAGTTTGGCGGAAACCCAGAAGGCACCGGCCAAGGCCGACCCGCACAAGCCGAAGCGGGTCGTTGCGGCACTGCTCGGCGGCCTCGGAAAGCGCTAGATCACTTTCTCCGGCCGGGGGCCGGAGCAGCGATCACTGGCCTCACCTCGTTGAGCTTGACGATGACCAGCGACAGGTTATCGCCCGCCCCGGCAGCCCGTTCGCGTGCCGCTTCAATCAGGATCTCAGACGCCTTGCGCGCCGAATTCCCGGCGACGATGCGCCCCATCTCGGCATCGTCGAAGTAGGCCCACAGGCCGTCCGAACAGATCACGAAGCTGTCGCCATCGGCCAGATCGCGGGCTGCACCGAATTCAAACTTCGGCTCCTCCTTGCCACCCAGCGACGTGATGAGGACATTGCGTTTGGGATGCACCAGCGCCTCCTCGGGGGTGAGGCGCCCAGCCGCGATCAGGTGCTCGACGTAAGAATGGTCGACACTGCGGAAAATCGGCTCCCCATCGCGAAAGCGATAGAGACGACTGTCGCCGCAGTGGCCCCAGGTTACAGTGCCGGGCTGCAGCAATAACATCACCGCCGTGCTGTGCGGATCCTTTTCGTTCATGAAGCGCGACGCCTTGATCATCAGATGCGCCTCAAGCATGCTGTTTTCGAGCATGATCCGCGCCATCTCCTCTCTCGGCGAAAAGGATTCAAGGCTGCTCCTTGCGGTATGGACGACCTGTTCGGCAGCCAGCACCCCGCCCGCATGCCCACCCATGCCATCGGCAACCACAGCTAGCGCCACCCCGCGTTGGCCCGGATGTGGAATGATCGCGACGCGATCTTGCTGTTCCTTGCGATCCCCCTGGTGCTGCGCGGCACAGGCGTCGACTGTTATGGGCATTGCCTCTCCTTGACCGCCCAAAGACTAGCACGAATGGTCCACGTTCTAACCGTGACAAAACGCACGCTTTACCCGTGAATTCCGGACTTTCAGGTCAGCGCGTCGTCAATGAGCTCGATCCAGTGCCGGACTGGAAGAACGCTGCCCGCTTGCAGGTGCGAGAGACAGCCAATGTTGGCAGTCGCGATGGCCAGCGGCGAACCCGCCGTCAGCGCCGCCAGCTTGTTGTCGCGCAGACGCCTCGACAATTCCGGCTGGAGCAGCGAATAGGTGCCGGCCGAACCACAGCACAGGTGCCCGTCGGCCACCGGAACCAGCTCATAACCGGCCGCCGCCAGCAGCCCTTCGATGACGCCACGGATCTTCAGCCCGTGTTGCAAGCTACAGGGCGAATGAAACGCCAGCTTGCCGCGCGCCCCGGCCGGCACTGCGAGCAACTCCAGCAGGCGCGGCCGTTCGGCGGCGACGACTTCCGCCGGATCACAACAGAGGGCGCTGATTCGCGCCGCCTTCTCGGCATAGGCACGATTATCGGCGAGCACATGCCCGTAGTCCTTGATCTGCACACCACAGCCGGAGGCGGTGACGACGATCGCCTCGACCCCCGCCTCGACATGCCACCACCAGGCATCGATGTTGCGCCGCATGTCGTCCTTTGCCGCCTTCTGGTCATTGAGGTGGAAGCGCACGGCGCCACAACAGCCCGCCTTCCTCTCCTCGAACAACTTGATGCCCAGCCTGTCCAGCACACGCGCCGCCGCCACATTGATGTTCGGTCCCAGCGCCGGCTGGACGCAGCCGGACAGCATCAGCATGCAGCGTCGATGGCCTACGGCCTCCGGCCACGGCTTCGCTGTTCCCAGGCTGTCCGGCGGCAATTTGTCGGCCAGCCCCGACGGCAAGAGCGGACGCAGCAACTGGCCAAGCTTCACCGCCGGTCCGAAGATCCTGGGCCGTGGCAACGTCGCACGCAGCGCGCGGCGCATCAGTGCCTCGCCGCCCCTGCGCGGCAGTCTCGTTTCGACCACCTGGCGGCCGATGTCGAGCAGGCGGCTGTACTTGACACCCGACGGACAGGTCGTCTCGCACGAACGGCAGGTCAGGCAGCGGTCAAGGTGCAGGCGGGTCTTCTCGGTGACCGGCTTGCCTTCCAGCATCTGCTTGATCAGGTAGATACGCCCGCGCGGCCCGTCGAGCTCGTCGCCGAGCAACTGGTAGGTCGGGCAGGTCGCCGTGCAGAAGCCGCAATGCACGCAACTGCGCAGGATTGCCTCGGCCTCCTTGCCGGCCGGCGTGTCGCGGATGAAGTCGGCGAGTTTCGTATCCATCAGAACTCGGCGTACAGGCGACCGGGGTTGAGGATGGCCTCGGGATCGAAGGACTTCTTGAGGCGACGGTGCAGCGCCAGCAGGGCCGGCGACAGC
>JBEOKN010000019.1:0-36236 GCA_040275885.1 Azonexus sp. | reverse complement strand
AAACTGGTAGCATGAAACCCACTCGTTGGCAGACGAAAAACTGAGGGAACCTCAAGACCCGAATTAGCCTTCTCCAGCCATGAGGTCAGAATGGAGACAAATGTGAGGCAAGGTGAATCCAAGGGTGTGGTGTCCACAGGTACGGATTTCGGTCCCTACCTTGCTCACACGCATGAAGTACTGAATCAGCCGGCGGCGCTCGTAGACTACAACCTGTACGCCAGCGATCGCGCGCTACAGGACGCAGTTGGCACCCACGGGGGGCAGGCGGAGGAGGCGGCACTGCTGGCGTTCGGCGCCAGGCTTGGGTCCGCCGATTTTCTCGCGCTCGGCGAGCAGGCCAATCGCTATCCTCCGGAACTTGATACGCATGACCGCTTTGGCCACCGGATCGACCTGGTGCGCTTTCACCCCGCCTACCACGCGCTGATGGAGACGTCGCTGGGAGCCGGCATGCACGCGGCGCCGTGGCGTAGTCCTGGGTCCGGCGCGCACGTGGCGAGGGCGGCAAAGTTCTTCATGATGTCGCAGGTCGAGGCTGGCCACTGCTGCCCGGTCACGATGACCTTCGCCGCCGTGCCGGCGCTGCGCCACCAGCCGGAACTGGCCGCGCTTTGGGAGGGCCGGATCACCACCGATGGCTATGACCCGCGCAACGTGCCGGCCGATCGGAAGGCGGCGCTGACCATCGGCATGGCGATGACCGAGAAGCAGGGCGGGTCGGACGTGCGCGCCAACACGACACGCGCCTACCCGATTGGCCAGGAAGGTCCGGGGCAGGCCTATGAACTCGTCGGGCACAAGTTTTTCGTTTCGGCGCCGATGTGCGATGCCTTCCTGACGCTGGCCCAGACCACCCGCGGCCTGACCTGTTTCCTGCTGCCGCGCTGGCGCCCGGATGGGTCAAAGAACCCCATGCAGATTCAGTGTCTCAAGCGCAAGATGGGCAATGTCTCGAACGCATCCTGCGAGACGGAGCTGCGCGGTGCGCTGGCCTGGATGGTCGGCGAGGAGGGGCGGGGGGTGCGGACGATCATCGACATGGTAGCGATGACGCGTTTCGACTGCCTGGTCGGTTCGAGCGGTGGTATCCGCGCGGCGACCGTCCAGGCGCTGCATCACTGCGCGCAGCGCAGCGCGTTCGGCAGGCGGCTTGTCGATCAGCCGCTGATGCAGAACGTGCTGGCCGATCTCACGCTGGAGTCGGAGGCGGCCACTGCGCTGTCGATGCGCATGGCGCGGGCGCTCGACAATCAGTGCGACGAAGGTGAGGCGCTGCTCGTGCGGCTCGGCACCGGATTGGGCAAGTACTGGGTGTGCAAGCGGATGCCGCAGCACGTGGCCGAGACGATGGAGTGCATCGGCGGCAGCGGCGTCATGGAGGATTCACCGATGCCTCGCCTGTTCCGCGAGTCGCCGGTCAACGCAATCTGGGAAGGCAGCGGCAACATCCAGTGTCTCGACATGCTGCGTGCGATGGACAAGACGCCGGCGGTGATCGATGCCTATTTCGCAGAGGTTGACCTGGCGCGTGGGGGCAATGCCGCACTTGATGGGCATGTGCGCGCACTGAAAAAAGCTCTGGAGGATCCGGACGATCTGGAATTCGTCGCGCGGGATATCGCGGACCGGCTGGCGCTGGGCCTTCAGGCCGGCCTGCTGGTGCGCCATGCGCCGAACTGGGTCGCGGATGGATTCTGTTCCTCCCGGCTCGACCGCAAGGGGCAGGGCCAGTACGGCAGCCTGCTCCGTGGAACAGACTGCGCCCGGATCATAGAGCGCGGCATGGCGGATTGTGGGCGGACTTGAAGAATGGCTGCAGGCCAGGCGGTTTTGAGCCGATCAAGGCAGGACCTGCGTCGGGCCTTGGCCAGGTGCCACAGAATCCGGCGATCCGGACGAGACCTCGACGTATTCCCTTCGGAACGTTCTTGGATGCCGGATACCGGCGTATGCTTCTGCCTGGGTGACAGTCAAGTCGCACACCACGAACGGGGCACTGAAACTTGGATTGGATAACCGTGTGCACGCAATGAACAGGCGTTTCCTCGAAGTTGTTCTGAAGGTGTCGGTCGTCTGCCTGCTCGGCGCCGAGGCACTGGGTGCAGTTGCAGCGAGCCGACTTGGACAAGAGTTGACACTGGTGGGGGCCGAGCGCGCCGGTAACGTTGCCGGAACGATTCCCGCCTGGACAGGGGGCCTCAAGGAGCCACCCGCTGGCTGGCGGCCGGAAATGGGTTATATAGACCCGTTTCCGGAGGATTCACCGCTGTTCACCATTACCCGGGAAAACTGGAGCAATTACCGGGATCAGTTGATGCCCGGGCTCGTTGCTCTCCTGCAAAAGGCCGACGGGTTCCAGATGCCCGTCTACCGTGCGCGCCGGACGGCAGCGTATCCTGCTGCGGTGATGAGCGAAGCGGAAAAACAGGCTGGCCGCGCTGAAATCGATGGTTCGTCGGTCGTTCTGCCGGTTTACAACCCAGTGCCATTTCCCGTGCCGACGAGTGGGCTTGAAGCCATCTGGAACCACCTGTTGCGCTATGTGGGTGGCGGTGTGGAGCGCACGACCCTGGCGTTTCCGGTGCGGGCTTCCGGCGATTATTACCGGATCGGCTTTCATTCGCGGCGGATCTACGAATCGAACATGGACAAGAAGACCGACAACCGTCTGTTCGTCGCGATGGGGGCTTACACCGAACCTCCCACCTTGCTGGGTACGATGTTTCTGGTCCATGAACCGCTCAACCAACTCAAGGAGCGGCGCAACGCGTGGGTCTACAACGCCGGCCTGCGTCGTGTGCGGCGTGCTCCGGATCTTGGCTACGACGGAATTACGGATGGTTCGGAAGGGATGTTCACGGCTGATCAGATCGATGGCTACAATGGCTCCCCAGATCGATACGAGTGGGTTCTGCACGGCAAACGGGAACTTTACATTCCCTACAATTGCTACCGTATCGGCCAGAAGCTTCAGCGCGACGAGGACATCATCCACCGTGGCAGTGTCAATCCGCGCCTGATGCGCTACGAGTTGCATCGGGTCTGGGTGGTCGAGGCCAAGCTGAAATCGGGACAGTCTCACGTCTATGGCAGGCGTGTCTTCTACCTTGACGAAGATAGCTGGAGTGTCGTGGCGGAGGAGTCCTATTCGACGCGGGGCGACCTCTGGCGGGTGTCCCTGCACGGACTGATCCAGTATTACGATGCGCCATTGCCCTGGTACAGGCTGAGCATCTTTCATGACCTGACGGCGGGCTCGTATTTCGTCGGCGGGCTCGATCATGGAGTGCAAACGCCAATTCGCTTCAATATCCGTGGTCAAGTCACGGATTTTCAGGCGGATGCGCTAAGGCGCGCCGGTTCCCGCTAGCTGGCCGAGCGCCGCGTTGTGTCACTGACCGGCCGGTGGGGCAGTCCCGGATCTGCTCACGGATGGGGCCAGAATCTCATACGGATTTCAGCAGTGCCGGAGCGACTGCTGTTTCCCCTTCACGGTATAGGGTTTTCCTTCTATTCTTGGCCTATCCGGTGTAGTAAGCTGCAAGCAGTCGCTCGGTCCGGGCGGGTCGGGTCAGAACCGCGTCTGCTTGTTCGGAGAGGATGACCAAGGTTGCAAAGGTGTCGGCGCAGGTCGGCAGATGATGTATGAGTTTCTTGTCCACGTTCCGAGCTATCCATGAAACAACTTGGCGGTCTAGACGAACTCTTCTTTGCCATGGAGCGGCCCAACCAGTGCATGCACGTGGCGGTACTCGGGATCTATGATCCGAGTACTGCGCCCGGTGGCAACGTCAGGTTGCGCGACATCATGGCCCACATCCGCGAGCGGCTGGATGTTTCGCCGGTTCTCCGCCGTCGTTTGGTGCGCGTGCCCTTCGATCTGGACCGTGCCTACTGGGTGGATGAGGCCGAGGTTGACCTTGAGTATCACATTCGCCACATCGCCTTGCCCAAGCCCGGTGACTGGCGGCATCTGTGCATCCAGGTTGCACGTCTCCATTCGCTGGTGCTCGACCGCTCCAAGCCGCTTTGGCAGGTCTACGTCATTGAAGGAATCGACAACGTTGAAGGCGTAAAGCCGGGGAGCTTCGCCATATACATGAAGTTCCATCGCGGCGAGGTCGACGGCGAGGCCAGCGCCAAAATCCTGCGAGCGCTGCATTCTCTGATTGCGATGCCTGAACACAGCCATGTGACGAAAAAGGCATTGTTTGCCGATGCCGTGCCGACGCTGGTCGAGTTGTATGCGCGCTCGTTGAGCAATGCCGTGCCGCGGGTGGTGCGCCTGTGGCACGCAGTTTCGACTGCGGGCGTGAAGATGGCGTCGCTGGCATCCAGGGTTCTCTACAAGCGGGTGGCAGGCGGGAACTTGCGCCAAAGCCTGCTCGATGAGCTGGCATGGCCGCAGGAACCGGTCAAGACCCGATTTGCCGGTTCCGTCTCGTCGCGGCGTATCGTTGAAGGCGTCGGCTTCGAGATGGCCAAAGTCCAGCGTGTTCGCAAATGGGTCGGCGGGGCGACGACCAACGACGTTTTCGTGGCTACTGTCGGCGGTGCCGTGCGGCACTACCTGCAGGCATCCGGCGAACCGCTTTGGGCTGGTGTGGCCGCTGCAGTGCCGGCGGGCCATCACGATATTCTGCCTGGCAGCGATCAAGGCAACAAATTGAACCAGCACCGTGTGCCATTGCATGTCGAGATTCAGTCCGGGCTCGCTCGTCTGCGCGCCATTCGGCAGTCCACTGGGGAGACCAGGCAGACAGCAGATGTGATCGGCCACGATTTGTTGCGCCAACTCGCGGACGAACTGCCGACCCGCATCACCTCAGCGGTCGTTGACAGCCTGCTTGTAGACTATCTGAACATTGTCGTGTCCACCGTCCGTGGGCCCGATGTGCCCTTGTACCTTGCCGGTGCGCAACTGAACCGTTTCTACCCGATTGGTGTCGTCAAGAACGGCGTTGGCTTGAGCATTACCGGCTTCAGCTATTGCGGCAATCTCTGGGCGACCGTGGTGTCCTGCCGCAAGATGATGCCGGACCCCGAGGTCTTCGCCGATTGCCTCCGGCAGAGCTTCGACGCCCTCATGGCGGAAGTCGACCAGGAAGAACTGTCCAAGCGCGCCAGGGTCGAGCCTGTCCCGCCACCGCGTGCGAGCAAGCGGCGGACGTCGGCGCCGGCATCCGGTCAGCCGGCAACTGCCGGCACGATGCCCCATCATCCGGTCCGGGCGCGGCTTTCAACCAAGACAGCACCCTATGGGAACGCCTAGTCAGGGGGTTCGCGTCTTCCGCACCAGCTTGCCAAATTCACAAATCGCTGGCGCCGTACGGCGCGGAGCTGGCTCAGCAGCTTTTTGCGGGCGAATCGAATCAAGAAACTTGCCATAGGTAAAAGTGATGAAACATCTCTCGGGTCTGGACAATCTTTTTCTGGCGGTTGAGCACGGAAACCAGTTGATGCAGGTGGCCGCCCTCGGCATCTACGACCCATCTACCGCCCCTGGAGGAGAACTCCGCTTCACATCGGTGCTCGCCTTCTTCGAGTCGCGGATGAAACAGACGAAGATCTTCCGGCGCCGGCTCGTGGAAGCTCCCTGGGGTCTGGATCGACCTTACTGGATCGACGACACGGATGTCGACGTCGAGTACCACGTCCGCCACATCGCGTTGCCGCAGCCCGGCGACTGGCGCCAGCTGATGATTCAGGTGGCGCGGCTGCATTCACGCTCGCTCGACAAATCGAAGCCCCTGTGGGAGGCCTATATCATCGAGGGGCTCGACCATGTTCCAGGCATCGCCCCGGGGAGCTTCGCGCTCTACATCAAGTTCCACCATGCTGCGGTCGACGGGCAGGGAGGGGTGGAAATCATTCGGGCCATCCATTCGCTATCGCCGACGCTGGATCCGGAAGAGGACGAAGATGTGAGCCAGGTAGCGATCGTCGCGGATCGCAATCCGACAACTGTTGAACTGTGTGCGCGCGCGGTCAGCCATCGTGCCTGCCAACTCCTCGACGGAGCGCGGCTCATTGCCGATCTAGGCAAGCGTGCGGCAGCTGCTGGCATCGGCCTCGTCGCCAGCGGAAAGGCGATGGATATCAGCAGGAAGGTGATCGCCAGACGTCTGGGGGTGGCCGAGATGGCGGCAGAAATGACCGCAAGCTTTAGCGAGATACTGCATGTGCGGCCGCATACGCGTTTCGATGGCAAGATATCGGCCCACCGCGTGGTCGATGTCGCCGGCTTGTCACTTGCCGACTGCAACAGGATTCGGCAACAGGTCGAAGGGGTGACGATCAACGACATATTCATGGCCACAGCCGGTGGCGCGCTACGCAAATACCTCGAACTGAAGGGTGAGCTTCCCGCCGCCAGCCTCAATGCGATGATGCCGATCAGCACCCGGAGCGGGCACACTGCGGGGGACGAAGGCAATCAGGTCGCCATGGCCGCCGTGCCCCTCGCGACCGATATCGCTGATCCGCTCCAGCGGCTCCTTGCCGTGCGTCGCGCCACCGGCCGGGGCAAGTCCATTTCCGCCGCATTGGGCAAGGATCTTCCGGCCCGGCTGATCGAGGTACTGCCCGCCATGGTCGTCGAGCACGTCGCGCGTTTGGTGCTCGTGCCTCTGGTAAATGTCACGATTTCCAATGTTCATGGTCCCGACGAAGCGCTGTATATGGCGGGTGCCAAGCTGCAGATGTTCACGCCAATCTCAATCGCCATTGACGGCGTTGGCCTCAACCTGACCGGGTTGAGCTACAACGGCACCCTTTGGGTGTGTTTCGTTTCCTGCCGCAAGATGCTGCCTGATCCCGGGGTGTTCGTGAAGTGCCTCACCGAGAGTTTCAACGAGCTGCTTGCCGCCACGGTCGGCAAGCCCGAGCCGCAAGCAGAAACGAGGCCTGCGGCGCGGCGAACGACTGTCACTTCACGATCGGTCCGCAGTAAGGCAGTGCCGGTGGATAACAAGAACGACGCCATGGTGACGACGACGGTAGAGCTGCCGGTAGCGCGCAAGCAGGTTTCAAGGGGGCCGCGTGCGAAGAAGCCGGAGCTGCCTGGGAGTATTGCTGTCGAAAATGCGGTGGAACAAAGGCCGGCCGTCAAGAAAGCCCAGTAGGATCTGACAAAGAAGAATCTGGCGCCGACCGATGGGTGCTGGAACAATAACTTGAATATTCAGTTTGGTGGCCAGACCGTCCGCGAGAGCTTGGCTGGCCTTTCAAGCACCGGTCCAGGATACAGGAGACATGCATGGATTCGGAATTTGCCCCAAAGATTACAGCGCCGCCCTATTACCGCCTGATTCCGCACATGGGCAGCGAGTCCGCGCAGTTCATCATCGACAACCTGCTGCGCTTCTCGTTCAAGCGCATGAGCTTTTCGAACGATGCCATTCATGAGCTACGCAAGCGGATCGCGACGGTCGACCACAATCTCGGACAACTTTCCACCGATATCCGGATAACTCGACAGGATTGCGACGAGGTGCGTGCCGAGTGGCTGGAAGTACCGCGGAGCCGACTCGATCGCGTGTTCCTCTATCTGCACGGGGGTGCCTTCTGTTTTCGCATTCCGCGGATCCAGTCGGCAATGATCGCCCGCTGGTGCCGTGCATCCGGCGCTCGCGCCCTGATGCCGGTCTACCGGCTGGCGCCCGAGCACCCGTATCCGGCGGCTTCAGACGACTGTCTGGCGGCCTATCGCTGGCTGCTCAACAACGGCGTGCCGGCACACAACATTGTGATTTGCGGCGACTCGGCCGGCGGCAACCTGTCGCTGGTGACGTTGATGCGTGCCCGTGCCGGGGGTCTGCCGTTGCCGGCCGCGGCGATCTTCCTCTCGCCGTCGACCGACTTCTCACTGAGCGGCCGCAGTGCGGCGGTCAACGAAACCACCGACCCGATGTTCTCGGTGGCCATGCTGCGCTGGTTCGGCGAGTTGTACCTCTCCGAGCCGGAATTGCACCTGACGCCCCTTGTCTCGCCGCTGACCGGCGATTTTACGGGCCTGCCGCCAATGCTGTTCCAGGTTGGCAGCAACGAGATGCTGCTCGACGATTCCACGCGGGCGGCAGCCAAGGCGTACGGTTCCGGAGTCGATGTCCAGCTCGATGTCTTCGACGGAATGCCCCATGTCTTTCAGGGACTTGGCCAGTTGCCCGAAAGCAAGATTGCCGACAAGTACGTCGCCGAGTTTCTTGAGGCAAAGGCCGGATGGGGGCGCATCCAGACCTGAAAGTGAAACGCGGCACAAACCTGTGGTTTGCGCCGCGCTTCTGTGCCTCCGGGGGCGGCTGCTTACGACTTCTTGCGGACGAGGAAGGCCGCCAGCGCCGGCAGCAAGAGAATGGCGCCGAAAACATTGACCAGGAACATGAAGGCCAGCAGGATGCCCATGTCGGCCTGGAATTTGAGTGCCGAGAAAGCCCAGGTTCCCACCGATACGGTCATGGTCACCGCCGTAAATACCGAAGCGGTGCCGCGCTGTTTCAGGGCTTGAACGAAGGCTGCGGACAGTTCCAGTCCGGCATCCATTTCGTGCTTGATGCGCTCGAAAAGGTAGATGCCATAGTCGACGCCGACGCCGACGCCAAGTGCCACGACGGGAAGCGTGTTGACCTTGAGACCGATGTCCAGCAGCGTCATCATGGCGTTACACAATACCGTCACCAGGGCGAGTGGCAGGATGATGCACAGTGTTGCAGGAACCGAGCGCAGCATGAGCAGGCAGAGCAGCGCGACCGACCCGAACAGGGCGAGGTTGACCCACTTGTCGGCCGCGGCCACCGTTTCGTTGGTGGCGGCCATGACGCCGACGTTGCCGCTGGCAAGGCGGAACTTCAGCGCATCGGTGTCGTACTCGCTCTTGAATGCCTTGATCTGATCGACGACATGGGTGATCGTCTCGGCCTGGTGGTCACGCGTGAAGATCGAGATCGGCATCGCGGTGCAGGTCGAGTTCATCAGTTCGTTGCCGAGCCGGGTGGCGAAACCGACGCCCTGGGCGATCTGGGCCTTGTCCTGGGGCAGCGCCTGCCACTTGATGAAGGTCTCCGCATACGCTTGGGTGACGTTGTTCACGAACCCGGCAAGACCGCGCACCGTTGCCACGCCATCATTCTGGCGCATGCCCAGCTCGAACTCCTCCATCTTGTCCATGATCGTGCGATCGACGCACGGCGATTCGGCGCCCTTGGCTTCGGCGATGACCTGCAGGACATCGACGCCAATCGCAAAATTCGAGGTGATGACGCGAACGTCCTCGTTATAACGGGAATTCGGACGCAGCTCCGGCACGCCGTCGCCGAGGTCGCCAACCTTGTGGTCCTTGGCGATATAGAGGCCGATGCCAAGCGCCACGAGGGCGATGGCGATGGCGACCGCGCCGCCCTTCGGCGTGGCGAGGATGCCAAGCTTGGCCCACAGCCGGTCGGCGCTGGCTTCATGGCCGCGCATCTTCTGGGCCTGTTCGGGTGAGATTTTCCGGTAGGAAAGCAGGATCGGAAGCAGCATCTTGTTGGTGACGATCATTACGGTCACGCCGAGGGTGGCGGTAATCGTCAGTTCCCGGACCATCTCGATTTCCACCATGCCGATGACCATGAAGCCGATGGCATTGGCCAGCAAGGCGGCGGCGCCCGGAATGAAGAGGTTCTCGAACGATAGGCGTGACGCCTTGATGCCATCGGCGCCCGCCATGGTCTCCTGTTTCCAGGAACTGGTCATCTGGACCGCATGCGATACGGCGATCGAGAAGATCAGGAAGGGAACCAGGATCGACATCGGGTCGAGGGTCAGATGGAACAAGGGCAGCAGCCCGAGCAGCCAGATCACCGGCACGACAGCGCAAATCAGGGCGTACGAGGCGAGCATGCCGGATCCCGAATACCAGTAGAGGAGGGCGGCAGTGATGACGAAGGCGACCCCGAAGAAAGCGATGACGCCGGCCGCCCCCGAGGCGATGTCGCCAACGGCTTTGGCAAAGCCGATGATGTGTACCGTGACATCCTTGTTTTCCGTTGCCTGACGAATTTCCTCGAGTTGTTTCGCGACTTGCTGCAGATTGAGGCGCTCGCCCGTGTCGGGATCGTTCTCCTGCAGGGTAGCGACGACCATGGCGGCAGTCCCGTCGGTGGCGACAATACGGCCGCCCCAGTCCGACTTGGCGACATTGTTGCGCACGCCAGCGAGTTGCGCCGGCGTGCCGGCAAAGTCCGCCGCGATGATGTTGCCGCCGCGGAATCCGTCCTCGACCACCTCGGTGTAGCGGACATTCGAGGTGAACAGCGAGGTCACCGAACTGCGCTCGACACCCTTGATGTAGAACACATCTTCGGTGACCTTGCGCAAGGTGTCCATGAACTCCTTGGTGTAGATGTCGCCATTCGTCGCCTTGACGGCAACCAGGATCTTGTTGGCGCCGCCGAAGTCGTTCCGGTATTCCATGAAAGTCTGCATGTACTCATGCTTGAGCGGGATCATCTTGGTGAATCCGGCACCCACCCGCAAGTGACTGGCTGAATAGGCCAGCGCGATCGTTATCAGGATGAACAGAAGCAACAACGGCTTGCGCTGGCTGAATATCCAATAGGATACCCTGCCGACCCAGGTGTTGCTGAAATCGTGAGCTTGCAAGCCGCTGTCGCCTGCTCCGTGTGGGTCTGTATTCACGCCATCTCTCCCGGTCGGTTCCGTGGTGGGTGTTGCTTACTTCGCCAGCAGGGCTGCCGGCACGGGGGTGATGCCGAGATCGCCGACGGCGACCAGTTCCCCGTCGCTACGCCGGACGACCCCGGAAAATCCCCTGTTGAGAAGACTGCGGGTTTCGAAGCTCTGGCCGTTGTCACGACTGAGTGCCAGCTTGCCGGCATTGCCCGCGAGCACCACCATGCCGTCGTCAAAGGCGCGACCGCCGTTGAAGGCGACCTTGGTGCCCGTCTCGACCGGCTTCCACGTAAGGCCGGAATCCGTTGAACGAAAGACATTGCCGCGCATGCCGAAAATCAGCGCGTTGCCATCGGCGGTCCGCATGCCGCCAAAGAAGGAGCCTTCGTAGGGGGAGTCGAGCTTGACCCATTTGGTCCCACCATCGGTCGACCGGGCAAGCGTGCCGGATTCGCCGACCAGCACCAAGGCGTCGCCGAGCGGGATGATCTTGGTAATGTGGCGATCGAAACCATCCTCGACGACCTCCTGTCTGGACCAGGTCAGGCCGCCATCCGTTGAGCGGAGAAAGAGGCCGAAAGCGCCATAGGCAAAAACGCTCTTGGCATCGATTGCGGTCACTCCCAGCAGGGCGTCATGGCCCGCATCCGCAGCGTCAATACGGATCCACGTCTGGCCGCCGTCTGCACTGCGCAAGATGGTTCCGCCATGACCAACCGCCAGCCAGGTCTTGTCATCGACCGCAGTGACCGAGGTCAGCGTCCGCGTGCTTGCCGTACGCTGGGCCTTCCAGTCCTTGCCGCCATCGGTGGACACGAAGACCGTGCCGCGCGCGCCGACTGCAACGGCGCTCTGGTCGGTGCGAAAAACGTCGAGCAGCAGAGTCCTGTCCTGTTTCATCGGCACCCGCGATACGACCAGCAGCGGCTTCTCGTCGGCTTGCGTCGGCAGAGTGCCGGCGAAAATGGCTGCCAGCGACGCCGTCATCAGCATCCTCTTCATCGTTTACCTTCTCGTTTGCGGAAAAAAAACGACCATCGAGTGTTCGATGGCCGCCACGACCCCTCAAATCAGGGTTGCGCTTTTCCGGTTAGCGCGTGCCACCGGCGCGGCGCAGGGCATCCGACTGAAAGTCCGACCATTTGGCCTTCTTGCCAAAAACGATCGGTGCTGTGACCTCGTTGTCGAGGTGAGTGACCAGGTAGTTGCCATTGGTCAGGTCATGCCAGATCTGGACACTGCTCCAGGGAACCAGGGCGTCGTAATTCTGGCGCAAGCCATGAACGCCGACGCGCCAGAGCTGGCCGCGTGTGTCGTAGGAATCCTCTCCGAGAACGTTCCAGCTATCCTCGTCGAGATAGAAGGTCCGCTTGCCGTAGATGTGCTTCTGGCCCGCCTTGAGCGTCGCCTCGACAACCCAGACACGGTGCAGTTCATAGCGCATCAGATCGCTCTTGATCGTGTTCTTGTCGAGAATGTCGTCGTACTTCAGCTTCTTGTCACCAATCTTGTACGTGTTGTACGGCACGTACATGTCTTTTTTGCCAACCAGTTTCCAGTCGTAGCGGTCCGTTGCGCCGTTGTACGCGAGATACTGGTCGGTCGTGCGCATGCCTTCGGTGCCATCACCGACGTTGTCGTAAGCGAGATCAGGCGCGCGGCGCACGCGGCGCAGGCCCGAGTTGTAGATCCATGCGGACCGTGGGTCCTGGAGCTGGTCTATCGGTTCATGAACAAGATAGATCGTACCGTCAAGCGTCGCTGGCGAGGTGAAACGGCCGAAGTAGGCGAATCCCATGTTGCCTTCCTGCGGTGGCTCGAAATTGGCAGCGGTCACGACACGGTCGACGAAGGTGACCTTGAGTTTATCGCCATTGGCACGCACCGGGAACCAGACGTACGTACGATCGTAGCCGCCGCCCATGTAGCGCAGGATGTGATTCTGGATTGCTTCCTCGCCGGTCTTGGGAACTGGGAACGGAACGTTGGAGCTGACGCGGCCGGTGATATGTCCATCCTTCATGTCGATCTTGGACGCCTCGGCCTTGATCGTGTCGTAAGCGGCCTTGGGCAGCGCGACCGTACGATGCGTCGGGTAGACCGGCATCGTGAAGTTGGGGTACTTCTTGAGCAATGCCATCAGGCCCGCGCTGAGCCTGTCCTTGTACTGGTCGGCATTGGCGCCGGTGATGGTCAGCGTCGGCTTTTCGTTGGCGAACGGGTCGGTGTAGCCCTGTTCAGCCTTCCAGCCGGCCGGCGGCGCCGTCAAGCCGCCCTTCCATTCGGGAATGTCGCCGCTGCCGGCCCTGGTGGCGCCGGTTGGCGTCAGATCCTTGCCCAGACGATCGATATCGGCTGCCGAAGTTGCGGCCAGGGCCGCTCCGCCGAGAAGGCTGCCGGCGATCGCGACGGTAATCAGTTTTATTTTGAAAATCATGGGGTGTCTCCTCCAATCCATCACGGGTACTAGAACGTGCTGCTGAGAGCGACGCTGAAGTAGTCGCGATCGGCGAACGGGTCGTAATTGGCCTTGTTGCCGAACATCGTGTAGCCGATGTCGATGGCAAACTTCTTCTGGTAGTCCGCTCTGAGGCCGACGCCAAGAACCATGCGATCCTTGATGAACTGCGAATCGACGGAATAACCGTTGACGTCGTGTGCCCAGAAGAGCGAAGGGGTCAGCGTGAAGCTGGTGTCGAAGGCGCCCGGGTAATCGAGCGAGCCTTTCAGGCGGTAGCCCCAGGCCGTCTTGGTGACGAAGCCGTCGTTCTTGCAGCCCATGCTGTTGGGATTGTACCCGGAAGTGGTGGACCCGCAGAGGGAGCCCGGCAGGCCAAGTCCGCTTGACAGTCCGGAACTTTCGGCAAAGCCGTAAATGAAGGCGCGGCCGTAGCGAATCTGCTGGCTGACTGCCTGATCATTCGTATTCGTGGACAGCTGCCCGGCGATTTCGGCGGTGAATAGGCCCTGCGACGCGCCCAGCATGCCAGGAAGGATCTTGACCGTGTTGACCGCCAACTGGTTCTTGTTGAACAAGTCGTAGCCCTGGACTTTGCTCCCGGTGCCACCCAGAAACGCGGCCCGTGCCTTCTGGCCCACCGGACCGACGCCGCCGATCAGGCCGTTGAGCATGTCGACACCGTTGATCTGCACCGGCTGATTGTTCGTGTAGCCATATTCCGCGCCAACCGACCAGCCGGCGATATTGGTCGACAGCGTGACGCCAAAGATATTGATGTTGTCCGGGTATTCCCAGACCGCTTGTGCCGTGGTGATGCCACCAGCGCCCAGAGCCCTGGCGACCGGGCTTGCTGCAGCAAACGCTTGCCCCCCGGCCTGATTGACCACCATCGGATTCAGCTGCGTGGTACTGCGCAGAGCGCCCAAAGGCAGTGGCAGGCCGGCCGGGAAACCGTTCCAGGTGCCGGACAGCGCAGAAATGTAAGGCGTCCGCGAGTTGATCTTCATTCCGTACAAACCCATCTCGGAGTCGATCGGCGCGATCGGCAGGCGCAGTGCGAGGCCATATTGCCCGGTATCCTTGCCTTCCTTGCCTTCGGCGAGGGGGGCGTAGATACCCGCTGCCACCATGGCAGGTGTGGATAGACGTCCCGCACCCGGATAAGCCACCGTGGCGACGCCGGCGCAGCTGGTGCCGCCCTTGGCATTGGTGGCAAACGAGTTCTCGATGGGCGAATAGTAGCCGCCACAACTGTCGACCAGGGTTTGCGCCCATTTGAACTGGTAGAAGGCTTCGAGCGACGCGCCGCCGCCGAGGGCGACGTTGGCATCGATGCTCCACACTGGCAGGAACGCTTCCTTGACTTCGGTGCCCGGCTTGCGCAGGACCGGCAGGTTGAGCGGGTTGAACTGGTTGATGCCCTGGATGAAGAGACTTTCGCCCCAGTTGACGACCTGGTTGCCAAGACGGACCTGCAACGGGGTGCCGACATCGAAGGTGTTGTAAACATAGGCATCGAGCAGCGCAATGCCGGAGTATTTGAGCATGTCGGGCTGGCTGTTGTCCGACAGCGGCGCATTCTGTGCGTAGCCGTTGTCGGCATTGCCGTAGGGCCGGTTGCTGTTCTGCATTGCCTGGTCGTACCAGGCCTTGACGCGGATGAAGGCGCCGAGGTCGCCCTTGCTGACGGCGAAGTCGGACAGGATCTGCAGGGGCGTGCTGATGATGTCGCCCTTCTTGTAGTTCAGGTTGCCGGCGTCCGTATCGGTGCCGCCCGAGCCATTATTCAGTCCGATACGGGTGCCATCCGGACGGCTGTACAGGTAGCTGAGGGGGGCAGTGGTCCGCCAGTTGGCCCCGAGCGAGACGGTGGTGTTCCAGCTTCCCTTGATGCCGTCCTCGGTCGAAAATTCGAACGCCAGCGCGTTGCCGCTGAAGGCGAGCAGCATGGCGGAAGCCAAGGCGGTGCGCACAGGCAGGTTTTTCGTTGCAGTTTTTTTCACTTTGTTCCCCTCTGGAATGAATTGGCAATCGTTGTAGCCTCAATGGTGCGGTGACGCTCTGATCCAGCGTTTCGCGCATGGAGTAGATATATAGCAAAATTCAGTCGCGCGGCCAGTTTGGGATGCGAAATAGTGTAGTCTCATCATGGGCTTAGGCGCACATACAACATCCCTGCGAACGGGGAGGACTTTTCGCCGGCCAGGCCCGACCGCTGAGTGCTTTGAATAACTGCCGGCATGTTCCGTCGGGAACCCAAACCGGCCCAGTTGAGGAGACAGAGAATGCCGGGAAAGGCTTTTGTCGCCGGTGTCGGAATGGTGGCCTTCGGCAAGCCGGGCGCCAGCGACACCTACGACGTGATGGCCGCCGCGGCGGTGCGCAAGGCGCTCGACAACGCGGGACTGAGCTACGACGCCATCCAGCAGGCAATCGTCGGCTATGTCTATGGCGACTCGACCTCGGGGCAGCGCGCGCTTTACGAGGTCGGCATGACTGGAATTCCGATCGCCAACGTCAACAACAACTGCTCGACCGGATCGACGGCGCTCTTCCTGGCCCGCCAGCTGGTCGAGTCGGGTGCGGTCGACTGCATTTTGGCCCTCGGATTCGAACAGATGCAGCCGGGCGCGCTGTCCGGGCAGTGGACCGACCGGCCGTCACCGTTCTCTCGCTTCGATCAGTTGTGCGACGAGATTGCGCCTTACGATGTGCCGATTGCCCTGCGTTACTTCGGCGGCGCCGGCAAGGAGTACATGGAGCGTTATGGCGTCAAGCCCAACCTCTTTGCCAAGGTGCGGGCCAAGGCCAGCCGCCACGCGGCGCACAATCCGCTGGCGCTGTTCCGCAGGGTGGTGAGCGAGGAAGAGGTCATGGCGGCGCCGATGGTCTTTCCCGAAGCCGGCATGACGCGGCTGATGGCCTGTCCGCCGACCTGCGGCGCGGCGGCGGCGATTCTCGTGTCACGGCGCTGCGCTGACCGGATGAACCTCGACCGCCGGGTTTTCATCGCCGCCCAAGCGATGACGACCGATCGTCCGGGAACCTTCGCCAAGCGCAGCATGATGGCGCTGGTCGGGGACGACATGACCCGCGAGGCGGCGGCCCAGGTCTATGCGCAAGCCGGGATCGGTCCCGGGGATATCGATGTCGTCGAACTGCACGACTGCTTCGCGCAGAACGAGGTGCTCATCTACGAGGGGCTGGGCCTGTGTCCGGACGGCGGTGCCGAGAAGTTCGTCGCCGCTGGCGACAACACCTACGGCGGCCGCATCGTGACCAATCCGTCGGGTGGGCTGCTGTCGAAGGGGCACCCGCTGGGGGCCACCGGCCTCGCCCAGTGCACGGAACTGGTCCAGCAGTTGCGCGGCGAAGCGGGTGAGCGCCAGGTCGCCGGCGCGCGCCTTGGCCTGCAGCACAACCTCGGGCTGGGCGGCGCCTGCGTCGTGACGCTCTACCAGCGCGCCGACTGAGCGGGAGGGACGATGATCGACAGAAGTCATGTCGGCGTGCAGTTGCCGGTGGTCCACTGGCCGGTCGAGAAGGGCCGGCTGCTCGCCTTTGCCCGGGCGATCGGCGAAATCCGGCCGGAATACACCGACGAGGCGGCGGCGATGGGCTCCGGCCATCCGTCGTTGCTGGCGCCGCCGACGCTGTACTTCGGGGCCGAGCTCGATGCCGGGACCATCCAGGCGATGATGGAAACGCTGGGCGTGCCGATCGAGCGGGTGCTGCATGGTGAACAGAGCTTCACCTATGAGCGGCCGGTACATGCCGGCGACGTGCTGACCCTGCGTTCGAGCATTGCCGACATCAGCGAAAAGAAGGGTGGCAGGATGGAATTCGTCACCAAGGTGACCAAGGTGACCAACCAGCGCGGCGAGGCAGTAGGCGAGATGCGCTCGGTCATCGTTGTCATGAATGGGTGAGCGCCATGGTCGGAGAGCAAGAGATCAACGCGCCGGTCAGGGTTGGCGACAGGTTGCCGGAGATGTTTCTGCCGGCGATCGACCGCGCCCTGTTGTGCCGCTTTGCCGGGGCTTCGGGAGACCCAAACCCGATTCATGTCGACATCGATTTCGCGCGGCGCGCCGGCATGCCCGATGTCTTCGCCCACGGCATGCTCGGGATGGCCTGGCTCGGGCGCCTGCTGACCGCATGGCGGCCGCAGGCCAGTCTGCGCTCGTTCAGCGTGCGCTTCATGGCGATCACCCATCTCGGCAACCAGCCGATCCTGCGCGGGCAGGTCGTCGAGTTGCTGGAGGTTGATGGCAGGCCGCTGGCGCGGGTGGCGGTGGAAATGCTCAACCAGTACGGACAACTGAAGATACAAGGCGAGGCGCTGGTCGCGCTCGACTGAAGCGAATTCATCCAAAACGGAGATCGAAATGGGAAAACTCGAAGGAAAAGTGGCCATCGTCAGCGGATCGGGTCGCGGCATCGGCCGGGCGGTCGCCCTGAAGCTGGCGGCGGAGGGGGCGAGCGTGGTCATCAATGATCTCGACGCGGCACCCGCAGAACAGACGGTGGCCGACATCGCCGCCGCCGGCGGCAAGGCGGTCGCCTGTGTCGGCAGCGTCACCGCGCCGGATTTTGCCGAGCGCTTCGTGCAGACGGCGATTACACAGCTGGGTGGCCTCGACATCATCGTCAACAACGCCGGCTACACCTGGGACAACGTCGTCCAGAAGATGACCGACGAGCAGTGGTACGCGATGATCGACGTCCATCTGACGGCGCCGTTCCGCATCCTGCGCGCTTCCGCCGATTTCCTGCGCAATGCCGCCAAAGAGGAGAGCGAGGCCGGGCAGGAGAAGTTCCGCAAGGTGGTCAATGTCTCGTCGATCGCCGGGGTCGGCGGCAACGCCGGCCAGGTCAATTATGCGGCGGCCAAGGCCGGCGTCATCGGCATGACGCGGACGCTGGCCAAGGAATGGGGGCGTTACCGGGTCAACGTCAATTGCGTCGCCTTCGGCCTGATCAACACGCGCCTGACCAGCGCTCCGGCCGACGGCAGCGCAACGCTCGACATCGAGGGCCGGCAGATCAAGGCCGGCGTCAATCCCGAACTTCTCAAGCAGATGGAGACG
Organism: Azonexus sp.; assembly: GCA_040275885.1. Taxonomy (GTDB): domain Bacteria; phylum Pseudomonadota; class Gammaproteobacteria; order Burkholderiales; family Rhodocyclaceae; genus Azonexus. The sequence continues at coordinate 18,011 of JBEOKN010000019.1, read as the reverse complement.
CTGGTGCCGCTCGGTCGCGGAGGCACGCCGGAAGAGGCCGCCGGCGCCATTGCCTTGCTCTGCTATCCCGAATCCAACTACATCTCCGGCGAACTGCTGGTCTGCGGCGGCGGCTTCCGCGTCTGACCGGGAAAAGAAAACCATGACCATACCGCGCACGATTTTTGGTGACGAACACCGTCAATTCGCCGAATCGCTCGACCGCTTCATCGCGGTCGAAGTCGCCCCGCACTACGAGCGCTACGAGGATCAGGGCTACATCGACCGCGAGGTGTGGCTGAAGGCCGGCGAATCCGGTTACCTATGCACCTCGATGCCCGAGGAGTACGGCGGCGCCGGCGCCGACAAGCTTTACAGCGTCGTGCTCTTCGAGCAGCCAGCGCGCCGGGCGGTGCAGAACCTGCTCGGGATGCTGCTGCATTCGGAGATCGTCGCACCTTACCTGCTGCATTACGGCAGCGAGTTCCTCAAGCAGAAATACCTGCCGCGCATGGCTACCGGCGAACTGATCGGCGCCATTGCCATGACCGAGCCGGCGGCCGGATCGGACCTCCAGGGTATCCGCACGACGGCAGTGCGCGACGGCGACCATTTCGTCCTGAACGGGTCAAAAACCTTCATCACCAACGGGTCGCACTGCGACGTGGTGATCGTCGTCGCGCGCACCGCGCCGGGCGGCGGCGCGAAAGGGATGAGTCTGTTCATCGTCGATACGACGATGGCCGGCTTCACCAAGGGCCGGCGCCTGAAGAAGATCGGCCTCAAGGCGCAGGACACCGGCGAGTTATTCTTCGACAGCGTCCACGTGCCGGCGGAAAATCTGCTCGGCCAGGAAAATGGAGGCTTTGCCTGCCTGATGAACGAGCTGCCCTGGGAGCGGCTGCAGGTTGCCATCACCGCGGTGGCCCAGATGGAGGCGGCGATCGGCTGGACGAGCGGCTACTGCCGCGAGCGGGAAGCCTTCGGCAAGGCAATCATCGAATTCCAGAACACGCGCTTCACGCTGGCCGAGGCAATGACCGAGGTGCAGATCGCGCGGGTCTTCATCGACCGCTGCATCGAGCTGCACATCAAGGGCGAACTCGATGCGACCGCCGCGTCGATGGCCAAGTACTGGTGCACCGACCTCCAAAGCAAGGTGCTCGATGCCTGCCTGCAGTTGCATGGCGGCTATGGCTACATGTGGGAATACCCGATTGCCCGGGCTTGGGCCGACTCGCGTGTGGCCCGGATCTACGGGGGTTCGAACGAGATCATGAAGGAACTGATCGCGCGGCAGTTGCCCTAGGGCCCGGGGCCCCGCCGGCGCGGGTGTCTTTTCAGGTACGCAAGGAATATCAGGAGGCAAGCATGTCCGCAGAGACCAGATCACCGCTCGAAATGTTCTATCACTGGGAGGCCATGACGCCCCACAAGGTATTCCTGCGTCAGCCGCATCATCTTGAGTGGACCGAGTACACCTGGGCGGAGATCGGCCAGCAGGTACGATGTCTGGCGACCTTCATCAACGCTCAGGGCCTGCCTCCGGGTAGCCGGATCGGCATCTGGTCCTCGAACAGCAAGGACTGGTTCGTCGTCGACCTGGCGATCATGATGAGCGGCCACATCAGCGTGCCGATCTACCCGGGCCAGGACGTGACCTCGGCGCGTTACATCATCGAGCACAGCGAATGCGCGATGATCTTCCTCGGGGGTTTCGATCAGGCCGAACGCGTCGGCCAGGCGATCCCCGCCGGGGTCGTCAGGGTGGCGATGTTCGGCTGCAAGGCGCCGTGCCAGTTTGCGCTGTCCGACGTCATCCGGGACTCGCCGCCCTTTGCCGGGTCGCCGGTGCCCGATCCCGAGGGGCTGATGATGATTCTGTACACCTCGGGTACCACCGGCAATCCCAAGGGAGTCATGCACCTGCACGCGACGGCGGGTTTCGTCTGTCCCGACCTGGCGAAGAACCTGCGATTTGAATCGGGGACTTCCCGACTGATGTCCTACCTGCCGCTGTCGCATATCGCGGAACGCGTGCTGATCGAGTTCTGCAGTCTGTATACGAATGCCACGGTATCATTCTCCGAGGGCCTGCTCACTTTCGCCGACGAACTGCGGTCGGTGCAGCCGACCTTCTTTTTTTCGGTGCCGCGTCTGTGGACCAAGTTCAAGGAGGGTGTCGAGGCCAAGATTCCGCCGGCCGCCATGGCGACCCTGAGCGACGAGCAGAAGGCCGGGATTCGCCAGCAGCTCGGGCTGGCCTCGGCCAACTTCATCGTCAGCGGATCGGCGCCGGTCTCGCCGGAGGTCCAGCGCTGGTTTCTCGATCTGGGCGTTGCCCTGCGCGATGGCTACGGCGCCACCGAAAACTTCATCGACGGCTGCGCCTGGATGCGTGACGACAATCCGCTGCCTGGCTCCGTCGGAACGCCGATGGGGACTGCCGAAGTGAATATCTCGGAAGACCACGAAATCCTCTTCCGCAGCAAGGGCATCATGAAGGGTTATTACAGGAACCCGGAAAAGACCGCTGAAGTCATAGTCGACGGCTGGTACCACACCGGTGACAAGGGCCGCTTCGACGCGAACGGGAATCTGTGGATCACCGGGCGCATGAGCGAGGTGTTCAAGACCTCCAAGGGCAAGTTCGTCGAACCGCAGGTGCTGGAGAACCGCTTCGCCAAAGTCGCCGAACTTGGCCAGACCTGCATTTTCGGTCATGGTCTCGATCAGCCGGTGCTGCTGGCCAACCTGTCGGAACGGGGACGGGCGGCGGCGCGTGACGAACTGGTGCGCGTGCTGACGCGGGCGCTGGCGGAGGTCAACGCCATTGTTCAGCACCATGAGCGGATCAATCAGATCTTCATAGCCCGCGACGAATGGCAGATAGGCAATGGCCTGCTGACGCCGACCATGAAACTGAAACGCATGGCGGTCGAGAGGCATTACCGTGCCTGGGTGGCCGCGCGGCTCAATGGCGGGCCGGTGGTTTTCGAGTGAGTCCGGGGCGAATCCGCTGGCTGTCGGGTGATTCGTTGTGACGTGAAGCACCATCTGCTCATCGCGGACATCCCGTGCTGGCATCTGTTCTCGTGGCTGATGGCGCTCGGGATTGCCATGGTGAATGGTTGAATGCGCCAGCGCCGCCGGTTTCGGGCAGAATCCGGCCATGCCTGCATACGGTTTGTATCCTGCCAACCAGTTTGTGACGACCAGCGCCAGTAGCGGTGATTGCACCGTGCTGCCGCAGGCCCGTTGGTATTTCGGGAACGAAACCATTGCCGTACCGAAGCCGGGGGCGCCACTCGCGGGTTTCGACCCGGTCTTGCCTCTACGGAATGACCTCGCGGCCTGGGCCCGGGCGACACCGATCGACGCTGCCGTGGCGCTGCCACCGCTGGTCTGGCTGGGTGCGCCGGACTCCCTGGCGGGGACGCAACTCGCTGGCGATGGGCGGATGATCCGCAGCGGCGGCAACGAGTTGACACTGCGACTGGCACCGCGGCTGCCGCTGAACAGTGCCTGGTTCGACGCGAGCAGCGTCGCCTTCTTTCGCGGTCGACCGCTGAAAATGCGCGGAAATCAGCAGGACGCAAGTTTTGTTGCGCGGACCTTGTGGCCGCAGGATTTTCGTCTGCCGGAAGCGCCGGCAAGTATTGGCCTGCCTGGTGTTCCTGCACACTTGAGGGACTGGGTGCGGGAGCAGCCGCAGGGCGGGGCGCGCAGCCCGTTTACCGTCGAGTCGCTGTGGCGGCGCGCGGGAAGCAGCGGACCTCGGGCCGGGCAGCCGCTGCTCGGGCTGATGCTGAATGGCGCCCAGGGCGATGACGACGAGGCGCACGCCGGCCACTTCGCACTGATGACTGGTCGCATCGGCGCCCAGGGCGACATCGATGACTGGCTGGTCAACAACTTCTATACGCTCGATTCCGAAAGCGAGAAGGGCATCATCGCCGCGCCGGTGCCGCTCGAAAACTACCTCGGCGACCTGAACAGCGGCCAGGCCTGGTATCGCCCGTCTTACCTGCTGGTGGCGACGCTGAAAAATGCGCGCAGCGCGGCGCGTCTGCAATCGGCGCTGGGGCGGGTGTACAATCAGTTTTATCGGCACCAGTTCGCCTATCAGCATGCCAGTGCCAACTGCGCCGGGATCAGCGTGACGACTGCGCGGACCCTCGGCTGGCAGGTGCCGGCACGCGGGGCGGAGAGCTGGCCGAAAGCGATCGCTGCCTTGCCGCTGGTCGCGCTCAGGGAGAGAAGCCTGGCAAGAGCCAAGGCGACCTTCGACTACCTGACCGAGGACCGGACCATGCTCTACCCGGCGGCGGCCTTCGAGGAAATGGGTGCTGACCTGCTGCGCCTGGCAAGCGGCCAGGCTGGCCGCAAGCTGACGGCATTGGAAGAGGTGCTGGCCGGGGATATCGAGGAAATCCTGCTGGTTCGCGTGCCGCAGTTTCCATCCAGCCGCGCCTGGGGCGACTGGCCGGTCGAGAACAGCGTCGAGTACAACGCGCGCGTACCGAAGAACCCTGCAGAGCGAAAGGTTATCCCGGTGCCGCCGCGCAGGTTCCCCGACGAATTGCGCGATCCGCAATCGCCGGGCGAGCCGTGGCGGCGTTCCGATTACGCGGTGGCCGGCTGGTCGCTGGCGATTGTTGCGCTGATTGCGCTCGTCCTGCGCCGGCTCTTGGCATAATCCGCCCGTGCTCGCCTACATTGTCCGCCGCCTGATGTACGCCATCCCGATCCTGATCGGGGTGAATCTTCTCACCTTCGCGCTGTTCTTCGTCGTCAATACGCCGGACGACATGGCGCGGATGCAGCTCGGAGTCAAGCGGGTGACGCCGGAGGCGATCGAGAAATGGAAGGTCGAGCGCGGCTACGACAAGCCGCTGCTTTTCAATTCCGGGGCTTCCGGACTGTCGACCGCAACCGACACGGTTTTCTTCCAGAAATCGGCGCGCATGTTCGCCGGCGACTTCGGTCGCGCCGAGGACGGCCGTGACATTGCCCGCGAAATCGGCGTGCGCATGGGTCCGTCGCTGGCCATCGCGCTGCCGACCTTCATCCTTGGGCTCTTCATTACGGTCACTTTTGCCCTGACGCTGGCCTTCTTCCGCGCCAGCGCTTTCGACTTCTGGGGCGTCGTGCTGTGCGTGGCGATGATGTCGATTTCGGGGCTGTTCTACATCATCGGCGGCCAGTACCTGATCAGCAAAGTGTGGCGGCTGGTGCCGATTTCCGGTTTCGGCGACAACCTGGACGCCTGGCGCTTCCTGATCCTGCCGGTGGTGATCGGCGTGATTTCCGGGATCGGCTCGTCAACGCGCTGGTACCGGACCATCTTCCTCGAGGAAGTGAACAAGGATTACGTGCGCACCGCCCGTGCCAAGGGCCTGCCGGAAACTGTCGTCTTCTTCCGTCACGTCCTGCGCAATGCACTGATCCCGATCCTGACCGGCGTCGTCGTCGTCATTCCGCTGCTTTTCATGGGCTCGCTGCTGACCGAATCCTTTTTCGGCGTCCCCGGCCTCGGCAGCTACACGATCGACGCGATCAACGCTCAGGACTTCGCCGTGGTGCGCTCGATGGTCTTCATCGGTTCGGTGCTCTACATCGTCGGCCTGATCCTGACCGACATTTCCTACACGCTGGTCGATCCGCGGATCCGCTTCGAATGACCGGGTTTCAGATCGTCATCCTCTGGTCGGACGTCCTGATCTGGCTGCTGGTCGCCGCCGGCATCGGCCTCGGCGTGCTGATCGCCAGGAGTCCGCCGCTGCTGCTTGCCTGGCGGCGGGTCGGCGCCAATCGCGTCGGTATGGCCGCAGCGACGGTGCTGCTCGCTTTTGTCGCCATCGGCCTGCTCGATTCGCTGCATTACCGCCTGCAACTGGAGAGCAAACCCGGGCAGAAGGCGCAGTACGCGGTCGAGGTGCTGTCGCTGCTCGACGCGCTCGCTGCGCCGCTGCGCACGCGCAACGAGAAGACCTACTCGGAACCTTTCGCCACCCGCCTCTACGCCAAGGAAAGCTTCGAGGTGGCGGGGCAGGGCACGGTGCGCGATTACCCGCGCCTCAGGCACGGCGGCCAGCACCTGGGCGAACGCGAGGACGAGGTGGCGACCGATGCCGGGCTCACCGCCCTGCGCGCCGGGCTGCTGGCCGTTCTCTGCTGGCTGGCTGTGGCCGGCGTGATAGCCCGGCGGCCTGGCGCGATCGAAGCCCCGGGATGGCAGAAAATCTGGCGCGGCGAGACGAGTTTCGCATGGAACGCCGTGCTGATCACGCTCGGCCTCATGCTGCTGGTCGGCGCGCCGCTGTTCTGGCTGGCCGGGCAATATCACGTCTTCGGCACCGACAAGGTCGGGCAGGATGTGCTCTACCAGGTGCTGAAAAGCGTGCGCACCGGCCTGATCATCGGACTCGTCACGACGCTGGTCATGCTGCCGGTGGCGGTGCTTCTCGGCATCGTCGCCGGCTACTTCCGCGGCTGGGTCGATGATGTGATCCAGTACATCTATACCGTGCTCAGTTCGATCCCCGGCGTGCTGCTCATCGCCGCTGCGGTACTGATGATGCAGGTGGTCATCGACACCCATCCGCAATGGTTCGCGACTGCCGCCGAACGCGCCGACCTGCGCCTGCTGGCGCTCTGCTTCATCCTCGGCATCACGTCGTGGACCGGGCTGTGCCGGCTGCTGCGCGGCGAGACACTGAAGTTGCGCGAGCTGGAGTACATACAGGCAGCACAATCCTTCGGTGTGTCGAGCTGGCGCATCATCGTCCGCCACATCCTGCCCAACCTGATGCACATCGTCATCATCGCCCTGGTCATGGATTTCTCCGGGCTGGTGCTGGCCGAGGCGGTGCTTTCCTACGTCGGCATCGGCGTCGATCCGACGATGACCAGCTTCGGCACGATGATCAACAACGCGCGCATGGAACTGGGCCGGGAACCCGTCGTCTGGTGGTCCCTGGCGGCGGCGTTCACCGCCATGTTCATCCTCGTGCTGGCCGCCAACCTGTTTGCCGACGCCGTGCGCGACGCATTCGACCCGAGGGCGGCATGATGCTTGAAGTCTCCGACCTGCGTCTTGGCTTCACGGCCGGGAAAAAACTCCTTGCTGCGGTCGACGGCATTTCCTTTGCCATTTCCAGAGGCGAAACTTTCGCGCTGCTTGGCGAATCCGGCTGCGGAAAATCGGCGACGGCGCAGGGAATCATGCGCCTGCTACCGGCGGCAGGGCGCATCACCGGCGGCAGCATCAAACTGGAAAGCAAGGAACTGCTGACCCTCACCGAAGCCGAGATGCGCCAGGTGCGTGGCGCGCGGATCGCGATGATCTTCCAGGAACCGGCGACCAGCCTCAATCCGGTGCTGACGGTCGGCGTCCAGATCGGCGAGGTACTCGACCTGCATTGCGGCCTGCGCGGCGAGCCTGCCCGCCAGCGCATGCTGGAACTGCTGCGCCAGGTCGGCATCGCCGATCCGGAGCGGCGACTCGACGAGTATCCCTTCCAGTTCTCCGGTGGCATGAAGCAGCGCGTGATGATTGCCATCGCGCTGGCCGGCGAACCCGACCTGCTGATCGCCGACGAGCCGACGACGGCCCTCGACGTCACCGTGCAGGCGCAAATCCTTGACCTGCTGGCCCAACTCCAGCGCGAGCGCGGCATGGGGATGCTGCTGATCACCCACGACCTCGGCGTCGTCGCCCGGATGGCGCAGCGCATCGGCGTGATGTACGCCGGCGAGTTGGTCGAAGTCGCCGCTCGCGAGGAGTTCTTCACCCACCCGCATCACCCCTACACGCAGGCGCTGTTCGCTGCCTTGCCGGAAGTCTCGCGGCGCGGCATGGCGCTGACGACGATCCCCGGCCAAGTGCCGTCGCCGGACGCGATGCCGGTCGGCTGCCGTTTCGCCGACCGTTGCCCGCAGGTGATGGCGGTTTGTCGCGAGATTCCTCCAGAGTGGCGCAGCATCGCTGCCAGCCATTCGCTGCGCTGCCACTGGACGGGAGAGGCGGCGGAAGTTGCCGATACGCCGCATCTCCCGCAGGGCGACAAGATGCCCGAAGCGGTGCCTTTTCTCGACGTCGCTGACCTGAAAGTTCATTTCCCGATTCGCCGTGGCGTCCTCCAACGGACCGTCGGACACGTGCTTGCGGTCGACGGCGTTTCGCTGGCCATTTCCGCCGGGCACACGCTGGCGCTGGTCGGCGAATCCGGCTGCGGCAAGACGACGGTCGGCAAGGCGCTGCTACAACTGGTCAAGCCGACCGCCGGCAGCGTTCGCCTCGGCGGCAACGAACTGGTCGGGATGGCGCCGGGGCGCCTGCGCGCGGCGCGCCGGCACATGCAGATGGTCTTTCAGGATCCGTTCGCGTCGCTAAACCCGCGCCTGCGGGTCGGCGAAATCATCGCCGAAGGGATGTCCGCGCTGGGGTTGAAGGCGGATTCGGCGGCACAGGTGGCAGCCGTCGCGGCCTTGCTCACGCAGGTCGGCCTGCCGGACGAGGCTGCCGGGCGTTACCCGCACGAATTTTCCGGTGGCCAGCGTCAGCGCATCGCCATCGCCCGTGCGCTCGCAGTGCAGCCGGAACTGCTGATCTGCGACGAGCCGACCTCGGCGCTCGATGTGTCGGTCCAGGCGCAGATCCTCAATCTGTTGAAAAAATTGCAGGAAGAACTTGGCGTCGCCTACCTGTTCATCACCCACAACTTCGCGGTGGTCGAATATCTGGCGAACGACGTGGCGGTGATGTACCTCGGCCGCATCGTCGAGCGTGGCACTGCGGAAGAGGTTTTGCGGTCGCCGCGGCACCCCTATACCCAGGCCCTGTTGTCGGCGGTGCCGGCACCAAGGCCGGATGCCCATGCGGCGGTGATCCGTCTGCCCGGTGAAACCCCGTCGCCCGCCAATCCGCCGGCCGGCTGTCATTTCCACCCGCGCTGCCCGCTCGCCGTCGATGTCTGCCGGCAGCGTTACCCTGAAAGCACCGGCGTCTCAGTGACGCATACGGTGAGCTGCCATCTGGTCGGCTGAATCAGCTACGTCGGCCATTGCCCGCTTTGGCGACCTTGGTCCCGTGGGTCGGGGTCGGGGGCCTGGACAGCACGGTCTTGATTGTCCCGCTCCCCGGGTTTTTCGCCATCTTGCGGTCCGGCCTCCCGGCGTCCTTGCCGGCCGCCCTGGTTTCCGTGGCCCCGCCCTTGGCTGACTTGACGGTCCTGGATGAATGCTTGTCGGCGGCGGTTGCCGCGGCAACGACAGCCCTGGCAGTCCTCACCGGCGGTTCCGGTTCGATGATCTGCGGCAGGCGCGGCTCAGATGCAGCCGACTCGACGTCGTCGGCCCCCGGTCCGGCCGGGACAAGCAGTGTGGAGCCAGTGGCGAGCCGGATCTTTCCGCTCAGGCCGTTGGTACGCAGCAAGTCGGAGAGTGCAATTCCGAAGCGCGGCGCCACCTGGTCCAGCTTTTCGCCGGACTTCAGCGTGTAGGTTTGCCATTCGGTAAGCGGTTCGTCGGTTTTTTCCAGATTGCGCTGGAAAGTGGCAACTTTCTCGGCCGGAAGAACGACCGGCGTATCGGCCTTCATGACCGGGCGGTTGTGCGAGGGATTGAGCGCCACGAACTCGTCAATCGGCATGTTGGCGAGGCGAGCGGCGGTCTTGACATCCATCGCCTTGGGCGTTCCGATGGTCGCGAAATAGGGGCGATTGATGATTTCCGGGAGGCCGAGCTGGATCATCAGGACCGGGTTGCTGAAAATGTTCTTGAGCGCCTGCAACTTGGGAACGTAGTGCCGGGTTTCGCTCGGCATGGTCAGGCTGGCGTAGTCGGTCGGCAGGCCGCGCGCGCTGTTCTTCTCGATCGCCCGCTTGACCGAACCTTCACCCCAGTTGTAGGAGGCCAGGGCGAGATGCCAGTCGCCGTGCATCTCGTAAATGGTCTGCAGGTATTCGAGTGCGGCGCCGGTCGAGGCGACGACATCGCGACGTTGATCCTGCCACCAGGTCTGTTCGAGGTTGAAGCGCTTTCCGGTAGCCGGGATGAACTGCCAAAGGCCCGAAGCATGCGCGCGGGAATAGGCCATCGGATTGAACGAACTCTCGACCATCGGCAGCAGCGCGATCTCGGTCGGCATGCCGCGCGCCTCGAGTTCCTCGACGATGTGGTGCAGATAGGGGCGGCTGCGCTCGACCATGCGGCGCAGCGCATCGGGCCGGTTCTGGTACCACTGCTGATAGTGGAGTGTCAGGTCGTCATTCAGGTTGGTCATCGCAAACCCGTGACGCAGACGAACCCAGAGGTCGTCCGGCTGGGTGGTCAAATCGACCGTGCGTGCCATAACCGGGGCGGCGCGCACTTCGTGAACGGTCAGCGTGCCGTCAACGCTCGTGGAAGACGAGGGCGCCAGCATCGCCAGAAACAGCGGTCGGTTGCTGTCTTCCGCGTGAACCGGAGCGGCAACGAGGGATGCCAGGGAAACCAGCGCGAAACCGGCAAAATCCTTGACCAGCGAGAGAACGTTGCGATCATGCATGGCGAAAAACTCCTGCGTCGGAACGGGGGGTGGTCGGAACGTCGAATTATAACCTTTGTGAGGCCAAATGCCCCTGTTTTGAACATGGGGAATCAAAAAAACTGGTCTGAGGCCCTGGATTTCCCTTTTCCCGCACCACCTTCAAGACGAAGGCCGGTCGAGTTCCTGATCTATCATCGACACCGGATCCTCGGCCGGTTCCAGATGTGTCGTGACATGCACGTGACCCAGTACGTTTCGTAGTTCCACTTCGATCCGTTCGGCCCAGTCATGGCCTTGCTGTACGGTCCAGTCTCCGGGGACCAATACGTGCACCACTACGAAAGCGCGGCTGCCCGCCTGACGAGTCCGCAGGGCATGAAAGGCCAGGCCCTGCTGGCGATATCTGGCCAACACCACTTCAATTTCCGCCAGCTTTTCGGGTGGCAAGGAACCGTCCATCAACCCGGTGGCGGAACGCCGCATCAGTTGCCAACCGGTCCAGACGATGTTCACCGCAACGAGCAGGGCGATGGCCGGATCGAGCCAGAGCCAACCAGTGATCCAGACCAGGCCGACACCGCCGATGACGCCGGCGGAGGTCCACACATCGGTCAGCAGGTGATGCGCATCGGCTTCCAGGGTGATCGAATTATGCTGGCGACCCACCGCCATCAGGGTGCGAGCCGTGGCGAAATTGATGACCGAGGCCACCACCGACACGATCAGGCCAATGCCCACTGCTTCGAGCGGTTGCGGATGCAACAGGCGCTCGATGGCGGTATAGCCGATGCTGAGGGCCGCCAACAGGATCAGGAAGCCCTCGAAAGCGCTGGAAAAGTATTCGGCCTTGCCGTGCCCATAGGCATGACCATCGTCCGCCGGGCGCTCGGCCAGAGTCAGCATCCCCAGTGCCATCAGGGCACCGGCGAGGTTGACGAACGACTCGATGGCGTCGGACAGCAGCCCGACCGAACCGGTCAGCCACCACGCCACGCCCTTGAGCAGAATCGTGGCAACGGCCGCAGCGATGGACAGCCAGGCGTAGCGCTTCAACGAAGGGGTCATGTTGGCGAATGAGGTTTCATGCTGCCACGGAGCATCTGCCATACCAGCCAATGGCGCCACAAGGCTACCCGGAGCGCGATCCAGAGGAGCAGGGAGAGCGAGGTCATGGTTCCGTCGTCAGCCAGAGCGTGCGCGGTACGATGCGACCGGTTTGAACATGGACTGAAGTGTAATCCGCCAAGCTTAATGCAGGCTTATCACGGGGAATCTTTTCGGCCTGATCAAGGTGCCTGGGGTACTGGCAAAGCCTCGTGGGCGGGTCGACTCAGGGATCCACGTCATTGCGACGGAATGCATTGCCGTATTCGCGGTAATCGACGCCATCGGCAGAAAACGCGGCTGTATTGTCGGGGGTTGCGGTGCGAAGTCGGTCTCGGAAAGGCAATGTCGATCTTGCTGATTGATTGCCGCAATGCCAGGCTCGGGCCGATTCCGGACGTGTGCGGTGCGGGCGCGTGAGTTGAAGCAGGCTGCTGCGGTCGACGGCGAAAAAGACTGAAAAACCAAGGTATCCGCCGCGGTTCAGCGATCGCTGCCGGCAGCAACAGAGCGTAAAGCCACTATTCCTGGATACATTGCGAGTCCGGGTTCGGCCAGCTGCGGACAGTCGCCTATCCCGCCTGGCATTCATCCGAACGGCGGCTTGGTTCGGAGACCTGCCGAAAAGCCCAAGCCAGCGACTCGGCCATGCTGACCCAAAAACGGCCGGCGAAAGATCTGCTGACATCCGGCATTCATTGCTCCGCCATAGACAGTCAAGAGAGCATGGTTGCTGTTGGTCAGCTCAAGTTCCAGCCAAGTGTTGGACACCAATTGCGAGGACGCAATGGATTTGGCAATATACAACGGCGTCATCGACCGCATCGGTCGCTCATTTCGGCAATCATGGAGGAAAAGCAATGCATCCACATCCAGCAAGGTACATCACCCTAACCACCCTGATCTGCGGCGCGATCGCCGTGATCGCCCTTCCCGGCTGCGAAAAGAAGGCCGACCCGATCTCCACAGCCCAGGTGGCAGACAAGAAGGCCGAGATCCCTGTCCCGGGCATCGCCGAAGTCAAGGCCATCGCCGAGGAAGCCTTCGTTTACGGCCTGCCGCTCATCATGAACTACGGCGTCATGTACGAGTACGTCCTCGACAAGAACTCGGGGCAGTGGAAGGCGCCTTTCAATAACATCTACAACGAGCATCGCGTCTTCACCTACGAAGACACAGCGATCCCGACGCCCAACAGCGACACCCCCTATTCGCTGGCCTGGCTCGACCTGCGTGCCGAACCGGTCGTGATTTCGGTGCCGACCGTCGATCCCAAGCGCTACTACTCGGTGATGCTCAACGATGGCAACACCTTCAACTACGGTTACATCGGCAGCCGCGCCACCGGCAGCGAAGCCGGCGATTACCTGATCGTCGGCCCGCGCTGGAAGGGCGAGACCCCGCAGGGCATCAAGAAGGTGTTCCACTCGACCACCGATTTCTCGCTCGCCGCGTTCCGTACCCAGCTTGTCGACGCGAAAGACATGCCCAACGTCGAGGCAGTCCAGGCCGGCTACAAGATTCAGCCGCTGTCGGCATTCCTGAACCAGCCGGCGCCGCCCGCCGCCGCTGTGGTCGAGTGGCCGAAGTTCGACAAGGATCTGGTCAAGACCGAGTTCTTCGACTACCTCGACCTCGCGCTGCAGTTCGCCCCGGCCGGCCCCGAGGAAGAAGCGATCCGCGCCAAGCTCGCCAGCATCGGCATCGGCCCCGGCAAGAAGTTCGCCTTCAAGGATCTCTCGCTCGAACACAAGGCCGCAATCCTGCTCGGCATGAAGGAAGGCGACAAGAAGGTCAGCGAGAAAGTCGCCAGCCTCGGCAAGGCGATCAACGGCTGGCATATCAGCTCCCTGTTCGGCGACCGCGCCTTCTACAACGGCGATTGGCTGCTGCGGGCAGCCGCGGCACGGGCCGGCATCTACGGCAACAACGCGGAAGAGGCGATGTATCCGATGGCCAAGACCCTGGCCGACGGCACCGTGCTCGATGGTTCGAAGCACAACTACACCCTGACCTTCGCCAAGGATCAGTTCCCGCCGGTCAACGCTTTCTGGTCGGTCACGATGTACGACGGCAAGACGCAATTGCTGATCAAGAACCCGATCAACCGCTACCTGATCAATTCGCCGATGATGTCCGGAATGAAGAAGAACAAGGACGGTTCGCTGACCCTCTACATCCAGAAGGATTCGCCTGGCAAGGACAAGGAAGCCAACTGGCTGCCGGCGCCGGACGGTGAAATCTATCTGGTGATGCGCCTCTACTGGCCGAAGGAAACGCCGCCGTCGATCCTGCCGGCCGGAGAGGGTACCTGGCAGCCGCCGGCTCTCGTCATGACCAAGTAGGGGGCCAGCCCATCGCATTGCCGCATGCCGGATGGCGTTGATACAGCAGGCGCCCGAGAACGTGATGCACTGATCGGGCGCCTTGCGCAGAGCAGGTCGCTTGCGACGCCGTCGCATTGAACAGTCGAGTCGGTCTTTGATTTGGTTTTCTACCGGATGACCGGCGGGGAATTGTTCCCCACCGGTCACATGGCGCAGGTTCGATAAGATCGCCCCGGATTCCCTGGAACCGAAGCGACCGCTCCGCTCAGCAACCTGTCGCTGGAACATTGTTGACACCAATGACGGCAGTGGGTCGCTATGGAGAGATTTACATAGGGGTGGAACACAGACCGTTGCTTGCCCCCCCCGACAGGATTTTCTGCCTGGTGCGGTCGACGGCGAAAAGGAGCGTAAAACCGTTTGCAGCCGTAGGGCGTGCTGCTGCACGCTTGCGCGCCGGCCCTGATTTCTAGGCGCGGGCCGCGGCGGGCCAGGTGACCGTGACCTGCAATCCTTGCGCGTCTTCAACCGCCGCGAGGTCAAGATCGGCGCCGTGCAATTCGGCGATACGGGCGACGATCGCCAGGCCGAGTCCGCTACCCGTTGGTTGCTCTCCCCGGTTCAGGCGATGGAAACGGCGCAGGACCGCCTCCCGGTCGCCGGCGGGAATTCCGGGGCCGCTGTCGCTGACGCACAGCCGGCAGCGACCAGTGGCGCGGGAGACGCGGACGCGGACTGTGCCGCCCAGCGGGGTGTAACGGATGGCGTTGTCGACCAGGTTGCGGATCAATACCCGCAGCCATTCCGGTTGGCCGGTGACGATGCAGCCGGCGGCGGCATCGAGAGCGAAATCGAGATTTTTTTCGAGTATCTGGCATCCGAGATCGGCGCAGGCGGCTTCGGCCAGCATCGCCAGGTCGACCGGTTGCGGATCGGGCAGTCCGGATTCGGGGTCGAGGCGCGCCAGTTGCAGCATCTGGTCGACGAGGTGGGAAGCGCGGGTCAGGCCGCTTTGCAGTTGCGCCAGCGAGCGGTCACGCTCGCCGCTGTCACGGGCGCGCAGGGCAACCTGGACTTGTGCCTGGAGTGCTGCCAGCGGCGTCCGCAACTCGTGGGCGGCGTCGGCGGTGAACCGCCGCTCGGTTTCGAGGGCGGTGTCGACCCTCTGAAAGAGGCCGTTCAGAGCCTCGATCATGGTGCGGATTTCTTCCGGGGCGGCGGCGGGTGTCAGCGGCTGCAGTTGCTGCGGCGCGCGGCTGGCGATCTGTCCGGCGATGCCGTCGAGCGATGCCAGTCCCTGACGGGTGGCGAGCCAGACCCAGAGGCCGATCAGCGGCAGGCCGAAGAGGGCGGGGAGAAGAAGACGCCAGGCGATGTGGCCGATCAGTTCGTCGCGGATGTGGTGGTTCTCGCTGACCTGGACCTGCAGGCTGCGGTCGTCGTTCCACTGGCTGTAATGGCGCCAGCGGTCTTTCCGGTCACGGGTTTCGGAAAAGCCGTCGGTCGCGGTCAACGCCGTTTCCGGGGCGTTTTTCGAGCGCATCAGCAATTTGCCGTCGCCGCGCCAGATCTGGAAGCGCAGGCGGCGCTGGTACTTGTGGCCCGCGTCGCCAAGGTCCTCGATGTCATCGCCCTCGTCGTGACTGGCCAACGCGAGCAGGGTTTGCGCCGCCTGGGCGAGCTGGGCGTCGAAAAGCTTGTCGACTTCATGATGGGCGTCGACGTAGCTGAAGAGCATGGTCACCAGCCAGGCGGCGGCGACGCCGCCGAGCAGCAGGCCGAGCAGGCGGCGGCGCAGCGAAAACCAGGCGGTCGTCACCTGGGTATCGTGTAGCCGACGCCGCGCAGCGTGCGGATCAGCTCGCTGCCCAGCTTCCTGCGCAGGTGGTGGATGTGCACTTCGAGCGCGTTGCTGTCCGGTTCGTCGCGCCAGCCGTAGACCGATTGTTCGAGCTGGCTGCGGCTGAGGACGCGGCCGGCGTTTTCGAGCAGCATCTGCAACAGGGAAAACTCGCGGCTGGACAGTTCGACCGGCGCCCCGGCGAGCGTGACGCTGTGAGCAGCCGGATCGAGCGCGAGGTTGCCGCGGGTCAGCAGCGGCGCGGCGCGCCCGGCGCTGCGCCGGGTCAGGGCGCGAATGCGGGCCGCCAGTTCGTCGAGGTCGACCGGCTTGACGAGATAGTCGTCGGCGCCGGCATCGAGGCCGGAAACCTTGTCGCCGGTGGCGTCGCGCGCGGTCAGGATGAGCACTGGCAGGGTCTGGCGGCGGCCGCGGGCGCGGGTCAGCACCTCCATGCCGGAAAGGCGGGGCAGGCCGAGGTCGAGGACGACCAGGTCGAAGGTTTCGGATTGCAGCGCGCGGTCGGCGGAATTGCCGTCCTTGACCCAGTCGACCGCAAAACCCGCCTGGCGCAGGCCGATGGTCAGGCCGTCGCCAAGCTGGGGGTCGTCTTCAACGAGCAGGATGCGCATGCCGCGATTCTATCAGCTGGCAATCCACCAGCCGGCGACGGCGACCCACACCAGCAGCAGCGCGCCGGCCAGCGGCCGGGCGGAGCGGATGGCTTCTCCCGGCATCCCCTGCTTGCGGCCGTTCAGCATCGCCCGCACCAGGTTTTCGCCGTGCATCAGGCTCCCGGAGAGCACGCCGGCGACGTGAATGAAGACCACGGTGAGCATCGTGACGGCCAGTCCTTCGTGCAGCTCCTCGAGAAAACCGCCGCCGATGTCGTTGTAGTTCGCCCAGCCCGAGAGGCCGGTGAGGATGGCGAGGCCGAGCAGCAGGACGATGGCCCAGCCGCCGGCCGGATTGTGGCCGACATGGTGGGCCGGCTCGAGCTTGAGCAGGCCGGCGGCGTAATCCTTGACGGCGCGCGGACCGCGAACGAAATCGACAAAGCGCGCATAGCGGCTGCCGATGAAGCCCCAGGGCAGGCGGAAGGTGGCGACGGCGAGCACGGTGGCGCCGGAAATCACATGGAGCAGGCGGAAGGTTTCGCTCTCCGAGGTCAGCCAGGCGAGAATGAATCCGCCGACCATCAGCCAGTGGCCGAGGCGAACCGGCCAGTCCCAGACGAGTATCTTTTGCATGCTTTATCTCCGAAGTTCGCGAATCAGGATGTCGTGCTCGCTGTAGTTGCCTTCGGCGGCGCCACGATGGCAGGCTTCGCAGTTCGCCGCCGATTTGATGCGCGGGTCTTTCCAGTATTTCGCTGGAATCTCGCGGTGCTTGCGGACGAAGCGCGCGGTCTGAGTGATGCGCGGCGGTTCGCCGGCGCTGCCCAGCTTGCCGGCGTTGCCCGCGTTGCGTTCGAGGAAGCTGGCGATTTCCTGCCCTGCCGGGCCGTCGACCGTGGCATCCGTGCCGAAGTGGTCCTTCAGCCCGGACATCGTTCGCCGCCAGTCGTTCGCCGAAAGCAAGGCAGGCTGATAGGCCATGTGGCAACCGCCGCATTCAGCCGGGTAGCTGGCCGGTGTGTTCGCGGGGAGCGGCACCCGGTCGGCGAGCGCCGGGAGGGCAGCGCCGAGGAACAGGATGATGGCGATTCGTTTCATGTCAGCGTACCTCGCTCATGGTGGTGACGAAATCGGCCTTCTCGGCCGGCGTGCAGTCGCGGCCCAGGACTTCCTTGCAGTTGCGGCCGAACCACTTTTCGACCTTGGCCGGGTCGCTGAAGCGCTGGCCATTGGCGGCCACCGCCAGTGGACGGATCGCCTTGCCGGTGACGGCATGCTGGCCGGCGTTCAGCGGGCTGTCGGTATGGCAGCTGGTGCACGCCGGCATCTTGTCGTTGTTGGCAAAGCGCTGGCGGAAGAGTGTCTCGCCGCGTTTGGCGGAAGGCGTGAAGCCAGCTTGCCGGGTGGCTGCCTCGGCCGCATAGGTCTGGCCGATCTGTTGCGCTGTTTCAGCGTGGGCGGCAATGCTGGCCAGCAGCAGGCACAGGGCGGGAAGGGTTCTCACCATCGTTCTCCTTGTCGTGTTCATGGAGAAGAAGTATAGAGAGCCTGCCTTAAGGAGTTCTTAGGCGAACCTTAAGCGCGGGTTAACCGGTGGCAATGAACCCGGC
>JBEOKN010000018.1:0-100494 GCA_040275885.1 Azonexus sp. | reverse complement strand
AAATCAGCAATTCAAAACCGAGCGTTCAGACTCATACCTCAATTGGAATTGACTGCCCGGAGAGATTGCGAGCGCTGGCCCAGGGCATTGTCGAGCACCTTGTCCTGGCCGTAGATATCCGGGAAGAAATGAATCCTCCCGTCCCTGACGACAGTGGTGCTGTAGGCAATGATCACGGGGAACGGCTCCTTCAGACGCAGCGTCGCCGACCGGCCTTTGGTCATTGCCTGAACGATCCGCTCCTCGGTCCATTCCGGCTCGTCGGCGAGGACGAATTTGGCCAGTGCCACGGGTGCCTCGACGCGAATGCAACCGTGGCTGAAATCGCGGCGGTCGCGCTTGAAGAGTTGGGGGGTCGGCGTGTGGTGGAGGTAGATGTTGTCGCTGTTGGGAAAGATGAACTTGATGTCGCCCAGCGCATTTTTCGCACCGGGTTTCTGGCGGATGCGCATTTCGCCGCGCTGGACCGCGTCCAGGCTGGCCTCGGAATAGTCGCTGACAACCTTGCCGTCGCGGCTGACGAATTCGAATCCCTGCTGATCGAAATAGCCGGGCTCGCGCCTCAGCTTGGGCAGCGTTTCGTCTCTGGCGATCGAAGGCGGGATGTTCCAGTAAGGGCTGAACTCGACGAAACGCATCTCGGCGTCGAATATCGGCGTCCGGGTCTTGTTGGCATTGCCGACGATGATGTTCATCGCAACCTTCATCTCGACTTTGCCGTCGCGAACCTCATAGGCGCGCACCCTGAACTCCGGAATATTGACGACAATGGCGCGCGGTGCCTGCAGCAAAGGCGTCCAGCGCAGGCGCTCGAGCGCCAGCTCGATCTGCCTGACCCGCGCTTCGGGCGTTACATTGAGTTGCTCGAGGGTGCTCTTGCCGACAACGCCGTCCGGCGTCAGGCCGTGGCGTTCCTGAAACGACTTGACGCTGTCTACCAGACTGCCTTCATACAGTGTCGGCAGCACACCATTGGCGAGCAGGTCGCCGAGTGCCTTCAGGCGCAGGCTCAGGATCGAAATGCCGGCATAAGGCTGCCCAGGCTGGAGCTTGCCGTCGGCCGGTACTGCCAACGCCTTCTGCCAAGCCGGATTGCCGACCAGCCGCCGGTAGCGGGCGAGCACTTCCCTGAGTTCGTTGTATTGAGGGAGTTGGGGCTTCACGTTACGCACCGCTTCGGGCAGACGGTGGTCGGCAATTGCCGAAATCAGCCAGGCGTCGGGGTCGAATCGCTTGCCAGATGCCCCGCTGTATTTTTCCTCGAGTTGCTGTGGGTCGATGCGTCCGTAGTGCAGATCGGCGAGATAGCGCCGCGTTGCGGAAGTCAGCGACCGCTCGAGTTGAATCACCGTGTCGTTCGCGGGAGCGTGGCCGCTGGCTGCGTTTTCGATTGCGTTTCGCAGCAGATCGGCGCCATAGTCATTTGCATTCAGGCCGTCGTCGGCGGCGCTTGCCAGAAGATCGGCCGCCGTGCGCGCAGTGGCCGTCGGCCGGCCGTCGCTGAACCAGAGCAGCGTGTCGGCTGCAACAGCAGACCTGATGCTGACGATTGCCAGGCCGATGGTCAGGCAGATTGCCGAGAGATGCCATCTCCCGAAACGTCCGGTTGAGGTCCGGGCTGGCGGTGACGAAGTGCGAGACATGTGGTTTCGGGGAATGCGAATTGGCCCGCATTATGTACTATTGGCACAAGGTCTGGACAAGCCGCGGTCTCGCGGCGTCCGGGCTGCAAGTATGAAAGGCGTCTCGTGTTGGCTGATCTTCGATCCATCGTGCTCGGGAACTCTTGTGCGCCCGCTTCGCCAATCGTTGCGCGGCGGGCTGTCTTGATCCTGCCGGGGTCAGGCGCGTGACGCCGACCGGCATGCTGACGGTCCGGGCCGACTTCGGGGAAGGCCGTCTGAGGCATGTCGAGGTCGATCTCCGGCGCCCGCCGGTGACGCAGCTCTTTATCGGCCAGTCGCCGGAAGCGGTGATCAGGACTGTGCCCTGTCTGTACACGATCTGCGCCCAGGCTCAGCGGGTAGTGGCGCAGGCGGCGCTGGCGGCAGCGGCGGGCGCAGCACCCCAGCCGGCGGACAGCGCCGGGCTGTGGACCGAGATGCTGCACGAAAACCTCTGGCGTCTGTTGCTCGACTGGCCGCCAGCGCTTGGCCTGGTCCCGGCGCCGGCAGCGTTCATCGCCTGGCGTGCAACCCGGCAAGACGGAAATGGCGCCGAAGTGACCCGCCGGTTGCTGACCGATGTTCTCCATGGCCTTGCCGAAAACTGCCTTGCCCGGCTGGTCGACCGCAACAGTGACGTGCCCTGCGGGCCAGCGCCGCTGACGCCTGACGAATGGCTTGCCGGCTGCCGCGAAAGCGGCGATTTCCTGCCAGCGATGAGCGCGCCGCCGTCAATTCGTGCGGCTTATCGCCAGCGCATTGCCGAAGTTGAGCGCGCGACCGGGGCGCTGGCCACCGGCGCTCCCTTTCCGCTCGCGGCAGCCGGGGGTGACGGCTGGGGCGTGGCGCAGACGGTGACGGCGCGCGGCGTTCTCACCCATGCCGTGCGTCTTGAGGCGCACACGGTGAGGCAATATCGGGTCACGGCGCCGACCGACGTCTTCTTTGCCGACGCCGGTGCGCTTTCCGGACTGCTGGATGGCCGAAGCTTCGCCTCGTCGAATGAGGCGAAGCGTTCGCTCCATCTGGCTGTACTGGCCCTCGACCCTTGCCTGCCCTATGTGCTGGAGGTGAACGATGCATGAAATGTCGCTCGCCGAGGGCGTGCTGCAACTGGTCGAAGAAACGGCGATGCGCGAAAACGCACAACGGGTTAAGCTGGTCGTGCTGGAAATCGGCCGTCTGTCGTCAGTGGAGCCGGAGGCCCTGAGGTTCTGTTTCGAAGCCGTGGTCAACGGCAGCATTGCCCACGGGGCGGCGCTGGAGATTGTCGATGTGCCTGGTGTCGGCTGGTGCATGCCCTGCGGCGAGTCGGTGGCGATGGACGAGGTTTTCGGCGCCTGTCCGAGGTGTGGCAGCTACCAGCTGCAGCCGACCGGGGGAACCGACATGCGGGTCAGGGAAATCGAAATCGAGTAGCGAAAAGGAGGTGGCGCAATGTGTACAGTTTGCGGTTGCGAAGCAGGAGAAACGAAGGTCGGGAGTGAAGTTCATGAGGATTCGCATGAACACACCCATGCCCACGAGGATGGCAGCGAGCACAGCCATGCGCATACGCACGTTGGCGAGCACGCCCATGCGCACGGACATGAACACCATCATCACGAACATGGCATCGCCGCTGATCTGGACTACGGCACCGGCCCCGCCCGCGCCCATGCGCCGGGTCTGAGCCAGTCGCGCATGGTGCAGATCGAGCAGGATATCCTGGGCAAGAACAACGCCTATGCGGCGGCCAATCGCCAGTGGTTTGACGAACGGGGAATCTTTGCGCTGAATCTGGTTTCGAGTCCGGGCTCGGGGAAGACCACGTTGCTGGTCAGGACCATCGAGTTGCTGAGAGGGAAAGTGGCGATCAGCGTCGTCGAGGGCGACCAGCAGACTTCCAACGACGCCGAGCGCATCCGCGCCACCGGCGTGACCGCGCTGCAGATCAATACCGGAAAGGGCTGCCACCTTGACGGCCACATGGTCGGCCATGCGCTGGAGCGCCTGAAACCGGCCGACGAATCGCTGTTCCTGATCGAAAACGTGGGCAATCTGGTCTGTCCTGCTGCCTTCGATCTCGGCGAGCAGCACAAGGTCGCCATCCTCTCGGTGACCGAGGGCGAGGACAAGCCGCTCAAGTATCCCGACATGTTCCGTGCCGCCGATGTCCTGCTGCTCAACAAGTGCGACCTGCTGCCCTACCTCGAATTCGACGCTGATCTGGCGGAAGCCAACGCCCGCCGGGTCAATCCGAAGCTGACGATCTTTCGCGTCTCGGCGACCAGCGGCGCCGGGCTCCCGGCGTGGGTGGCGTGGATTGAGGCCGGGCTGCAAGCCCAGCGCGCCAGGCGTACCGAGACGGTCGACGGGCTCAGGAAGCGTGTCGCCGAACTGGAACGCCAGTTGGCCGCGAGGTAATTTCCGGTGGCCGGCCGGCAGATTCGCGTCCGCGGCCTCGTCCAGGGCGTGGGTTTTCGTCCTTACGTGTGGCGGCTGGCCAATGAACTCGGACTGACCGGATGGGTGCGGAACGATGGCGGCGGCGTGACGATCGCGGTCGACGGCCAGAAAGTGCCTGAATTCATGAGCCGCTTGGCGAATGAGGCGCCGCGCCTGGCGCGCATCGACCACATCGAATCGACTGTTGCCGAGGTGACTGGCGCCGGCTTTTTCATCATCGACAGCATGGCGGGTGACGTCTCGACCGCCATCGGTCCAGATTCGGCAATCTGCTCCGACTGCGTCGCAGATATTTGCGACCCGGGCAATCGCCGCTGGCGCTATGCCTTTACGACCTGCACGCACTGCGGCCCGCGTTACACCGTGAGTCGGCGCATCCCCTACGATCGGGCGCAGACCTCCCTTGCCGCCTTTCCCCTCTGTCCGGCTTGTCGGACGGAATACACGGCGCCCGTCGACCGCCGCTTCCACGCCGAAACCACCTGCTGTCCGGAATGCGGTCCAGGGCTTGCCTTGCTTGATGCCAGCGGTACCCCACTGGGCGGTGATCCGATCGGCGAGGCTCTGCGTTTGCTTCAGACCGGACAAATAATTGCCATCAAGGGACTGGGCGGCTTTCACCTCGCCTGCGATGCAGGCAATGCCGCCGCAGTCGCCGAATTGCGCCGGCGCAAGCAGCGTGAGGAGAAGCCGTTTGCCGTGATGGGGCTGAACGCCGCGTCGCTTGCCGGCTACGCGCGGGTCGACGCGGCGGAAGCGGCATTGCTGAAGAGCGCTGCCGCGCCCATCGTGCTCTGCCCCAAGTCGGCGGCCGAACTGCCCGGCATCGCGCCAGGCCTGGCGTGGCTCGGGGTCATGCTCCCGGCAACGCCGCTGCACCTGCTGTTCTGGCACGAGGCGGCCGGCCGTCCGGCGGGCACCGACTGGCTCGCCGAGACCAATGATCTGCTGCTGGTCATGACCAGCGCCAATCTGCACGGCGAGCCGCTGGTCATCGGCAATGACGAGGCGCAACGGAGACTCGCCGGCATCGCCGACGCCTTCCTGGTTCACGACCGGGAAATCGTCGTCCGCTGCGACGATTCCGTGGTTCGCGCCGGTCCGGCCTTCATTCGTCGTGCCCGCGGCCATGTGCCGGTGCCGATTCCGCTGGCCGGCGACGGGCCGACAGTGCTGGCGCTGGGCGGCTACCTGAAGAACACGGTTTGCGTGCTCAAGGGCAGGGAGGCCTTCCTTTCGCAGCACATCGGCGGCCTCGACAATGCGGCGGCGATCGGATTTCTCGAGGAAACCGTCGCCCACCTGCTGGCCATCCTCGATGTGCAGCCCGACCTGGTCGCGCACGATCTGCATCCGGATTTCGCGTCGACCCATCTGGCGCTGGAGATGGCCGAGAGATTGGGGATTCCGGCGCTTGGTGTTGGTCACCATCACGCGCATATTGCGGCGATCTGCGCTGAACATGGTGTCAACGAGCCTTTGGCCGGTGTGGCCATCGATGGTGTGGGACTCGGGCCGGATGGTGGCCTCTGGGGCGGCGAACTGTTACGCGTCGACGGCGGCAAGTGCGATCGACTCGGCCGTCTGCGGCCGCTCAGACTCCCCGGCGGCGATCGCGCTGCCCGGGAGCCGTGGCGCATGGCGGTGGCAGCACTGCATGGCGCCGGACTGGATGGGCGCGTTGCCGGATGGTTGAACCAACACTATCCCGAGCGCGATGCCGGTCCCTTGCTGGCCATGCTCGATCAGGACCTGCGTTGCCCCCCGACCTCCAGCCTCGGTCGCTGGTTCGACGCTGCCGCCGGCCTGCTCGGACTGCGCGCCGAGTCGCGTTACGAGGGACAGGCGGCGATGGAACTGGAGGGGCTTGCTGCCGCCCACGGCCGGGAGTCCGCGCTACCCGGGGGGTATGCGATCCGGGACAGCGAACTCGACTTTTCGCCCCTGCTCCCGATCCTGCTCGAGTGTGACGATCCCGGCCGTGGCGCCGCGCTGTTCCACGCCACGCTTGCCGCCGGCTTCGCCGAGTGGGCGCTGGTTGCATCCCAGGGGCGATTGAGCCACAGATCCCTTCGCCTACGGGGCGCGGTCGACCGGGAAAAGGAGGCGAAAATCGCGGTCGGCGGCGGCTGCGCGATGAATGCAGTGCTGATGTCAGCCTTGCGCAGGAACTTCGAAGCGCGTGGCATGACTTTGCTCGAAGCGCGGCAGGTGCCGCCCAACGACGGCGGGCTGGCGCTCGGGCAGGCCTGGGTGGCGCGACGGATGGGGTGAATGGGCCGCCTTGATGAAGTGGAAGAACGATGACCATTTTGGCGAATATTGTGGAAAGCAATCTTCCATAGGATGCCGCAGTCGCTCTTGCTCTCTGCTTCAAGTAATTGAAAACAAGACAGTTCGATTTGTGGCCCGGTTCTTGCGGATGGCTCCGGGGTGAAGTTCAGTCGGACTCCCAACGGAGTGACATTCCCGGTCAGTGGCCGGTATCAGGGCGGTAATAGGAGGAGGGTTCATGGCCAAGCAAGACTTGATGTTGCTGGAGAGCGATGAGCGGATCGATGCGGCGGCGACCCGCCTGTCGATGACGCGCCGGGAATTCCTGCAGTTCTGCGCAGTTCTGGCGACGACCTTGGGATTGCCCCAAGGTGCCGATGCGGCGATTGCCCAAGCGGTAGCGACCAAGAAGCGTCCGAGCGTGATCTGGCTGCATTTCCAGGAGTGCACCGGGTGCACCGAATCACTGTTGCGCGCCGAGCATCCGACGCTGGAAAAGCTCATTCTCGATGTCATCTCGCTCGACTATCACGAGACGCTGTTCGCCGCTGCCGGCCATCAGGTCGAGGCGGCCCGGCTTCAGGCCATGGCCGAGAACAAGGGCAAGTATGTCCTTGTCGTCGAGGGTGCCATTCCGACCAAGGATGGCGGCATCTATTGCAAAATTGGCGGCAAGACGGCGATCGAACTGCTCAAGGAATGCGCCGCCGATGCGGCCGCTGTGATTGCCATCGGTTCCTGCGCGTCTTGGGGTGGCATGCCCTCGACCGATCCCAACCCGACCGGCGCCTCCAGCGCCTCCCAGGTTCTTGGCAAGCCGGTGTTGACCATACCCGGCTGCCCGCCGAATCCGTACAACTTCCTGTCGACGGTCGTCCAGTTTCTGACATTCGGCACCTTGCCCGAGCTTGACCATCTGGGCCGGCCGAAATTTGCCTATTCGCGCCTGATCCATGAAAACTGCGAGCGTCGTCCGCACTTCGACGCCGGGCGATTCGCCCTCGAATTCGGCGATGATGCGCATCGTCATGGCTTCTGTCTTTACAAGCTTGGATGCAAGGGACCGGAAACCTACGCCAATTGCCCGACCATCCAGTTTGGCGATATGGGCGCAGGCACTTGGCCGGTCGGTTGTGGCCACCCGTGCATCGGCTGCACCGAGCAGGGCATCGGTTTCCAGAAACCCATTCATGCCTTGGCCAAGATGAAGAACATCCAGCCAGGCGTCTTCCTGCCAGGCGTTGTCGAGCAGAAAGGTGTGGGTGCCACGCTCGGATCCGCTGCGGTGCTGGCGGCGGTCGCCGGGGTTGCAATCGGCGCCGGGGCGAAGCTGACCAAGAATCTCGGGCTCTCGCACGCGGCCGAGGAGATGGAAAGGGCGAAGAAGGCTGGCCAGACCAGCAACGAATCAGCGGAGGTGTGAAATGCTGAGCAGACGCAATTTTCTCAAGGGCTGTCTGGCCAGCAGCGGCGCTGCCGTAGCGACCCTGACGCCGGTCCCGGCCCGCGCTCGCGACAACCTGAAAAACCCGCCGGAGGGTCTCGGGCTGCTCTACGACGCCACGCTGTGCGTGGGCTGCCAGGCCTGCGTCGCCGCGTGCAAGGAGGTGAACCACAATCCGGCCGAGTTCAAGACGGTCGACAAGTTGTGGGACACCCCACTCGACACGACGGGTCACACCTTCAACGTGATCAAGGTCTATGCCAACGGCACCGGAGAAACCAAAGACGTCGAAACCAACGGTTTCTCCTTCATGAAGACGTCCTGCATGCACTGCGCCGATGCTTCGTGCGTGTCGGCGTGCCCGGTATCGGCCATGCGGAAGGATCCGGTGACCGGTATCGTCAGTTACGACCCCGACGCATGTTTCGGTTGCCGCTACTGCGTCGCCGCCTGCGCCTTCGGAATTCCCAAGTACCAGTACGATTCGCCCACCGGCCGGATCGGCAAGTGCGAACTCTGCCGCCACCGCCACAAGGATGGCCACTACTCGGCCTGTGCCGAGGTCTGCCCAACCGGAGCGACGCTGTTCGGCCGCACCGTCGATCTGCTGGCCGAAGCCAAGCGGCGGCTGGCGCTCAAGCCGGGCGATGCGACGAAGATTCCGCGCGGCCGACTGCCATACAGCGATGGAGATGCTGAAAAGGCCAGCACCTGGCGCAAGGAGCCCGACCAGAGCTACGAGGCTCGGGTCGGCAATTACCTGCAGCACGTTTATGGTGAAACCGAGTATGGTGGCACCCAGGTGCTCAAACTGTCCGCCGTCGAATTCGAGAAGGTGGGCATGCCTGCGTTGCCAGCGAAGTCGTCCGCGTCAACGTCGGAAACCATTCAGCACACCCTTTACCAAGGCATGATCATGCCGATCGCTGTTCTCGGCGCCATGACCTGGGCTGCCAGACGCAATGTCAAGCCGGATGACGATGATTCGAAAGGAGGCGAGTCATGAGCGCCCATCTGTCCACAGCTCCGGTCGGCGGGAAGCTGATCAACAAGACCACGGTCGTCTGTGGCGTCCTCATCGTGCTGATGCTGGCAGTCTTGGCCACACGCTTCGTTCTGGGCCTGGGTGCCGTAACCAATCTGAACGATGGCTACGCCTGGGGTCTCTGGGTGGTGGTGGACGTTCTCATCGGTTCGGCGCTCGCTTGCGGCGGCTTTTCGGTGGCGATGATGGTCTACATCTTCAACCGGGGCGAGTATCACCCCCTGGTGCGGCCCGCGCTGCTCACGAGCCTGTTCGGCTATACGCTGGCCGGTGTCGGCGTCATGTTCGACCTCGGGCGCTACTGGAACTTCTGGCACATCCTGTGGCCTGGCTACTGGAACCTGAATTCCGCGCTGTTCGAGACGGCGTTGTGCATCTCGATCTACATCCTTGTAATGTGGATTGAATTTTCACCGGTCTTTATGGAGAAGTGGGGCCTGAACGCGGCCAAGAAGAAGCTGGGCAAGGTTCTCTTCTTCTTCATCGCCCTGGGCACGGTGCTGCCGATGATGCATCAATCGTCGATTGGCACGCTGCTGGTCTTGATGGGCGGCCAGGTCGATAGGCTCTGGCAGACGCCTATCGTGCCGCTTCTCTACCTGTTGTCAGCGATCCTCATGGGCTACGGGGTGGTGCTGTTCGAGTCCTGCCTCGCGTCCGCGGCCTTCCGGCGGGAAATCGAGACCAGCATGCTGGGTCCAATGGCCAAGGTGATGCTCGGCATGCTCGGAGTCTACCTGGCCGTGCGCGTAATCGACCTGACGGTACGTGGCGCCTGGGGCAACGCTTTCAGCTTTGGCCTGGTGGCGATCTTCTTCTGGATCGAGATGATCCTGTTTTGTCTGCCCTTTGCACTTATTGGCACGGTAGACGCCCGCCGCAACCCCGCCCGGCTCTTCCTGGGGGGCACTGCCATCATGCTGGGCGGGGCCTTTCTGCGGCTCAACGGCTATTTGATCGGCTACGACACGGGCCCGGGCTGGCACTACTTCCCGTCGATTCCAGAACTGCTCGTCACCCTTGGCATGACCGCGGTCGCAGTGCTTGGCTTCATCGTCGTTACCCGCATCTTCCCGGTATTGCCGCGCGAAGAAGCCAGAGCCAACTGAATTCGAGAACCAGGAGAAAGAAATGTCCAAACGAGTAACCATCGACCCCATCACCCGTATCGAGGGTCACCTGCGCGTCGACGTCGAAGTTGATGGCGGGGTGGTCAAGAAGGCTTGGGCGTCGGGTCAGATGTGGCGCGGCGTCGAGAACATCCTGATCGGCCGCGATCCCCGTGACGCTTGGGCCATCACCCAGCGCATCTGTGGTGTATGCACGACGGTGCACGCGATGGCTTCGGTGCGTGCCGTGGAAAATGCGCTGCAACTGGAAATCCCGGTCAACGCGCAGTACATCCGCAACATGATCATGCTGGCCCATGCCGTGCACGACCATATTGTGCATTTTTACCATCTCTCGGCGCTCGACTGGGTCGACGTCGTTTCGGCGCTCAAAGCCGACCCGGGCAAGGCTTCCAGCCTGGCGCAAAGCCTCTCGAGCTGGGAGGGAAACAGCAAGAGCGAGTTCACGAAAGTCCAGGAAAAGCTGAAGGGCTTCGTCGGCACCGGGCAACTGGGCATCTTCACCAACGGATACTGGGGCCATCCGGCGATGAAGCTGTCG
Source organism: Azonexus sp. (assembly GCA_040275885.1). Taxonomy (GTDB): domain Bacteria; phylum Pseudomonadota; class Gammaproteobacteria; order Burkholderiales; family Rhodocyclaceae; genus Azonexus. The sequence goes on along the minus strand of JBEOKN010000018.1, from coordinate 89,948 downwards.
CCTGAAGTCAATCTGCTGGCTGTCGTCCATTACCTCCAGGCTTTGGAAGTTCAGCGCCACGCGTCCAAGATCGTCGCCATCCTTGGGTCCAAGTCGCCACACATCCAGAACGTCGCGGTGGGTGGCGTGTCCAACGCCCTGTCGCTCGATTCACAGTCCGTGCTGACGCTGGAGCGTCTGATGGCGATCAAGGAGTGGATCGATTCGCTCGACAACTTCGTCAAGAATGTCTATCTCGTCGACGTCGCCGCGATCGGTGCCTTCTATGCCGACTGGACCAAGTACGGCCGGGGCATCACCGAATACCTTAGCGTGCCGGACATCCCGCTCGACGGCAAAGGCACCGAGTTCGCGCTGCCGGGCGGCTACATCGAGAACGGCAAACTGGAGAGCTACAAGCCGATCAAGACCTTCAACGACAAATTCTTCATCGATGGCGTCTCCGAGGCGATCAAGCACTCCTGGTATGACTACAAGGAGGGCAATGAAAAGTCGCTGCACCCGTACAAGGGTGAGACCAAGCCCAATTACACGGACTTCCAGGATGATGGCAAGTACAGTTGGCTGAAATCGCCCACTTTCTATGGCAAGCCGATGCAGGTCGGACCATTGGCCAGGGTTCTCAACATGCTCGCCGCCGGGCATGAGCCGACCACGAAATATGCGACAGGTGCGCTCGAACTGGTCTCCAGTCTGGCTGGTGCCAAGGTCGGGCTCGATGCCATGCATTCCACGATCGGTCGGCATGCCGCGCGCGCCATCGGCTGCGCGGTGCAATGCGATGAGCTGAGCAAGCAGTGGAGTCTGTTGCTGGCCAACATGGGCAAGGGCGATTTCAAGACCTTCAACGCGCCGGTATTCCCCAAGGGCGAGCAGATGGGTGTCGGATTCCACGAGGCGCCGCGCGGCGTGCTGTCGCACTGGGTAGTGATCGAATCGGGCAAGATCAAGAACTACCAGTGCGTCGTGCCGACAACCTGGAACGCTGCGCCGCGCAACGAGAAGGACCAACCCGGCGCCTACGAGGCTTGCCTGCTCGGCAATCCGGTTGCCGAACCCGACAAGCCCCTCGAAGTGTTGCGCACCGTCCATTCCTTCGATCCCTGCCTGGCCTGCGCGGTCCATGTCGTCGACCAGGAGAACAATCCGGTGGTCACCGTAACGGCTGTTTGATCTGGCGCAATTCATTCAATCCCGGGAGGCGCGACACTGATCGCGCCTCTTTCTTTGTGACAATTATGCGTATCGCGGTTCTCGGCCTCGGCAACATCCTGCTCTCCGACGAGGGGGTCGGTGTGCGTGTGGTCGAGGCACTGGCTGCGGGGTGGCAGACACCTGCCGAAGTCGAACTGGTCGATGGCGGGACCTGCGCCATGGAGATGCTCGAGCAACTGGAGGACCTCGATACCCTGATTGTCGTCGATTGTGTTCGCGGCAACCGGCCCCCGGCAACACCTGTCGTCCTCAAGGGTGCCGACGTGCCTGTTTTCTTCAGGACCAAGCTGTCGCCGCACCAGGTCGGCCTTTCCGATGTGCTGGCCAGTCTTGAATTCACCGGTCGCGCCCCGAAGGAGACCGTCATCATCGGTATCGAGCCGGCCTCCATGGCGCTTGGCATGGAACTGAGCCTCGCTGTGGCGGCGCGGCTGCCGGAACTGCTGGCGCTGACCGTCGCCGAGTTGCATGCCCGTGGCCTGACTTTGGCGGCGCGCGCCTGATGTGTCTGTCGATTCCAATGCAGGTGGCGGCCATCGAGGGGGACGGGGATTTTGCTTGGGTCGAACGCGCCGGTCGCCGCGAACTCGTCAATATGATGCTCATCGGACCCCAGCCACTCGGCGCCTGGGTGCTGACATCGCTCGGACTGGCCAAAGAGGTCGTGGACCCCGAGCAACTGGCGTTGATCGAGGAAGCTCTCGCCGCTCTGGCGGCATCGCTCGAAGGCGATTACGACGCAAGTCGGTATTTCAGCGATCTTCAGCCAAAGTGAGCGAGCGCGTCCGGCAACCTGCCCTGGCGCCGCCGCCGATACGTCCGGCGCAAGCCAGGGAAGCAGAGCCGGGCGCCTTTCTCGAGGCCCATTACCGTCACGTCTGGATGGCGCGCATGCACGATATGCCTTTCGTCAATCCGGCGCTGGGCGTCGAAGCGGTCGGCTTCAGGCGCCAAGAGGGTGACTGGCTGGGCGTGATGATCACTCCGTGGTTCCTGAATCTTTTCCTGATCTACGGCGGCGGCAAGCTGTGGGGCGACATTCCGGCCGGCGAGCGGCGCTACCTGAACCTACCCTGTGGCACCCTGCAGTTCCTGGCCGACGACGACCCGGACCTCGGCCCGTACCAGTATTGCCCGCTGATCGCGCCGGTCAGTGACCTGCCGGACATGGCGACGGCACGCCAGGCTGCTCATCAGGCGCTGGTGACGGTATTTGCCCCGCCACCGGAAACGCTGGTCGATTCGCCGCTGGAGTCACCGGGGTCGGTCGATGAAAAGCCGAAACCCGTGTCAAGACGTGGTTTTTTGAGTACGCTTGTCGGACGGCGGTGATCCTGCCGCGCATGCGGGGAATTCAGGAGGTTCGCAATGTGTCTGGCAATTCCAGCGCGAGTCGTCGAGCTCGGTGCAGACGATAGCGCCGTGGTCGATCTGGCTGGCGTGCGCAAAGAAATATCACTGGCGCTGGTCGACAACATCACGGTCGGCGACTACGTAATCGTGCACGTCGGCTACGCATTGAACAAACTCGACCCGGAGGAGGCTGCGAGAACCTTGGCGCTGTTCGCCGAAATCGGACCGTTCGACGCCGACACGACGGTTCGCTGATGAAATTCATCGAGGAATTCCGTGACGGCGAGGTTGCGCAGGGGCTGGCCCGGGCCATCCAGCGCGAAGCCAGAGCTGAACGGCGCTACCATTTCATGGAGTTCTGCGGTGGCCATACGCACGCCATTTCACGCTACGGTGTCAGCGATCTGCTGCCGGAGAATGTCAGGATGATCCACGGCCCCGGCTGCCCGGTCTGCGTTCTGCCTATCGGCCGCGTCGATCAGGCGATCCGGCTGGCGCTCGAAGAAGGCGTTACGCTGTGCACCTATGGCGACTGCCTGCGGGTGCCCGCTTCGGACGGGCTGTCCCTGCTCAAGGCCCGGGCGCGGGGCGGTGACATCCGCATGGTGTATTCGAGCGCCGACGCCGTGATGCTGGCGCAGAAGCATCCCGACAGGCAGGTCGTCTTTTTCGCCATCGGCTTCGAGACGACGACGCCGCCGACGGCGGTGGCGATCAGGCAGGCCGCCGCGCTCGGGCTGACCAATTTTTCGGTGCTGTGCTGCCACGTGCTGACTCCGTCGGCGATTTCCAGCATCCTCGAATCGCCGGAAGTGCGCCAGTGGGGTACTGTGCCGCTCGACGGTTTCATTGGCCCGGCGCATGTGTCGACCATTATCGGCAGCCGCCCCTACGAATTCTTCGCCGAGGAATACAGGAAGCCGGTGGTCATTGCCGGATTCGAGCCACTCGACATCATGCAGGCGATCCGCATGCTGATCCGCCAGGTCAACGAAGGGCGAGCCGAAGTCGAAAACGAGTTCTCGCGAGCCGTCGACCGCGACGGCAACCTGAAGGCACAGCGGCTGGTTGCCGAGGTGTTCGAGTTGCGCAAGAAATTCGAATGGCGCGGACTGCACGCTCTTCCATACTCGGCGCTGCGCATTCGCGGCACGTTCGCCGAATTTGACGCCGAAAGGCGCTTCCCGCTCGAATACCGGCCGGTGCCCGATCACAAGGCCTGCGATTGCGGCGCCATCCTGCGTGGGGTCAGGCGGCCCCAGGACTGCAGGCTGTTCGGGACGGTATGCACGCCGGAAAACCCGATCGGTTCGTGCATGGTCAGCTCGGAAGGCGCCTGCGCCGCCCACTACACCTATGGACGCTACCGGGATGGCTGAGGGACGCAAAGCCTACGCGCGGCCCCTGGACATCAGGCACGGCCAGGTCGAGATGGCGCATGGTTCGGGCGGCCGGGCCATGGCCCAGCTGATCGAGGAGCTGTTTGCCAGCCATCTCGGCAACGAATACCTGGCCCAGGGTGACGACGGTGCGCTGCTGCCGGGCTCTGGCGCCGGACGGTTGGTGCTGGCCACCGATTCGCATGTCGTCTCGCCCCTCTTTTTCCCGGGCGGGGACATCGGCTGTCTCTCGGTACATGGCACGATTAACGACGTGGCGGTGATGGGTGCCAGGCCATTGTGGCTTTCTGCCGGCTTTATCATTGAAGAGGGGTTCAAACTCGGCGAACTTGCGCGTATCGTGCAAAGCATGGCGGCGGCGGCGAAGGCCGCCGGCGTGCCGATCGTCACCGGCGATACCAAGGTGGTCGAGCACGGCAAGGGAGACGGAGTTTTCATCACGACCACCGGCGTCGGTGTCGTCGCGGCGGGTATGGAGCTCTCGGGGCGCGCGGCCAGGCCGGGCGATACGATCCTGGTTTCGGGAACCCTCGGCGACCACGGGATGGCGATCATGGCGGTGCGCGAGAGTCTGGGATTCGCTTCGCCCATCGTTTCCGACACCGCGGCGCTGCATGGCCTGATTGCGGCGATGCGTGCAAGCGGCGCGGAGCTTCACCTCCTGCGCGACCCGACCCGGGGTGGGCTGGCGACGACCCTGAACGAGATCGCCAGGCAATCCGGGGTGGGGATGATGCTGCAGGAAAAGGCGCTGCCGGTGAATCCGGCCGTTGCTGCGGCCTGCGAGTTCCTCGGGCTGGATCCTCTTTATGTTGCCAACGAAGGAAAATTGGTGGCCATTTGCAACGAACGTGACGCGAACATGCTTTTGTCGGCGATGCGTGCCCACCCCCTCGGGAAGCAGGCGGCGATCGTCGGCTCGGTGCACGAGGATCCCCACCATTTCGTCCAGATGACCACTGGCTTCGGTGGCCGGCGAATCGTCGATTGGCTGAGCGGCGACCAGTTGCCGCGGATCTGCTGACGTATCCGATGCGTATCCTGTTGCTTACGCATAGCTTCAACAGCCTCGCGCAGAGGGTGTATTGCGAATTGGCCGAGCTCGGCCACGAACTGAGCATCGAGTTCGATATCGGCGACGAGGTCAGCGCCGAGGCAGTGGCCCTCTTTGCGCCCGACCTGATCGTGGCGCCTTTCCTCAAGCGCGCGATTCCCGAGTCGATCTGGGCGAAACATGTCTGTCTGGTCGTCCATCCTGGGATCGTCGGCGATCGCGGACCGTCGGCCCTCGATTGGGCGATCCAGCACGAACGTCCCGAATGGGGTGTCACCGTCCTCCAGGCTGAAGCCGTGCTGGATGCCGGTCCGGTCTGGGCTGCCGGCATGTTTGCACTGCGCTCGGGAAAGAAATCGTCGGTCTACCGCAACGAGGTGACCGAAGCGGCAGTTCTCGCCGTGCGTGTAGCGGTCGACCGCTTCCTGGCGGGAAATTTCGCGCCGGAGCGGGTGCCGGGACAGGCGCATCCGCCGATGCAGCAGGCCGACCGCGCGATCGACTGGACCAGGCAGTCCACGGCTTCCATTCTTGCCCGCGTGAATGCCGCCGACGGCTTCCCCGGGGTTGCCGACGAGTTGTTCGGGCAATCCGTTCATATTTTCGATGCCTGGCCCGAAGCCGCGCTCAAGGGCAAGCCGGGCAGCCTGCTCGGGCGTCGCGAAACTGCTGTCTGTCGGGCGACTGTCGATGGTGCGATCTGGATCGGGCACCTCAGGCATCCGGGCGGCATCAAGTTGCCGGCGACGCTGGCCTGCCCCGAAGCGGCGGAGTTGCCTGAATTGCCACTCTCCGAATTGTGGAGATCGCCAAGTGCCACCTGGCAGGACATTTCCTACGAGGAAGTCGAGGGTGTCGGTTTCCTCGGTTTCGAGTTCTACAACGGCGCGATGAGCACCTCCCAGTGCCGGCGCCTGACCGCGGCTTTCGAGTGGGCGGCGGCGCGGCCGACCCGCGTCATCGTCCTGCGCGGCGGCGGCGACTTCTGGTCGAACGGCATCCACCTCAACACCATCGAGGCGGCGGAGAGTCCGGCCGACGAGTCCTGGGCCAACATCAATGCCATCGACGATCTGGCCGAGGCCATCCTGTGCTGCGCGACGCAGTTGACCGTGGCCGCGGTCGGCGGCAATGCCGGTGCCGGCGGCTGCTTTCTCGCCCGCGCCGCCGATTTCGTCTGGGTGCGTGACGGGGTGATTCTCAATCCACACTACAAGAACATGGGCAACCTGTTCGGCTCTGAGTTCTGGACCTATCTGCTACCACCGCGTGTCGGCGCCGAAGGGGCGCGCGCCATCATGCGTCATCGCCTGCCGATGACGGCGCGGGAGGCGGTCAGGCTGGGGTTCTACGACGCCTGTCTGCCTGGTCCCGGATTTGCCGTCGATGTCGCGCGGCGGGCAGTCGAGTTGGCGGCAGCTCCTGATTTTCCGGAACGCCTGGCGGAGAAGCTGGCAAGGCGCCAGGCGGATGAGGCGAGCAGGCCATTGTCGGCGTATCGGGCCGGGGAACTCGACGAAATGCGCCGCAATTTCTATGGCTTCGATCCCTCGTACCATGTTGCGCGCTATCATTTCGTGGCGCGCACGCCGCACTCGTGGACACCGCGCCATCTGGCCCGCCACCGCGATCTCGACTGGAAGACGCCCGAATGAATCAATCCGGCCTGCGCCGACTCCCGTCCATTCTCGTCATCGACGACGAAGTGCGCTCGCAGGAGGCACTGCGGCGCACGCTGGAGGAGGATTTCGAGGTCTTCGCCGCTTCCAGTGCCGCCGCAGGAATGGAAATCCTCGAAAGTGAGCAGTCGACCGCGGACATCCGCATCGTGCTCTGCGACCAGCGCATGCCGGGCATGACGGGGGTGGAGTTTCTCAAGCAGGTTCGCGACCGCTGGCCGGACGTGATCCGCATCATCCTCTCCGGCTACACCGAAGCCGAAGACATCATTGCCGGGGTCAATGTGGCGGGCATCTGGCAATACCTGCTCAAGCCCTGGCAACCCGAGCAACTGCTGCTGACGTTACAACGCGCCTCGGAAGTGTGGCGGTTGCAGCAGGACAACCAGCGGCTGTCGCTCGAATTGCGCACCGCCGCGCCGGCCTTGCGGCAACGGGTCGAGAGCAAGCAGGAAAAGGCGCGAAACCGCTTCGGCCTGGCCGCGCTAGTGCGCGGACCGGGCAGCCCGCTCGACGATGTCTGCGCCATGATCGGGCGCGTCGCGCCTTACGACCTGTCGGTGATGATCACCGGCGAGTCGGGAACCGGCAAGGAGATGGTCGCCCGCGCCATCCACTACGAGAGCCAGCGTGCCGACCGGCCTTTCATTACAGAGAACTGTGGTGCGCTGCCCGATACCCTGCTCGAGTCCGAACTCTTCGGCTACAAGCGCGGCGCCTTTACCGGCGCCGTCGAGGACCGCGTTGGCCTGTTCCAGCAGGCCGACGGCGGCACCCTGTTCCTCGACGAGATCGGGGAAACCAGCCCGGCGTTCCAGGTCAAGCTGCTGCGCGTCCTGCAGGAAGGCGAATTCCGTCCGCTCGGCAGCAATCGTGCAGTGACCGTCGATGTACGCGTTATCGCGGCGACCAACCGCAACCTTGACGAAGACCTGCGCAGCGGTCGCTTTCGCGAGGATCTCTACTTCCGGCTGGCGACGATCGCCATTCATGTGCCGCCGCTGCGCGAGCGGCCGATGGACTTTCCGCTGTTCGCCGACCGTATTCTCGAGGCCAGTTGCGATGCCCTCGGCAAGACCGTGACCGGCTTCGCGACCGACGCGCTGGCGGTGCTCGCCACCTATGACTGGCCGGGCAATGTGCGCGAATTGAAGAACGAGATCCTGCGCATGGTAGCACTGGCCAACGGCCCGAAGCTGGGGGCGGAACTACTCTCGCCGCGCGTCCTGCGCGCACCCGAGCTCACCCGTGTCGAGCCGGCTGAAGCATGGACCGACGGGTTCGCCGGCAGCCTCAAGGAGCGCCAGGAGCAGCTTGAAACACGGGTTCTGAAATCGGCCATGCAGCGCCATCGCGGCAACAAGTCGCGGGTCGCCTGCGAACTTGGCCTGTCGCGCGTCGGTCTGCGCGCCAAGCTGGCGCGCTACGGGCTGGAAACAGGCGAATGAAGGTCCTCTGGCTGCAAAGTGGCGGCTGCGGCGGTTGCACCCAATCGCTGCTGTGCACGGAGCCGCGACCCTTGTTCGACGAACTCCGCGATGCCGGCATCGAGTTCGTCTGGCACCCGGCGCTGTCGCTGGAAAGCGGCGCCGAGGCGCTGCAACTGCTCAGCGACTGCGCCGAAGGGACGACGCCGTTCGACGTGCTCTGTGTCGAGGGGGCCATGCTGCACGGCCCCAACGGGACGGGAAAATTTCACCTGATGTCCGGCAGCGGCCGCCCCCTGACCGAATGGGTCGAGCGTCTCGCCCGGCGCGCGCGGTGGGTATTCGCCATCGGCTCGTGCACTGCCTTCGGCGGCTTCTCGGCCAGTACCCTCGGCAATCCGCTCGAGGCTTGCGGTCTGCAATACGACGGCGATGAGCCCGGCGGGTTGCTGGGCGGGGCTTTCGCCGCCGCCGGTGGCCTGCCGGTGGTCAACATTGCCGGCTGTCCGGCGCACCCTGGCTGGATCGTTGATACGCTGCAGAAACTCGCCCTCGACGGTCTGACGGCGGGCGACCTCGACGAATGCGGCCGGCCGCTCCTTTACGCCGAACAACTGGTGCACCACGGCTGCTCGCGCAACGAATATTACGAATTCAAGGCCAGCGCCCGACAACACTCGGATCTCGGCTGCCTGATGGAAAACCTCGGCTGCAAGGGCACCCAGGCGCATGCCGACTGCAATCTCCGCACCTGGAACGGCAGCGGTTCCTGCCTGCGTGGCGGCTTTGCCTGCATCGCCTGTACCGAGCCCGGTTTCGAGGCGCCCGGCCACCCGTTCCAGGAGACACCGAAGATCGCCGGCATCCCCATCGGGCTGCCGACGGACATGCCGAAAGCCTGGTTCATCGCGCTTTCCGTGCTCTCCAAATCGGCGACGCCGAAGCGAGTCCGCGACAACGCCGTGGCCGATCACCCGGTGGTGCGCCCGGCCGTCAGGAAGACAAGCAAGTGAGGCGCATTGTCCTCGGGCCCTTCAATCGTGTCGAAGGCGACCTTGAAATCAGTCTCGATGTCGACGCCGGCCAGGTATTTGCGGCGCGCGTCAACTCGCCGCTGTTTCGCGGTTTCGAGCAGATACTGACCGGTCGCGCGGCTCAGGATGCGCTGGTTGTCGTACCGCGTATCTGCGGCATCTGTTCGGTGGCCCAGTCGGCCGCTGCCGCCGCGGCGCTGGCCGATCTATGCGCTGTCGAAACGCCCTTGAATGGCCGCCTGGCCCGGCATCTGGTGCAGGCGACGGAGAACCTTGCCGACCACCTGACGCATTTCTATCTCTTCTTCATGCCTGATTTTGCCCGCGCCGACTACGCGGACCGCAACTGGCACGCTGCGGTTGCGGGCCGCTTTGCCGCGGTCGCCGGCAGCGCCGCACCGGCAGCACTGGTCGCGCGCGCCAATTTTCTGAAGGTACTCGGATTTCTCGCCGGCAAGTGGCCGCATACCCTGGCTCTGCAGCCCGGCGGTAGCACCCGGGCGATCGGGAGCGCCGAGGTGGTTCGCATCCTGGCCCTGCTGCGCGGCTTCCGCGTCTTTCTCGAAGCCGAACTGCTCGGCGACACGCTGGAGTCTTTCGCGGCACTGACAAGCGAGGCGGAACTGCGCGCCTGGGTTGAGGGGCGTGGCGGCGATTTCCCGAGTTTCCTGCAAGCCGCCTACGACCTGTCGCTGGAAAAAGTCGGCCGCGCCGGTGATGGTTTCCTGTCCTACGGCGCCTATGGGCTGTTCGCCAGCGGCGTCTGGCAGAGGGATGGCGCGGTCGACGCCCTGGAAGCCGGGAAAATCACCGAGGACAGCCATCACGCCTGGTTGGTCGAGGGGCCCCCGCGACTGCCGGCAGAGGGCGAAACCTTCGTCGATGCCGACAAGGCCGGGGCTTACACTTGGTGCAAGGCGCCGCGTTATGGCGGCGGGATTCTCGAGACCGGCGCACTGGCCCGCCAGGTCGTTGCCGGGCAAGCGCTGGCGTGCGATCTGGTCGTTCATCATGGCGCCAGCGTCACCGCTCGCGTCGTCGCCCGCATGATCGAACTGGCCAGCGTCGTGCCTGCGATGGAGTGCTGGGTACGCGCGATCGTTCCCGGCGAGGCGTTCTGCCATGCGGCGGCGCTTCCAGATTCCGGTCAGGGTGTCGGACTGGTCGAAGCGGCACGCGGCAGCCTCGGTCACTGGGTGAGCGTCAACCGTGGCCGCATCGAGCGTTACCAGATCATTGCGCCGACGACCTGGAATTTCTCGCCTCGCGATGCCGCTGGTCGGCCCGGTCCGCTGGAGCAGGCGTTGGTCGGCCTGCCTGCCGGCGAAGGCGCGCCGCCGACCATCCAGCACGTCGTCCGCTCGTTCGATCCGTGTATGGTCGGTACAGTGCATTAGCGTGATACAAGCGCATTCCCGGACACATAATCCGAATTCGCATCCTGGCGGCAACGAATTTTCTCCCTGGTGCGCTGAACCGGGGCGTCGCCACGTTCGGTGGATATCTTTGGTGACGCGGTGTCAAGGCCGGGATAGGGTGAAGGCAATCGCTGGATGATCCTCCATCTGATCCGCCATCCGCAACCTGCCGTTGCTCCCGGCATCTGTTACGGTCGACTCGATGTGGCGGCCGAAGATGCTGCTGCCGTGGCGACGCGTCTGCGAGGTGATCTGGCGTGCGGGCTGCCCGTGTGGAGTAGCCCGTTGCGGCGTTGCCGGGATCTCGCGGAACTGCTGCGACCACAACCGGCAATCGACGAACGCTTGTCCGAAATGGATTTCGGTGCTTGGGAAGGCAGGGCGTGGGACGTCATACCGCGCCACGAACTGGATGCCTGGGCGGCCGATGTCGGCGGTTATGCCCCGCCGGGTGGCGAATCACCCTATCAGTTGCAGCGGCGGGCGCTCGCTTTTGTCTCCGAGTTGAACGTGCCGGAAGGAATAATCGTTACCCACGCTGGCGTCATCCGGGTGCTGCTGGCCCATTGGCATGGATTGCATCCCGCCCAATGGCAGCAACTGGTCTTCGACTACGGATCGTGCACGACCGTGGAAGTCCGCCGGCAGGACTAAAATGGCGGACATGAAAATTGCCATTGTCCGCCAGCGCTACAATCCCTACGGCGGTGCCGAGCGCTTCGTCGAGCGGGCGCTCGGGGCGCTGGCTGGCGAAGGTGCCGAGGTGACCCTGATCACGCGCAACTGGGATGGTGCGCCGCGTGCAGGCTTCAAGCAGATTACCTGTGACCCGCCCTACGGACGGCTGCTGGGCGGGCGGGTCGCACGCGACCGCAGCTTTGCGGCCTGTGCGCAGGCCGAAATGCTGCGTGGTGGTTTCGACATCACCCAGTCACACGAACGGATCCCGGGCTGCATGATCTTCCGCGCCGGCGATGGCGTGCATGCGGCTTGGCTCATGCATCGGGCCCGCGTGCTCGGGCCCTTGCAGCGTCTGGCGCAGCGCATTTCGCCGTACCATCGCTATGTGCTTGCTGCGGAACGGTCAATGTTCGAACACCCTGCGCTGCAGGCGGTAATCTGCAATTCGCCCATGGTGGCTGACGAAATTGGGCGTTATTACGGCGTCGACCGCAGCAGGCTGCAAGTGATCTATAACGGCGTCGATACAGCCGCCTTTCACCCGAACCTTGCCGCCGAATTTCGCGGGGTGACGCGGATGCAGGCAAGTATTCCGGCCGCTGCGCCAGTGCTGCTGTTCGTTGGCAGCGGGTTCGAACGCAAGGGCGTGCCTGCTTTGCTCCGCGCCTTTGCTTTGGCGTCGAACAAGGGTGCGCACCTGGTGATCGTCGGCGCTGACCGAAAGTTCAGGGTAATGCGGATCCTTGCGGCGAAACTGGGCCTTGGCGAGCGTGTGCATTTCACCGGCCCGCTGAAGGATGTCCGTCCCTGGTATGGCGCTGCCGACGGCTTTGTCCTGCCCACGCTGTACGATCCCTGCCCCAATGCGGCGTTGGAGGCGCTGGCCTGCGGGCTGCCTGTTGTCACCAGCACGACCTGCGGGGCGCAGGCCTGGATCAGATCAGGGGAGAACGGCTGGGTTGTCGATGCACTCGACGAATCCACCCTGGCGGCCCGTCTCGACGACCTCTGTGCCCTTGCCGGCAACGTTGCTGCACGCCGGGCGGCGCGCGCCATTGCCGAGCCGCTGTCGCTTTCGGCCATGGCGGAACGCCTGCTGGAGCTTTACCGCGGGCTGGGTGGGGCGTCAGGCGGGAAGGTATAATTCGGCCCATTCATTTTCCCCTCAGGAAGTCGCATGGCCAGTGACATGACCAGCCGCGAGTTGTACATCCGGCTGCTGACCTATGTTCGTCCCTACTGGAAGGCGCTTGTTGTTGCGATGGTGGCGACGGGGCTGTCGTCACTGGCCGAGCCGGTTCTGCCGGCGATGATGAAGAGGATTCTCGACGACGGCTTTTCCAGCGCTGCCGGGCCCTGGGACTGGCTGATCTACCCCCTTGCCATCATGGGCGTATTCCTTCTCCGCGCCTCTTTCGGATTCATTGGCGAGTACCTGATGAGTTGGGTGTCAAACAACGTGGTCACAGAGCTGCGGCAGGCAATGTTTTCGCGCATGATCAGGCTCCCCACGCGTTACTACAGCGACAATCTTTCCGGGCGCCTGATGTCGCGTATCGCCTATGACGTGCAGGGGGTTGCCGGAGCGGCAACCAATGCCCTGACTTCGCTGATAAGGGATACGCTCTCCATTATCGGCCTGATGTCCTGGCTGCTCTACCTGAACTGGAAACTGACCCTGATTACGCTCAGCGTCGTTCCCTTCATCGCGATTGTCGTCCGCATCTTCAGCAAGCGTTTGCGCAATGTTGCCAAGGGCCAGCAGGAGTCGATGGGTAAAATCAGCCAAGTTCTGCAGGAGACCATCGAGGGTCACAAGGTGGTCAAGATTTTCAGTGGCCAGAGCTACGAGGAAGAGCGCTTTCGAAAATCTGCGCAAGAACAGCGCCGGTTTGCCATGCGTGCAGCCATGGCCAGTGCGGCACAAAGCCCGCTCGTTCAGTTCTTCGCCGCCTCGGGCGTGGCGATCATCATGGGTGTCGCCCTCAAGCAAGCGTCCAATGACCAAACCACGGTCGGCAGCTTTGTTTCGTTCATTACCGCAATGCTGATGATCCTGCCGTCCTTGCGCCGGATTACCGATGTCAATGCGCCGATCCAGCGTGGCCTCGCTGCAGCCGAAAGTGTCTTCTCGCTGATCGACGAAGCTGCAGAGGAAGACAATGGCAAGGAAGAACTGGGCCGGGCACAGGGTCTGGTCGAATTCGAGAATGTGACATTCACCTATCCGAGCGCCGAGCGCCCGGCGCTGAATGCGGTGTCGCTGGCCGTCCGACCCGGCGAGTGCGTCGCATTGGTTGGGCCCTCGGGAAGCGGCAAGACGACAGCAGCGAACCTCCTGCCCCGCTTTTATCAAGTGGATCATGGTGTCATCCGTGTCGACGGCCATCCATTGCAGGAGATCTGCCTGAAAAGCCTGCGCGACAACATCGCGCTGGTCAGCCAGGATGTCGTTTTGTTCAACGACACCATTGCCGCCAATATCGCCTACGGTGGCAAGCGGGATGCCACACCCGACGAAATCCGGGCTGCCGCCAGGGCTGCACATGCGCTGGAGTTCATCGATGTCTTGCCGGACGGCCTGGATACGATGATCGGTGAAAATGGCGTCAAGCTGTCCGGCGGTCAGCGTCAGCGTCTGGCCATCGCCCGGGCGCTGCTGAAGGATGCGCCGATCCTGATCCTCGACGAAGCGACCTCGGCGCTCGACACCGAATCAGAGCGTCACGTCCAGGCTGCCCTCGAAGAGCTGATGCGCGGCCGCAGCACGCTGGTGATTGCGCACCGACTGTCGACCATCGAACGTGCCGACCGCATTGTCGCGCTGGCGCATGGCCAGAAGCAGGAAGAGGGCACGCACGCGGAGCTGTTGGCGCAAGACGGCCTCTACGCCCGCCTCTACCGGATGCAGAAGGCCGAAGAGGGCTCGGCCTGATGCGGGTATTGCACAGTGAATCGTCGACCGGCTGGGGTGGCCAGGAAAACCGCACGCTAAACGAGATGATCGCGATGCGCGAACGCGGACACGAAATGGCCGTGGTCAGTCGTCCGGGGGCGCGCATTCTGGAGCGGGCGCTGGAGGCCGGTTTCCCGACTCACGCGGTCGACATGCGTGGTGCACTCGACTTGCCGGCCATTATCAGATTGCGTCGCGTGATGCGCGATTTCCGCGCCGACATCGTCAATACCCATAGCGGCCGCGATACACAGCTGGCCGGGATCGCGGCACGGAGCTTGGGCAAGAGGCGCCCGCGGATAGTCCGGACGCGGCATCTGGCGCTGCCAATTACATCAATTCTTACCTACAGAATGCTGACCGACAGGGTTGTCGCGGTCAGCCGTTTCGTGCGCGACTACCTGATTTCTGCCGGCATTCCGTCCCGGCAGGTGGTCGCGGTGCCGACCGGAATAGATCTGGCCAGCTACGTGCCGGTCGTTGGTGGTGGCACGCTACGGGCCGAACTGGGTCTTCCTGCTGGAACGGTCCTGGTCGGTACGGTGGCGATCTTGCGGGTCAAGAAGGGCCATGCCGACCTTCTCCGGGCTGCCAAGCTCGTGCTTCGACGCTTTCCAGAAGTTCATTTCGTAATAGCCGGTGATGGCCCGCAAATGCAAAACCTGCTGCGACTGATCGGCGAACTCGGACTGGAGTCGCGGGTTCACATGCTCGGACTGCGCCGAGACGTTACAAACGTTCTCCAGTCGCTTGACCTGTTTGCTCTGCCGACCCATCAGGAAGCCTTGGGTACCGCCTTTGTGGAGGCTGGTGCCGTGGGCCTTCCGGTTGTGGCGACTAATGTAGACGGTGTGCCGGAGGTGGTCGCCCAAGGTGAAACAGGGGTCCTCGTGTCGCCAGGAGATCCGGCGGCGCTGGCGGAAGCGATCAGCGGATTTCTGGAAGACCCGGTGCGCCGGAGGCAATTCGGGGATAACGCGCGGCGCCATGTCGCCAGGGACTTTTCCTGCGAAGTCATGGCTCGACGCATGGAGGAGCTATACACGGGTTTGCTCGAGAATTGATGTCGAAGGCCGCCGCCCTGCCGATCCTGATGTACCACCACGTCAGCCCGAACCCGGGCCTGGTGACGGTTGCTCCGGCGACTTTCCGCGAGCACATGGAAGCACTGGCCCGTGCAGGCTGGCGCACGGTGGGACTGGATGCGGCCGCAGTTTTCTTCCGCGGAGAAGCGTTGCCCGCCAAGACCTGCATCGTGACTTTCGACGACGCCTATCTTGACAACCAGGTACATGCCGCTCCGGTTCTCGCAGATTGCGGCTTCAGGGCAGCCATTTTCGCTGTCACGGGCTGGATGGGAGAGGGGCCGGTTCGCGATGGTGATCAGGAAACGCCGGATCACCGCGAGTGCAAGCGGCGGATTGCAACCGGCGATGGCGATAGCGTCATCCTGCGCTGGTCGGAGGCCGAGAGGCTACAGGCGGCCGGAACCTTCGAATTTCATTCACACACCCATACGCATATCCGCTGGGACAAGACACTGGAAGACGCAGAACAACGCGAGCGCGCGCTGGCAAGCGATCTCGTTGCATCACGAAGTGCACTCGAAACCCGGCTTGGCGTGGTCAGCCGCCACCTTTGCTGGCCGCAGGGCTACCACGACGATTTGTACATTGCAACGGCCAAGGGGTTGGGGTTCGATCATTTGTATACTACCCGGCCCAGGATAAATAGAGCGAATTCGGCAGTCGACCGCATCGGCCGCTTCGTGACCAAGGAAAGGTCAGGTGCCTGGTTGTTGCGCCGCACCCAGCTGTACGCTTCCCCGTGGCTTGGGGGCCTCTATTGCGCGATGCGCTCCGCAGGATGAGCGACAAGCTGCTCCGATGACAACACGACTTGAACTGACCGGGCCGATCAAGCGCATTCTGGTGATCAACGTCGCGCGGATCGGTGACACGATTCTGGCTGTTCCAGTGTTCCGGGTGTTACGCGAGGCCTATCCGCAGGCCGAAATTGTCTGCCTTGCGCACCCCAAGCGTGTTGAGGTCCTTCAGGGGTTGCCGCACATCGACCGAAGCAGCGGCATCACAAAGCATTCGGCACCGTTCATGGGCTGGCTGGGTGAGAGTTACGATATGGCTCTGGTATTTGGCCATGAACTGTCCCTTTTGAAATATGCGTTGCGGACCGCGCGGCAGGTGATTGCCCTGCCCAGCGGCAACGCCGCAGTGGACCGCAAGCTATTTGCCGTTGTCGCCGATGAAGGCGTTGTTCATGCGGTCGAGGATCGCCTGCGCTGGCTCAAACCCCTCGGACTGCGGCCGAGCGTGCGCTGCCTCGATTACGCTCCAAGTGCTGCTGAGCAAAGTTGGGCTATCGCCGAACGGAAGCGATTGGCGCCGACTGCAGAGCCACTGGTTGGGTTTCAGATCGCAAGCTTTCCAACGAAGGCCTACCGCAACTGGCCAGGAAATTCGTTTGCTGAGTTGGCCAGAAGACTGCTCTTGGCCCATCCGCAGGCACAGATACTGATCTTCGGCGATGCCACCGACGCAGCGGCCAGTGAAGCACTCGCTGCAACCTGCAACGGACGTGCTCACAGTCTTGCAGGCAAGCTGGCGTTGAGGCAGTCTATCGCCATGATGCAGCAGCTCGATCTTTACATTGGTGTCGATACCGGCCCGACGCATCTGGCCGGTGCTCTCGGGTTGCCAATGGTCGCCCTATACCATTGTCTGCATCCGGGTCGTTATCTGGCGCCGCTTGACCATCCGAACTTTCTTGGTGTTGTCGAGCACCCGGCGGCTGGCGGCGACTGCACGCCGACACGTACAATGGCTGAGATCGGTGTCGATAGGGTCTGGGAGCAGGTACAGGCAGCCTTGCAAGGCTTGCCGGAGAAAGAACGATGAACATTGCGTTCATTGACGTAACAACGACAGTCTTCGTCGGTGGCATCCAGACGGCGGTTTGGCAGCTTGCGATTGCGCTTGCCGACCTCGGGCACAAGGTCAGTATCTACGGTGGTGAAGGAAATAACCGCGCCGACCTCGATGGTCGTGACATCGTTGTGCGCACCTACGCCTTCACGCCTCGCGAAAAATTCCCGAATTTCGGGACACGCTTTCGCAAACTCGCCGAGCGTCTGAGTTTTGCCCGCCACGCGCGAAGCGAAGTGATTGCCGCCAGCCATGACTGGGTCATCCTGACCAAGCCACTGGATTTCTTCTGGCCGCAGCTGATGCCGTCCGGACATCCGACCCGCTTCGCCTTCATGAGCGGCGGCACCGATTTCATGCGCGGCGATCGCTGGCTGGCAAAGCGCCTTGACGTGCTTGTCGCCTGCAGTCATTTCAACGCGCAGCAGAACTATAGCCGATTCAAGAGGCCGGTCGCCGTGATGTTCAATGGGGTTGATATTGGCCGCTTTCGACCCGGGCAGCGTGACGAACAACGGTGGCAGCGTCTTGGATTCACTAGTGACGAAGTGGTGTTTGTTTTTGCCGGCCGTGTCATTGGCTTGAAGGGGCTGGAAGTTGCGGTGCGGGCGCTGCCAATGGTTTCCGGGATTCCGGTCAAACTGCTCATTGTTGGCGACGGGAATGCGGTTCCACGGTTGAAGTTATTGGCTTCCGAGCTCGGTGTTGCAGGACGGGTCATTTTTCATCCAGCGGTAGGCCATGATGAACTCCCTGCCCTTTATGCCTGTGCCGACGTCGGCATTTTCCCGGCACTCGGCGAGGAAGCATTTGGAATTGCTGTCGCCGAGGCCATGGCGTGTGGATTGCCGGTGGTGGCGAGTTACAACGGCGGGATGCCGGAGGTCGTTGGTAACGAAGGAAGTTGTGGCGAACTTTTTTCGCTGGGTGACATCGATGCCTGCGCCAAGGCCATGAAGAGATTGGCGCTATCTGCTGAACTGCGCTGTCAAATGGGGCAGGCAGCTCACGAGCGAATTGCCAAACGTTTTACCTGGGGCCTTGCTGCGCAGCGTTTGCTGACCTCGATCGGTGTCGACACTGTGGGCGCGGAGTTGCGTGAGGAAAGCTGACTGCGCCGCTTGGCAAAGACTGTCCTGCACGCCGGCGACCCAGGTGTGCAGGCCTTGGAATTTTTCCGATTACAATCCCGTGGCGAAGGGGAATTGCCATCTATCCAGGCAGCAAGGCGCTGCTGAGGTCGTTGTTGTCCTAACGAACCTGGTCCTCATGGAGTCGGCGAACAGTCGTCGGGCACTCGTTGGAACGCCGGGAACGTGCAAACCATCCTTGAATGAATGCAAGAAGCTGCGCAATTCAGGTGCAGTTCGCATTCCGGAGATCAGGGTGAAATCGAGGATATGTTGAACGAGGTATCGCCGCTCAGGCTCCAGCGGGAAAATCAGGCGACAGGCAAATGAACGACTCCGAGATTGCTGGCCGGCGGATGTTCACCGGCATGCGATGGTATGAAATGCCGCTGTTGGCGTATTTCATGCTCCACTATTTTCCACCGGGGCCGCCCGCTCTGGCGAATGCCTGCCTGTTTCTCGCGCTGGTAGGGGTGGGGTGGGATTGCCGCCATCGCGTTGCGGAAAAGGTCGCGATATGTACTCATCCACTGGCATGGATCTGGCTGGCGCTGCTTGTGGTGCTTGGCCTGAGCATTTGGCAGGCGCCGCCGGCTTTGCAAATGGAGAGTTGGAATCGTTATCGCAGCGAGATCGGCAAAGGCTTGCTGTTCGGAATCATCCTTGCGGTTCATCTCGATGATGAAGACAAGGCACGCCGTCTTCTCTGGGGTGGAATGGTCGCCGGCGTGCTCATCGGGGTTCATGCTTTTTGGGTGATTGTCCGGGAGGTGCTGCATACCGGTCAAATACCGCGCACCCGCGACTACCTGTACTGGTTGGTAGGGTTTTTCCCGTTCGCTTTGGGCGCTTACGCTTTTGTCCCTCGCTGGCGCTGGCTGGCAGCCGTCTCGGCAGTAAGCATTGTCGCCTTGGCTGTCCTGACCTCCTTCCGTGGTGCACTCCTCGCATTGGGCGTCATGGCGTTGCTGTTTCTGTGTTTTGCTCGACTCTGGCGCCTGCTCCTGCTTGCTGCGGTACTCGCTGTGGCGACTGTGGCTTATGTTGCAATGTATTTTCCGAATCGCGCCGAGCAAGTCATTGCGCAGCTTCAGAAGACCGACACAAGTGGTCGTGTGGGCAGCCACTGGCTGCCGGCCTGGCAACTATCCCTGGAGTCCCCTTGGTTGGGTCATGGGTATGGGCACAAGGTGTTCGGTCATGCGGTTCATGACGGAGTGGCTGCGCATCCTGAGTGGTTGCCGCCCGGCGAGTCGCCAGTCACCTGGTACCCCAGCAGTGCGCACAACTTTACGCTGGAAGTGCTTTTCTCAGCTGGCTTCCCGGGGGGCATACTGCTTCTGGCGTTTGTGGCAGCGATGCTGTGTTACCTGGCGCCTCCCGTATGGCGAATGCGTCGCAATCTCCTGGCGCATCCGATGCTCGCCTTGGCGGCAGTCGTGCTGATTGCGTTCATCGGCAACGTACTCATCCTCGCTCAACTGGAAATGCCGGAATGGCGAACGCTGGCAGCGCAGGTAGGCATAGCACTGGCGTTTCTGTCTTTCTTGCCCAAGCTGGTTCAGTTTGAAATGCAAGGAAAGAAGGCGAGTGCTGATGTGCCGGTATAGCTCCCACCGATAGGGCTCAGGAAAATGCATTCAAAGCGATTCCATCTGCTCTATGTCTTTCCCGAGCCCTTGCCGCTGAGCCGGGCACGCGGTGTTCAGGTTGCACATTTCGTGAATGCGCTGGCGCAGCAGGGCGCCCAGGTGACGCTGGCTTACGTGCCATCGGGCAGCGAGCATCCTTTTGCCCCGTTGGGCATCGAAGTTCCCGACGGGGTCGTCCTGTTGCCGCTTTCGCGTCAATTACCGGGACTGCTGGGCGCCCTATCGATGAAGTCGCACCGTCTGTTCATGTGGCGCCTGGCGCGCTGGATCCGGAACTCGGTCAAGACGGGAACCGCGCCTGACATGGTGTTCTTCAGGCATGTCAAGGCTGCTGCGTGGTGTTGCGATGCCTTTCCCTGGTTGTCGCTGGCTTATGAGGCCCATGAGGTATTTGCGCAAACCGCCAAGCCGAGCCAGCGGATACGGATTTCTTCGCTGGAAAGAAGGGTATTGAACAGAGCATTGCTGGTCGTTGCAAACTCGCAGGGGTCGGCCGATGGCCTAAGGCAGACCCATGCGGTCCGGCGGTCCATTGTCGTATTGCCGAATGGTGTTGCTTATCCCGGCAGCCTTCCGCAGAAGGATTGGGACGATGCTTCAAGGCGGATAGTCTACGCGGGTAGTCTCTTTGGGTGGAAGGGCGTCGATGACCTGGTGGATGCGTTCAATTTCCTGCCGGGTTATCGGCTGAGTGTCATCGGCGGCACCCCAGAACAGGTTCAGCGTTTGAAAGAGCGTCAGAATGGTGGCGGTGGTGAGATCGAATTCCTTGGGCAGCAGCCGCATTACGAGGTTCAAAATCGATTGGCGACGGCGTGCATTGCCGTGCTGCCGAATCGCTCTGACAAGGATAGTGAGTTCACCTCCCCCTTGAAGTTGTTTGAGTACCTGGCTTCAGGATGCGCGGTAGTGGCCACCGACCTTCCGGCAATGCGCGAGGTGCTGGGCGCCAATGATGCCGTCTGGGCGCGGCCGGGCGATCCGGTCTCCTTGGCGGGTGCCATCACGTTAGCCTGTGGGTCGCCCGCGAGTTTGGGGCAACTTGGTTCCCGTGGGCGCGTCTTGGTGCGCGACAAGACTTGGGTGCGCCGTGCCGACAGCTTTCTTGCTCATGCAGGCGAGTCGCTGGGAACTGAGAGCGGTCGCACAAGGGGCGAACACTGATGCTTCTGGCCTTGGGAGACAGATCTTGCCGTTTCATCATGGGCAGTTTCGGCAACAACCTGCTCCAAGATTGCTGAGACGATGAATATGCGCTGCGATATTGTCATCGCCACATGGAATGCCGTCGTCATGACGCGAGCGGCCCTCGAGAGCATCAGGAGAGAAGCCAATATTGCTTATCGATTGGTTCTGGTTGACAACTCGGATGAACCCGATGCGCGCGCCTGGTTCCGCGGTATTGCCGCTTCCGGTGAGTTTGGAGAGACGCTCCTGATTCAGAACGATGAAAATCTCGGGTGGCTGAAAGCGACCAATATCGGCTTGCGGCACGCAGATGCAGAGTTCGTCTGCCTGCTTAACAATGACGTGGTTTGCGGTACCGATTGGCTGCGTCGATGCGTGGCATTGATGCAACGCGAGCCGGACATTGCAATCGTCAATCCGCGCGGCAACGAGCGCAGCGAGAATTGTCTGGTCAAGGACGTGAATGGCTATGCGCGGAAACTGGCGCACGAACAGGACAGGCGTTTTACCGAACTTGACCACTGTTCCGGATTTTGCATGGTCGTGCGAGGCGCGCTGTTCAGGGAGATCGGGCTGCTCGACGAAATTTTCGACGGGGGTTACTACGAGGACAACGATTTCAGCCATCGGGCTCAAGCTGCTGGATATCGTTGTGCGCAGTGTGACGATGCCTTTGTCTTGCATCTCGTCAGTCAATCATTCAAGAAAATGCCTGCGGAACTGAAGCGCGAGATGATTGCGCGGAATCGGGAAATCTGTCGAAGCCGCTGGGGCATTCGTCGCTCGCAGTTACTCCTCTTGCGCAACGATCCGGTTTCTGCCGATGACTTGATAGTGCTGATCCGCCGGCACAGGATCTATCTGATCGACAACGGGCATATCCCGGAGGCGGTAAGAAGCTTTCGCCACCAAAATCTGACGCTGTTGCACCCCCCCTGGTGGGGGGAGCACCTCTATTTCATCCTGCAAAGTCGATACCTCTCTCGCAAGAAGCGCATTGATGAGGCGCACATTCTCTACACCTCAGTCAGGGACCAGATTCATTGAGCGCTTTCCCTTGGTTGTTTGAGCGGCCTGCGCGTCGTCGAAGCGCCGGCAAGACACCTTATCGCCCTGACATTGATGGCTTGCGGGCCCTGGCAATCCTGTCTGTGATGCTGTTCCACGCGTTTCCGAATCTGTTGCGGGGCGGATTTGTCGGGGTGGACATCTTCTTCGTGATTTCCGGCTTTCTGATTTCGCGCATTGTGTTCACTGGGCTCGCCAGAGGCAGTTTCAGTTTCGTGAACTTTTACGTTCATCGAATCCGCCGAATATTTCCAGCCATGATCGTTGTCTTGGTTTGCGCACTTGGCCTCGGTTGGGCCGCAATGCTTGCAGGCGAGTATCGGATGCTCGGAAAGCACGTTGCCGGAGGCATTGGATTCATCGCCAACATCTTGTTGTGGGGAGAGGATAGTTATTTCGGTACGGCGTCGGAATTGAAACCGCTCATGCACCTGTGGTCGCTCGGGATTGAGGAGCAGTTCTATCTGTTTTTTCCGGTTCTTCTGGTAGTGCTGTGGCGAATCAGATTCAGCCTGTGGCTGACCATGGCAGCGTTAATTACCTTATCCTTCTGGGCGAATCTCCTTTGGATGAACAAGGATGCTGCCGGGGCCTTTTTTCTGCCACATACGCGCGTCTGGGAGTTGCTGGCGGGCGGGCTGCTGGCCTATGGCCATGTCTTTAGGGTTGAGTGGCAGTTGTCGCCGAATCGCGGTGTTCTGCTCCGGAACCTTGTGCAGAACACCGAATTGCGTTCTTCACTGGGGTTGATTCTTCTGGCGGCAGGGCTGTTGGTCATCAACAAGGGCAGCAACTTCCCGGGGTATTGGGCGCTTCTCCCCGTTGCCGGGGCCTGGCTGGTCATCGCTGCGGGACCTCGTGCCTGGGTCAACCGCCATCTGTTCGCCAATCGCGGCATGGTCTTTGTTGGCCTGATCAGTTATCCGCTCTACCTTTGGCACTGGCCGATCCTCTCGTTCTTGCGGTTGCTGGAGGGCAGGGTGCCGTCAATACCTGTCCGGATCGGGGCTCTGGCGTTGACCTTTGTGCTGGCGTGGCTGACCTACCACTATGTTGAACGCCCATTGCGTTTTGGCGGAGCCGTTCGCACCAAGGCTGCCGGCCTTCTGGTTGCCGGCATGTTGTTGGGGATTGCCGGCATCGCGATCTACCATCTCGACGGGTTGCCGGGGCGTGACGTCGAGCTGCAGTTCGGAAAGTATCAGCAGGAAGTCGGACACAAACTTTACTTTGAGGAGATGGCGAAATTCCCTCCCTGCGATTTGCCGGGGACTTCCGGCGTCAAGGATTGCTGGCAGACCGGAGGTGTGGCGCAGAAGAAAACGGTAGCGATCATTGGGGACAGCCATGGCGCGGATATCTTCATCGGCTTGGCAGCGCATTTGCCAGAGAGCGAGAACGTCGCCTATTTCCAGGTTGTCTGCTACCCGTTTGTTGGAATTACAGGGAATGATACCTGTCCCGCGGTTGTGCCGGCAGTCGATCACATCGTCGCCGACAAGGACATCAGGACGGTGATCCTTTCGAACTATTGGGCGATGAGGCTGAGGGACAAGAAGATCCGTTTTGAGCGCGAGCTTGAAAACAGGAACCGCACTGATATTTACGAGAAGCTCCTGGCGCTCACGCTTGACAGACTGATTGGCGCAGGCAAGGAGGTAGTGTTCGCAGTCGATGTTCCCGACCTGGATTTTCCTCCCGAAGCCTGTCTGCCCTCGCGCCCGCTGGCAATTACGCAGCGCGTGCCTGGAAAGGACTGCCTGATCCCGAGAGCGAACGTCGAGGGCAGGGCGCACACTTACCTTGCTGCCACCCAAAGGGTTCTGGCCAATTATCCCCAAGTCAGGCTGTGGGATCCTTACCCAAGGCTCTGCAACGATACCGACTGTCTTGTGGTCAGCGAGGGCACGCTTTTCTACCGGGATGACAACCATCTTTCCCCACAGGCGGCGCGCTGGCTGTTCCAGTCTCTTTGGCGAACTGTTGAACCGGACGCCATGCCGTCAAGGTAGCGACGGCCCTGTCATCGACCCCGTGGCCTGTGGCTAATTGCGCTTGTTCAGCAGGATTGCCTTGGCGGCCCGCCGAACAGCACTCCAGTGCGACCAGTGAGCGGCCCGATATTGCTTCTGGATGGCGCTTAGCTTGGCCAATGACTCGCTTCCCGCGACGCCCTTGATCCCGAGCATGTACAGGTCATGGCTCTTCCAGTTGCAGGCAAACATGCAACAGAGTCCGTCAGTCGCTCCCGCTTGCTTGAAGTCGCGTGCGGTCAGGTTACGGTAATAGTTCCATCCAAGCTCCACGGTAAGCGGCGATGAGTCCGGGCTCGTTCGCGCGGTTCCATGCTCGCCGCGTCCCAGGGTGGCGCAGGTCATCACCACCAGACCCCCAGGCTTGCAGACACGAACCATGTTCTTCATGGTTTCCGCCCAATGCGGGTTATGTTCCATAACCTCGCAACTGATTACAACATCGTAGCTGTCATCGGGTGCATCGTAGTCTTGCCCTTGGCAGACTACGTCGACACCAGGTCCCGGAGCGACGTCGATACCCGTGTAGGTGCAGTCGATGAACTGCGAACGTATCGAGCCATTTATGTCCAGGCTGCCAATTTCAAGGACATGTTTGTGAGAAAAGTAGTCTTGAAATTCACGGCGCACGAGCGCGATAAAGTCTTGCTGTCCTTTGTGTGCCATCTTCAGTAAGCTCGATCAGGTATCAGATTATAGGTTCTCAATGCGCTGCCTCCCAGTTCGGCCCGATGCCGACCTCGACGACCAGCGGAACCTTCAGTGTCGCCACATTACCCATCAGCCGGGGCAGGTGGGTGCGGATTTCCATCAGTTCATCGTCGGGCGCTTCCAGCACCAGTTCGTCATGCACCTGCAGGACCAGGCGGGATTTGCGGGCCGACTGTTCCAGCCAGTTGCTGACGGCGATCATCGCCATCTTGATCAGGTCGGCGGCCGTTCCCTGCATCGGCGCGTTGATCGCAGCGCGCTCCGCAGCCTGGCGGCGGTTGCCGTTGCTCGAGCGGATTTCCGAAAACCACAGGCGGCGGCCGAAGGCGGTTTCGACGTAGCCCAACTGGCGCGCCCAATTGCGCGCTTCTTCCATGTAGCGGGCGACGCCGGGGTAGCGCGCGAAGTAGCGGTCGATGTAGGTCTGCGCGGCGCTGCGCTCGAGGCCGAGCTGGCGGGCGAGGCCGAAGGCGCTCATCCCGTAGATCAGGCCGAAGTTGATGCTCTTGGCGACGCGGCGCTGGTCGGGACCGACTTCCAGCGGGGTGACGCCAAAGATCTCGCCGGCGGTGGCGCGGTGTACGTCCTCGCCCTGGGCAAATGCCTCGAGCAGGCGCTCGTCGCCCGACAAGTGGGCCATGATGCGCAGTTCGATCTGCGAGTAGTCCGCGGAAACGATGCTATGGTCTTCCGGGGCGACGAAGGCGGTGCGGATGCGCCGGCCTTCTTCGGTGCGGACCGGAATGTTCTGCAGGTTGGGATCGCTGGAAGCGAGCCGCCCGGTCACCACCGAGGCCTGCGAGAAGTGCGTGTGCACGCGGCCGGTGTCGGGGTTGATCATGCGCGGCAGCTTGTCTGTGTAGGTGCCCTTGAGCTTGGCCAGGCTGCGGTGTTCGAGCAGCAACTTGGGCAGCGGGTAGTCGAGCGCGAGCTCGGAGAGCACCTCCTCGTCAGTCGACGGGCCGCCGGACGCGGTTTTTTTCTTGACCGGCAGGCCGAGCTTGGTGAACAGGATCTCGCCGAGCTGCTTGGGCGAGGCCAGGTTGAACGGCTGGCCAGCCAGTTCATGGGCCCGCGCTTCAAGGGTCATGATCTTCTGGCCGATCTCGTGGCTTTGCCGGGCAAGCTGCTCACCGTCGATCAGGATGCCGGTGCGTTCCATCTGCCAGATCACCTGGCGGGCCGGCATTTCGAGGTCGTGGTAAATGGCCGAAAGACCGCCTTCGCCGGCGAACCGGGGGTGCAGCGCCTGGTGGACGCGCAGTGTCACGTCGGCGTCTTCGGCGGCGTAGGTTGCGGCGCGCTCAATATCCACCTGATCAAAAGTAATTTGCCTGGCGCCCTTGCCGCACAGATCTTCGTAGGCGATCGTGGCGAGGCCGAGGTGACGGGTGCACAGTTGGCCGAGGTCGTGGCCCTTGTCCGATTCCAGCACGTAGGATTGCAGCATGGTGTCATGGGCAACGCCGGCGAGGGCGATCCCGTGGTTGGCCAGGACGTGCTGGTCGTATTTGGCGTTCTGCAGCACCTTCCT
The DNA here is from genome assembly GCA_040275885.1 of Azonexus sp. Classification (GTDB taxonomy): domain Bacteria; phylum Pseudomonadota; class Gammaproteobacteria; order Burkholderiales; family Rhodocyclaceae; genus Azonexus. The sequence goes on along the minus strand of JBEOKN010000018.1, from coordinate 63,473 downwards.
GTGGTCGGCAGCTTCCAGCCAAGGCTTCAGGCGGGCGAGAGCTTGGTCGCGCGACAGCTGATCCGGGGCGCCGGGGGCGGTATGGGCGAGCGGGATGTAGCAGGCTTCGCCGGCCTTGACCGACAGCGAAATGCCGACAACGCGGGCGGCGAACGGGTCGAGGCTGGTGGTTTCGGTGTCGAGCGCGGTTAGGTCGGCGGCTTCGATCTTCGCCAGCCAGACCTCGAACTGCGGCCAGCTGAAGACGGTTTCATAGCTGACGGGTATGGCCCCCTGCAGCGGGGTGCCGGCTGTCGCCGGTCCGGTCACCACGGTGTCGGCCGCCGGGGCGTCCAGTTCCCGAAGCCAGGTGCGGAATTCGTAGCGGCCATAAAGTCCGCGCAAGGTTCCAGTATCTCGGGCGGTGGTGGTCAACGCGGTCGGGGGCGGCAGGTTCGCGAGGTCACAGGCAACGGTGACCAACCTCCGCCCGAGCGGAACAAATTCGAGATGGTCACGCAGGTTCTGGCCGACGGTGCCGCCGATTTCGTCGGCATGGGCAATGATACCGTCGAGTGAGCCGTATTGTTCCAGCCACTTTACGGCAGTCTTCGGGCCGCATTTCTGGACCCCCGGCACGCCATCGACCGGGTCGCCGACCAACGTCAGATAATCGACGATACGGTTCGGCGCGATCCCAAATTTCTGCACGACGCCGGCTTCGTCGAGCAGTTCGTTGCTCATCGTGTTGTACCAGCGGACCTTCGGGCCGACCAGTTGGGTGAGGTCCTTGTCGCCGGTGGAAATCAGGGTTTCGATGCCGTCGACCGCAGCAGCCGTCGCCAGAGTGCCAATCACGTCGTCGGCTTCGACGCCATCGACCATCAGCACCGGCCAGCCCGCAGCCTTGATCGCGGCGTGGATGGGCTCGATCTGCCTGACCAGATCCTCGGGCATCGGTGGCCGGTGCGATTTGTATTCGGGATACCAATCGTCACGGAAGGTCTTGCCCTTGGCATCGAAGACGACAGCCTTGTAGTCCGCCTTGTAGTCGCTTTCCAGCCGGCGTAGCATGTTGAGAACACCGTAGAGCGCGCCGGTCGGCTCGCCGGCCTGGTTGCGCAGGTCGGGCAGGGCGTGGAACGCGCGGTAGAGGTAGGACGAGCCGTCCACCAACAACAAGAGAGGCATGAATCGTGACGGAAAGCGAAAAACTGGTGATGGGCGTGGAATCCGAAGCCTTGCTGCAGTCGGCGTCGGCGCGTGAATCCTGGCGAATTTTCGGCATTATGTCAGAGTTCGTCGAGGCGACCGAACGTCTGGCGCCGATCAAGCCGGCCGTGACCATTTTCGGCAGCGCACGCGTGGTGCCGGGCTCGCCGTACTACGATCTTGCCGAACGAACGGCGCGACTTCTCTCGGATTCCGGATTCTCGGTGATCTCGGGCGGTGGCCCCGGCATCATGGAGGCGGCCAACAAGGGCGCCTATTTCGGCAAGTCGCCTTCGGTCGGGTTGAACATCCAGTTGCCACACGAACAGCAATCCAACCCGTATCAGGATATTTCACAGACATTCCGCCACTTCTTCGCGCGCAAGTACATGTTCGTCCGCTTTGCCAGCGCCTATGTCGTGATGCCTGGCGGTTTCGGCACGCTCGATGAGTTGATGGAAGCGCTCACGCTCATCCAGACCGGCAAGGCGCGCAAGATTCCGCTGATCCTTGTCTGTTCGGAGTTCTGGCAGGGGATGATTGACTGGTTCATGGATCGACTGGTCAAGGAGAGTATGGTCGACCCTCGGGACATCGATCTCATCCAGTTGATCGATGAGCCGGAACTGGTCGTCGAAGCGATATTCAAACACTATGAGGCTCGCCCGTTCGGTCCGTTGCCCAGCGAGCGTGAGTTGATGCTCAACCTGTAATAGAATCGGGGACAGATCTTCAAGGATATTTCCATGCGCCCACTAATTCCCGTCATCCTGCTTGCTGCCTTGCCCGTTTTCGCCCAGCAAGGCAATCTTCAGCCGCTGCCTGCTGTGCCGCCGCCTCCGCCGGGCATGGAAGCCTTCGATGCTACGCTCGAGCCTCAGGTCACCATCGTCAAGACAGAATCCGAGACTCGCGAAGAATATCGTCAGAATGGCAAGCTCTACATGATCAAGGTGACGCCGGCCTTTGGTCCTGATTATTACCTCGTCGATCAGCAGGGGGATGGCAATTTCATCCAGCAGGATGGCCCCAGCGCCAACCTGACGCCCGCGACGTGGAAAGTCTATTCGTGGTAGCCGCTTGTCGGTCTATACGGCAGTTGCCAGGGAAGAGTTAGGCTCCTGGCTTGCGCCACTCGGTATTGGCGCACCGAGTGAGCTGTCCGGCATCGCGGCCGGCATGCAAAATTCGAACTTTTTCGTGGGTGTCGGCAGTCGCCGCTGGGTACTGACGATCTTCGAAAGCCTGACATCGCGCGAACTCGATTTCTGCCTGGCATTGCAGGACCATCTAGCGGCGCGCGGGATTCCCTGTCCGCGACCGTTGGCCACCGGCGACGGTCGCTTCTGGCGGCTGCTGGCCGGAAAGCCGGCAGCGCTTTTCACCTGTTTGCCTGGCGCCTGCATCGAGATTCCGACTGCAGCGCATTGCCGGGCTCTCGGTGAAATGCTGGCGCGCCTGCATCTGGCCGGCGCTGATTTTCCGTCGCCCTTGCCCAATCCCTGCGGCCAGGAGTGGCGTGAGCGTACCGGGCACGCATTGGCCGCGCAACTGACGAGCGACGAGCGCGGTCGACTCCTCGCGGAGCTCGATTTTCAGTCCGCGCAAGACTATTCTGGCCTGCCGTGCGGGATCATTCATGCTGACCTGTTTCGCGACAACGTCCTGTGGCAGGACGCCGGACAACTGTCCGGGGTGCTCGACTTCTACTTCGCCGGCGCAGACTGCATGCTCTTCGATCTGGCGGTGGCGGCCAACGACTGGTGCGCCGACGATGGCCAACTCGCTGCCCTGATTGCCGGTTACAGCGCACTGCGGCAGTTGACACCGGGCGAGGAGACTGCCTGGCTGGCGCTACGGCGGGCCGCCGCGTTGCGCTTCTGGCTGCTGCGACTCGATGTGCGGCACCACCCGCGCCCCGGCGCTGTGGTAACGATCAAGGACCCGGACCATTTTGGTCGACTCCTTCAGCGTCTTTGCCTTGCTCCGGAAGGCATGCCCCGTTAGCATCCCGGTATGGAAGAAAGTACGCAAATTCAGGTGGTCCCGCCAGCCTTCACCGGTGCCAGCCGGGAGGTCGATCCCGGCGCCTGTTTCGAATGGCTGCGCCAGGGCTGGCTGCTGTTCATCGCCAATCCCGGGACATGGATCGGCAGCGCGGTGCTGATGATGGTGATCGTGCTGGGAGTGCAGATCGTTCCGGTCTTCGGCCAGATCGCGGTCAGCGTCCTGCTACCGGTCTTCGCCGGCGGGCTGCTGTTGCTGAGCCGGCACCAGCATGCCGACGGCAACGCCGAAATCGCCGATTTGTTCGCCGGTTTTCACCACAATGCGGGCGGTCTGGTGATGATTGGCGTCTATTTTGCGACGGGCATTTTCGGTATCGCGTTTCTCGCCTTCATGTTGGTCAGCGGCGGCGTCCTCGGCGGCGTGATCACCGGCCGCATCGCCGGATTCGGAATTGCCCTCGGGGGTGTCATGATCGCCAGCTTGCTGGCGTTCATCCTGTCGATCCCGGTCCTTATGGCGACATGGTTCGCGCCGGCACTGGTCTTCTTTCACGACATGCAACCGTTGCCGGCGATGAAGGCCAGCCTTGCCGCCGGGGTCAAGAACTGGGTGGCGATGCTCCTCTTTGCGCTGCTCCTGACGGTTGCCATGTTCTTCGCCACGCTCCCGTTCTTCGTCGGCTTCCTGTTGCTGATTCCAATCTTCAATGGCGCGATCTACGCCTCCTACCTCGATATTTTCGAGGGGACCTGACCATGCATGCGCAGAAACTTCCGGCAGCGGCCGGCTGGCGTTGGCTCGATGCCGGCTTTGCGATCTTCCGGCGCAATCCGCCCTTGCTCGCCATGCTGGTCGTCAGCTACTGGCTGACCGTGATCTTTCTCAACCTGGTGCCGATCATAGGCGCCGTGGCAGCGTCGATGATCATCCCCGGCCTGACGGTCGGCCTGATGCAGGCGGCGCGCGATCTCGACCAGGGCAAGCTGGTCGGCCTGCAGACGCTGTTCGGTGGCCTCAAGCATAACCCCCGTACGCTGCTCTTACTCGGCGCGCTCTATCTATGTTGCACCCTGGCCGTTTTGGGTCTCTCCGCGCTGCTCGACGGCGGTGATCTGCTGCGCCTCATCCTGTCCACCGCGCCCGCCGACAGGGAGGCTCTGGAAAGTGGCAGCTTCCTGTTGCCGTCAGTGTTTGTCATGACGCTGATGACGCCGGTCCTGATGGCCTGGTGGTTCGCCCCGGTGCTGGCCGCCTGGCACGGCCAGAGCGTCGGCAAGTCGCTGTTCTTCAGTTTCGTCGCCTGCTGGATAAACTGGCGCGCCTTTCTCGCCTTTGGCGCTGCGCTGATCATGGTCGCCGGCATTTTGCCGGGGCTCCTTTTCGCCCTGCTCGCGGGCGTGTTTTCCGGGGGCCAGGGGAGCTTCGTCGGCAGTTTCATCATCATGCCGCTGATGGTCGTGATCGCGCTGTGCGTGTTCTCGACCGTCTATGCCAGCTTCTATGCCAGCTACCGCGACATTTTCGGTCAACCTGAAATTGTCTGAACCGCTCGGCATCTTCGGTGGCACCTTCGACCCCGTGCATTTCGGCCACCTGCGGCTGGCCGAGGAGGCGCTCGACCGCCTCGGCCTCGGCAGCGTGCGCTGGATACCGGCCGGGCAGCCGCCGCATCGCGGCGTGCCGCAGGTCATGGCGCGACAGCGTCTGGAGATGGTGCTGCGGTCGACGGCGGAAAACGACCGTTTCTCAGTCGATGCCGGCGAGGTCGGTGCCGCCGTCCCGAGTTATACCGTGGATACCCTGCAACGCCTGCGCGCCGAATTGGGAGGCGACAAATCGCTGGTCCTGCTGGTTGGCGCCGACGCCTTTGGCGGTCTGACGACCTGGCACTGCTGGCGCGACATCTTCACGCTCGCCCACGTTGCCGTGTCTCACCGGCCCGGCTTTCCGATCGAGGTCGCCAGCCTGCCGCATGAACTGGCCACCGAATTCAGCGACCGTCGGCTGCCCGATCCTGGCGGTTTGCGGGCGGCGCCTGGCGGCGGCATCGTCGCCTTCGCGATGACCCAGCTCGCCATATCGGCGACCCATATCCGCAAGCTGCTGGCGACCGGGCATTCTGCCCGCTATTTGCTGCCGGACAGTGTTCTCGACTACATTAGCCTTCACCAACTCTACAGAGACAGGCTCTAGCCCCCGATGGAAATCCACAAGCTGCAAAAACTCGTCGTTTCGGCCCTCGAAGACATCAAGGGCAAGGATATCGAAGTGATCAACACCGCCAAACTCACCCCGCTGTTCGACTGCATGGTCATCGCCACCGGCGATTCCAACCGGCAGGTCAGGGCGCTCGCCGATAATGTTGAGGAAAAGGCGCGCGAGGCGGGCGCCGAGATCTTGTCGACCGAAGGCCAGGAGACCGGCGAATGGGTCTTGGTTGACCTCGGCGATATCATTGTCCATGTTATGCAGCCGCTGGTGCGCCAGTACTACAACCTGGAAGAGCTGTGGCAGACGACCCCGGCGCAGCGGCGTAAGGCAGTGGGGCAGGAAGCCATCAAGTGAAGCTGCACGTGCTCGCCGTCGGCAATCGCCAGCCCGGCTGGTTGAGCGATGGCTGCGCCGAGTACCTCAAGCGCATGCCGCGCGAGTTGCCGGCCAGTGTCAGCGAGATCAAGCCGGAACTGCGCGGCTCGAAAACCCGCGAGCAGTTGCTCGCTGCCGAGAAGGGGCGTATCCGTGATGCCCTGCCCGCCACTTGCCGCATCGTCGTCCTCGATGAAAAGGGCGACGACCTGACCACGCTGAAACTTGCCCAAAGGATCGAGGCCTGGATGCAGGACGGTCGCGACGTTGCGCTGCTGATCGGCGGTGCCGACGGACTCGACGAGGAATTCAAGCGCCAGGCCGACGACCGCGTGCGCCTGTCGAGCCTGACCCTGCCGCACGGCCTTGCCCGGCTGGTGCTGTGCGAACAACTCTATCGCGCGGTCAGCCTGCTCAGGAACCACCCCTATCACCGGGAGGGCTAGAATTCATCATGCGTCTCTACCTTGCCTCGCGCAGCCCGCGCCGCCGCGAACTGCTTACCCAGATGGGGGTGGCGTTCGATACCATCATTTTCCGCAGTGGCCTGCGCACCGACCCGCAGGTGGACGAAGTCGCCCATTCCGGCGAAGCGGTGCTTGCGTATGTCGAGCGCGTCGCCCGGGCCAAAGCCGACCATGGGGTCAACCTGCTTCTCGAGCGACGCCTGCCGCTACGTCCAGTACTGGCCGCCGACACGATACTCGAATTCGCCGGGACGATCATCGGCAAGCCGGCTGACAAGGCTGATGCTGCCGCCACGTTGCGCCGCCTCTCCGGCCACACGCACCGTGTGTTGACCGGCGTCGCGGTAGCCTATCAAGGGCGGACGGAATACGTGCTGTCGAACAGCGAAGTGCGCTTTCGTCAGATCGACGACGAGGAAATCGAGCGTTACGTGCTGACCGGCGAGTCGGTCGACAAGGCGGGCGCCTACGGCATCCAGGGTCGTGCAGGATTGTTCATCGAGTACATGGCCGGCAGTTACACAGGCGTCATGGGCCTGCCGGTCTGCGAGACGGGTGAACTGCTCAAGCGCTTCGGCTGGCGTTTCTGAGTTCCCAAGGTATTTCTGGCGCGGTGCCGCTTCAGCCGGCACCAACCCGTGTTGACGCTGCGCTGAAGCCTTCGCCGGGAATTGCTACCGCGCCGACCCAGCCCTCCGCCATTGCCAGGTCGGTGACGCGGCAGCCCGTCAGCCGCGCTTCGAGTGTGGGCGACCATTCGCGAAGCTCCAGCCCCAGACACTTCAGGCGGGCTTCAAGACGGGTCCAGGCCTGAGCGAAAGCGTGCTGCCGCTGTTCACCGGACAGTCCGGCGAGGACGCGTGCCACTTCCGGCCCCAGATAGTCGTGGGCCACGGCGTCGCTGCCGACCGGAGCGGAAGCGACGCGCAACAGATCGATGCCTGCGGGGCCGGCCAGGTTGATGACCGCCAGCGACAGTCCCGGCTCGTGGCTGATCGACAGTCCGATGTCGGCCCACGGCGGTGCCAGCCGGACTGGCTCGCCCGGCGTGGTAATCAGCGCAACCGATTCCGGATCCGCCGCAAGGAGGTGGAGCAGGGCTTCGTGCAGCGCCTGGCGAATCCGCGCGCGAGCTTCGGCACGCGGCGTCGTGTCCGGGGTCGCAAGCGACAGAAAGTGCAGATCCTGTCCATTCGTCAGGGCGGATCCGGTCAGCGTCGGGGCGAACATCAGTCGGCGGGTGACGCGGGACAACCGTGCCAGTGCGAACTCGTCGGAATGCTTTCACCTTTCATGACCAGTGTCAGCGGGCCGAGCTTGACGTTGTCGCCAACTTCCGCGCTGTACAGCACCACGCTGCGGGGCCCCATCGTCACCCGCCGACCGATCCGGATGTGGTCTATCTTCATGACGCGATCCTCGAACAGGTGGGTCTGCGGGCAGCACAGCGCATTCAACTCGCTGTGGTCGCCGATATCCACGCAGTCGAATTCGGTGATGTCGGTGGTGTCCATATAGACACCTCGACCCATGCGGGTGCCAAGAAGTCTGAAGGCGACCGGTAGCCATGGCGTACCGCGCAGATAGCGCATGAAATTGGGAATCGTGATGCCCTCGTAGAGCGTGGTTATGGCTTCGGAAATCCAGACAAATGGTGTCCACATTGGTTGTGCACGTTTGTCGTAGCGGCCGACCAGCAGCCACTTGAGTATGAACACGAAGAGGAAGGCGCCGAGGCCATAAAGCATGCCAGCCACGTTCATGTACCAGAAAACGGCTCCCCAGCGTTCGGCTTCGGCAAACGGCATCACGTTCAGGACGACGGTATAGCCGACGGCAATGACCACCGCGTGGGGTGTCACGATGCGCAGGGCTTCGATCAGTCCGCGGCCAATCTGGCGCTGCTTCGACGGCGCGAAGGTCAGCGCTTCAGGAAAGCCATGCGTCTCTTCGCGGGCGGGCAGATTGATCGCGGGCGAGCCGAGCCAGGTGTCGCCCGGCTGCATCCGGTCGTTGTCCGGCACCCGTGAATGGACACCGATGAGCACGTTTTCGGGTACGACGGTGCCGTCCGGCACATAAGCGCCATTGCCGATGAAGCTGCGCCGCGAAATGACCGTGGGCCGCAGCGTCATCCAGCCGCCGTCGATTTCCTCGTCGCCCAGCATCACTGCATCGGCGATGAAGGTTTCGTCGCCGAGCGTCAGCAAATCGGGAATCAGTCCCTGGGCCGTCGAAATTTCGGCGCCGCGTCCGACCTTGGCGCCGAGCAGGCGATACCACATCGGTGAATAGACGGTCGCGTACACCCCGTGCAGAATGTTGAGACTGAACTCCTGAATCTGGTTCACCAGCCAGCGGCTGCAATACTTGTTGCTGTGAACCGGCCAGCGCCCTTCGGCCAGGCGTGGCAGAAAGGTCCAGCGCAATGCCGCCGAGATCAGCACCGTGCTTACGATCAGCACGCCCGTCGCCGGGAAGGCGAGCAGGAAGTAGGTGATCAACTGGAAGGCGACATCGTCGCTCTGCATCCAGGGGTAGATGTCATCCAGCCAGTCGATCAGCATGAATGTCGGGAAGACAGGAAGGAAAAAAATGGCTGCGGTCCCGACCACGCCGAGCAGGAAGAACAGATCCTCGCGGGCCAGTCGCGTCTCGGAAACCTCGGGACGCGCAGGCAGCGAGGTGGGGTCGAAGGCGCCGATGTCGCGCGCCGGCGAACCGCTCCAGATGCGTCTGGCCGGGACGCTCCGGCCGTCGCTGAGGGCTGACTGGCCTTCCAGATGGCCGGCCTCGCCGACTGCGGTATTGCCCTCGAGGACGGCATACGAACCGATACAGCTGTCGGCAGCCAGCGTGATGCGGCCGATCAGCAGCTCGCCATGTTCGACCCGCACGTTCTCCAGATTGACTCCGCTGCCGATGCTGACGCCGTCGCCGATTCTGATCAGATGATGGGCGCGCACTGTCACCGAGCCGATGACGACGTCCTGGCCGATATCGGCGCCAAGGAGGCGCAACCAGCTGACGTAGAGCGGTGATCCGTTAAGCATGTAGTCCGGCGCCGCTTCGATCAGGCGGTCGGCCAGCCACCAGCGGAAATAGGTGACCCCCCAGAGCGGGTAGCGGCCCGGTTTCAGGGGGCCGGCGATCAGCCACTTGCCGGCGACGGCGATGGCGAACTCGAGCAGGGTGGCGAGCATGAAGGCGACGAGCGACACGGCAATGGCGATGGCGACCGAATCGTCGGGATCCCCGGTAAAGAAATGGAAGGTGAAGAAGGGAGCCAGCCACTGCGCCATGTGCAGGACGACGAGGCCCGGTATGGTCAGCGCCTGGGCGGCGCCGCACAGCCAGCGTCTGGCTGCTGGCGGTGGTGTCCAGTCGCGGACGGCGGCAGGCTGATGGTCGGGGACGTCAGCCAGTACTTCGGCGATGCGGCCGACGCTGCGCAGCAGGTAGATGTCGCGCACCGTGAAGCTGGCGAAACGCGCATGGGTGCGGATCGCCGAGGCGAGGCGGGCGGCAAACAGCGAGTGACCGCCGAGATCGACGAAGAAGTCGGCCGCGCGATGGATGGCCTGGCCGGGAAAGAGTTTTGCCAGCTCGGCGAACAGCACTTCCTCGGCCGGCGATTCCGGTTGATCCGATTTGGCGGAAAGGCTGGTGGCGATTTCCAGCGCCCGCGCGCGCAGTGCCTTGCGATCGATCTTGCCCGAAGTCAGGCGCGGCATTTCCGCCAGCGTTTCGATGTGGACCGGAACCATGTAGGGAGGCAGCGATTCGCCAAGCGCGCTACGCAGATCGGCGGCGCTTGCGGTCAGTTCGCTGTCGGCGACGAGGTAAGCGACGAGCCGTTCGATACCGTCATCGCTGCGCAAGATGACCGCCGCCGTGCCAACCCCGGCCTGGCGACAGAGCGCACTCTCGATTTCTCCGAGTTCGACGCGGAAGCCGCGAATCTTGACCTGGTCGTCGGTGCGCCCGAGACAATGAACGCAGCCATCGTCATCGATGAACGCGAGGTCACCGGTGCGGTACAGGCGGTCATCCTGGGGGCCGCACGGCCATGGGTTGGCGAGAAATTTTTCGGCGGTCAGTTCCGGGCGCCCGAGATAACCGGCGCCGACGCCGGGTCCGCTGATGCAGAGTTCGCCGGTTTCTCCACGCAACAGAAGGCGCAGGCCATTTTCGAACGCCGGGTCGATGACAAGGAGCCGGTAGTTGGAAATTGGCCGGCCGATGGTCACCGGCCGGCCAATTTCCAGTTCGGCGCCGCTGGCCCCGACCGTCGCTTCGGTCGGGCCGTAGGTGTTGAAAATTTTCCGTCCCGGCCGCACCCAACGCGGGATCAGGGCCTCGGGGCAAGCCTCGCCGCCAAGGTTGATCAGGCGCAGGTTGGGTACGTCGTGCGCAAACAGCGCGAGCAGCGTCGGCACCGCATGCAGCACCGTGATCTTCTGTTCGATCAGTGCTCGCGGCAGGGCCTCCGGGTCGGCGGCGACTTCGCGCGGGCCGATCCACAAGGTGGCGCCAACCAGATAGCTGATCCAGATTTCCTCAAACGACATGTCGAAGGCGACCGAGAACCCCTGGTAGACGCGGTCCTCCTCGCGAACACCGAGCATGACGTTCTCGCTGCGCAGAAAGTGGCAGATCGCCCCCTGGTCGATGCGGATGCCCTTGGGCTTGCCGGTCGAGCCGGAGGTGTAGATGACGTAGGCCGGGTGCGTCGGCAGGACGCCCGCACGGCGCTGGCCCGGCGCAAGCAGCGGTGCGGTGACGGCCTCGGCGGTCCACACCGGACAGGCGAGATCGGCGACGAGATCGGCGCTGGCGGCGCAGGTGAGCAACCCGCCGGCGCTGGCGTCGTCGAGGCAGACCCTGATGCGGTCGACCGGCGTACTCGGGTCAAAAGGCAGCCAGGCGGCCCCCGCCTTGGCGATGCCAAGCTGCATGACGAGCAGGTCGATGCCGCGTGGCAGCCAGAGTCCCAGGATTTGCCCCGGCCGCACGCCGGCCGCGATCAGGTGGGCGGCTACCCGGTCGGCCAGGTCGTCGAGTTCGCCGTAGGTCAGGCAGCGTGTTCCGAACGTCAGCGCGGCTTTGGCGGGAACGCGAAGGGCGGTGGCTTCGAAAATGTCGGCGAGCACCTCGGCCCGGATCAGGTCGGGCTGGTACGGACCATCCAGAACGGCGAGGTTGTTTGTTGGCATGGCGAAGTCAGGCATGGGGCGAGGCGAGGTCAGGGCGCAACGGGACAAAGCGAGGGCACGACAGTTTGCAACGGTTTGCCTGTCACGAAACAGCAAAACCGGGGCAAAGCGACAAAATCTTTTCGCTGGCCTGGCGTGCACCGGTGGCTTGCGGAGTCGGCGATGGCGCCTGTCGCCAGAGTGCGCTCAACGATTCCCGCAGATCTCCGTGGTGGAGGACGCTGGCGTCGACCTCCTGGCAACGGCCGGAGCGACGCAGCCACTCGATCAGGCAGTCCTGCTCCGGCCAGTCGTCGCGCCGCTGGTGCAGCACCGGCGTGCCGTTGCAGGCGGCTTCGGTGAAGGTGCCGTAACCGGGTTTGCTGATGACCGCGTCGACCGAGCACAGCAGATCGGTGAAGTTCAGACCGAAGGATTCGAGAGCAATGACATCGGGGTGCGCGCACTGCCAGACGGCGGGGACCAGCCAGCGGATGCCGGGCGTGCGTGGCCAGTCTTCCACCGGCAGCTGGTGGGCGATGCCGCCCATGGCGATCAGCACCGCCTTGTCGCCGTTCAGTCCGAGATCGTGGCGGCGCCCGAGCGCAGCGATCGGGCCGACGTCCTCGCGGTTGTCGAGTTCGTGCATCGGCATGCCCGGGGTGACGCGCATGAAAGCCCGGGCGCTGCGGTAGGCGGCCAGCATTTCGGCGTGGATCGGCGCGGCCCACGGTTCGTGACCGAAGAAGTGGGCGAAGAGGTCGGCCCAGTTGAGCGAGCACAGGCTCAGCGCCGCGATTCCCGCCCGTGCCGCGCCGGCCAGCGGCAGGTAGCTGACGTTGGTGAGGACCAGATCCGGCTCAAGCGCGGCGAGCAAGGCCGCCTCACGCGCAACCCGTGCCGCCCAGCTGGCATGGGCGTGGCGATAGGCAGCGGCGCTGGCCGCCAGGTCAATGCGCGTGGCGTCGATCATGACGTAGCCGAAATCGCTGCAGCCCTCGATCAGGGCGAAGGGTGCCTTGATGCGCTGCGCCAGTTTCTGCCGGGGGAGGCCGCTGCGCACGGTCAACCGCAATTCCGGGGCTATTTCCGCCAGAGCGTCGAGGGCTGGGGCGGTGATCGCGAGGTGGCCGAAGCCGTGACTCGAAATATCGACGAACAGATGCATGTCAGACGGCCAGGGATCCGACTTTTCGCCCATTTCCCCGGTCAGCCGCCGACATCGCGGCTTCAAACCCGCCCGGGCATTCAGGCTGCCTTGTCACAACCGGCCGGTTTGAAGATGCGCTCGGTCGACGCCGGGTAGTCGGCCAGTTTGCCGGCGGGGCGTCGCGGCCGCGGCAGCAATTCCCCGCCGCAGTTCGGGCACTTGCCGCCGAGTCTGCCTTCCGCGCACGAAGCGCAGAAGGTGCACTCGAAGGAGCAGATGCGCGCCTCCGGAGAATCGGGCGGCAGGTTCTTGTCGCAGCACTCGCAATTCGGTCTAAGTTGCAGCATGGTCGTCTCCGCGATGATGGGTTCTGGAACAGGAAGGCCTTGACCCCTGGTTGAAGTCTGGAAGGCGTCATGGCCCGACAAGATATCTGGGTTGTCTACCATCGCCATTATCGTGATCCAGCGCCGGCATGTCTGCTTCCTCGAACGGTGCGCGCAGTTGCTCACTGCTTCGGTTCGGTCGGGTCTGATGCAAGACGTGCCTCCCGCCTTTTCATCTCCTCCACCATCGCGAGGAACTGTTCTTCGACTTCGTGGTTCAGGAAAGATACGCCGAACAGGCCGGCGATGATCGAGTCGAAAGCGAGTTCGGCGCGGTACTCGATGCGGACCCCGTGGGCGCCGGTCGGAATCAGTTGCAGGTCGCTCTCCATGCGCTTCAAGGTGCCCGACAGATTCCTCGCCAGGATTCGCCTCGGCGGGTCGAGGCGGATCTCCCGTTCGGCCTTGAACGGGAAGGAAAAGATGCCGAATCTGGCGATCCCCTCCTGTTTGACGATCAGGACATTCCCATTCTTGCTGTCCACCCTGCTGGCGGTCAAGTTACTCAGGATGCTGGTCATGTGATCGAAGTCGACCAGAACGTCCCAGGCGGTCCGCGGCGACACCGGCGGGCTTACCGTCGCCTTCACGATGAAACCGTCGCCCGACTCGCTGACTGTAACGGTGACCTCCTTTCCGCCGCAGTGCGCGCTGCCAGGCGAGAGGCAAATCAGCAGTGCAATGAGAACAATGCGAATCGACACGGAAACTTTCTCCGAAGCGTCATTCAAACTCTGCGGCAAACGCGGAGGCCGGGTGGAAACGCACCCAAGTCATGCTAACGTGCTTTGTCTACTATGCAAATCAGACCCTGACTTGCCTCGTGCCTCAATCGGCTTGCATGGAGAGCCAGAAGGGGCCTGAAATGAGTGACACTCGTCTTTCGGCCGGGAAGGACGGTGTCCCCTTTGTCGCATGAGTGGCCTCGTTCTTTCGCTTGACTGACAGCCATCAAGCTTGACAGATCCTATCCAGGTGGATAGGATCTGCATTATGAGCACACACGCCTCCCATCCAGAGATCACCAAGCGCCTTAAACGGGCCGAAGGGCACCTCAAGAGCATCATCACCATGCTTGAAGCCAGCCGCAATTGCCTTGAGATCGCCCAGCAACTGCAGGCCGTCGAAAGCGCGGTTGCCAATGCCAAGAAGGCTCTGGTACACGATCACATCGATCACTGCCTTGAACAGGCGGTGCGCAACGATCCCCAAAGCGCGGACGACATCATTCGCGAGTTCAAGGCCATCACCAAATACCTCTGAGGACGCCCCGTGACCAACTTCTCCACGCTGCTGGCGCAAGGCACGGCCAACGCCTGGCTATTCATCCCCAGCGCGATCCTGCTCGGCGGCTTGCATGGCCTCGAACCCGGGCACTCGAAGACGATGATGGCCGCTTTCATCGTCGCCATACGCGGCACCGTGGCGCAAGCCGTCCTGCTCGGGCTATCGGCGACGATTTCCCACACCGCCGTGGTGTGGGTCATCGCGCTTGGCGGGATGTACTTCGGTCAGAAATGGGATGCGGAAACCAGTGAGCCCTACCTCCAGGTGGCGTCGGCTGTGCTGATCATCGGCGTCGCCGTGTGGATGATGTGGCGGACCTGGCGGCAACAGCAATTTGCCGAACAAGGCCATGATCACGATCACGACCATCATCATGACGACACCAAACGCATCGACACCGGTCACGGAGTCGTACGACTGGAAGTGTTCGAGGATGGCGTGCCACCGCGCTTCCGCCTGTTCCGGGAAAGCGGGCATGGCCACACCTGGACGGCCGATCAGGTGAGGATCGAGACCGAGCGTCCGGAGGGTGGCCGCCAGACATTCAGTTTCGTGCAGCGCGAAGGTTTCGTCGAGTCCGCGCAGGAGATTCCCGAGCCGCACGAGTTCGTCGCCCGCCTGCGCCTGGGTCATGAACACCACAGCCATGATTATGACGTGGAGTTCATCGAGCACGACCACCATCACCACGCCATCAAGGACTACGAAGGGCTGGACGTGTCGGCGCCGGGTTATCAGGACCCGCACGAGCTGGCGCACGCCAACGATATCCGCCGCCGCTTCGCCAATCGCGAAGTGACAACCGGACAGATCATCATGTTCGGGCTGACCGGCGGGCTGATCCCCTGTCCTGCCTCGATCACCGTGCTGTTACTGTGCTTGCAACTGAAGGAGATCACCCTTGGGGCAACTCTGGTGCTGTGCTTCAGTATCGGGTTGGCCTTGACGATGGTGCTTTCCGGCGCGCTGGCGGCCTTGAGCGTGAAGCACGTCTCCAGGAGATGGAGCGGATTCGGCGAATTCGCGCGGAAGGCGCCCTATTTTTCGGGAGCGCTGATCCTGCTCGTTGGTTTCTACCTGGGCTATCAAGGGCTGCAAGGCCTGGCCTGATCTCTCCCGCGGTCCACCGTAAATCCCGGCTGATTTCAAGATCGCCGGGAATCAGCGGTTCCTGAAGTTCGCCTTGCGCTTCTCGACGAAGGCGGCCATGCCTTCCTTCTGGTCTTCCAGCCCGAAGCTGGCGTGGAAGGCGCGGCGCTCGAAGAGGAGGCCTTCGTTGAGCGACGACTCGAAGGCGCGGTTGACCGATTCCTTGACCATCATGACCACCGGCAGCGAGAAGCCGGCGATGACCGCGGCGGCCTTCAGCGTTTCCTCGAGCAACTGGTCGGCGGGGATGACGCGGGCGACCAGGCCGGACTTCTCGGCCTCGGCGGCGTCCATGAAGCGGGCGGTCAGGCACATGTCCATCGCCTTGGCCTTGCCCACCGCGCGCGGCAGGCGTTGCGTGCCGCCGGCGCCGGGCAGCGTCCCGAGGCGGATTTCCGGCTGGCCGAACTTTGCCGTGTCGGCGGCGAAGATCATGTCGCACATCATCGCCATCTCGCAGCCGCCGCCCAGCGCGAAGCCGGCCACCGCGGCGATGACCGGCTTGCGCGCGGTCTTGATGCGCTCCCAGTTGCGCGTGATGAAGTCGGACCGGTAGGCGTGCATGTGGTCGAAATCCTTCATGAAGCCGATGTCGGCGCCCGCGGCGAAGGCCTTCTCGTTGCCGGTGACGACGATGCAGCCGATGTTGTCGTCGGCCTCGAAGGCATCGATCGCGGCGCCGATGCCGTCGACGACGTCGTTGTTCAGTGCGTTCATCGCCTCCGGGCGGTTGATGCGGATCAGACCCACCTTGCCGTGGGTTTCGGTCAGGACTACCTGTGTCATTTCTGCTCTCCAAAGTTTGACCATCGGGGGAATGACCCCCGGCGGCCCGGGTCGAAGGGTCGCCTTGCGGCTGGTGCGGCGCTGGCCACAGTTTAACCACTGCGACAGCGGCCGGCCACCGTGTTCCTGCGGAAATCAGCGCTCGTCGAAACTGACCACGAGCTTCACGGTGGTGGGTCGCGCCTGGCAGGTGAGGACGAAGCCCTGATCCATCTCGGCGGGTTCCAGCGTGAAGTTCCTGTCCATGACCACCTCGCCCGACAGGACCCTGGCGCGGCAGGTGCAGCAGACGCCGGCCTTGCACGAGTAGGGCAGGTCGAGGCCGGCGTTGAGCGCGGCATCGAGCACGTGCTCGTCGGCGCCGATCTGCAGTTCGTGCTGCTTGCCGTCGAGGACGACGGTCAGGGCGATATCCCTGGCTGCCGGCTGGCGCTCGTGTGCCGCATCGGTGTCGGCCTGGACCTTGGCCGCCATCGCCGGGCCCGAGGTGAAGCGTTCGGCATGGACGCGGGTCTCCGGGACGCCGGCGGCGAGCAGCGCCTGCTCGGTGGCCTCGATCATCGCTTCCGGGCCGCAGATGAAGACCTCGTCCATGCTCGCCGCCGGCAGCAGGGCGGCGATCATCGCGCGCACCTTGGCGCCGTCGATGCGGCCCTGCAGCAGGTCGACTTCCTGCGCCTGGCGGGAGAGGACGTGGATCAGCGTCAGGCGGTCCGGATAGCGGTCCTTGAGGTCCTGCAGCGCCTCGTTGAACATTACGCTGGACATGCGGCGGTTGCCATAGACCAGCGTGAACTTGGAGTCCGGCTGTTCCTCGAGCGTCGTCGCGGCGATCGACAGGATCGGCGTGATGCCCGAGCCGGCGGCGAAGCCGACGCGGTGGATGGCGCGCTGCTTCCTGACAACGAAGCGGCCGTCGGGCGGCATGACGTCGAGCTTGTCGCCGGCCTTCAGCGACTGCGCCGCCCAGTTGGAGAAGACACCGCCGGCGACCGGGCGGATGCCGATTTCGAGTTCACCGGCCTTGGCCAGCCGGCTGCGCGGGCTGCTGATCGAATAGTTGCGGCGGATTTCCTGGCCATCGACCGTGGCGCGCAGGGTGAGGAACTGGCCGGGCTGGAAGGCGAAGGTGGCGCGGGCGTCGGGCGGGATGGCGAAGGTGACCGCCAGCGAGCCGGCCGCTTCGGGGCTGACGCGCTTGACGGTGAGTTCGTGAAAACGGGGGGCGGACATTGCGTGGGGCTCCGGTACTCAATACGGCTTGAAATAATCGAACGGTTCAAGGCAGTCCTGGCACCTGTAGAGCGCTTTGCAGGCCGTCGAGCCGAAATGCGAGGTTTCCACCGTGTTGGCCGAGCCGCAGCGCGGGCAGGGCACAGTCTCTGCCGCAGCCGGGCGGGCGATGAAGCGGACGACACTGCTCCCGGCCGGTGTCCGGTGCGGCGGCGCGATGCCGTAGGCGCGCAGCTTTTCCTTGCCGGCGTCGCTCATCCAGTCGGTCGTCCACGCCGGTGCCAGCCGGGTGACGATGCGGGCCGGAATTCCAGCATTTTCCAGCGTCGACCGCAGGTCATCCTCGATCTGGCCCATCGCCGGGCAGCCGCTGTAGGTGGGCGTAATGACGACTTCGAAGCCGTCGGCACCGACGCGGACTTCGCGCAGAATGCCGAGATCGCGCAGCGAGATGACGGGGATTTCCGGGTCGGCCAGATCCTCCAGCGTGGCCCAGACGTCTTCGACCGTGGCGCTCATTGGCTTACCACACACCGTTCGGATGGGCGCGGGCGAGGCTCTGCATTTCGCCGAGCAGGTAGCCGAGATGCTCGGAGTGGATGCCCTGCTTGCCCTCGGGAACGTAGCCGCCGAGTGGCGGACGCTGCAGCGTGGCCTCCGCAAGCGCGGCATCGACGATGGTGTCCCAGTCGGATTTCAGCGCGTTCGGGTCGACGCCGATGCCGGCGGCAATGGCGGCTGATTCGGCCGGGCTGCCCGCCCAGAATTCCTGCGTGTAGGGCAGCAGGTGATCGAGCGCCGCCTGGGTGCGGGCGTGCGATTCGTCGGTGCCGTCGCCGAGACGGACCAGCCAGTCACGCGAGTGGCGCAGGTGATAGCGCACTTCCTTGAGCGACTTGGCGGCGATGGCTGCGAGGTCGGCGTCGGCCGACTTCTCCAGCGCTTCCCAGAGCAGCGCCATCAGCGCGCTGTAGAGAAAGTTGCGGACAATGGTCGTCGCGTAATCGAGGCTGGCCTTGGCGTAGCCGGAGAGCGGGCCGTGGTGCGGCAACTCGACCAGCGTGTAGTTGCGGAACTCGTGCGTGTCGCGGAAGCAGGCCAGCTTGTCTTCGGTGCAATCGCCGCCCTTCAGCGAGGCGACCAATTGATAGAGCAGCCGGGCCTGGCCGATCAGGTCGAGGCTGACGTTGGCGAGCGCGATGTCTTCCTCGAGGACCGGGCCGTGGCCGCACCACTCGGCGTTGCGCTGGCCGAGGACGAGCGCGTTGTCGGCGAGGTGCAGCAGGTAGTCGGCGGCGCTCATTACATGTGCCCCACTTCTTCCGGGATCTCGTAGAAGGTCGGGTGGCGGTAGATCTTGTCGGCGGCCGGGTCGAACAGCTCGCCCTTGTCGTCGGGATTGCTGGCGGTGATCGCCTTCGACTCGACGACCCAGATGCTGACGCCTTCCTGGCGCCGGGTGTAGACGTCGCGCGCCATGTCCAGCGCCTGCGCCGCGTCGGCGGCGTGCAGGCTGCCGCAGTGCTTGTGCTCGAGGCCCTGCTTGCTGCGGACGAAGACTTCCCACAGCGGCCATTCCTTCAGTGCGGTGCTCATGCTGCCTCCTTCATGGCGCGTGCTCTCCACTTTTCGGCGTGGGCCAGCGCGGCATCGCGCACCCACTGGCCATCGTTGTGCGCCTTGACGCGGGTCGCCAGGCGCTCGCTGTTGCACGGGCCGTTGCCGCTCACGGTTTCCCGGAATTCGTTCCAGTCGATCTGGCCGTAGTCGTGGTGCTGGCGCTCCTCGTTCCACTTCAGGTCGGGATCGGGGAGCGTGACGCCGAGCACCCTGGCCTGCGGCAGGGTGGCATCGACGAACTTCTGACGCAACTCGTCATTGGAGACGCGCTTGATTCCCCAGCGCATGCCTTGGGCGCTGTTCGGGCTGTCGGCATCGGGCGGGCCGAACATGGCCAGGCACTTCCACCACCAGCGGTTGACCGCGTCCTGGACCATCGCCTTCTGCTCGGCGGTGCCGGTCATCATCACCAGCAGGGCTTCGTAACCCTGGCGCTGGTGGAACGACTCCTCCTTGCACACGCGCACCATGGCGCGGGCGTAGGGGCCGTAAGAGCAGCGGCACAGCGGCACCTGGTTCATGATCGCGGCGCCGTCGACCAGCCAGCCGATGACGCCGACGTCGGCCCAGGTCAGCGTCGGATAGTTGAAGATCGAGCTGTATTTGGCGCGGCCGCTGTGCAGCGCGTCGAGCATCTGGTCACGGCTGGTGCCCAGCGTTTCGGCGGCGGAATAAAGGTAGAGGCCGTGGCCACCCTCGTCCTGCACCTTGGCGATCAGGATCGCCTTACGCTTCAGCGACGGCGCGCGGGAAATCCAGTTCCCCTCGGGCAGCATGCCGACGATCTCGCTGTGCGCGTGCTGGCTGATCTGGCGCACCAGCGTCTTGCGGTAGGCCTCGGGCATCCAGTCCTGCGGCTCGATGCGGCCGTCGGCGTCGATGCGCGCATCGAAGGCGGCCTGCCGGGCCGGGTCTTCGCCAGCGGAAGCGGATGGGGCGGGTTTGGCGCCGGGGCTGTCGGGCATATCGAAGGACTGCGTGTACATGCGGTTCTCCTTGCTGTGAGTTCAAACACGCTCGATGACCATGGCGATGCCTTGCCCGACCCCGATGCACATCGTGCACAGGGCGTAGCGGCCGCCACGGCGCATGAGTTCATGGGCGGCGGTGGTCACCAGCCGGGCGCCGCTCATGCCGAGCGGGTGGCCGATGGCGATCGCTCCGCCGTTGGGATTCACGTGCGGCGCATCGTCGGCCATGCCGAGTTCGCGCAGCACCGCCAGCGCCTGCGCGGCGAACGCCTCGTTGAGTTCGACGACATCCATCCGGTCCAGGCTCAGGCCGGTCTGGGCGAGTACCTTGCGCACCGCCGGGGCCGGGCCGAAGCCCATGATGCGCGGCGGCACGCCGGCGGTGGCCATGCCGACGACGCGCGCCAGCGGCGTCAGCCCGAACCGGTCGGCGGCGGCTTCGGAAGCGAGCAGCAGTGCGCAGGCGCCGTCGTTGACGCCGGAGGCGTTGCCGGCGGTGACGCTCAGCTCGGGACCGTTGATTCCCGTGAGGCCGGCGAGCATCGCCAGCGTCGTCTCGGGGCGCGGGTGTTCGTCGCGGTCGACCACCTTCGGATCGCCTTTTTTCTGGGGAATGAGCACGGGTATCAGCTCGGCGGCGAAACGCCCGGCGGCGTCGGCGGCGGCCCAGCGCTGCTGCGAACGGAGCGCGAAGGCGTCCTGGTCGGCGCGCGCGATGTTGAACTCCGTGGCGACGTTGTCGGCGGTCTGCGGCATCGAATGCGTGTCGTACAGCTTCTTCATCGCCGGATTGACGAAGCGCCAGCCGATGGTCGTGTCGAAGATCGCCGCGTTGCGCGCGAACGCCGTCTCCGCCTTGCCCATGACGAACGGGGCGCGCGACATGCTCTCGACGCCGCCGGCGATCATCAGGCTGGCTTCACCGGACTTGATCGAACGCGCGGCCAAGCCGACCGCATCCATTCCCGAGCCGCACAGGCGGTTGATGGTCGTGCCCGGCACCTCAACCGGCAGCCCGGCGAGTAGGCCGGCCATGCGCGCGACGTTGCGGTTGTCCTCGCCGGCCTGGTTGGCGCAGCCGTAGATGATGTCGTCGACGGCGCGCCAGTCGACCCGCGGATTGCGTTCGATCAGCGCCTTGAGCGGGATGGCGCCGAGATCGTCGGCGCGCACGCCGGACAGCGCGCCGCCGTAGCGGCCGATCGGGGTGCGGATGGCGTCGCAGATGAAGGCTTCGGTCATTGGCGAACCTCCCGCCGGGCCGCCCCAAGGGAGGTGGCGCCCCCTTGGGGGGCAGCGAACAACGTGAGCGTGGGGGTCATTCTTCTTTCCTCAGTCCTGCTGCCGGCGTTCGTCGAGCACGCGGCGGGCCTTGCCGACCTGGGTGCGCGGAATCGTGTCGAACTCCATGACGGTGACCAGGGTCGACACCCCGACGAGGGTCTTGATCCGGTGCTGCAGTTCCTTGCCGATGGCCTTGATGTCGGCCTTGCGCAACTGGCCGGAAAGCTCGCGCTGGACCTCGCAGCGTACTTCCAGGTTGTCGAGGTGGCCGTCGCGGGTGACGACAACCTGGTAATTGCCGGAGAGGCGCGGGTCGCGCAGGATCTGCTCCTCGATCTGGGTCGGGAAGACATTGACACCGCGGATGATCAGCATGTCGTCGGAGCGCCCGGTGATCTTGCCGATGCGGCGGAAAGCGCGGGCGGTCGGCGGCAGCAGGCGGGTCAGGTCGCGGGTGCGGTAGCGGATGACCGGGAAGGCTTCCTTGGTCAGCGAGGTGAACACCAGTTCGCCGATCTCGCCGTCGGGCAGCACCGCGCCGGATTCCGGGTCGATGATCTCGGGGTAGAAATGGTCTTCCCAGATCACCGGGCCGTCCTTGGTCTCGATGCATTCGCTGGCGACGCCGGGGCCGATCACCTCGGTCAGGCCGTAGATGTCGATGGCGTCGATGCCGAGCTTGCGCTCGATCTCGGCGCGCATGCCTTCGCCCCACGGCTCGGCGCCGAAGAGGCCGACGGTCAGCGAGATTTCCTCGGGCTTGATGCCGAGACGCTCGAATTCCTCGGCGATCACCAGCGAGTAGGACGGCGTGACCATGATGATTTCCGGCTTGAAATCCATGATCTGCTGGACCTGCTTTTCGGTCTGGCCGCCGGACATCGGCACGGCGATGCAGCCGAGGCGCTCGACGCCGTAGTGGGCGCCAAGGCCGCCGGTGAACATGCCGTAGCCGTAGGCGATATGGACCATGTCGCCGGCGCGTCCGCCGGCGGCGCGGATCGAGCGCGCCATCAGGTCGGCCCAGTGGTCGAGGTCGTTCTGCGTGTAGCCGACGACGATCGACTTGCCGGTCGTCCCGCTCGACGCGTGCAGGCGGCGCAACTGCTGGCGCGGCACGGCGAACAGGCCGAACGGGTAGTTGTCGCGGAGGTCGGCCTTGGTCATGAAAGGGAATTTGGCGAGATCGGCGAGCGTCTTGAGGTCGTCGGGATGGACGCCGCTGGCCGCGCATTTTTGCCGGTAGGGGGCGACGTTGTCCCAGGTGTGGCGCAGCGACCACTTCAGGCGCGCCAGTTGCAGCGCCGCGATCTCGTCGCGGCTGGCGGTCTCGATCGGCTCGAGATCGCCGGGCAGGGGTTTCTTGACGGTCATGGTTGTCGTTCCCGGTAGTGGTCAGCGGGGTTGGTCGGCATGCTGCAGGCCGGCGATGACCTCGCCGTTGATGCGGTAGGACTTGCCGCGAAAGAGGGCGACGACCTTGCCGCTGCGCGTCCGGATGGTGACGTCGTACACGCCGGTGCGGCCCGACAGCGACTGCTCGACGGCCTCCGCCTCGAGGATGTCGCCCTCCTTGGCCGGCGCGAGGAAATCGATGTGGCAGGCCGAGGCGACGGTGTTCTTGTTGTAGCTGTTGCAGGCGTAGGCGAAGGCACTGTCGGCGAGCGTGAAGATCAGCCCGCCGTGGCAGATGTGGTGGCCGTTGACCATGTCCGGGCGCACCGTCATCAGCAGCCGCGAATAGCCCGGGCGAATGGTCAGGATGCGCAGCCCGAGCAACTGGCTGGCGTGGTCGCGCGGCCACATGGCGCGGGCGACATCCTCGGCGACGACTTCGGGGGAGTCCTTGGCGATCACATCGTCAATCATGGAATTTCCTTGCGGCGAAAACCTTTTGGTGGAGGAGGGGAGAGATGCGGTAGCGGTCCTCGCCGTAGGCGGCGCCGAGATTGGCCAGCACGTCGCGGACGGCGGGCAGGCCGATGCCGTCGGCCCAGACCAGCGGCCCCCGCGGGTAGTTGACGCCGAGGCTCATCGCCGAGTCGGCGGCGGCGGCGCTGCAGACGCCCTGATTGACCGCGTCGGCGGCTTCGTTGGCGAGCATGGCGACGGTGCGCATGACCGCCAGTCCGGGAACGTCGCCAAAACGCGAGACGGCCATCCCGGCCGCCTGGAGCAGGCCGATTGCGGAAGAAGTGGCGGCCGGCCGGCACTGCGCGGCGGTGGCGACGGCGATCCGCCCGGCCGTGGCGTAGTCGAGCGCGAGATCGATCAGCACCGTGTCCGCGTTGCCGGATTCGGCGGCGCGGCGGGTGGCACTGCGTCCGTCGGTGACGTAGAGCGCGGCGCCATCGGCCTCGGCGATGCGGCCGTCGGATTCGGGGGCGTGCGCGAAGGCGACGCCGGCGGCGGCAAGGCGGGCGGCGAGGGCATCGGTTGCGGTCGACCCGCCGCAAAGGCCGATTTTCGCGGGGGCGGGTTGCGCCGGTGCGCTGTTCGGCGCCGGCGGCGCGGCGCCCTCGCGGTAATCGTGGAAGCCGCGCCCGCTCTTGCGGCCAAGGCGTCCGGCGTCGACCAGATCCTGCTGCAGCAGCGAGGGCTGGAAACGCTGGTCGTGGAAGAAGCCGCGCCAGACTGACTTGGTGACGGCGAAATTGACGTCGAGGCCGATCATGTCCATCAGCTCGAACGGCCCCATGCGGAAGCCGCCGGCCTCGCGCATGACGGCGTCGATGGTCGCGCAGTCGGCGGCGCCCTCCTGCACCAGGCGCAGCGCCTCGGCGTAGTAGGGGCGGGCGACGCGATTGACGATGAAACCCGGCGTCGACTTCGCATGGACCGGCGTCTTGCCCCAGGCGGCGGCGGTGGCGAACAGCGTTTCGGCGACGGCGCGGTCGGTGGCCAGCCCCGAGACGACCTCGACCAGCGCCATCAGCGGCGCCGGGTTGAAGAAATGCAGCCCGGCCAGACGTTCGGGGTGGCGCAGCGCGGCGCCGATGGCCGTGATCGAAATCGACGAGGTGTTGGTGCACAGGGTGCAGTCGCGGCCGACGGTGCCTTCGAGATCGGCAAAGAGCTCCTGCTTCTCCGCCAGATCCTCGACGATGGCCTCGATGACCAGGCCGGCGTCGGCGAGGTCGGCGATCTCGTGGGCGGGGAGCAGCCGCATCCCGGCAGCGGCGGCATCGGCTGCGGTCAACCGTCCCTTTTCGGCCATTTTCGCGAGCTGCGCGCGGATGCCGGCGACGGCGCGGGCGGCGACATCGGGCCGGTTGTCGAGCAGCCTGACGCGGTGGCCGGCGACGGCCGCGACCTGGGCGATCCCCGCACCCATCGCCCCGGCGCCGACGACGGCAATCAGCGAATCCCTGGTCAGGGCGCTCACCGCTCAGTCGCCGGTGAAATCGGGCGCGCGCTTTTCGGTAAAGGCCTTGACACCCTCGGCGTAGTCAGGACTCCAGCCGAGTTCGCGCATGAAGCCGCCCTCGAAGGAGAGTTGCTGTTCGAGCGTGTGGCCGGGGGCCGCGTGCATCGCCTGGCGGGTGCGCACCAGCGCCTTGGTCGGCATCCTGGCGAGCTGCGCGGCGAGGCCGTCGATGGTCGCCGCGAAATCCTCATCCGCGACGCATTGCCAGATCAGGCCCCACTCGGCTGCCTTCTCCGCCGGCAGCTTTTCGGCGAGCAGGGCGAGGCCCATGGCGCGCGCCATGCCGACGCGTTGCGGCAGGAACCAGGTGCCGCCGGTGTCGGGGATCAGGCCGAGCTTGCTGAACGCCTGCAGGAAGGCGGCGGATTTCTTCGCGACGACGAGGTCGCAGGCCAGCGCCACCGAGCAGCCGGCGCCGGCGGCGATGCCGTTGACGGCGGCGATGGTCGGCACGCGCAGGTTCTGCAGGCGCAGCGCCAGCGGCTTGTAGTTGGCTTCGACGACATTGCCGACGTCGGGCATCCTGCCGTTGGCGATCTGCATGGCGCGGTCGGCGAGGTCCTGCCCGGCCGAAAAGCCGCGCCCGGCGCCGGTCAGCACCAGGACGCGCGCCCCGGCGGCGTCACCCTCGCGGTTCTGGATCGCGTCGAGGGCGACGCGCAGCTCGGCATGCATCGCGTCATTGAAGCTGTTGAGCCTGTCGGGACGGTTCAGGGTCAGGCGGGCGATGCCGTCCTGGACTTCAAGTTTGATGTTTTCGAAATTCATGATTGGTTCTCAAACGTGGTAGCGGCGTTGAACAACGCGGAAGCGGTTGGCGACGAAGGCCGAATCCGAATACGAGGCGTTGGCCGCCGGGTTGCCGCCGGTGCCGTGGTAGTCGGAGTAGGCCGCCGACTGGTTCACGAAGACGCCGCCGGTCAGGTTGATCGACAGCGCGACCTTGGAACGCCAGGTGGCGGCGGTCATCGCGTCGATGACTTCGGCGCTGGTCGAATAGACGCCGGCGGTCAGCGCGCCGTGGGTGGCGACGATGCGCTCGGATAGCGCGATGGCAGCGGCGGTATCGGCCACCTTGACGATGAAGGCGATCGGCCCGAAACGCTCTTCCATGTACGCGGCCTCGTCGCCGGCGTCGCAGGCGAGCAGGACCGGCGTGCGCACCTCGGCCTTCGGGAATTCCGGGTTCTCCAGCCGGGTCGGGGCGAGGATGACCGTGCCCAACGTGCCCGAGCCGGCTTCCTCGATGCGCCTGAGCGTATCGGCGGACTGGATGGCGCCGAGGACGGCGTGCGCGACTTCCGGCTTGGCCAGGAAGCCGGTGACGGCTCGGGCGAGGTCGGCGCACACCTCGTCGAACGACTTGTGGCCGTCGTCGGTAGCGATGCCGCCGGCGGGAACGAGGATCGCCTGCGAGGTCGTACACATCTGGCCCGAGTACAGCGCCAGCGTGAAGGCGAGGTTGCCGAGCATGCGCTTGTAGGCGTCGGTCGAGTCGATGACGATGTTGTTCACGCCGGCCAGCTCGGCATAGACCTGCGCCTGGCGGCAGTGGTCGAGCAGCCACTGGCCGAAGACGTTGCCGCCGGTGAAATCGACCGACTTGACCGCCGGGTGGGTGACCAGCTTCTGCGTCGTCTCGCGCTCGGCCGGCACGCACAGCGTGACCAGGTCGGCGTCGATGCCGTTCTCGGCGAGCACGGCGCGGATCGTCCGGACGGTGATCGCGGCGGGCAGGATGGCGTTGCCGTGCGGCTTGACGATGACCGCGTTGCCGGTCGCCAGCGCGGCGAACAGGCCGGGATAGGTGTTCCAGGTCGGGAAGGTGCCGCAACCGACGACGACGCCGACGCCACGGCCGACGATCTCGAAGTGCTTCTTCAGCACCAGTGGCGGGTTCTTGCCCTGCGGCTTTTCCCAGGTCGCCTCGTGCGGCACGAAGCGCTGCTCGCGGTAAGCGTAGGCGACGGCCTCGAGGCCGCGTTCCTGGGCGTGCGGGGCGCCGGCCTGAAAGGCCATCATCCAGCCCTGGCCGGTGGTCATCATCACCGCGTGCGCCAGTTCGAAACTCTGCCGGTTCAGGCGGTCGAGGATTTCCAGGCAGATCCCGGTGCGGCCATCGGCGCCGGCGGCCTGCCAGCCGGTCATTGCCGACTGGCCAGCGGCGATCAGCGCCTCGATGTCGCACACCGGGTAGGTCACGTTCAATTCGATGCCGTAGGGCGACTCCTCGCCGCCATGCCAGGCGGTCTGGCCGGGCTGGCCCAGCGCGAAGTCCTCGCCGATGTGGGCTTCGAAGGCCAGCTTGCCGTCCTCGGGGGCGGTTTCACCGTAGGCCTTGGGGCTGGGCATTTCATTGTAGGCCGACCAGTAGCCGCGGGTGGCGATCGCGTGCAGCGCGCCTTCGAGCGTGGCGCGGTGCTTTTCGAGCAGGGGATGGGACATTTCTTTCTCCAGGGATTCTTGTTCGGATGCGGCCGGCGGCGCGCCAAGGGCGTTGCGCTGCCGATCGATTCTGCGCGTGAATGGAGAATGTATCATTGCGCGATGGTTGGCCCCAAGGTCTTGAATGCCGTCGCCGCGGTGAACGCGCCGCTCGCCGACCCCGCCTTCGTCGCCACCTGCCCGCCCATCCAGGCTGAGCGAGCCTCGCCCCCGCCTCAGAGCGCCACCTCGACAAGGTACTCACCCTCGCCGACCCGGCCTTCGCCGAGCGCATCCCGCGCGACGACCCGCTGGCGGCGATCTCGCCGTAGGTGCGGCTAAGAATTTGGTGGTTTTTCGGGGGTTGACCGCAGGAGTGCGGAATCGTATCCCTACGACCGGCCAATTTCCTGCAGTTGACGGGGGGCCGACCCGTTCCGGCCTCTGGAGCAAAATGGAAGCGGACGCTCGTGGCGGACCCCGGAGGATGGGAAGCCGCCATTCGCTAGTCGGCAGTGATAGTTTCGCCTAAAATTTGACCATGCCAATGAAGCAGTCATTCACGAACTCGCAATCCACGGCCAACTATTCGGGCAACGGGTTCCATCCTTGAACCCAATCGCAGTCAAGGAAGAGCGCCCCCTAAACCGTCTCCTGAAGATGGCAGTCCTTGCCGGCGTGCAGAGCGCCGTGCGCATGCACGTCACAAGAGGCGACGATCTGGACGCCCGTGACGGCCACGGGATGACGCCCCTGATGCTCGCCGCGTCCAAGAACAAGGCGGCGATTTGTGCCCTACTGATCGAGTCGGGAGCGGATGCCTTTCTGACGAACACCTCCGGGCGTGATGCGTTGGAAATAGCGAAGGCGTCTGGCGCGGCTGAGGCTGCGGCCGTCCTGGCGGCTAAACGATTGAAAGTCATCCAGGCACCCTCCGAGGAATGCGAACTGGCGTCGCCCGCGACATCGTCGAACGAGTCGCCAACTACAAGTGTAGGTGACGGCGGGACGACCAACCGGGAAGCATGCCTGCCCACGCGGTGGACTCCAACGTCCGAGTCTAGCCAGAAGCTTGGTCAGGAAGTCCCCTTAGGTCCGCGGACGGCGCCGGAGTCACCTGCAACCTGGGAAGAGGAGTCGAACGGCAGATCCGAAACGGAACCTTGGACGGATTCGTTCCCAGATATGTCCGGGTGGGAGCCGGAGGAGGACGGTCCTCCGCCTGAGGCGGACGAGACCCTGGCCGCGGCCGCGTCAGCGGCCCACCGGGAGATCTCAGGGCACAGGCCGATAGACAACGCGGAAGACTGGGAAGAATTCGAGGCGTTCCTTCCCGAGCGCGCTGTGCCTTTGCCCCGGGCCGGTGACGATGAGGGACGCGAGCTGATACGCAGGACGCTGCTTCGGGCTCTGAGGGAGGGAAGTGTCCCAGATGCCGAGTTGGCGGCCCTTTGCTCAAACCAGCACGGTGAGCGCAACGAGGAGGGCGAGGCTCTGCTGCGCCTAGTTCTCGGCGATCTCGGGGCGGAGACGGACGAGCGTACGGACGCCGAGGCGTTTTCGTACGATGATGATAATTACGACGGAGACGTCGCGGAGGAGACTGAGGTCGCCGAGGCGCTGGCGTTCCTGGACGATCTCGCTTCGGGGCACGCGGAGCCTCTCAGGATATATGTCAGGGAAATGAGCCGCCGCCGGCTTCTGACCGCTGAGGAGGAGCCGGTCCTGGCCAAAGAGATCGAGAAAGGCGCGGCTCACGCCATCGATGCGCTGGCCTCGTGGCCGGAGGGAGTCGCGGCGCTCCTGGCTGCGGCGGAACGCGTGAGAAACGGCGAGGCGGACTCCGAGGACATATCGACAGGCGGAGCGCCCGAGCCTTCGATGGAAGGCGCGCATGAAAACGGTGCGGGAAACTGCGGAGATGATGATCCGGATGACAGCGATGACGCCGGGACGAAGAGCGGCGAAGGTGAGACAGTGGAGGCGGCTGGGCTCACGGAGGCAGGAAAGGATTTTCTGGACCGTGCGAAAGAGATCGAGCGTCTGGCCGGAAGGGCTGGAAAGGGAGTGGCCGGGGAGAAAGCGCTCAGGGAGGCGCTGGCCTCCGCGAACCTCTCAAGGTCTTTCCTACTATCTCTCGCGGACGGCGGGACGGCCGATGCAGACAGCGCCGAAGGGAGATTCTCCGCGGCGATGGCGAGACAGTCCACCGCACGGGAACGCCTCGCGGTCTCAAACCTGCGCCTAGCCCTATCCATAGCCAGACGCCACCAGGGACGGGGCCTGCCTCTGGACGATCTGGTCCAGGAGGCGAACATCGGCCTGTTGAAGGCGGTGGATCGTTTCGATTGGCGCAAGGGGTTCCGGTTTTCGACATACGCGACGTGGTGGATTCGCCAGCAGGTCACTCGTGCGATCGCCGACAAGGGAAAGACTATACGGACGCCGGTGCATCTCCACGAGCTGATGTTGCGGACTGCCCGCGAGGCCGATGCGACCGAGAGGGACACGGGATGCAGACCGACGGCCGCGGAGGTCGCCCGCAGCATGTCGTTGTCACCGGCGAAGGTCACGATGATGCTCGCGAGGATGGAGGAGCCCGCTCGGCTTCACGAGCCGGATGCCGACGGCTCTTTTCTTGAGGACATCCTCGTTGATCCGGGCGCCCCGGACCCGTCTCTGACAATTGAGAGATCAGAGCTTGCAGCCACGCTGCGAGGCTTTTTGGCAGAACTTGAGCCGAGGGCGGCCGAGATCATGACGACCCGTTTCGGGCTGGGCGACGACGAATCGCGCACGCTTGAGGAGACCGGCCAGATTTTTGGCGTGACTAGGGAGAGGATCAGACAGATCGAGGCGAAAAGTCTGAAGAAGCTTCACCACCCGTCAAGGGCTGCGATACTCAGGGATTTCCTTGGCAGCGCCCCAAAGGTCGACGAGGGAAACAAAGTAGGATGATGGTTACGCGGATGTCGAGAGCGGCACTGCTTATATCGACACGCTGGCATCCAAATCAAAAAAACGACGAGCCCGAAGAACCTAAAGGATGCGAACGGCAGGAGTTCGAAGTCTGACCCACAAGCTTCGGCAGCGACGGCGCGGGTTGTTGGTTGCTCATCGGCGAACACAGTAGTGATCTCTTGGCGAGATCGGTCGAAAAGGTGATTTGTAAATGACGGAAAGGACAAGAGACGCGCCGCCGCGGGCCGGGGCAATGATGGAGGCCCTCCGGGGCCTCGGATATTCCACGGCCGCCGCCTTGGCGGACATCGTGGACAACAGCATCTCGGCAGGCGCATCGGAAGTCTGCATTGATTTCGCTTGGGCGGACGGGGCGAGCAGGGTCTCCGTTCTCGACAACGGCCGCGGCATGGATGACCCCGAGCTTGAGAAGGCTTTGCGCCTGGGCGACAAGAGTCCCTTGGATGAGCGGGCGCCCGAGGATCTCGGCCGTTTTGGCATGGGACTCAAAACTGCTTCGTTCTCTCAGTGCCGTAGGCTGACGGCCGCGTCAGTGAAGGAAGGCTGCTCACCGTGCTGCCTGCGCTGGGATCTTGACGCCCTCGCCGCGAGGCCGGACGACGGGTGGCTCTTGTTCGAGGGGCCGGCGGAGGGCTCGGAGGCGTTTCTTGAACCGCTCTCGGGCAGGAGCGCAGGGACGCTCATCCTGTGGGAGAAGCTCGACAGGATTGTGACGGAGGGCTCTTCCGCTGACGATTTTGCCGACCTCATCGACGGGGTCGAAGTGCGTCTGGCGATGGTGTTCCACCGTCTGCTTCAAGGGCCGTATCCAGCGTTGCGACTGCTGCTCAATGGGCGCCCGATCAATTCATGGGATCCATTTATGTCGGGGCATCCGGCCAAGCCGTGGGAGTCGCCCGTAGCGAAACAGTATTCCGGCTCGGGATTTGTCGAGGTGGAATGCCACGTTCTGCCCCACCGCGATCTGCTTTCGCCGGCTGAGTTCAAGAGGGCAGGCGGGCCAGAGGGATGGACGGCACAGCAGGGCTTCTACGTGTACCGCAACAAACGGCTCCTTCTCGCGGGCGGATGGCTCGGGCTTGGGCAGGGCCGCGCGTGGAATCGGGAGGAGGCGCACCGTCTCGCCAGAGTCAGGCTGGACATCCCTAACACGGCCGACGCCGAATGGAAGATTGACATCAGGAAATCGACGGCGCGGCCGCCGGTATCCCTGCGTTCCTGGCTCACGCGTCTCGCGGACGACACGCGAGAAAGGGCTAGAAGGGTTTTCGCGTACCGCGGCTCGCCGACTCCCGGGCCGGGCGGAACGCCCGTGGAGCAGGCTTGGCGGGTGGAGCATTTGCGCTCGGGCATGCGCTATCGGATAGACGAGAAGCATCCTGCGGTGGCCTCGGTCCTCGACGGCGCGGGGGCGATGCTGCCGATGGTCAAGGCCATGTTGAGGGTGGTCGAGGAGACGGTGCCGGTGCAGCGCATTTGGCTCGACACGGCGGAGAACAAGGAAACGCCGAGGACGGGGTTCTCCGGCGAACCGCCTGAGAACGTCGCCTCCGTGCTCAAAACTTTGTTCGACGATATGGTCGGGCGCCGGGGGATGTCACACGCGACCGCGAAGAGGGCACTCGCCGGCACCGAGCCGTTCCAGAACTGGCCAAGTCTCGTCGCGGCGCTGCCCGACGTGCCGGACACCGAGGCGAATCAAGAAAAGGATTTCTAAATGTCGGATGACGAAGCAAAGACACTCCAAGGGATCATCACGATCGCCCAGACGCTTCTCCTCAAGGAAAGGGAAACGTCGCCGATAACGCCGGCCCTGATTGCGGAGAAGGTGGAGGTGGCCTCAAACCTCGTGGCCCCGGAAGGCGGCATCGACACGGCGGCAGTCGTGCGCGAGCTGATAAGGCGCTTCAGCCACTGGATAGGCCAGGACTCGACTCTGGTAGACGACGAGGGCCACGTGCCGTGGCTGGTCGCGGCGCGCAAGAGGGACTGGCGCTATTGACAGCGCTACCAGGGATGGCTGGAGCGCAAACTATCGGCATCCGCCGTCGAGGGTCTCGATAAATCCACGGACAAGATTCTGGGGCTTCTTGAGGATCCGACCAGGGAGGGTTCGTGGGATCGCCGCGGCCTGGTTGTCGGCCATGTGCAGTCGGGCAAGACGGGCAACTACTCCGGGCTCGTCTGCAAGGCCGCTGACGCGGGATACAAAATTGTCATAGTGCTCGCTGGTCTGCATAACAACTTGCGTTCGCAGACCCAGATTCGATTGGAAGAGAGTTTTCTCGGCTACGAGACTTCCGCCGCAAACGACGCGGTGAAACTGGTCGGCGTGGGCGAGATCGACAGCGACGCGGAGATCAGACCCAACTGCGCGACTAACAGATCGAACAATGGCGACTTCAACACGAGGGTGGCCCAGCACTACGCCATCTCGCCTGAGCAGAGGCCGTGGCTGTTCGTAGTCAAGAAGAACAAGACGGTGTTGGAGCGGCTGCTCAGATGGATACGGAACCACGTCGCGGATGCGGTCGACGCGACGACGGGCAAACGATTCGTCTCCAATCTGCCGTTGCTGCTCATCGACGACGAGGCCGACCACGCGTCCGTCGACACGGGCGAGCAGTTGTTCAACCCGGACGGGACGCCCGACGAAGACCACGAGCCGAAGGCCATCAACAGCCGCATCCGGAAAATCCTCCACGCCTTTGCGAAGTCGGCCTACGTCGGATACACGGCGACCCCGTTCGCAAACATATTCATCCACCGTCGCAATGCGACTTCCGAGGAGGGGCCAGACCTTTTCCCAAGATCATTCATCATCAACCTCGCGGCCCCGTCGAACTACGTCGGACCGGCCCGAGTATTCGGCCTTCGGACGCCAGACGGTCGCTCCGGCGGTCTACCCCTGACGCGCGAGGTGGTGGATCACGTCGACGCAACGGGCCTCGCGGGATGGATGCCACCGAAGCACTACAAGGAGCATGTGCCTCTCTACGCGGGCCTCGACCGGGCGCCTCCTTCCCTTGTTGAGGCGGTGGAGGCGTTCGTATTGGCCTGCGCGGCGCGCGAGCTTCGCGGTCAGGGGGTTCAGCACTGCTCGATGCTGGTGCATGTGACGCGGTTCAACCTAGTCCAGCGCGAGGTACACAGGCAGGTCGAGAGCATCGTCACGCGCATGAGGCAGAAGATTTCCCGACGGGTCGACCACGAGTCCTTGGTCGCGGAGTTGGAGGTGCTCT
Organism: Azonexus sp.; assembly: GCA_040275885.1. Taxonomy (GTDB): domain Bacteria; phylum Pseudomonadota; class Gammaproteobacteria; order Burkholderiales; family Rhodocyclaceae; genus Azonexus. Next base: position 30,083 of record JBEOKN010000018.1, on the reverse strand, counting down.
GGCGGAATGACTTCGAGCCGACGGGTGCCGAGCTCGCGGCGAGCCTTCCTGAACCCGATGGCCCGCCTCCGATCCCATCCTGGGGAGAGATTCTCGCGGCCCTCCCGGACGTCCTTTCCGACATCGAGGTGAGGATGATCAACGGCACCGCAAAGGACGTCCTCGACTACGCCGAAGAGAGGGCCAGGGGTCTCAAGGTCATCGCCATCGGCGGCGACAAGCTGGCGCGTGGTCTGACGCTCGAGGGGTTGTGCGTGAGTTACTTCGTCCGAACGTCGAAGATGTACGACACGCTGATGCAGATGGGCAGATGGTTCGGCTACAGGCCAGGCTATATCGATCTGTGCCGTCTCTATACAACTGGCGACCTGATCGAGTGGTTCGGCCATATAGCTGACGCGTCCGAGGAGCTGCGCGAGGAGTTTGACGCAATGGCCGAGAGCGGTGCGACCCCGAAGGACTATGGGCTCAAAGTCCAGTCACATCCGGTTCTGATGGTCACGTCGCCGCTGAAGATGCGCAGCGCCACGCCTCTATTCCTTTCATACAGCGGGAGCCTCGTCCAGACAGTGGCTATGCACAAGGACTCGTCGCGTCTGCGCTCTAATCTGGCGGCGGCAGACAGGCTTCTGTCCTCGATGGGTTCGCCGACGACGAAGGGCCCCGTCAGGGAGCGCGACGACACGCCGGACCAATGGCGCAGATCCTTCCTGTGGGAGCGCGTAGGGTCCGAGGCCGTGTTGGATTTCTTGGCCGGATATTCGACGCCCGCCAAAGCCTTCCGGGCGAACAGCGCGGTGATTGCGGACTTCGTGAAGAAAATGAACCAAGTCGGTGAACTCACCTCCTGGACGGTGGCACTTCTCGCTGAAGGACAGGGAAGAAGACCCTACAGGTTTCCGTGCGGCCTTGAGCTGGAAACGTTGCCATCGCGCAGTGACAGGGGCGTGGAGGGAACATATTCGATCGGTGTGCTGACCGACCCTGCCGACGAGGCGATAGACATTGGGCGGACGGAGTGGTCACGGGCGCTGGAGATGACCCTGGCCGAATGGCGGCCTGACGCGGCGAGGAACAGGGTGACGCCACCGAAGAGGCCAGCTGGTCTCAAAATAAGAGATGTGCGTGGCTTCGGCTGCCCGGGGGTTGCGCCGGCGCCTGAGCGCGGGTTGTTGCTTCTCTACCCTTTGGCGCCAGAGGGCGCGGGGACGGATGTCCTCGAATATTGGAAGGACCCGATCATCGCCTTCGCGATAAGTTTCCCGTCGAGCGTGACGGGTGTGAAGGTCGAATACCGTGTGGATCACCTGCTTTGGGAGACGGAATATGGCCCGGCCGATTGACGAGTTCGCGCTTGCCTGGGACGCCCTTTCGGGAGCCTCCGGTGCCGGCGGATGGAGGAGTATCGCGGTGGCCGCTGCGGGCCCCTGCATCCTCATGGCCGCGAGGCGTTTCCCGGGCAACGAGGAGGCACTGCTCGCTGGGTTCTCGTCGGCTCGGGTGCCCGCCGCAGAGAAGCTGCCGGAGGGGCGAGGGTTCGAGGTGTCACGGGCTGATCCGCACGGCGACGGAAAGACGTGGCTCGCACTCACGAGGAAAGAGTCGGGAAGCGTGGAGCTGTTCGCCGAAATGGCGTGCGACGTCGCGGGAGTCATGGACGCGGCTTCCGCCGAAGGCGAAGAGAGGCTTCTCCGCGCGCTTCTCTCGCGGGTGAGGTCATGGCAGGAGTTCATGCGCAAGGGCGCCCAGGCGCTCTCCCCCGAGGCGGAGCTCGGACTGGTCGGGGAGCTGCTGTTTCTGGGGGCTGTGCTGGACGCTGGGGTACCCGCGCAGATGTCGCTGGACTCGTGGATCGGCCCGTTGGATGGCCTGCAGGACTTCGAGCTCGGGACGGGGGCAGTGGAAGTGAAGGCGACGCTTTCGGCTCAGGGGTTCCCAGCGAAGATAGGATCACTGGAGCAGTTGGACGACTCAGTCCGCAAACCGCTTTTCGTCGCTGGTGTGAGGCTGTCGCAACGGGAGTCCGGCAGGAACCTTCCTGAGATTGCGGAGAGCGTAAGGGAGAAGCTGACGGGTGACGCGGCGGCAGTGAGTCTATTTGCTGACAGGCTCTTGGCCGCCGGATACCCACAGTCTCACGCAGACCGATATCCGCGGCGTTTCGCCGCCGAGGGGATGCGCGTGATCGAGGTCGGCGAGGCTTTTCCGAGGCTAACTCCTGGGAACGTCCCGTGTGGTGTGAGAAAGGCAATTTACGAGATTGATTTCGACCGGGCGCCCGGGGCTGACGAGGACGTGGTCGGAGTGTTGAGAAAACTGGGGGCGCTATGAGCATGGAACTGGGGGATTTTCTGAGGGAGACACAGGCTGAGGTGAGGGCGCAGATGAGCGACGGCTCGCCGTTCGCTGAGCTCGTGTTCTCCGAGGTGGTGATGCAGCACATGGCGGAAATCGGGATGACCTTCGAGCCGGTGGTGTGCCATTACCAGGGCAAGGTCGGCAACGCCAACCTTCGCCTGAGCGGATACGCGATGTCCGACGATGCGGATCAGCTGGACATGTTCATCAGCCTCTACGAAGGCGTGGACATCCCGACACCCGTGCCTGACTCGGAGACCAAGGGGGCCGTGGAGCAGTGCTTGCGGTTCCTGGGTCACTGCGCCGACGGACGGATGGCGCAGAAGCTCGATCCATCGAGCGACGTGCATTCGCTCGCCCTTACGATCCGGGAAATCTACAACGGCCTGGAGCAGGTGCGCGTGTTCGTGCTGACGGATCGCGTCGCCAAGGCGAAGAGCTTCAAGACCAGGGAGATCGGCGGCAAGTCAGTCCGCCTTGAGGTCATGGACATAGAACGCTTGCACAGGCACTGGTCGGAGGGCAAACCGCGCGACGAGCTGGTGGTCGATTTTGCCGAGGTATGCGGCTCGCCACTCCCTTGCGTCTTCGTGCCAGGGGATACGGATGAATACGATTACGCCCTGACCGCCGTGCCGGGTGAGGCCCTGAGATTCCTCTATGAGAGGTTCGGCGCACGGCTCTTGGAGGCGAACGTAAGATCGTTTCTCAGTGTGAAGGGGAAAGGCGTCAATGCCGGTATCCAGAATACTCTGCGCAACTCGCCAGGGCGGTTCATGGCCTACAACAACGGCATAGTGCTGGTCGCCGACGAGATGGTGCTTGGAAAAACCTCCGACGGCTCACTCGGTATCGCGTGGCTCAAAGGACTGCAGATCGTAAATGGCGGGCAGACCACCGCCTCGCTGTATTTTGCCAAAAGGAAGTTCCCGGAGACCAATCTCGCGCGTGTGCGCGTCCCGGCGAAGATCATCGTCATGAAGGTACAGGACCAGGCCCGCGAGGAGGCGCTCGTCTCGGACATCTCGCGTTTCGCCAATAGTCAGAACGCGGTCAGGCAGTCGGATCTGTCCGCCAACAAGCCCTTCCACGTCGACGTAGAGCGCCTATCGCTCACTGTCTTTTGCCCTGATGGCACAGGACGCTGGTTCTATGAGCGGGCTGCGGGGAGCTACAACACGATGCTGACCCGTGAGGGGACAACCCCCGCGAGGTTGAAAGCGTTGAAGGACGCAATACCGCCTTCGCGCAAGATAACCAAGACAGATCTTGCGAAATACATCATGGCGTGGTCTGTCCAGCCTGACGTGGTGAGCCTCGGCTCGCAGAAATGTTTCGACAGGTTCATGGGGGGGATGACAGTCCCGGAGGGTGAGACGCCCCCTCCGGCGCCTGACGTAGCGTCGTATAAGGCCATGGTGGCATCTGCGATTGTGTTCAAGGCCGTCCAGAAAATGGTCCGTCCGATGTTCCAGGCCTTCCAGGCAAACGTCGCAGCCTACACAGTCTCGCTACTGTCCAACAGGCTGGGGTCCCGGTTTGACCTCACGCGAGTGTGGGACCGCCAAGTCGTCTCTCCGCAGTTGCTCGCACAGTTGGGCGTCTGGGCAGGCGAGGTCAACGATGTCCTGCATCGGACGGCGGGCGGTCGCATGGTCTCGGAATGGGCGAAGAAGCCCGAGTGCCGTGAGGCCGTGATCGGTGCGACCTTCTCGGAGCCCGCGCCCGGAATTCCCGAGATACGCTGAGGGTGCACATGGCGGCCCTCGAGACTTCGATAGCTCGTCGCGAGATGATGTCGCGCATCAAGGGACGCGACACCGGCCCAGAGCTGAGTCTTCGTAGAAACGTTTGGGCGCTTGGCCTGCGATACAGGCTGCAATATCGGGTTGGCAGGACGCGTCCCGATATGGTCTTCGTCGGCGCTAAGCTGGCCGTATTCGTGGATGGTTGCTTCTGGCATGGATGCCCGCTGCATTTGACGATGCCGAAGAACAACCGGGAGTTCTGGAAGCAGAAGCTCAGGCGCAATCGTGAGCGGGACGCGGAGAACACGCAGTGGCTGGTGACAGAGGGCTGGCGGGTGATACGCCTGTGGGAGCATGAGATCGAGGCATCGCCCGCGAGCTGCGCGCAGCGTATCGCGGTTATGCTTGGCAAGACGGAGGAGTCGAAGGCATGACCTTCTTCAGTGGCGAGCAGTTGGGACAGGTCGATCTGATCGTCGATGCGGTCTACGCGGGCTACAAGACTGAACGTGGTGGCATCGCTGACCCGTTGGTCCCCTTGGTGGGTGTGAGTCGGCAAGGCGGTTTCCGTTACCGCGGCACCAAGGACCGCCCGACCCTTCTTGTGCTGACCTCCAATTTGGCCGAACCGGAATGGCCGGACCAGTTGGATGAGACGACCGGGACATTCATCTATTACGGTGACAACCGTCATCCGGGGCGTCTGCTCCATGACACGCCACGATTCGGCAACCAGTTGCTGCGCCAGATCTTCGACTCTGCACATCTGGGACAACGCCATCTGGTGCCACCCATCCTGGTCTTCACCACCGAAGCCACCGGTCGGGCCTTCCGGTTCCGTGGGCTTGCCGTACCAAGCAGCCCGGCCTTGGCGGCAACGGAGGATCTCGTGGCGTTGTGGAAGACGACCGAGGGGCAGCGTTTCCAGAACTACAAGGCGGTGTTCACGATCCTCGATGAGGCTGTGATCCCGCGGGCCTGGGTCCATGCCGTCGGGCGTGGCGAGGAGTCAGGGCTGGTGCCTGATGCGTGGAAAGCCTGGGTTGCGGCAGGCGGCATCCGGCCACTCATGGCGCCGCGCTCGCTGTTGATCCGCAGCAAGGCAGAGCAATTGCCGGCAACACCAGAGGATCAGGCCCTGATCGAAGTGATCCGACAACGCTACAAAGACAATCCGTTCGGGTTTGAGGCTTGTGCCGGGGCGCTAACCCGCCTGTTGCTGCCGGATGTTTCCCGTCTCGATCTGACCCGCCCATGGCGCGACGGCGGGCGGGATGGGATCGGCCGACTGCGTATCGGGCGCAGCCCCGCTGCGATCGAAGTCGATTTCGCGCTGGAGGCGAAGTGTTACGGTGCGAGCAACGCAGTCGGGGTGAGGGAGGTGTCACGCCTGATCAGTCGCATCAAGCATCGCGAATTCGGCGTGTTGGTGACGACCTCTTATGTGGATCGGCAGGCGTATCAGGAAGTGACAGATGATGGTCACCCGGTGATCCTGACAGCAGCGCAGGACATTGTCGGCCTGTTGCGCTCGGCCGGGCTGCGGACCGCGACTCAGGTCGATACGTGGTTGGACGGGATCACGGCAAGCCGTTGATCAGGCGGCGTGCAGCTGTTTGGCCTGATTCAACGAGATCCACTGGAAGATCGCGGTCATGACGTCCGAGCAAACACCATTGCCGCAGAGTTTCACCTTGTCGCGCCGGCTTCCGTGAGGGAGGAGATGCTCGGTCGAGCCTCCCATGGCGAGAAGCAGCTCATCAGGCTGGAGCATGCGCAGGTAGGGGGTATCGCCCTTCCATGTCACTAGGCCGAAACGGTCGACCGTGGTCACCGTGCGGAGCGGAGCGTCCAGCGTCTGCCAGCCTCCTGCATAGTCTGATCCGTAGTAGACAATCAGGAAGGGTAGCCTCATCCCAAGCTCGGCAATGGCACGCTCGGCCCTTTCCAATGTCGCCTTGGCACGCCCTGGCTTCCTTAGTGGAGCAACCGGATAGTCCGCTTTCCAGTTGATGATGTCGCAAGCGGTCTTCCGCGGTGTGCTCACCAGACCGTGCAAGTCTTCGCGGCTGACCGTGGTGCCTTGTCTGTCACACACAAGGAACATGCGCTTACGGGCCTGTGCTGAACCGAAGTCGGCGGAGTTCAACAGCAGATCACTGACCGCATAGCCTAGACCTTGAATGGTCTGGACCAGTTCATTGTGGCGATCCCATTTCTTCATGCGGTTTACGTTCTCGACGATGACCCACCGGGGCGCCATTGCCTTCACCCAAGAGACGATACCTATTGCTGTCTCGCGGCTTTTCTCTGTGCCCGGTTTGGCGCCGCGGGCGATGGAGTGGGAGGTGCATTCTGGAGAGGTCAGTAGCACATCCGGTCTGTACTTGGAAGCAAGTTTCCTGGGGGAGACATCCTCGATCTTCTCGGTGAGGATATCGGCCTGCGGGAAGTTAGCCTTGTAGGTCTGCGTGGCGAGACTCCATGCGTCTAGCCCGAGCAGAGGAACGCCACCGCCTCGCACTGCACCGCGCGCTCCGAAACCCGCGCCGCAGAAGAGATCAACAAAGGTTGGCATTCAACAGCTCCAATCTGGCCTGAAATGAGGAGGAGTCGTACTGGGTACAGAGCCTCGAATAAACGGTTTCTGGTCCAGCCAAGTATGGTAATTGAATCATACAGGGTTGTCTTGACACTCAATGGCAGCTTTCTGAGGCAAGGTTGCCGTTTCTGACGGAAGAGCCTTATGACCGCTTCGCCCGACCCGCTGTCCGTGAAAGGCGCCGCTGGGGCGGCAGGGTTGTGCTGTTAGCTGCCAGTTAGCAGTATCAATTGGTTGGCAGTTGCTCATCGGAATTGATCCCGAGGTTTAATGATGAGTACTCTGGAATTGGGGTACCTTTGGCATCCCACTGCGCGAGCCCGGCGCATGATCAATTCCTTGCGCCGATGAGCGATCACTCGCCGACCTACCAACCCCCGCCCGACGAAGGGCTGGACATTCGCTACATCGACGAAGACCTGCTCGTCGTCGACAAGCCGGCCGGCCTGCTGTCGGTGCCGGGGCGCGGTCCCGGTAAGCAGGATTGCCTGAGCGCCCGCGTCCAGGCGCGCTATCCGGAGGCGCTGCCGGTGCATCGGCTCGATCTCGGCACTTCCGGCCTGCTCGTGCTGGCGCGCAGCCCGGCCATGCACCGCGCCCTCAACAAGTTGTTCGAGACGCGCCGGGTCGAGAAGCGCTACGTGGCGCTGGTGGCCGGGCGCATGGACGCGGGCGAGCGCGTCATCGAGTTGCCGCTGATCGCCGACTGGCCCAACCGCCCGCGCCAGATGGTCGACCACGCCATCGGCAAGCCCTCGCGCACGCGCCTGCGCGTCGTCGGCTACGATCCCGCGCTGGATGCGACGCGCGTCGACCTGTTCCCGGAAACCGGCCGCTCGCACCAGTTGCGCGTGCACCTGCAGGCCATCGGCCACCCCATCCTCGGCGACGAACTCTATGCGCCGCCAGAGGTTTTCGCCCGTGCCCCGCGCCTGCTGCTGCACGCGGCGTTTTTGGGCTTTTTTCACCCGTCGACCGCAACCGAGTTGCGGGTGGAGAGCGGGGCGCCGTTCTGATCTCGGCGCTATCACGCCCAACCCCAGGAGTTTGTGATGCCGCCCGGCATGAACCGCCATACTTGAGCAGTCAGGAACTACCGATCCTCGCGCGTATGCCAGATGCGAAGGATGTAAATGACTTGGTCCTGGATTTCGTAGCGCAGTTCGTAATTGCCAACGAGGATTCGTCGCACTTCCCGCGGATCGAACTCCTCAAGGCGCTCGCCGATACGCGGCTTGACCGGCAGGCCAGACGGCGCAGCCGCCAGCGACTGAACCACACGCGCGGCGGCGGCCGGATTGACCGGTGCCAGAAAATCATGCAGCCGGGCGAGGTCGGACAGACCCTTGTTGGTCCACTTCAATTCCATCAACGCGGCGCCGGCAACGGCTCAAGTGTGTTCAAGCTGTCGGCCCAGGCCTGGACCGTCTGATGATCGATGACGCGGCCGGCGTCGACATCGTCCATCGCCTCCCGAGTCAGGCGGCTGCGTTCATCTTCCTGATCGATCCAGGCAGATAGCGCCTGCTTGACGATCCAGCCTCGCGGGCGCTCCAGGCGCGCGGCCATCTGGTCGACCTTTTCAGCGAGCGGCAGCGGAATATGGGCGGTGAGAACCTTGGTTGCGACAGGGGGCATGGTCGGCTCCAATCAGAATTAATCAGTTTCAATCATAGCGACGCCGAAGGGCACTGGCAAGCGCCGGCTTGAGGAGCGCCGGCTTTATGGGTGTCGGTTTGAGCGGGGTTCCTGGCTCGGGAGGAACAACATTGGGACACGGTTGTTTTCCCGAACCTGGGGTCACCCTTTAGCCTTCTTTGAAGGCACAGAAATAGTTCTTCCGCCTGTATTTTGATACCGCGTTTTGCTGCCATACTTTTATGAAACGCAAACATCAGCGCACTTTGGAGCTGATCTTCGTCCGACCGGTCTCGGCAAATGTTCGCCGGGCCGACATTGAGGCGCTATTCCTGGAGCTTGGCGCAGAGTTTGAGGAACGCGAAGGTTCGCGCATTGAGGTGTTTTTGTTCGGGCTAGTGCGGGTGTTTCACCGCCCCCACCCGTCGCCGGATACGGACAAGGGCGCGGTTGCAGCAATTCGCAAATGGTTGGAAGAGAATGGAGTGAAGCCATGAATACTATGACGATTAACGGCTACCAGGCGGTCATCGCCTTTGACCCTGATCTTCAAATGTTTCGGGGTGAGTTCGTGGGTCTCAACGGCGGTGCCGACTTCTACGCTGCCGATGTGGAAGGGCTGAAGCATGAAGGTGAGACTTCCCTTCGCGTGTTTCTTGAAGCCTGCGAGCGTCGCGGTATCGAACCGCGCAAGCACTTTTCGGGCAAGTTCTCTCTGAGGGTTGACCCTGCTACCCACGAAGCGGCTGTAATTGCTGCCGCCGCGCACGGACAGAGCCTGAACCAGTGGGCTACCGAAGCAATCCGACAGGCCGCGTTGTTATAACCAGGAATCGATGCGACCAGACTCCATCACCTCGCAATCATGATGGGTGGTGATGGTTTGGTTTGCCGATGGAACATCGGCGCCTTGGAAACTCTTCGATTCACAGGCTCTGAACTGCGGGTGGAGAGCGGGGCGCCGTTCTGATCTCGGCGGCTTGCGGACAGGGGCGACAACCGGTGCAGTCGCATGCGAACGCGAGTGTCGGAACGATGTACGAAAGAAAGTCGAGCCCTTGCTTCTTCGTTGCCCCCCGAGGTGTGACCGGGGCGGTCGATCTTCCAGCCGGGCCTGCGCGGAGGCGTCGCTTGGCGGGCAGACCGGCGCGGGTTAAGGCGGAAAGCGCAGGCGGGAGAACGCGCGCCCGGCCAGTATCGCCTTGCGTTCGATTTCCGTCGCCGACGCCAGCCAACCCCTTTGCTCGAGGAACAGCAGGAAGGCGCGCGTGCTGACCTTGCGGCGGATCGCCGCTGCCGCGAACGAAGCGTCACCGGGCGTCGCGTCGCTTCGGGTCACGCCTTTTCCCAGGGCGGCACTGGGTTGAAGGTTTCTTCCAGTTCGGCAAGGAAGACCCGGACCTTGGGCACGCGGACCCGGTTGGGCGTATAGCAGGCGTAGAGATAGCGGCCGATGCTGCTGATTGGCTCCAGATCGTCGAAGACGGTCTTCAGGGTGCCGCGCGCCAGTGCCGGGCCGCACAGGTAGGTCGGCAATATGGCCAGGCCGTGCCCGGCGAGTACGGCATCGAGAATGCAGTCGACGTTGTTGAAGTTGAACTTGCTGCTGACCGGGATGCTGAATTCTTCGCCTGCGCCGTCGATCAGCCGCCAGACCCGGCTGTCGTCGGGCAGCATGAGGCTGAAGCAGGTGTGGTGGGCAAGGTCATGCGGCGTTCGCGGTTCGCCGCGCGCGGCAAAGTAGGCCGGCGTTCCGCAGATCACCCGTTTCATATGGACCAGCTTCCTGGCCACGGCATCTTCGGGCGGCGCCTTGGTCAGCCGCAGCGCGAGATCGATGTTGTCCTCGACGAGATCGACGAGGGCGTCGGTCAGCACCAGTTCGCAGCTGAGCTCGGGATACTTGGCGACGACCTGCGGCAGCAGCGGGGCGATGTACATGCGTCCGAAGGTGATCGAGGCGCTGACCCGCAGAACGCCGCGTGGCGCATCGCCGAGGTTCCTGACCGCGACCTCGGTGCTGTGGATCGCTTCCAGCGCCCGCAGCGCGTGTTGATGGAAGACCTCGCCGGAGGGGGTCAGGTTGAGCTTGCGCGTCGAACGCTCGAAAAGGCGCACCCCGAACGCCCGCTCGAGTTCGGCAATCTGCTTGCTGACCTGCGCCCGCGTGCAATCCAGCCGGCGCGCGGCGGCGGCCATGCTGCCGCTTTCGACGACCTTGACGAAACTGTCCCAACTGCCAAGCCATGCCACGTTGTCAATCATCCGTTGACGTCATGGCGCCAATTATGGGCTGTTTGCCAACGATCTTGACAACTATAGTTGCCCGACATCTTCACCAGCCAACCATCGATCGGGAAAACTCGACATGTTGCGTACATTAGGCCGACCCGACATTCTGGTCACGACGCTCGCCGCCGCCGGCATCCTGATGGTGACCATGGGGGCGCGCCAGTCGCTGGGCCTGTTCGTCGGTCCGCTCGATGCGACGACCGGCCTCGGCATCGCCACCATCAGCCTGGCGCTGGCGATCGGGCAATTTACCTGGGGGGCAATCCAGCCGGTGGCCGGGGCGGTGGCCGACCGTTTCGGCCCGCGCGCCGTGCTCGTCGGCGGCCTGCTGGTGATGGCGCTGGGCAGCGCCGTGACGCCCTTCATGGATAGCGGCTTCGGGCTGGTCGTCTCGCTCGGCCTGCTCTCCGCGATGGGTTCGGGCGCCGGCAGCTTTTCGGTGCTGATCGGCGCCGCGGCGCAGCGGCTGCCCCTCGAGGCGCGTGGCGCCGCCTCGGGCGTGATCAACGCCGGCGGCTCGTTCGGCCAGTTCGTCTTCGCGCCGATCCTGCAAAAGCTGATCCAGTCGGTGGGCTGGATGGGCGCGATGTGGGCGATGGCGGTGATGACGCTGGCTGCGCTGCCGCTGGTCGGCAGGCTGACCAGGCCGGTGGAAGGGCCGGTCAGGCATGCCGAGCATGACGCCGGCGTGCTGAAGACCGTCGGCGGCGCGATGAAGGATCGCAGCTACCTGTTGTTGCATGCGGGGTTCTTCACCTGCGGCTTCCATATCGCCTTCCTGGTGACCCACCTGCCGGGCGAAGTGAATCTGTGCGGGCTGCCGCCATCGGTGGCCAGTTGGTCGCTGGCCATCATCGGGCTGGCCAACATCTTTGGCAGCCTTTACGCCGGCTCGTGCATCTCGCGCTATCGTAGCAAGTACGTGCTGGCCGCCATGTACGGCTCGCGCGCCGTACTGATCGGGCTCTACCTGCTGTTGCCGCGGACCGAACTGAATTTCTACCTGTTCGCCGCCGGCCTCGGCTTTACTTGGCTGGCCACCGTGCCGCCGACCGCCGCCATCGTCGGCAAGCTGTTCGGCATCCGCTACCTCGCCACCCTGTTCGGGCTCACCCTGTTGAGCCACCAGATCGGCGGCTTTCTCGGCGCCTACGTGGGCGGCGTGGTGATTGTCCGCTTCGGCGACTTCGGCTGGATGTGGTACGCCGACATGGCGCTTGCCGCCGCTGCTGCCCTTATCAACCTGCCGATTCGCGAAGCGCCGGTGGCCCGAGCGCTGGCCCCGGCCTGACAAAAGGAGAATGAATGATGAGCATTCTGCGCCCCGGGATTTCGATCGAGGTTCTCAACGAGCGCGGCAGCGAATACCTGCCGGGCTACCTGGGCATCGAGATCATCGAACTCGCCCCGAATACCCTGACCAGCCGGATGCCGGTCAGGAAGCTGCATGTCGCGCCCAACGAATTCCTCCATGCGGCCAGCGTCGTCGCCCTGGCCGACACGGCGTGCGGCTATGCGACGCTGGCTCACCTGCCCGAGGGCGCCCAGTCGTTCACCACCATCGAGCTCAAGAGCAATCATCTGGGCACGGTCAGGGACGGCAGCATCGCCTGTGTGGCGACGGCGCAGCACCTGGGGCGCACCACGCAGGTCTGGGATGCCGTGGTCACCGACGAGGCCAGCGGGCGCAAGCTTGCGCTGTTTCGCTGCACGCAGATGATCCTGTGGCCGAAGCAGTGAAGTCCATGCGCGGGTTCCCGGATCGGTGATTTGTTGTCAGTCTTGAGCCGGTCGCGGTCTGACGGCTGAAGGCACGTTGTGGCAAGTTGCCAGTGGCCGACCGGGCTTGGATTGGCAGCGAATTCCGGTGTCCGTGGCGGTTGACCGCAACCGGAACCTTCTGGAGCCGAACCTGGGCTGGCGGCTGCGATGCGGGCATGGGCTGGCCGTTTATTGAAGGTCGCGGAGGCGGACCGCTACGCCGATCGGGTCGCTGGTTGTCGGACATCAATGGAGAGTGGCGCTGAATCGACTTACTATTCGGTTTGAGGAGCGTATCCCTCCGCCCTGACAAGAAGTTCGAACCGCCCACCTCAAGACGCGCACAGATGACCCGAAGATCAACACCCAAGGGCAAGCCCGCCCCGATGCCGTCAAACCCCGAGGCGCCGAAGCCGCGTGGCAAGCGCTTCATGGTTGCCGGCCTGGTGCTCGCTGTGTTGATTGGCGTCGCGATGCTGTTTTTCGTGTCCTCGTCCCCCGTATCGCCACCGGCCGCCACGTCTTTGGCTGCCCCCCCGGTCGCGTCAAACGCCGTGCCACCGAGCGTCCCCGCCACCTATGTCGGCGCCGAGACCTGCAGGACCTGCCACGAAAGCGAATTCAAGTTGTGGTCAGGTTCGCACCACCAACTGGCAATGCAGGAAGCCACGGCGACCAGCGTGCTCGGCGACTTTGCCAACGCGAAGTTCAAGAAGGATGGCGTCGAGTCCACCTTCTTCAAACGCGACGACAGGTTCATGGTGCGCACCGATGGCCCGGACGGCAAACTGGCCGACTACGAAGTCGCTTACACCTTCGGGCTCTATCCGCTGCAGCAGTATCTGATCCCGTTTCCGGGCGGACGTTACCAGGCGCTGCCGATTGCCTGGGACTCCCGTCCGAAAAGCGAAGGCGGCCAGCGCTGGTTCCATCTTTATCCCAAACAGAAGACGGACTACAGGGATCCCCTGCACTGGACGGGCGTCTACCACAACTGGGCCCTGCAGTGCGCCGAGTGCCATTCGACCAATCTGCACAAGGGTTACGACGCGGCCAGCCAGACCTACAAGACGACGTTCAGCGAAATCAACGTCGCCTGCGAAACCTGCCACGGCCCGGCATCCGCTCACGTCGACTGGGCCAGGCAGGCCAAGCCGCCGTATGGCGCCGGTGACAACAAGGGCATGCCCTCACTGCAAAGCCGTTGGAACGAAGCCTGGAAATTCCCGAGCGACGCAGCGAAATTTGCCGTGCGCGACAAGCCGGCAGATCCTGCCGGCATGAACAGTTGCGCCGCCTGCCATGCCCGCCGCTCGACTCTGAGCGAAGACCGGACCCCCGGTGCGCCGCTGGAAGACAGCCATCGCCTGGCGATGCTCACTGCACCCAACTACCATGCCGACGGCCAGCAGCGCGAGGAGGTTTATGTCTGGGCCTCGTTCCTGCAAAGCAAGATGCACCAGAATGGCGTCACCTGCATGGATTGCCACGAACCGCACAGCCAGAAACTGCGCGCCGAAGGCAATGCGCTGTGCACCCGCTGCCATGCCGCCGCCGAGTTCGACGTGCCCAAACACCACCGCCATGTGGCGGGCGGAAAGGGTGCACAGTGCGTCACCTGCCACATGCCGACGCAGAACTACATGGTGATCCACGCCCGTCAGGATCACAGCCTGCGCATCCCGCGCCCCGATCTCTCGATCGCGATGGGCAGCCCCAACGCCTGTACCCAGTGCCACACCGACAAGAAGCCACAGTGGGCGGCCAGCACCATGGACCAGTGGTATGGCAAGAGCTGGCGGGAGCGCCCGCACTACGGCAGCACCTTGCACGCCGGCGAAACGCAGGGCGTGCGCGCCTTGCCCGGCCTGCTCGAACTCGCTGCCAGCCCGGCGGCGCCGGCAATCGTCCGGGCGACGGCCGCGACGCTGGCGCAGCCCCACACCAACCCCGGCACGCTGGCGGCGGCGCGGGCGCTGTTGCAGGATGCCGACCCCTCGGTGCGCATCGCCGCGCTGGGCATGATCGCCAGGGCTGACCCAGCCAACCGGGTGCTCAGTGGTGCGCCGCTGCTCTCCGACCCGGTCCGTGGCGTGCGCATCGAAGCGGCGCGCCTCCTCGCCGACATACCGGATGCCCGGATTCCGGAGGGCAAGCGCGCCGCCCGTGCCGCCGCCCTGCTGGAATATGAACACGCCCTGGCGCTGGAGGCCGACTGGCCTTCGGGCCAGGTCAACCTCGGCAATCTGCGCCTGCAGCAGGGACGCGGAGAGGAGGCGATCGCCGCTTTCGAGCGCTCCATCGCGCTCGACAAGGGCTTTCCCGGCGCCTATGTCAATCTTGCCGATGCCTTCCGCCAGCTCGGTCGCGAACCGGAGGGGGAGAACGTGTTGCGCCGGGGCCTGGCGGCGCTGCCGCGCGATGCCGATCTGCACCATTCCCTCGGGCTGCTGTTGACGCGCAAGGGCGACAAGGCGGCGGCGCTGAACGAATTCGTCGACGCGGCGAGGCTGGCCCCGGATAACGCGCGCTATGCCTACGTCCATGCCATCGCGGTCGATTCCGCTGGCAAGCGCGAGCAGGCGCTGGCCCTGCTGCGTAGCGCCAACAAGCGACACCCGGACGATCTCGACATCCTCGGTGCGCTACTGTC
Organism: Azonexus sp.; assembly: GCA_040275885.1. GTDB lineage: Bacteria > Pseudomonadota > Gammaproteobacteria > Burkholderiales > Rhodocyclaceae > Azonexus. Next base: position 15,031 of record JBEOKN010000018.1, on the reverse strand, counting down.
GATAAGCCGCGAAACCGGCGACCGGCAAGCCGCCCTTCGCTACGCGAAGCAACTCGCGGAGATATTGCCGGGCAACCCCGGTCTGAACCGGTTGATTGCCGAGTTGGAAGCGAAATAGGGCGCCGCGGACAACGGGCAAGCCACTGTCAGGCGGTGGCACTCGATGGCTGATTAGCCGGGGTCGGCAGGCGGGGCCAATGGCGGATTTTTTGCCAGCAGCGCCCCGGCAAACGCCGGGTACAGCAGCAATGAAAACACTGACGCAGCGATCAGGGCCTGGGCAACATCCTGGCTCATGCTCTTTGCCTGCAATCCGATCTGGGCAATCACGACGACCAACGAAAGCGACGTTACTGAAGACGACAAGGCAAAGGGCCAGCGTTCGGGCAGTGGCATCTCCTTGCGGTACAGGAATACAGGAAGCCCGCGAACCACCAGAAAAAGCAGCAGGAGCGTCGGCATCAGGATCATCGAAGTCACGTCGCGGGTCAGGGCACCGAGTTCAAACTGGAGACCCGTCCCGATGAAAAGAAAGGGGGAGAGAAAACCGAAGCAGATGGCGTCGATCTTGATGCGGAAATCCCTGCTGTCTTCGCCGCGCGTGGTGAGACCAACGATCAGGCCAGCCGCGAAGGCGCCGAGGATGCCCTCGAACCCGAAATCCTGAGAAAGAACATACAACGCTATCATCAGGGCAAGCGCCAGGCGGATCGGCATTTGCGTACTGGAATGCATGGTCCTGCCCAGAAGGGCGATGATCCTTGGTGGCCGCAGTCCCGTGCCAACCGCAACGGCAAGCCCGACAAGAGCGAGAAACGCCAGCAGGAACCCGATTTCCTGCCAGGAAGTGAACCTCTGGGAGAGGGCCAATGACACTGCGACCATCGGCGCGACTTCTCCGACCGTGCCGGCAGCCAGTACAAGACGACCGAATATTGAATCAAGCTGCCCGCCGTCGCGCAGGATCGGCAACATTGTGCCAAGGCCTGTCGTTGTCAGGGCAATGGCGACCATCATCGGCGCGTCTACCGCAGGAATGACATGAAGCACGCCGACCAGCAGCAATGCCAGGACGAGTGACACGACCCAGCCCTGAAGGGCAAGCGACAGCGGACGGCCGCGTATCTGCTCGAAATCGATCTCCATGCCAGCCATGAACATGACCGCGGCCGTGCCAAAGCCCTTCATCACATCGAAAAACTCGTCGGGGTTGGCCAGATTCAATATCTGCGGGCCGATCAGGACACCCAGGACAATTTCCAGCACGACAACCGGCAGCCGAAACCCGACTCGAATCTCGGCCAGCAATGGCGCGACGAATGCCGCGAGCAAGACGATGAATACCGGATGAGTATGGTGCACGCTTTCCCCGAGGTTACGAACCAATGACGAACTTGATGTGCCACTTACTGACCAGGGCTGCCTGCCGCTGGCTGGTGCTTGAAAGGTTCGGCTTTTGGCGCAGGTGCTACCACTGCCGCACTGGCCGTCCCCGGCATGATCTCGAAGTTGGCCGGGAAAGTGGCCAATGTGGCACGGAAGCGTTCAAAAAGGTCGCGGTTGCCGATCAACTCGGCCTTGCCCTGCCCCAGCAGATCGACAAACAGCGCCTTGCCGGCCATCACCGATTCCAGTTCGCTGCGCTTGATACGTACCGTGAAGTCGGGCTTGGCGACCTGCTCCCCCTTGATGCTGGTCATCGTGCCATTGCTGACCTCGACGACAAACTTCTCGCCATTGTCGGGCGTGGTGAAATTTGCGATGAACTTCAGATCCCCCGCCTTCTGCGTGTCGAGACGGATGGCCAGCCCCTCCAGCCATAGTTCGGTGGCCAGTGCCTTGATCATGTCCGGGCCGCCAGTTTTCGGGCTGGGCAGATTGGGCATGCCGGAGCGCAGGTCGAGCGCAGCGGCGAGGAAGCTGTTGCGGAGGGCGACGCTTTCCTTCTGGTAGCCCACCTGCTCGAAATTGTCGGCAAGCAGATCCTTGGCGGCCTGGTTTTGCGGTTCGGCATAGACCAGCTTGTTGAGCAATTCGATCGCCAGCAGATACTTTCCCTCGTCGTGGAGCTGCTTGCTGCGGGCAAGAATCTTCTCGCTGCCGCCCATCATGGCGACATACTCGGGCGCCGAATCCTTCGGTGAAAGCGGGATCAGGGTGGCCGGATTGGCATCCCAATAGCCGATGTAGCGATTGATCACCGCACGGCTGTTGTGCTCTTCCGAACCATGGTAGCTATGTGCCACCCAGCTTTGCTGCAGGCTGGCCGGCAATTTGTAGACATTGTGGATTTCGTTGATCGTCACGCCCTTGTTGGCCTGATGGAGCACCGCGTTGTTCAGGTTGGCGTAGGCGTCGCGCTGGTCGCGCATCGCCTGCACGACCCGGGCATTGCCGAAACGCGGCCACGTGTGCGCCGTAAACATCACCTCGGCGTCCTTGCCGAAACGGTATAGCGCCTCGTTGATCTTCTTGGACCATTCCAGCGGGTCGCGGATCAAGGCGCCACGCAGCGTGTAGATGTTGTGGATGGTGCCAACGATGTTCTCGGCTCCCCAGAATACCTTCCAGTCGGGGAACCACGTGTTCATTTCGGCCGGCGCCTCGGTGCCAGGCGTGTTCTGGAATACCATGCGAACGCCGTCGACCGTCATCGACTCGATCGGCTTGCTGACGATGACATTAGGCTCGATCAGGCCGATTTCGCCAAACGGGATCGTCTTGCCGATCGCCTGGTCGACATGCCCGAATGGGTTGTGCGGTAGCAGCAGGCCGTAGGCGTAAATAACGCGCCGGTTCATGGCCGGGCCGGCGTAAATGTTCTCGGAGACGGCATGCCCCATGAAATGCTCGGGGGCGATGACCTTCACCTTGCCGCTCCGGATATCGGCCTCGTCAACCACACCGCGAATTCCGCCGAAGTGGTCGGCGTGGGCATGCGAATAGACGACCGCAACCACCGGCCGCTTGCCGAGTTTCTCGTTGACGAAGTCCAGCGCGGCGCGGGCGGTTTCCCGGGTGGTTCCGACGTCGAAAATGATCCAGCCGGTCTTGCCTTTGATGAAACTGATGTTGGAGAGGTCGAAGCCGCGAATCTGCCAGATCTTGCCGGGGAGAACCTCGTAGAGGCCGTAATGCATGTTGAGCAGTGCCTGGCGCTGCAGCGAGGGGTGGATACTTTCGAAGTCCTTGCCGCCGCTGTTCTCCGGCAGCAGCCAGTCGTAGCTTCCCATGTTCCAGACGACATTGCCGGCCGCACCCTTGATGACGCGGGACGCCGGTGCCGCGACAAAGCCGCGCCTGGCGTCGTCGAAGTCGGCCCTGTCGGCGAAAGGCAGCATCTTGCGCGCCTCTTCCTGCATCTGGACGGTGTAGGTCGAGGGCGCCTTGCCCTTGGGGTGAAAGTGCGGCGGCGCATCGGCCGCGGCGGCGTTGAAGGCAAACATGGAACATGCGGCGATCAGGCGGATACGGGTGAACATAAGGGTCTCCTTCAGGGTCATTCTCATCGGGCGCCGACTGTAAAGACTACGCAGCTGATGCGGCGCTGGCTGGCGGAATATGCGCCATCGCATGCTCGGCCAGTGCCGTGATGGTCAGTGATGGATTGACCCCCGGATTGGCCGGCATCGCTGCACCGTCACAGACCAGCAGATGGCGGTAGCCGAAGACCCGTAGCTGGCCGTCTACGACGCCGCTGTCGGCATCCCTGGCGATCACCGCGCCGCCAAGCAGGTGGGCGGTGGTCGGGATGTTGGCCGCCGCTTCGAGGATCATGCTTTGGGCGATGCCGCCGGTATGTTGCGCCAGCCAGGCGGCGGCGGCATTGCCTGCGGCAATGAAAGTGGGATTGGGCTTGTCCGCGTGCTGCTCGGTGCTCAGCGTATAGCCGCGCCGGAACCAACGCTTCTTCGCCCGCAGGGCAATCGCATTGTCGAGCGCCTGCATGACCAGGAACATGACCGAGCATTTGCTCCAGCCGACCGGCCAGAAAGTCTTGATGCCGCGCAGCGGATGGCGGAGCATGCCTCCCAACCACATCAGCGGCCGCGTCAGCCGTGTTCCCTCGCCGACCAGGCTGGTGTAGAGCAGGGACATGAAATCGCCGCGGCGACCGTAGGTGACGAATTCGATATGAGTATCGGCATCGACGTGGATGCTGCTGCTGATGGCAACGTCGTTCCAGGTGCCGCGGTCTTCCGGCAGACGCACGGTAAGGATCGACTCGCTATTGGTGCGCACCAGTTCACCGAGACGGTCGCTGATCCCGGGCAGCGAGCCGCCGTGCTTGAGGTTGGCAAGCAGACGGTTGCTGCCCAGCGTACCGGCGGCAATCACCACGCCGCGCGCGGTGAACTGCTTGCGGCCCTTGAAAAACCAGGCGCCCGGGCGCTCGGTGGTGATCAGGTAGCCGTCGCCGCCGTCCGCCGCGCCGATGGGCTTGATGTCCGCCACCAGATGCTCGGGGTGAATCTCCACACCCTTCTTCTCGGCGAACCACAGATAGTTCTTGACCAGCGTGTTCTTGGCGCCGACGCGGCAGCCGACGCAGCAGGCGCCGCAGCGGGTGCAGCCTGTTCGCTCAGGGCCTTCGCCGCCGAAATAGGGATCGGCGACCTCCTTGCCAGCCTCGCCGAAGAAAACCGCGCAGGGCGTGCGCGTGAAGCTGTCTTCGGTGCCGTAGTGGCGGGCGACTTCGCGCAGCAATTGCTGATTGGCTGAATCGAAGGGCACGGTCTGCACACCCAGCATCCGTTCGGCGGTGTCGTAATGCGGCTGCAGGGCGGTCTGCCAGTCGGCGATGTCGCGCCACTGCTTATTGGCGAAAAACTCCGGCTTGGCGCGATAGAGCGTGTTGGCATAGACCAGGCTGCCGCCGCCGACACCGGAACCGTTGGCGATGAATACGTCCTTGAACGGCGTCAGCCGGAAGATGCCCTTCAGGCCGAGGAAGGGCGCCCAGAGGAAGCGGCCGAGCTGCCAGCCCGAGGCGGCGAAATCCTTGTCGGCAAAGCGCCGCCCGCATTCAAGAACGCCGACCTTGTAAGCTTTCTCCGCCAGGCGCAGAGCCGAGACGCTGCCGCCGAAACCTGAACCGACGACCAGCCAGTCGTAGTCGAAGGGCGCACCCTCTGCACCGTGTGCGTGCGCATTCATCCGCGGATCTCCAGTGGGTTAGGGAAAGCAGGGTCCGTTTTGTTTCGGGAACCTGAACTGCACCTGCACGCGAATCTGTCAGTCTGGCCCATTATCCAGGGTGACCACATTGTAGCAGGCGGAAAACTGCGTGTTCACCGGCAGCTTGCCGAGGTGGAGTACCTTGCCGATTCCGCCGGCAAAGTCGTAATTCAGGAAGGGCCGGATCAGGGCGTTGTTGTACGACCCGCCGGTGTGCTGTCCACGTTCTGGGCACGGTGGAGGTTCGGAGCAGGGTTCCGCGGGGGTCCAACAGCCCGCTGCCGCCCCTATGCGCGGTGCGCGAATTGCCGCAGAATAGTTCCGGTCGGGTTCATGATGTACCCGCTTTTCGCGATGACCACAATGAGGAGGCTATTCCCATGTCCGTTCCGCCAGATCAAACCAAGGATGTCTTTCAGCAGATGATGCAGGCCGGTCAGTCGATGACCAAGGCCTATATGGATTTTCTTACCAAGCAGCAGTCGGGGTCCCCCGCAGCGGGAAGCCCACCGGCGACGTCGATGCCCGATCTCGAGCCGTTCGCCAGGATGCAGCAGGAGTTCGCTGCCCAGCACGCCCAGTTGTGGCAGTCGATGCTGCAGCGCAAGCAGGGCGAGGCAGGCGAGCCACTGGTGAAGCCGGAACCGGGCGATCGTCGCTTCAGCGCCCCGGAGTGGGCGGACAACCCGTTCTTCGATTATCTGCGCCAGGCTTACCTGCTCAACTCTGCTTTCCTGACCAAGGCGGCCGAGACGGCGCCGATCGAGGACGGGCCCAGCAAGACGCGGATGCAGTTCGTGACCCGGTTGCTGGTGGAGGCCATGGCGCCGTCCAACTTTGCCGCGACCAACCCGGAATTCATCAAGACCGCTGTCGAGACCAAGGGCGAGAGCATTACCAACGGCCTCAAGAACATGCTGGAGGATCTGCAGAAGGGCCGCATCTCGATGACCGACGAGGCGGCGTTCGAGATCGGCACGAACATCGCGACGACGCCCGGCTCGGTCGTATACGAAAACGAATTGATCCAGTTGATCCAGTACACCCCGACCACCGACAAGGTGGCGGAACGGCCCCTGCTGATTTTCCCGCCGTTCATCAACAAGTTTTACCTGATGGACCTGCAACCGGAGAATTCTTTTGTCGCCTATGCCGTCGAACAGGGGTTCACGGTATTTCTCGTTTCCTGGCGCAGCGCCACCGAGGAGCAGGCCAGGATCACCTGGGAGGATTACCTGGAGATGGGTCCGCTGACGGCGCTGCGCGTCGTGCGCGAGATCAGCGGCGTGGCCAAGCCCAACGTCCTCGGCTTCTGTATCGGCGGTCCGATGATCTGCTCGGCGCTGGCCTTGCTCAAGGCGCGCGGCGAAGATCCGGTGGAGAGTCTGACCCTGATGACATCGCTGCTCGATTATTCCGAGCCTGGCGAAATCGGCTCCCTGCTGACCGAAGCCGGTGTCGCGGCATATGAGGCCAAGATCGGCAAAGGCGGCGTCATGCACGGCCGTGAGCTGGCAGCAGTGTTCTCGGCGCTGCGTTCCAACGACCTGATCTGGCAATATGTGGTCGGCAACTATCTGAAAGGCAACACCCCGAAGCCGTTCGACCTGCTTTACTGGAACTCGGACAGCACGAATCTGCCGGGGCCCTGTTTCACCTGGTATCTGCGCAACATGTATCTGAACAACGCTCTGCGCGTTCCGGGCAAACTGGAAATGCTGGGTCAGAAGATCGATCTGGGCAAGATCACCGTGCCGTCGTACATCATGGCCGCACGCGAGGATCACTTGGTGCTGTGGCATGCTGCGTACCTGTCGCGGAAGATACTGGGTGGCCCCAGCACCTTCGCCCTGGCCGCCAGCGGCCACATTGCCGGTTCCATCAACCCGGCGTCCAAGAACCGTCGCAGCTATTGGGTGAACGACAGCGAAGAAACGCTGACCGCCGAGGAGTGGCTGGATGGCTCCGTCGAGCAGAAGGGGAGCTGGTGGCCGCATTGGGCCGAATGGCTGGGCGAGCGCAGCGGCAGGAAGATCGCCGCGCCGAGGAAGCCGGGCAACGCGACCTACAGGGAGATCGAACCGGCGCCGGGCCGCTACGTCAAGGCGAAGGCCACCTGATCGACAGCAACCGATGGCGTGGTGCGAGGGCGATCCGCAAGCGGATCGCCCTTTTTGCGTGGCCGCCTATCCGGGGATGGCCTGGTGTTAACCGCGTCCCCGGATGCGAAATCGTATCTATTGAATTCGCCGTATGTGGCGACTACGATTGCAATATAAAAATAATTCGCCTAAAGTGACGCATTATGAAGATCACAACGACGCTGGCCAACGAAGCCATTCTCCAGGAACTGGGTGAACGGCTGGCGGGAGTCCGGCTGGAGCGCAACCTGACTCAGGCCGCACTGGCCGAGGAGGCGGGTGTCGCCAAGCGCACGGTCGAGCGCCTGGAATCGGGCCAGGCGGCAACGCAGTTGTCCGGGTTTGTCCGGGTCTGCCGGGCGCTCGGCCTGCTCGAGCGGCTCGATGCGCTGGTTCCCGAAGGCGCGGCCGGTCCGATGGCGCAACTGCGGCTACAGGGCCGCAAGCGGCAGCGGGCGACGGGCCGCAAGGCGTCGGTGGCGGCAGCGAAGAAATGGACCTGGGGTGATGGGTCATGATTGCCAGGGTCCGGCTCTGGGGGCGGACCATCGGGGCGGTCACGGTGGAGGAGGGGCGCGACCACGCTGCCTTCCAGTACGACCCCGGGTTCGCCGCCAGTGGAATTGAGCTTTCGCCGCTGGTGATGCCGCTGAGCGAGCGCGTCTATGAGTTTCCCGCGCTGCCGCGCAACACCTTTCACGGCCTGCCGGGGCTGCTGGCGGATTCGCTGCCGGACAAGTTCGGCAATGCCCTGATCGATGCCTGGCTGGCGACGCAGGGGCGCGCGCCGGAGAGCTTCGGCGCCATCGAGCGCCTGTGCTACACCGGCACGCGCGGCATGGGGGCGCTCGAATTCGCGCCGGCGCTGGGGCAGCGGCCGCGCACGGCAACCGGGGTGCGGATCGATGCCTTGGTGCGGCTGGCGTCCGATGTCCTGACGCATCGCGACGAAATCCGGGCGACCTTTGCCGGACCCGCGCGCCAGAAGGCGTTGAACGACATTCTCAGGGTCGGCACCTCTGCCGGCGGTGCGCGCGCCAAGGCGGTGATCGCGTGGAACCGTGAGACGAACGAGGTGCGTTCCGGGCAGATCGCGGCGGGCGAGGGGTTCGCGTACTGGTTGCTGAAATTCGACGGCGTCGCGGGCAACCGGGACAAGGAACTCGAGGACCTGAAGGGCTACGGCGCCATCGAATACGCCTACCACTTGATGGCGAAGGCGGCGGGCATCGCGATGGCCGAGTGCCGGTTGCTCGAGGAAGGTGGGCGCCGGCACTTCATGACTCGGCGCTTTGAGCGGCTGGCCGGTGGCGAAAAGCTGCACATGCAGTCGCTGTGCGCGCTGGCGCATTTCGATTTCAACCAGGCGGGCGCCTACGCCTACGAGCAGGCGCTGCTGACGATCCGCCAGCTTGGCCTGCCGATGGCGGCGGTCGAGGAGCAGTTCCGGCGCATGGTCTTCAACATCGTCGCCCGCAATCAGGACGACCATGTCAAGAATATCGCCTTCCTGATGGACAGGCAGGGCCGCTGGTCGCTGGCGCCGGCCTTCGACGTAACGTACAGCTACAACCCGTCGGGCGCGTGGACGTCCACCCACCAGATGACGCTGAACGGAAAGCGCGACGGCTTCACGCTGGAGGATTTCCGGACCTGTGCCAGGTCCGCGCTGATGAAGCGTGGCCGCGCCGAAACGATCGTCGAACAGGTCACGGCGGCAGTGCGGCGCTGGCCGGAATTCGCGGCGGCAACGGCGCTGGCGGACGGCTGGCGGGACAAAATCGGCATGAGCCACCGGTTGAACCTCGAATCCCGATAAGGCGCGAATGGCAGAGGCGCGGAGGCGCAGCTTGCGGGAGCGGCGTCGGCTGACCGGGGTGTCCCGGATATGGCTTTCACCTCCTTTTTTGGCTGGATCAAACGTTTTGCCGCCCGGACAGGCGACAATGTGTCGCTCATCGTCAACAGGCCCCGCTCATGACCTTCCGTTGTTCCCTTGTTGTGATTTGTGCTGCGCTGTGCGCCAGCGGGCTCCAGGCCGAGGAAGCTAGGCATGCGGAAAACACGTCCAAACTTGCCTATGGCCAGCTGATCAAGCACGGCGACAAGCTGGTTTTTTCGCCGTGTCGTGATCGCAGTTACGCCATGATGGAAGACGTCTCGCCGGATCGTTCGGTGACCGGGGCGCTGAAAAGCGTCGGTCTCGATGCCGGCAAGAAGCTCTATGTCGAGCTGATGGCGGTCGTCGATGGCGGCATGATTCGGGCTTCGGGCCTCAATCAGGCGCGTACCGAGGGGCGCTGCCAGCAACCCGGCGGCAGCGAGGAATCCTGGCGTGCCGCGGGCAACGAACCGGGATGGCTGCTCGCCGTCGGCAAGGAAGTGATCGTGGTCAAGCGCCAGGGCAAGGCGGATGTCAGCGTAACTGCGGTGCCGCCAAGAAACGAGGGTGGCGCGACGCATTTCGACACGGCGACCGGGGGCAATCGGCTGGCGGTGACTTTCGAGAAAGTGCTCTGCCATGACACGATGGCCGATTCGGTTTTCGGGTGGACAGCGACCGTCAACCTCAATGGCCAGACACTCAAGGGCTGCGCCTGGCAACGCTGAATCGCGGACCGCTTGCGGTCAACCCCCCAAAAGCGCCAAAAATCAGACTGTCGAGTAAGTGAAGGCGTCGGCGAAAAACTCTTCTTCCGGCAACTGGCAGAGCGCGGTGAAGTCGCGGAGCGCCGCGTCGATCATGGCCGGCCCCCCGCAGGCGTAAACCTGGTGACCGGAAAGATCCGGGAAGTCAGTCAGCACCGCTTGATGCACGAACCCGGTACGCCCGGTCCAGCGATCATCGGCTGCCGGCTCGGAAAGCACCGGAACGTAGCGGATATTGGCATGTTGCGCGGCCCATTGTTCGGGCAGGGCGTTCTGATAGAGGTCGACCCGCGCCCGAGCACCCCAGTACAGGTGCATCGGCCGCCCACAATCTTCGGCGATGGCGTGTTCGACGATGGCCTTGATCGGCGCGAAACCCGTACCCCCGGCCAGCAGGACCATCGGTTTCGTCGAGTCTTCACGCAGGTGGAAGCTGCCGTGCGGGCCGCTGACGCGCAGGATGTCGCGCTGCTTCATTGTCGAGAAGACCTGATCGGTGAACAAGCCGCCGGCGACGTGCCGGATGTGGAGTTGCAGCAAGGCATCGTCGTGTGGTGCATTGGCCAGCGAGAAACTGCGCCTCTTGCCGTCCTTGAGCAGAATGTCGATGTATTGTCCGGCGAGGAACTGCAGGCGTTCGCTGGCCGGCAGTTTGAGGTGAAGCGCCATGACATCGGGCGCCAGACGCTCGATTTTTTCGATGCGCGTGGGAAGTGTCCTGACCGGGATATCGCTTGCCGAACCCAGCTGCCGGCATTCCAGGATCAGATCGGACTGCGCCGTCGCGCAGCAAAAGAGCGCCAACCCGGCGGCCTTGTCTTCGTCGTTCAGGGCGGCAGGCTGGGCCTTGCCGTGGTCGACGCTGCCGCCAAGCACTTTTCCCTTGCACGAGCCGCAGGCCCCATCGCGACAGCCATAAGGCAGGGTCAGGCCCTGACGCAGCGCGGCGTCGAGGATGGATTCGTCGGCTTCGGCGACAAAGTGTTGGCCGCTCGGCTGGACGGTGATCTGGTGGCTCATCTCTTCCCTTTGGTCGTCAGCTACAATGCCGGCGTGCAAAAAATCCTGATTGTCGGCAGCGGGGATGTAGCCCGCCGCGTTCTCTCCCGCCTGGCCCGCCGCTATCGCGTATACGCCTTGCTGCGTGATGCCGGCCGGGCGCCGGCCTGGTCTGCTGCCGGCGCGCTGCCGGTACTGGCCGATCTGGACGACCGCGCCAGCCTGCGGCGCGCGGCCGGCCTCGCCGACTGCGTGCTGCATCTGGCGCCACCGCCGGGTGAAGGGCAGCGCGACCAGCGCACCCGAAATCTGTTGGCGGCGTTGGGCAAGAGCCAAAGTTTACCACGCCGCCTGATCTACATCAGCACCACCGGCATTTACGGGGATTGTGGCGGAGCGCGCATCGACGAGACGCGACGCGTCAATGCCGAGAGCCCGCGCGCCGGCCGCCGGGTCGATGCCGAAACCTGCCTGCGCGCCTGGGGGCGGCGAACCGGCGTGACTGTCTCGATCCTGCGGGCGCCCGGCATCTACGCTGCCGACCGCCTGCCGCTGGAGCGGTTGCACAAGGGGTTGCCGGCGCTGGTCGACGCCGACGACGTGTTCACCAATCACATCCACGCTGACGACCTGGCCGCCGCCTGCATCGCGGCGCTGCGTTACGGGCGCAGCAACCGCGCCTACAATGTCGTTGATGATTCCGACCTCAAGATGGCCGACTACTTTGACCGCGTCGCCGCTGCCTTCAAACTTCCATTTCCTCCGCGCATTTCGCGTGCCGAGGGGGAGCAGCGCCTGTCGTCGATGCAGATGTCCTTCATGCGCGAATCACGGCGCATCGGCAATCGGCGTTTGAAGGATGAACTGAAACTGCGGCTCGCCTTCCCGACGGTCGACGACGGGATCCGGGCCGCGCTGGAAAGGAAAGATGAATGCTGACCCTCAAGGCCCTGCATATTTCGCTGGTTGTCGCCTGGTTTGCCGGGCTTTTCTACCTGCCGCGAATTTTTGTCAATCTGGCCATGGTGCCACCCGACAGTGGCGCCGAACGAGAGCGCCTGCTGCTGATGTCAGGCAAGCTCTACCGCTTCATGACCCCGCTCGGGGTGCTGGCGGTGGCAACCGGGCTGTGGCTGTGGTTCGGCTACGGCTTCTCCGGTGGCTGGTTGCACGCCAAGACCGCGCTGGTCGTCCTGCTGGTCATTTACCACGGGTATTGCGGGCGGGTCCTCAAGACCTTCCAGTCCGGTGGCAACACGAGGAGCCATGTCTGGTTCCGTTTCTTCAACGAGATGCCGGTGTTGGTCTTGTTTGCCGTCGTCTTTCTTGTCGTCCTCAAGCCCTTCTGATGAACAGGTATTTCGCCATCTGCCCGCGCGGGCTGGAAGAACTGCTGAGCGAGGAACTGCGTGCGGTCGGCGCCGCACAGTTGCGGTCGACGCACGGCGGCGTGCATTTCTCGGGCGACTGGGGAGTCTGCTATCGCGCCAACCTCGAATCCCGGCTCGCTACCCGCATCCTGTGGCTCATCGCCCAGGGCGCGTACGCGCGCGAGGACGATATCTACCGGCTTGCCATCGCCCAGCGCTGGCCGGACTACTTCGATGTGACGCGGACGATGCGCGTGGTGACGACGGCGATCAAGTGCCCGCTCAAGTCACTCGATTTCGTTACGCTGCGTGTCAAGGACGCCGTCTGCGACCGTTTCCGCGAGGAACGCGGGGCTCGCCCGGACGTCAAGGTGCGCAATCCGGATGTCAGCGTTCACGTCTTTCTGACCGATAGCCAGTGCACCCTCTATCTCGATACGTCGGGGCAGCCCCTGTGGCAGCGTGGCCTGCGCAAGAACAGCGTCGAAGCGCCGCTCAAGGAAAACCTGGCCGCCGGCATCCTCAAACTGAGCGGCTGGCAACCCGGCATGCCGCTGGTCGACCCGATGTGCGGCAGCGGCACCTTCCTGCTCGAAGCGTTGCAGGTCGCGCTTGATCGGGCGCCCGGACTGGATCGTGGCTTCGCCTTCGAACTGCTGTCCAGCTTCGAGGCGGTCAACTGGGCGAACCTCCGGCAGGCGGCCGAAGCGCGCTGCAAGGAACCCGAGCCGATGGATATTCGTGGCTACGACCTCGACGAGAAGGCGGTGCGCGCCACCCGGAACAATCTTCAGGCGGCTGGTTTCGGCGGCATCGTCACCGTCGACCGCGGCGATCTGCTGGAGGTCCAGCCGCTCACCGAACACGGCATCCTGATCGCCAACCCGCCCTACGGCGAGCGCATCGGCGAGCTGGACGAACTGGCGGCGTTCTACCCGCTGCTTGGCTCGGCGCTGAAGCGGCATTGGGCGGGCTGGAACTGTTTCTTCTTCACCGCCGACCTGCGCCTGCCCAAGTTGGTCGGCCTCAAGCCCAGCCGCAAGACGCCGTTGTTCAACGGTCCGCTCGAATGCCGCCTGTTCGAAATTCGCATAGTGGCGGGCAGCAATCGAAAGGTCTGAGCACAGGAATTCGCTGCGCGTGGAAATCGATCCCGGTCACATCGCGAGAAGCCGACGTCGTTTGGAACAACCATCCTGAGGAGAAAATTGAATGTCAGTCAGAGCGCTTTATCAGCAGAAACGCATGTCCGCCGCCGACGCCGTTCGCGTGGCCAGGAACGGTGAGACCATCATCGTGCCCACCGCGGTCGGCGAGCCGCCGACCTTGCTGGCGGCGCTGTCCGGGCAAAGGCGCGACTTCCGCGATGTCAGGGTCGCGCAGATTCTGGCGCTGCGCAAGTTCGACTATTTCGACCCGGAAACGGTGGACAATGTCCGCCATGAGGCTTATTTCTTCAGTGGCGCCTCGCGCCCCGGTGGTCAGGCGGGGTGGATCGACTACCTCCCGGCGTATTTTTCCGAATTGCCGGGGCTGATCGCCCGCAACATGATCCCGGCCGATGTCGTATTCACGATGGCCTCGCCGATGGACGAGCACGGCTTCTTCTCGCTGTCGCTGGCGACCGACTACACCATGGCCGCTGTCGAGAAGGCGCGCGCCGTCGTCCTCGAGGTCAATCCCAACGTGCCCTTCGCCAACGGCGACTGCCACGTCCACATTTCGCAGGTCACCGCGCTGTGCGAGAGCGAGGATCCCATCTTCGAGGTCGGTCTGCCGAAGATCGGGCCGGTCCAGGAAGCGATCGGCAAGTACGTCGCCGACATGATTCCGGACGGCGCGACGCTGCAGATCGGCTACGGCGGCATCCCTGACGCCGTGGTCATGCAACTTACCGACAAGCGCGACCTCGGCGTCCATACCGAAATGGTCGGCGACGGCATCATGACGCTGGTCGACGCCGGCGTCATCACCAATCGCAAGAAGAATTATCACCATGGCAAGATGCTGGCAACTTTTGCACTGGGCTCGAAGAAGCTTTACCAGTTCATGAACCGCAACCCGGCGCTCGAGATGCACCCGGTCGATTTCACCAACGACCCCTACCGGGCGGGCCAGAACGACAACCTGCATGCCGTCAACGCGACGATGCAGGTCGATTTCATGGGCCAGTGCGGCTCGGAAAGCCTGGGCTACACGCCGTATTCTGGTACCGGGGGCCAGTCCGATTTCGTGCGCGCCGCCAATCGTTCCAAAGGTGGCAAGTCCTTTATCGTCCTGCCGTCGACCGCCAAGCGCGACACCATCTCGCGCATCGTGCCGACCCTCGAGCCGGGAACCCATGTGTCGACCGGGAAGAACGACGTCAACTATGTCGTCACCGAGTACGGCGTCGCACAACTGCGCGGCAAGACGGCCAAGCAGCGCTGCGAAGCCCTGATCGGCATCGCGCATCCGGATTTTCGCGGTCAACTGCGTGAAATGGCGAAAAAGATGAAACTGCTCTGAACGTGACGCTGCCAACGATTACAACTTGTAGCAATTTGTTGCAGTCGGTCGGCGCGCTATCCGCTATCGTGTCCATAGATGCAGGGAAGAAGGCATTGAAAGCCATTCGATGAAAGCGCAACGACTGCTGTCCGTTCTTGCCGTATTGCTGCTCGCCGACGTGGGTAATGCTTGGGCCGGAGGGCG
>JBEOKN010000017.1:0-9021 GCA_040275885.1 Azonexus sp. | reverse complement strand
GCTGACGCAACTACACGAGTTTCGCCCGCATCAGCTCTGCCCGCATGTAAGCGTAGAAGACCGGTGCGACGGCAATTCCCGGGACGCCGAACGCCGCCTCCATGACCAGCATGGCGAGCAGCATTTCCCAGGCCCTGGCGCTGACCTGATGGCCGAGAATCTTCGCTGACAGGAAGTATTCGCCCTTGTGCAGCAGGACCAGAAATACCAGCGAGGCGAGCGCGGCGCTGAACGAAACCGAGGCGCTGACCACGACGATGATGGTGTTCGAGATCAGGTTGCCGACGACCGGGAGGATCCCGACGATCAGGGTCACAGCCAGCATCGTCTTGATGAAGGGTAGATGGACCCCCGCCGCCGGCAGGATAATCGCCAGATAGATGCCGGTCAGGGTCGTGTTGATCAGGGAGATCTTGCCCTGGCCGATCACCACGCGACCAAAGGCGTCATGGAAGACCGCCGCGCGTTCGCGCAGGGCTTTTGCCAACGGCTTGCGGTCGGGTGCCTCGCTGCTCGCGCTGACCGCGATCATGGCACCGAGGATGCCGCCGATCAGGATGTGCACAACGGTCACGCCAACTTCCTTGCCGACGCCCCGCACCTCGGCGCTGTGCGCCTGCAGCAATGCTACAACCGCGACCTTGATGTCGTCGCCGGAAGCCGGCAGGCGTTCGGTAATCCAGGCCGGGAGCGTGGCGTTGGCCCCGTCGATGATTTCCGCCAGTCTTGCCCACAACTGCGGCAACCCGGCCGTGTCCCCGCTTTTCAGGTGGTAGAGCAAGGCAAAGGCGCCGGCGCTGACCGCCGCCACGACCACTGCGGCGACGATGGCGGTCGCTGCGATGCGGGCTGCCCGACCGGAGAACAAGCGAGCCAGCAGCGGCGCGAGCTTGTGGATCAGCGTATAGACCAGCATGCCGGCGAACAGTGCTGACACGAGCTTGAGGTGGACGGTGCCAAGAAGGATCGCCACGGCGATCAGGTAGCTGGCGGTCTGGACAGGGGTGGGTTTCATTGGTCGCTGCACAGTCATGAGGTGAATGGTCGCTGGCGCGCCACTCTTCGTGGTCGAATTTGCCGACTGGACTTGGATTTCGCCATCTTAACGACTTTCTTCAATTGTGGCGTTGATGCGCGCCTGTGACGGGTCACTCCAGCCGGGCCAGTCGTTGATTCCGTGGCCGAATCCCCTGTCCCGCAACTGGCGGGTCGAGAGCGAGCCCCTGACGGGGCGGACCGCATTCGTGCGGGCGCGACGGCGTTTGACCCGGCCCGTGCTCTACCGCATAATCCAAAGCCGTTACGCAGGCAAATCCGGCGTTGTTCCGGCCATGCCAATTCGCCTGCAGCACAACCATATCTGACAGGCGGGAAGCGACACGTGGACACTGCACTGTGGATCGAACTGGCCGTTTTTGTCGTCCTGCTCGGTTTTTCGGGTTTCTTTTCGAGCACCGAAACCTCGCTGTTCTCGCTGAGCTCGTTCCAGCTCGACCGGATGCGCTCTGCCAAGCATCCGCGCATCGGTCTCATCGAGCGCCTGCGCAGCGAGCCGCGGCGACTGATTGTCACCATCCTGATCGGCAACGAGTTCGTCAACGTCTCGGCGTCGGTGATCTCGGCGGCGATGGTCATCCACGTGTTCGGCGGCGAGAACGAGATGATCAACCTGCTGGTCATGGTGCCGATCCTGCTGCTGTTCGGCGAGATCACGCCGAAGGTGCTGGCGATCCGCAACAACGTCGCCTTCGCCAGCGTCGAGGCCCGGCCGATCGACCTCTTTGCCCGTCTGATCACGCCGCTGCGCGAGGTCATCCGCTACGTCTCCGAGTTCTTCATCACGCTGATCGTCGGCAAGCAGCGCTCGCAGGGAAATCTGGTCACCAAGGACATGCTGCGCACGCTGGTGAACGACGCGCTCGGCGAAGGCGCCCTCGACAGCGACGAAGCGCAATACATCGAGAATATCTTCGACTTCGGCAACAAGACGTTGCGCGACATCATGCGGCCGCGTTCTGACATCCAGTTCCTTGCGGCCGACCTGCCGATGGCCGACCTGCTCGCCCAGATCAAGGCGGCCCGCCAGTCGCGTTACCCGGTTTTCAAGGGGCGCCGCGACACCATCCTCGGCATCCTGTACACCCGCGACCTGCTCGGCGTCGATCTCGCTAAGCTTGAGCGCGACCCGCAGGGGTTGCGCAAGCTGTTGCGGCAGCCGCATTTCTTCCCCGAGTCGAAGCCCGCGCTGGAACTGTTCCACACCTTTCGCCAGCGCAAGCTGTCATTCGCGCTGTGCGTCGACGAATATGGCGGCGTCACCGGCCTGGTGACCATGGAGGATCTGCTCGAGTGCGTCTTCGGCGAGATCGCCAGCCCCTCCGACACCGAGGTAGTCAATCAACACCTGGTCGGCGAACTCGCCGACGGGCGCCGGCTGATCGACACTGGCATCGCGCTCGCCGACTTCAACCGTGAATTCGCGGTCAGCTTGGGCAGTGAGGAAGTCGAGACCCTGGCCGGCGCGCTGCTCGAGGCCTTCGGCGAGCTCCCGGCGGCCGGCGCGACGATCGAGCTGTGCGGGCTCGGTTTCACCGTCGACGGCGTCGAACACAACCGCATCACGCGCGTCCTCGTCGAGCGCCTGCCGGAACCCGTGGTTCCGGTGGAGACGGCCGGCGACCCGGAGGAAGCAGCCGGAGCGCAACCCATGCCCGATGGATCGCAACCCCGCGAGCCGGGCCAGAGGGAGGGCGCGTAGATGTCCGACATCTGGCTTACCGCCGTGCTGATGGTCGTTTGCCTGATTGCCGAAGGATTCTTCTCGGGATCGGAACTCGGCGTCGTCAGCGCCGATCGCATGAAGCTGCGCCACGCTGCCGCCAAGGGCTCGCGCGGCGCGCGCCTGGCCCTCGACATGCTCGAAAAACGGCCGGAGTGGCTGCTGTCGACGACTTTGGTCGGGACCAACATCGCAGTGGTTGCCAACTCGACCATCGCCACCGCGATGATGATCTCGCTGTTCGGCGAGGCCGGCAGTTGGCTGGCCGTGATCCTGGTTGCCCCGCTGATCTGGGTGTTCGGCGAGATTGTCCCGAAAAGCGTCTTCCAGCAGCGCGCCGATACGGTCACACCCTACGTGATCTACATCCTGCGCTTTTTCTCGATCGTCTTCTGGCCGATCCTGATCTTCTTCGTCACGCTGTCGAAGTTCCTCTCGCGCATTGCCGGCAGCAGCCCCGAGCATAACCCGTTCACCCTGCGCGAGCAGATCCAGAGCATGGTGCAGATGCCGCCGCAGGAGGGAGGCGACATTCAGGCGACCGAAAAGACAATGATCCGGCGCATGTTCAATTTCTCCGAAACCACGGTCTACAAGGTCATGGTGCCGCTGATCGACATTACCGCCGTCGACAGGAAATGCACCGTCGGCGAGGCGGTGCGCCTGGCGGTGGAAAGTTCGCATGCCCGACTGCCGGTCTTCGACGGGCGGATCGACCGCGTGGTCGGCGTGCTCAACACCATGGACCTGCTCGGCGTGGATGCGGCGGCGCCGATCGCGCCCTTCATCTGCCCGACACGCTATGTTCCCGCGAGCAAGAGCGCCGAGTCGATGCTCGTCGAGTTGCGCAAGGACGGCGACGCGATGGCGGTGGTCATGGACGAGTTCGGCGGCGCCGAGGGCATCGTCACCATCGAGGACATTATCGAGGAGGTGGTCGAGGACATCCAGGATGAATACGACCGCCAGGAAAAGCCGGCGGAATGGCTGAAGAAACTTGGCCATCATGACTACCTGGTCAGCGCCCGCGCCGATCCGGTGATGCTGGCCGAGAAGCTCGGGCTGAAGCTGCCCGGCGAGGGCGGCTACGACACGCTCTCCGGCTTCATCCTCGAGTTTGCCCACGAGATTCCCGCGCCCGGCACGACGATCGAGGTCGAAGGCATCAAATTCACCGTCCAGCGCGCGACGCCGCAGGTCATCCAGGAAGTGCAGATACGCTGGTAGCGGGCCCTGAGTTGCCGTGCGGACTATGGCGTGAAGCCCACCGGCTTGCCCTGTGACCGCTGGATCATGGAGGGGAGTGCGTTGGCCGCCATCGGCGGTGATGGTTCTTGCACTTCTGGAGGTGGTGGTTGATCAACCGCTTTGCGTCGGTGCTCTACTTGCTTGGCATTCTGATCGCCGGCTTCGGCGTCCTGATGCTGATTCCGCTCGCCATCTCCTGGCTGAGCGCCGATGGCGCCCACAGCGCTTACGACGAGGCCGTGCTGATCACCTTTGCGGCAGGAACGCTCCTCGCTCTGTCGGTCCGCGGGCGAAGACGCGAAATGCACGTGCGCGAGAGCTTCCTGCTGGTCGCGCTGATCTGGTCGGTACTCCCGGCTTTCGGAGCGCTGCCCCTCTATCTGCACATCGAGGCCCTGTCGTGGACCGACGGGTATTTCGAGGCGGTTTCGGGGTTGACCGCAACCGGTGCGACGGTGCTCTCCGGGCTCGACGCATTGCCGCTTTCGATCAACTTCTGGCGCACATTCATGCATTGGGTCGGCGGCCTCGGCGTTGTCGTTCTCGCGGTTGCCATCCTGCCGCTGCTGGGTTTCGGCGGACGCAGCATGCTCAAGGCCGAAGCGCCGGGGCCGATGAAGGATTCACATGTCGCGCCACGTATTGCCGAAACCGCCAAGGGGCTCTGGGTGATCTACCTGATCCTGACGGCGGCGTGCGCCGTGGGACTGCTCCACGCCGGGATGGAGCCCTGGGATGCCTTGATGCATGCTTTCTCGATCATGGGACTCGGCGGCTTCTCGACCAAGGATGCCAGCCTGGGTCACTTCGACAGCCTGGAGATCGAACTGATGGTGATGTTCTTCGCGCTGCTCGCTGGCATTAACTACAGCACGCACTTTCTCGCTTTCGCGAAACGCTCCCTGCACCCCTACAGTTTCGACATCGAGGCGCATTACTTCCTCGGCTTCCTGGCGCTGAGCATTCTCGCGCTGTCGCTCTATCTGACGCCGGATGCAATCTACGACGATTTCCTGACAACGCTGCGCTACGTTGCCTTTCATTCGATTTCGCTGGCCACTTCGCTGGGCTTTGCCACCACCGATTACGCCCAATGGCCCTTGTTCGCGCAGATGTGGATCCTGTTTCTCGGCAGTTTCGTCGCCTGCTCGGGTTCGGCCGGCGGTGGCATCAAGATGATCCGTGCCGTCATCCTCTACAAGCAGGTGTTCCGCGAGCTGATGCGCGCCATGCATCCGCGCAGCGTGCAGACCGTCCGCTTCGGGAAGATGGCGATTCCCGACACTGTCCTGCACTCCATTCTCAGCTTCATGTTCATCTACGTGGTCACCATCGTCTCGCTGACGCTGCTGTTGATGGCGACCCGTCTCGATCTCGTCACCTCTTTCTCGGCTGTCGTTGCCTGTCTCAACAACACCGGGCCCGGCCTCAACCTGGTCGGGCCGGCCACGACCTATGCCGTGCTGACCGACTTCCAGACCTGGGTATGCACCTGGGCAATGCTGCTCGGACGCCTCGAGATATTCACCCTGCTGGTCATCCTGATGCCGGCATTCTGGCGGCCCTAGGGAGCAGCCTCACGCTGCTTCGCCGTTCTGGCAATGCCAGCAAAAAACGGCGGGCCGGAACCCGCCGATCTCAGGTTGGCACGACCGCGATCAGTCCTTCGCGAAGCGCATGATGCCGCCGGTGGCCGGGTCGCAACTGACGCGGATCGTGTCCTTGGCGGCGAACCTGCCTTCGAGGATGGCCTTGGCCAGCGGATTCTCGATCTGCTGCTGGATCGCCCGCTTGAGCGGGCGGGCGCCGAAGACCGGATCGAAGCCGGCCTGGGCCAGTTCGGCCAGCGCGCTGTCGTCGACCACCAGGCCCATTTCGAGCTGGGCAAGCCTCTTTTCCAGGTAACCGAGCTGGATCTTCGCGATGCCGGCGATATGCTTTTCGTCGAGGGCATGGAAGACGACCACTTCGTCGATGCGGTTGATGAATTCCGGCCGGAAGTAGCTCTTGACCTCGCCCATCACCGCCAGCTTGATCAACTGGTAATCGTCGCCGGCCATCTGCTGGATCATCTGGCTGCCGAGGTTGGAGGTCATGACGATGACCGTGTTCTTGAAGTCGACCGTGCGGCCCTGGCCGTCGGTCATGCGGCCGTCATCGAGCACCTGCAGCAGCACGTTGAAGACGTCCGGGTGGGCCTTCTCGACCTCGTCGAGCAGGATCACGCTGTACGGCTTGCGGCGCACCGCCTCGGTCAGATAGCCGCCTTCCTCGTAGCCGACGTAGCCGGGCGGCGCGCCGATCAGGCGGGCGACCGAATGCTTTTCCATGAACTCGCTCATGTCGATGCGGATCAGGTGGTCTTCGCTGTCGAACATGAACTCGGCCAGCGCCTTGCACAGCTCGGTCTTGCCGACGCCAGTCGGGCCGAGGAAGAGGAAGGACCCATACGGCCGGTTGGGGTCGGACAGCCCGGCGCGCGAACGGCGGATGGCGTCGCCGACCAGTCGCACGGCTTCGTCCTGCCCGACGACGCGCTTGTGAATACGATCTTCCATCTGCAGCAGCTTTTCGCGCTCGCCCTGCATCATCTTGCTGACCGGGATGCCGGTGGCGCGGCTGACCACCTCGGCGATTTCCTCGGCGCCGACCTGGGTGCGCAGAAGTTTGTTTTTGGCCTGATTATCGGGGTCGACCGCGTCAGCCGCCTTTAACTGGGCTTCGAGCTGCGGCAGCTTGCCGTATTGCAGTTCGGCGACCTTGTCGAGCTTGCCTTCGCGCTGCAAGCGGGTGATTTCGGCCTTGAGCTTATCGATTTCTTCCTTGATCTGCGCGGAACCCAGAACAGCGGATTTTTCCGCCTTCCAGATTTCCTCAAGATCGGAATACTCTTTCTGCAACTTGATCAGCTCATCCTCGATCAGCGCCAGGCGCTTCTGCGACGCCTCATCCTTTTCCTTCTTGACCGCCTCGCGTTCGATCTTGAGCTGGATCATCCGGCGTTCGAGCTTGTCCATCACCTCCGGTTTGGAGTCGATTTCCATCTTGATGCGCGCTGCCGCCTCGTCGATCAGGTCGATCGCCTTGTCGGGCAGGAAGCGGTCGGTGATGTAGCGGTGCGACAGCTCGGCGGCGGCGACGATGGCCGGATCAGTAATCTTCACTCGGTGGTGCAGTTCGTAACGCTCCTGCAGGCCGCGCAGGATGGCGATGGTCGATTCAACCGAAGGCTCGTCGACCAGCACCTTCTGGAAGCGGCGCTCGAGCGCGGCATCCTTTTCGATGTACTTGCGATACTCGTCGAGCGTCGTCGCGCCGATGCAGTGCAGCTCGCCGCGCGCCAGCGCCGGCTTGAGCATGTTGCCGGCGTCGATCGCGCCCTCGGCCTTGCCGGCGCCGACCATGGTGTGCAGTTCGTCGATGAACAGGATGATGCGGCCCTCGTCCTGCGAGACCTCCTTGAGCACGGCCTTGAGGCGCTCCTCGAACTCGCCGCGATACTTGGCCCCGGCGAGCAGCCCGGCCATGTCGAGCACCAGCACCTTCTTGCCTTTCAGCGTATCCGGGACCTCATCATTGACGATGCGCTGCGCCAGGCCCTCGACGATCGCCGTCTTGCCGACGCCCGGCTCGCCGATCAGCACCGGATTGTTCTTGGTGCGCCGCTGCAGGATCTGCATGGCGCGGCGAATCTCGTCGTCGCGACCGATCACCGGGTCGAGCTTGCCCTGGGCGGCGCGTTCGGTGAGGTCGATACAGTACTTGGCGAGTGCCTGGCGCTGGCCCTCGGCCTCCTGCGAATCGACGCCCTGACCGCCGCGCACCGCCATGACCGCCGCCTCCAGCGCCTTGCGCTGCAGGCCATGCTGCTTGGCGAGACGGCCGGTTTCGCCCTTGTCTTCGGTGAGCGCGAGCAGGAACATCTCGCTGGCGATGAACTGGTCGCCGCGCTTCTGGGCTTCCTTGTCGGTCATGTTGAGCAGGTTTGCCAGGTCGCGGCCAATCGAGACGTCGCCGGCGTGCCCTGAAACCTGCGGCAGACGCTTGATGGCGCCTTCCAGATCCTTGCGCAGGCCAGGGAGATTGACGCCGGCACGGGAAAGCAGCGAAGCCGTGCCGCCGTCGTCCTGGTTGACCAGGGCGAGCAGCAGGTGCTGGGGTTCGATGAACTGCTGGTCGCCGCCGACCGCCAGGCTCTGGGCATCGGCCAGCGCCTGCTGGAATTTGGTCGTGAATTTTTCGATGCGCATGGCTGTCTCCGTCGGGAATTCTTCAATGCCCCGTAGATGCGGACAAGCCGACGAATTTCAACTCCCGTCCGGGTCAGAAATCGGCCACTATGCACAGTTTGAAACTATGTGCAGGCCGTGAGGGTAGATAGATGGCAAGCGTGGCGTGGCAAGGCATTTGGCGCTATGCCTCATCGAAAATCTGAACATAGTTTCTGCATACAAGTGCTGGGCGCGTGGTCTGGTGTAATCCGACAACCAGTTGAGCCTCATTCCATTTGGGACAAGAGCTGTGGAAGGTTTTTTTGCACCGAATGTCGCGTGCCGACTGCTGTTGCAATGAAAATGCAGATGCTTTCCTCTGGCACCCCAGAAGAACTGACATGCGGAGCTTGTGAAAGCTGAGCACAAGCTGCGGATTGCGAAAACCAATAACTATGCGGAGAACTGCCGGCCTAAACGCTGTTGAGCGCTGTGAA
This sequence comes from Azonexus sp., assembly GCA_040275885.1. Taxonomy (GTDB): domain Bacteria; phylum Pseudomonadota; class Gammaproteobacteria; order Burkholderiales; family Rhodocyclaceae; genus Azonexus. Next base: position 286 of record JBEOKN010000017.1, on the reverse strand, counting down.
TTTGTTACCACCTGTACATAGTTTCAAACTGTGCATAGTGGCCGCTATGTAAACCTTTACATAGCGGCCAGGAGTAGCCAGTGGTCAATTCGGTCGCAAGCTGTCGTACAATGCCATTGTCACTTTTAATTTTTTGCAGGGTTTGACAGAATGTTTAGTACTGTATGCGGGCCGACCGTTTCCGAGAATGCATCGAAAAAACAATGGCTTGAATCAATTAATGCGGCCAGGTTATACGTCGGAAATTCAAGAAACCCTGCGAAATTGCTGTCCACTTCACGTTAGA
>JBEOKN010000016.1:0-35431 GCA_040275885.1 Azonexus sp. | reverse complement strand
CCACCTTAGAAACACCCACACCCGTTCAGACTCATACCATGTTGGAAAAGACTAGTACTTGCCAATGACCCCCACTTAGATATACTGTATGTTTGAACAGTTGCTCGCGTCACGCCTTTCCGAGCGTGCCCTCGTGATCGATTGAAACACGGTGACGTACGTCTCGGGCCTGGGTTGGGCAGATCTAACTGGAGCATCAAGCAGCAATACTCCTTGGGGTTTTGTATTCAGCAATTTCTATTCCAACATTGGCCCCTGTGCCATAATTCCAACAACTATCGAGGTATCGCAATGGACGACAACAAGGCAAAGGCGCTTGCAGCGGCGCTGCAGCAGATTGAAAAGCAGTTCGGCAAGGGCTCCATCATGAAGATGGGCGACGCCGAGATTGACGAAGCCATCCAGGTGGTGTCCACCGGTTCGCTGGGCTTGGACATCGCGCTGGGCGTTGGTGGCTTGCCTCGAGGTCGGGTTGTCGAGGTCTATGGCCCGGAGTCCTCGGGAAAGACAACGCTTTGTCTGCAGGTCATTGCGGAGATGCAGAAATTGGGCGGCGTAGCAGCCTTTATTGATGCCGAGCATGCCCTTGATCCGCAGTATGCGCAAAAGCTGGGAGTGAATGTCGGCGATCTGCTGATCTCCCAGCCCGATACTGGTGAGCAGGCGCTGGAGATTGCCGACATGCTGGTGCGTTCCGGCTCGGTTGATATCATCGTCATCGACTCCGTTGCCGCCCTCACGCCGCGTGCTGAAATCGAAGGGGAGATGGGGGACCAGATGGTCGGCCTGCACGCGCGCCTGATGAGCCAGGCGCTGCGCAAGCTGACTGCCAATATCAAGAAGACCAATACGCTTGTTGTCTTCATCAACCAGATCCGTATGAAGATCGGCGTCATGTTCGGCTCGCCGGAAACCACTACCGGCGGCAACGCGTTGAAGTTCTATGCCTCGGTCCGCCTCGATATCCGCCGCATCGGCGCAATCAAGCGGGGTGACGAAGTGATTGGCAGCGAGACCAAAGTCAAGGTTGTCAAGAACAAAGTGGCACCGCCTTTCCGCGAAGCAATTTTCGACATCCTCTACGGCGAGGGTATTTCGAGGCAAGGTGAAATTGTCGAAATGGGTGTCGCGCATAAATTGGTCGACAAGTCCGGTGCCTGGTACGCCTACAAAGGTGAGAAGATAGGTCAGGGAAAGGACAACGCACGCGAATTTTTGCGCAGCCATCGAGAGGTCGCCCAGGAAATCGAGGCGCGCATCCGTGAAGCCGCCAGCAGCACAGTGATCAAGCCCACCAAGTCGGCCCCGGCCAATGCCTGACAACAGCCAAGCGCTGCGGGTTGCCGCGTTGCGGCTGCTGACCCGGCGAGATCATAGCCGGGCGGAACTCAAGGTGAAACTCGCCGCCGATGCTGAATCGGACGAGCAACTGGACACGGTTCTCGACGTCCTGCAGGCGGAATGCCTGCTTTCGGATCGGCGCTACGCGCGCGCGCGCATAGTGGCGCGTGCCGGACGCTATGGTGATGCGCGTCTGAAGCAGGAGTTGCGGCAGCATGGAGTCGGTGATGACGATATCGCGGCTGCTCTGCCCGAAGGGGGGGATGAAATGCTCCGTTGCCGGGCGGTCTGGGAGAGAAAATTTCGTGAGCTTCCTCAAGAACTGAAAGAGCGGGCAAGGCAGACGCGCTTCCTGCAGTATCGCGGCTTTTCCGGTGAGGCAATTCGCAGTGTCTTGCGCGGCGATGCCGGATGAGCAATTCCGGGAATTCAAGACTGCTTGCCAACAACCTGCGCAAGAAATACAAGGCGCGCACCGTGGTCGAGGATGTTTCGTTCGAAGTAAAGAGCGGCGAAGTGGTTGGCCTGCTCGGTCCCAACGGTGCGGGCAAGACGACCTGTTTCTACATGATCGTCGGCCTCGCCCCCGCTGACGGCGGCGAGGTCTATATTGACGACGTCAGGCTGACCCACTTGCCGATGCACAGCCGTGCCCGCCAGGGTCTTTCCTATCTGCCGCAGGAGGCTTCGGTTTTCCGCAAGCTGAGTGTCGAAGAGAACATCCGCGCGGTGCTGGAGTTGCTGGATATTCCCGAAGCTGAGCTCAATGATCGTCTGGAAGGCCTGCTTGAAGAACTGAATATTGGCCATGTTCGACACATCAATGCCGCTGCGCTCTCTGGTGGCGAGCGGCGGCGGGTCGAAATCGCGCGTGCGCTGGCCACCAATCCACGCTTCATCCTGCTCGACGAACCGTTTGCCGGGGTCGACCCGATTGCCGTGCTGGAAATCCAGAAAATTGTCCGTTTTCTCAAGGAACGTGGGATAGGTGTGCTGATTACTGACCACAATGTGCGGGAAACGCTGGGGATCTGTGACCACGCCTACATCATCAATGCTGGGCGCGTGCTGGCCACTGGCCGCCCAGAGAAAATCGTTGGTAACGAAAGTGTGCGCAAGGTTTATCTGGGCGAGCACTTCAAGCTCTGAATCCTGAACCCGGTATCAGACCCAATTGATGAAACCCTCTCTCCAGCTAAGACTCTCCCAGAATCTGGCGCTAACCCCCCAGTTGCAACAGTCGATCAAGCTTCTGCAGCTATCGACGGTCGAGATGCAGCAGGAGATCGAAAACTACCTGCAGGAAAACCCGATGCTGGAGCGCGATGACGATGGCGCCTTCGAGTCGTTTTCCTCGGCCCAACAGTTTGACGCCCCGCGTAGTGATGCGGTCGAACGTGCCGATCACGAGGAACGTGAGGAACGCGACCTGCGCGATGACCGGGAACATGCAATTCCCACGACGCCCTCCGACGTCGATGACGACCGCTGGGCGGCGGATGCCGGCACTTTTACCGGAGCCGGTCGCGATGACAACGATGAGGGCGATGACCAGGATATCCAGGGGAGTGCACCCAGTCTGCGGGACCATTTGACCTGGCAAATGGGAGTGACGCAGCTCAGCGAGCGCGACCGCATTCTGGTCAGGTTCCTTATAGAAGCGCTTGACGACGACGGTTACCTGGCCACACCGCTTGGCGAACTCTGGGAGACCCTCCCGCCGGAGTACGAAATTGAGCTGGAAGATCTGGAAATTGCGCTTTGCCACATTCAGAGCTTTGATCCCGTGGGCATCGGCGCCCGTAGCCCTCAGGAATGCCTTGCGCTTCAGCTCAAGGCGCTTCCGAAGTCACCCGACCAGCAACTTGCCCTGCTGATTGTCGAGAAGCATCTTGAACTGTTGGCTGCTCGCGATTTCGCCAAGATCAGGCGCCTCGCCGACTGCACCGAGCAAGCGCTGAAGGATGCCCATGCGCTGATCGTCAGCCTTGATCCGCGACCGGGATCGCGCTTTGCGCAGCTTGAGGCGCGCTATGTCACCCCCGACGTCATCGTCAGGAAGCTCAAGGGTCAATGGACGGCTTACATCAACCCGGATGCCTACCCACGGCTGCGTATCAACCGTTTGTACGCCGAGGTTTTGGGCAGGCAAAGGCGTGGAAACGGCGATCTGATGGGCCAGCTGCAGGAAGCAAGATGGCTGATCAAGAACGTCCAGCAACGCTTTGAGACGATCCACCGTGTCACGCAGGCGATAGTCGACCGGCAGCGGCAGTTTTTTGAACATGGCGAAGTGGCGATGCGTCCGCTGGTTTTGCGCGAGATTGCGGAAATCCTGGGTCTGCACGAGTCGACCGTGTCACGGGTAACCAACCAGAAATACATGGCTACTCCGCGCGGCATCTTTGAACTCAAGTATTTCTTTGGCAGTCATGTATCCACTGATACTGGCGGTGCGTGTGCTGCCACGGCCATTCGCGCCCTGATCAGGCAGTTGATTGGGGCCGAGGATGGCAAAAAGCCCTTGTCGGATAGCCAGTTATCCGAAATACTGGGCCAGCAGGGCATTGTTGTGGCCCGCCGAACGGTGGCAAAATACCGTGAGGCGCTCAACATCCCGCCGGTCAATCTACGCAAGACCCTGTAGTGAGAGGAGAAGAAATGAATCTGCAGATCGCTGGTCACCACATTGAAGTTACGCCGGCGTTGCGCGGGTATGTGGAGAACAAGCTGGATCCCGTAATTCGGCATTTTGACAAGGTCACCGGCGTCAGCGTGATCCTGTCCGTCGAGAAGCTGAAACAGACAGCCGAAGTTACGGTGCATGTTCCGGGAAAAGACATGCACGCTGAAGAAACCGGCGACGATCTCTATGCGGCAATCGATGCACTTTTCGACAAGCTGGATCGCCAGGTCCAGAAATACAAGCAAAAGATTCAGGACCACCATCGGGGCGACAAGCCGACGCAGCAGGTGACTGGCTAACTGTTCCATGACCGCAGTGTGTTTCACTGCGGTCTCTTCCTTGGTGCCTTCCATGAATGCTTTGACCAAAATCCTCCCGACAGCGCAGGTCTTGCTTGACGTCGATTCCAGCAGCAAGAAACGCGTTTTTGAGCAGGTCGGGATGCTCTTCGAGAAACACCTTGGCCTCGGCCATACGCTTGTCTTCGACAGTTTGTTTGCGCGCGAAAAACTGGGATCCACCGGCCTTGGCCAAGGAGTCGCCATTCCCCATGGCCGTATCAAGGGCCTGAAGCAGGCTGCCGGTGCATTTCTGCGTCTCAAGACGCCGGTTCCTTTCGACGCGCCTGATGGACGACCCGTCAACCTGATGTTTGTCCTGCTTGTGCCGGAGCAGGCGACCGAGCAACACCTTCAGATTCTCTCCGAGCTTGCGCAAAACTTTGCCGAACAGCCTTTCCGCGAAGCCCTTTTGGCAGCACCCGATGCGGCCGCTGTCGTCGCCCTGTTCGAGGCCTGAACAACACGTGCTCCGCCACATCAGCTTGGTCAAGCTTTACGAGGACAACCGCGAAAAGCTCCTCCTGAACTGGGTAGTTGGGCAGCGGGTCGATCGTCGGATAGGGATCAAGGCTTGCAGTAACTACGGCGCCGACGTCGTTGGCCACATCAACATCATTCACCCGGAGCGCCTGCAGGTCATGGGCCAGGGAGAATATGACTGGGCCATGCGCATCGGCGAGCGCCGCTTCGCTCATCTGTTCCATGAGTTGCTGCTGGCGAAACCTCCAGCCGTCATCGTGGCTGATGGTCTGACTTCACCGGATGTGCTGGTTGCCGCGTGCAAGGATTCGGACACGCCGCTCATTCTGACCCCCAAACCTTGCTCGGCGGTCATTGATCTTCTGCGGATCTATCTCTCGGCGCGCCTCGCCGATACCGTCAATCTGCATGGGGTCTTCATGGACGTCCTTGGCATGGGTGTCCTGATCACCGGAGACTCAGGCGTCGGCAAGTCCGAACTGGCGCTCGAGCTGATTTCGCGCGGTCATGGCCTGGTTGCCGATGATGTCGTCGAAATGGGCCGCATTGCCCCGGCGACGGTGGAGGGTCGCTGCCCCGGAATGCTCCGCGACTTCCTCGAAGTCCGCGGTCTCGGACTCCTCAACATCCGGACGATCTTCGGCGAGACAGCGTCACGCCGCAAGATGAAACTCAAGCTGATTGTCCACCTTCAGAAAACGGTTAGTGGTTCGGACGCTCCGCGCTTGCCGCTTGATGCCCAGAACCAGGACGTCCTCGGCGTGCCGATTCGTACCGTCGTGATTCCGGTGGCGGCCGGGCGGAACCTGGCGGTCCTCCTTGAAGCTGCAGTGCGCAACACTATTTTGCACCTTCGGGGGATCGACAGCATGCAGGACTTCATTGACCGCCAGCAACGCATGATGCTTGACGACGAGGGCTGATTGCCAGATAGTTGTTTCGCCTTTCCCAACCATTCCCAATAGGAGACAGACGATGAAGACCTTGATTGCCATGTTGCTTGCCGCTCTTGCCGCATCCTCGGTCTACGCAGCGGACGACTGCGCTGCCAAAGCAGCCGAGAAAAAGCTGGCAGGCGCTGCCAAGGATAGTTTCATGAAGAAATGTACGGCGGATGCCATGGGCTCGGGTAGCGCCTGTGAAGCCACTGCCGATCAGAAGAAGCTGGCCGGCGCGGCCCGCACGAGCTTTGTCAAAAAGTGTGAGACTGACGCCAAGGGCAATCAGGCCGGAGCCGCCTGCGAGGCGACCGCGACCGAAAAGAAGCTGGCTGGCGCAGCCAAGAACAGTTTCGTGAAGAAATGCGTGGCTGACGCACAAGCGGCCAAGTAAGCTTTCTGGTTTCTTGGAGCGTCAACCACAGCGGCCATTCTTGAGTGGCCGTTTTTTACTTGGGGCGGCTTAGAAAATCTCAAACTCGGCAAAATCTGCGTTGGGATCCTTGCTTGACGCGCCAAAACAGATCCTGCCATTGGTCTTGAGCTGAATCTGGCTGCGCCGAACCACGATCTCTTTCCCATCGCCGAGGGTGACATAGCTGCCGTTGGTGCTGCTATCGATGTAATAGTAACTCTCGTTCCGCCGCTCGATTCGGGCGTGTGCACGCGAAGCCTTGCGGTCCACGATCACCAGTCTGCTTGTCGGGTCGCGTCCGAGGGTCAGAAAGGGGGAGTTTTCATCTAGCTGAAAAGCATTCCCGCGGTAGCGCACGCACAGGCGATCGAGGTCCGCCAGACCTTGGCTTGGTGTCGGATCGATCATGACGGCGTGTTTCTGCTGCGGTTCTTCGTGACTCATCCAGTCAACCTCGGCAAGGCTGAATGCCATGTCATTTGCTTGAACCACGCCAAGGTCCGGCATTGGCCGACTGAGAATGGCAGTGCGCTTCGGAAGCTCGGCGATCAGCAGCGAACTGGCAAGGATCTGGTCAATTCGTGCCAGCCCCGCAATCTGTTTGGCGCCCGTAACACCGTCGCCAGTGACGGTCGCGCCGTCCGCAACAATGGTGCCGAAATGCAATCCGATACGGATCGTGAGTTTGAGACCGGAAACCGGAGGCAGCTTTGAAACGCGTAACTGCATGTTGACCGAAGCATGACAGGCATCCTCGGCCGACCGGAAAGTGGCCACCAGTTCCCCACCCACAATGCTTAGCGTTTGACCGCGGTAGCCAACGATTGAGCGCTCCATGCGCTTGACGCAACGCTCCACAGCATGGGCGGCTTCCGCATCGCCCAGACGTTTGAAGAGTCGGGCGCTACCGGACACGTCGGCAAACATCACAATTAACTTGTTTTCCGTTTTACTCATCGAAATCCAGACCAAGTTGGGACGGACGATTATCGCATTGGCTGGGACGGTCGAACAGTACTATTGACCCAGCGGAGCGGCTCAAAGATCACACTGTCATCGCTGATCGGGACTTCAGGACAATCGGGACCGGTCCCCCGCCACTGGCCGCTATCTCCGGTGGATCGAAAGCGATGTCACCCTCGTCGACCGGCGTGGCCAGGGTCAAGCCGCGAAAGTCGAACCGCGAATTGTCAGCCAAGTGGGATGGCACAATATTTTGCATGGCGGTGAATACGGATTCGGTGCGCCCAGGGTAGCGGCGGTCCCAGTCTTCCATCATTTCCCGAATCTTCTGGCGCTGCAGGTTGGCCTGTGAACCACAGAGGTTGCAGGGAATGATCGGAAATTTCATGCCACGCGCGAAGCGGGAGATGTCCTTTTCGGAGCAATAGGCGAGCGGCCGGATCACGACGTGCGCCTTGTCGTCGGTCACCAGCTTTGGCGGCATCGCCTTCAGCTTGCCGCCGAACAGCAAGTTGAGGAACAGCGTGTGTACCATGTCGTCCCGATGATGACCAAGCGCGATCTTGTTGGCTCCGAGTTCCTTGGCTGTCCGGTAGATGATTCCCCGACGCAGGCGCGAGCATAGAGAACAGGTAGTCTTGCCCTCGGGAATCTTTTCCCGAACGATCGAATAGGTATCGGCCTCGACTATCCTGAACTCGACCCCCAGCTCCGCGAGATACCGTGGCAGCACATCGGACGGAAAGCCTGGCTGCTTTTGATCGAGATTCATTGCGATAAGCTGGAATCTGATGGGTGCCCGGCGCTGCAAGGCAAGCAGCACGGCAAGCAGCGTGTAGGAATCCTTGCCACCGGAAATGCAGACCAGAACGTTGTCGCCGTCCTCGATCATGTTGTAGTCGATGATGGCCTTGCCGACGCGACCTTCAAGATATTTTCTGAGCTTCTGCAGAGTTTTCGAGTCATCCATGGCAAACCTTTCTCAGACTTACGCGGTCGACCGCGAAAACCGCCCAAGTTTACCCCGAGTCAGTGCGGTTTCTCCGGCAAGAGCCTTGCTTGCCAGCTAAAATTAGCTATTTCCGGATCTTCCATGTGTCTCCCACCCCCTTCGCCTGAAGCGGCTGCCCACAGTCGCGAAATGGCTGCCACGATTCGGCGTGACATAAGCAGCCAGGGCGGCTGGATTTCGTTTGCGCGGTTCATGGAAATGGCTTTGTATGAACCGGGTCTCGGCTACTATTCCGCGGGAGCAAGAAAGTTCGGCGCTGCCGGTGATTTCGTCACCGCGCCCGAGATGAGCGGGTTTTTCGGTCGCGCACTTGCCCATCAAGTTGCGGAAGTGATCGCGGCCTCTTCACCGTCTATCCTTGAAGTGGGGGCCGGTTCCGGTCGTCTCGCTGCTGATTTGCTGCTTGAACTTGAACATCTCGGAATGTTGCCGGATCGCTATGACATCCTTGATCTCTCAGGGGACTTGCGCGAACGTCAGCTGGTGACGCTGGCCGCCGCCGCGCCGCACCTGCTGCCCCGTGTCCGCTGGCTGGATAGTCTGCCGGAGACTTTCTCGGGGGTCGTCGTGGCCAACGAATTGCTTGACGCGATGCCCGCCCATGTCGTTGCCTGGCGCGAAGATGGCGTCTTCGAGCGCGGTGTCGGGGTTGTTGAGGCAGGCGGTTTTGCCTGGCACGAGCGAGCAGCGGCGGGGCCACTGCTGGCGGCCGCACGAGAGATCGGCGCGCAGTGTTCCCTGCCGCCGGGTTACGAGAGCGAGATCGGCCTTGCAGCACGTGCTTGGGCCGCTGAATGGGGCCATCGTCTGCAATGTGGCGCACTGCTGCTGATCGACTACGGCTTTCCGCGCCGCGAGTTCTACCATCAGCAGCGCGGGCGCGGAACCTTGATGTGTCATTACCGCCATCATTCGCATCCCGATCCGTTCTATCTCCCGGGCCTGCAGGATGTCACGGTCCACGTTGATTTCACGGCAATCATCGCTGCCGCCGATGCGGCCGGACTCGATCTGCTCGGCTACACCAGCCAGGGCCAGTTCCTGCTCAACTGCGGTATCCTCGATCTCCTGGCCAGTGAGCAGCCGGGCACCCTCGACTACATCCGTGCCAGCGGCGCCATCAACAAGATGCTGTTGCCGCACGAGATGGGTGAACTGTTCAAGGTCATCGCCGTCGGTCGCGGCATTGTTCGCCCGTTGCTCGGGTTTGCCACTGGCGACCAGAGCCGGCGTTTGTAACGGTAGCATCTTCGTCCACGGTCACGCCATGCGCCGCTATCCATTCTCGTTCATCGTTCTCGCCGCACTTGGCGTTCTCTGTGCCGTCCCGGGTGTGATCAGCATCGCCGGCTTCGGCGCTGCCGCGCATCCCCTTCTGGACGATCCGATGGCGGGACTGGCCTTCATGCTTTCGAGCGTCGCCTTGGTCGGCTCCGGAGTATTCCCATTGGTGATCGAGCGGTTGAAGGACGACGAGCAACGATAGAATGCTGGCCACCCCATCGGGATCCGCTGTGATCCCTGCCCTGAACCTACCCAACGGAAGTCAATCATGCCCCTCGTGACCTACGAGCTTAACGAAGGCGTTGCCATTCTCTCCATGAACCGGCCCGCAGCGCTTAACGGGCTGAACGAAGAACTGATCACCGCACTGGGAGAAGCGACTGCGCGTGCCGCGGCCGATACCGAGGCGCGGGTGGTGATATTGCGCAGCAGCAGCAGACACTTCATGGCCGGTGGTGACCTGAAGTATCTTTCCGGGGAAATTTCCGGACGTGATGCCGCCGCAATCGAAGTCCGCGTGAAGGATCAACTGGCGCGAGTGCATGCCATTACCTTGAATGTGCGCAATATGGAAAAGCCCGTGATTGCCGCTGTGCGAGGCGTGGCGGCCGGCTTTGGCATGTCGTTGATGCTTGCCTGTGACTTTGCCCTCGCGGCCGATTCCGCCTACTTCACGCTTGCATATTGTCACATTGCCCTGTCGCCGGATGGTGGCGCCACCTGGCTTCTGCCGCGCTTGGTCGGTCTGCGAAAGGCTGCGGAAATCGCGCTGCTCGGCGATCGTTTCGATGCGTCGACTGCCGTCAGGCTTGGCTTGGTCAGCCGCACAATGCCAGTAGCGATCCTGGATCAGGAATGTCTGGCGCTTGCCCGACGCCTCAAGGATGGACCGGCTCAAGCACTGGCGCGAACCAAGGCGCTGCTCAACCAGTCATTCTCGACTCCGTTGGAGCGCCAGCTGGAGGCAGAGCAGGCAAATTTTGCCCGTTGTGCCGCCGAGCCGGATTTCGCTGAGGGCCTGAAAGCCCGTGCCGAGAAGCGGAAGCCGCGTTTTGGCTAAGCGGGTTGCTGTTGACCGCTGCCCTCTGCTCCGCGGGCGACATCCGGGCTACTCTGTCGTTGCCCGCAGTGCCTTGATCAGGCCTGCTATCCCGTCCTTCTGCTGTGTCCAGAAGTGATCGGCACGCGCCGGTGATGCGAGAGCGGGTGAATGGACGCCGGTGGGGGGCAGTGCCGAGGAGAGATACTGGGTGCCGAACAGGCGGTCCCAGATCGGAAAGAGGATCGCGAAATTGCAGCCGTGGCGAAATTTCCGGCCCTCCGGCAGGTCGACCGCGTGATGCCAGCGGTGGTAGCGCGGACTTACCAGCAGCCGTTCGCCGAGCCAGCCGAAGCTCAGGCGGGCGTTGACGTGGGAGAGGTTCTCGACGATGCGGATCGCCACCATGAGGCCGATGAAATGTCCCGGCGGGACCCCGATGAACAAGGCGATCAGGGCGAACCAGCCGCCGCCGATCAGGTCGTCGAGCAGATGATTGCGGCTGTCGGTCCACAGCGACATCTGGCGCTGGCTATGGTGGATCACGTGCAATGCCCACCACCAGCGGAATGTGTGGGAGAAGCGATGACGCCAGTATTCGAAGAAATCAAGAATGACCAGGTAGACGAAAAAGGCGACCAGTGGCCGTGTCTCAAGAAACGGGAGAGCATCTTCAAGCTGCGGCGGAATTACGTCGTGAAAGCGCAGCCAGCCTTCGAGACTCAATGTGAACGGACTGAGCAAGGCAAAGACGGCGAGCGGCACGATGCCTAGGCGATCGAGAAAAGTGTAAAGAACGTCGACACGCACCGCTTTGCGATCCGGCCAGCGCTCGACGGGGAGAAAATGTTCCAGGGGGCGTAGCAGCAGGTAGGCAATGCCTAACTGAAGTACACCGTAGAGGAAGAACTCAACCCCGTCGAAAGCGGGTTCGAGAAGACTACCCAAACCCAGTGCCAGCAGCGGTGGCTGGACGACTTGGTCGAGTAGCCACCCCTGGACCAGCACGAATGCATCGAGAAAGCCCTGGAACATGATGCGCCTGTCCTGATCCGCTTACCCGGCCAGCGCCAGTGGGGCGAAACAGAATCCCCGGGCCCCGAGGCCGCTGAGCAGTTCGTCGAGTGCCGGCGCGAACGGGTCCTTGCGCGACCAGATGCCGAGATGAGCCATGACGATGTCGCCATCCTTCAGTTTCTTCAGCGCGCGCTCGACCAGCCGGGAATTGGGGTAACTCTCGGATGGCAGCTCGTCACCGAGGAAGCCGGCCGGTGCCCAGCCCACGTGGCGGTAGCCGCAGGCCTGCGCCGCTTGCAGTGTCAAGGGCGTGGTGCGTCCACCGGGAGCGCGCCACAATGGATCAAGAGCACGTCCAGTGAGTTCCTTGAAACGGGTATCGGGGCGGCGCACTTCTTCGCAGATGGAATTACTGTCCAGATCTACCGTTCTGCCGTCCATCAGCCGGTACTGCGTCTGGTTGCCTTGATCCTGGCGGAAACTGCCATGCTGCCAGGTGTGGCTGCCGAAGCCGTGACCCTCGGCGACGCGGGCCTGCCAGTATGGAGCCCATGCCATGTCCAGCGCATAGTCACCCCGCAAAGTCTTCTCGTTGGCCACAAAGAAGGTTGCCCTGGCCTTGTGCTTCGCCAGTGTTGCGGCGACAAGTTCCGCATGACGCATGTTCCCGGTATCGAAGGTCAGGTACAGGGTGCCGCTGCAGGCAGCGCTCGCGACGCTGCCCGCTCCTGAGACCATTGAGGCAAGGGCAAGGATCAAGACAGCGCGACGGCCAGTCACTTGCGACCCGCGTGATTTAGGAAGAACACGCCGTGGGGCGAGCTCCCAACAGGTATCGAGGTCTTTAGCATCTTGGTTGTCAGGTCGATGACCTGGACGCGACGGGCAAAGCGTGCCGTGGCCCAGAGTTCCTTGCCGTCGGCCCGAACTTCCATGTCGTCGGGCCCGCCGGGAACATCATATTTCTCGACGACGGTGAGCGTCTGCGTATCGAACAGCGAGATGCTGCCACCTTTGACCGAGCGATTGGAGACAAAGTAATAGCGACCGTCGCCACGCGGATGCAGGTTATGGGCGGCGATATCGGTCGGCACTTTCTTGACCGTTTTCTGTGTCTTCCAGTCGATGACTTCGACGTAGCCTTCGCCCATGATGGCCACCAGGAGGTAACGGTTGTCGGGCGTCATCACGATGCCTGCCGGCGTCGGCCCGACCGGGATGACCCATTCCGTCTTCAGGGTCTTCAGGCTGATCGCCATCACTTCGTTCGAATCCTGCAGCGTGATGAAGACCATCTCGCCGGCGGCATCGAAAGCCATGTGCGATGGGGTGCGCGGCGCGTGTACCCGTGCCTTGAGCTTGAAATCAGCCGTGTCGTAGAAGTCGACCCGATCGAGGCGCAGGGAATTGCTGACGAACAGCTTCCTGTCAGGTGAGAATCCGAGGTGATAAGGATCGGAGATGTCGCGGATGCGCTTTTGCTCCTTTCCTGTCAGCGGGTCGAAGAAGACCAGCTGGTTGGACGCAGCGCAGGCCACAATGACCGACTTGTCGTCCGGTGACGGCATCAGGTGATGCGGCTCCTTGCACACCTGAGTCTTGCCGACCACCCTGTAGGTTTCCGTATCAATCAGGCTGAGAGTGCCGTCTCCAGAGTTGAGGGCGATGGCAAGGGCTGGACCTGCGGCCTCGACAGTGGCCAGGAACACTGGCAGGCAGACGGCGGCGGCAATAAGGATGATCCTGTGATGGATGTGGGCGAACATGGGACGGGTCGGTTGTCGGGCTTGGTGAGTCGCCATTATGCCTCGCGCAAGAGACGCCAGTACTGGATCCTGATAGTTGCCACAGCGCCGGCGACGATGGCCAGGAAGGTAACGATGGACCCGAGCGCCAGCGTCGAGAAGCCGGTGATACCTTGCCCCACCGTGCACCCCATTGCCGTGACGCCGCCAAACCCCATCAGTGCCGCACCGAGCAAGTGGCTGGCCGTGTCTTCGACACTGGCAAAGCCTTCCCAGCGGAAGTTGCGGGTCAGCAGCGCCCAGGCACCGGATCCGGCAATGACCCCCAGTACCGTAGCTATGGCGAAGGTCACCTTGCGGCTGGTGTCCGACCATAGCATCAGCAGTTCAAGCGCGTACGCCTGCGGGGCAACGAAGGTTAGCGACTCCATGCGACCGCTGTTGGTCGTCAGGAAAGCTTCTTGCAGGGTTTCCGGATCCTCGGCCAGGTAACCAAGGTGACCGCTGACATACCAGCCCGCGACTACGGCCAGCCCGATGCCGAAACCGCCGAGCAGGTTGTCCACGGTCCAGAACTCACGATTTAGCAGGCAGAATGCGGTCAGCCCGCCGCCGATGACAAGAACCGCGAGCCGGAATGCGGTCTCGGCACGCATGCCAGTTACCGTCAGCAGCGCCGGGAGATCCTGGCCGCCCGGGAAAGTAATCACTGCCTTGTCCAACACATTGACGCGGAAGACGCCGAGCACGCCACGCATTGTGATGTAGGCAACCACGGCCAGCACGAGGAAAACCACCACCGACTTCAAGTTTCCGCCACCGATTCGGATCAAAGTCTTCGAACCGCAGCCTGAGGCGAGAACCATGCCGATGCCGAAACAGCTGCCGCCGAGCAGGTAGGAGAGCCAGGTAAAGCTGGGCGTCCGGTAGATCGACTTGTCGAGATCGATCAGGCCCGCAGAATGCAGGGCGGCCGACCCCAGGATCGCGACGCCAATGGCCAGCAGCCACATGCGCATGCGGCCCCAGTCGCCGGTATTGACGATGTCGGAAACGGCGCCCATCGTGCAGAAACTGGTCTTCTGGCCGATGGCGCCAAAAAGAAAGGCGACCACGAAAGCCAGCCAGAGAATCGTCGACGATGAGACGGCAGTTTCCATGGTCAGGTGCGATAAGAAGTTGGGTCGGTGGCGCCGGCAGCGGTGAAGCCTGCGGCGCGCAGGCGGCAGGAATCACAGATGCCACAAGCATACCCGTCAGCGTCGGCCCGATAGCATGACACCGTCAACGTATAGTCTACGCCAAGCTTGACGCCTTTGCGGATGATGTCGGCCTTGGAAAGGTCGATCAGCGGCGCGTGTATCGTCAGCCGGGCGCCCTCGACACCGGCTCGCGTCGCCAGGTTGGCCATCGTCTCGAAGGCGGCGATGTAATCGGGGCGGCAATCGGGGTAGCCGGAATAGTCGACCGCATTGACCCCGAGAAAGATGTCGCGGCTGCCCAGCACCTCGGCCCAGGCCAGCGCCAGTGACAGCATGATCGTGTTGCGCGCCGGTACATAGGTCACCGGAATGCTTGGCTGCACGCCCCCGGTTGGCACGGCGATGCTGGTGTCGGTCAGCGCCGACCCGCCGAACTGGGCGAGATCGACATTGAGAATGCGATGCTCGGCGGCACCCAGCGCCTTGGCGACCCGCTCGGCGGCCTTGAGTTCGGCGTGGTGACGCTGGCCGTAATCGAACGACAGGCAGTGGCAGGAAAAGCCTTGGCCGCCGGCGATGGCAAGGCAGGTGGCGGAATCGAGGCCACCGGAAAGGAGAACGACAGCGGGCTTCATGGGGCGGCAATATACCTGAAATAACGCCGGGAAGGCGCCGGTATCTGCTTGTTCCTGCGCTACAATTTGGCGCTTTCAGACTGCCTCCGGAGAATTCGATGCCGCTTCGCCTGACTGCCCTTGCTGCCGCGCTGATGCTTGCCGGCTCCGTCCATGCTGCCGACAGGATCAAGGTCGGCTTCGTGTCCACGCTCTCCGGTCCTGGCGCCGGGCTTGGCGTAGACATCCGCGACGGGTTCAATCTGGCGATCAAGCAACTCGACGGCAAGCTCGGCGGACTGCCGGCCGAGGTCATCGTCGCCGACGACCAGCAGAACCCCGACATCGCCAAGCAGACGGCCGACAAGTTCCTGAAGAAGGACAAGGTCGATTTCATGACCGGAATCGTCTTCTCCAACATCATGCTGGCGGTCGGCCCGACCGTCTTCGAGAACCAGATTTTCTACATCTCGGCAAATGCCGGCCCGTCGCAGTATGCCGGCGAGCAGTGCAACCCCTTCTTCTTCAATGTTGCCTGGCAGAACGACAATCTGCACGAGGCGGTCGGCAAGTATGTGCAGGACAAGGGTTTCAGGAATGTCGTCATCGTCACGCCGAACTACCCGGGCGGCAAGGATGCGGTCTCGGGCTTCAAGCGCTACTACAAGGGCAAGGTCGCCGAGGAGGTCTACACCAAGCTCGGCCAGCTCGACTACGCCGCCGAGCTGGCGCAGATCCGTGCCATCAAGCCTGACGCGCTGTTCTTCTTCCTGCCCGGCGGCATGGGCATCAACTTCGTCAAGCAATTCGTTGCGGCCGGCCTGTCGCGTGACACGCAATTGTTTGCCCCTGGTTTCTCGGCCGACGAGGACGTCATCAAGGCCGTCGGCGCGCCGATGATGGGGATGTTCAACTCGTCGCACTGGGCGCACGACATGGAAAATTCGGAAAACAAGCGCTTCGTCGCCGACTTTCAGAAGGAGTACGGGCGCATGCCTTCGTTGTACGCTTCACAAGGGTACGACGCCGCATTGATGATCGATGGCGCGGTGCGCGACGTGAAGGGTAGGGTCGAGGACAAGGCCGCACTGCAAAAGGCGCTGGAAGCCAAGCATTTCAAGTCGGTGCGCGGCGACTTCAGGTTCAACAGCAACCACTACCCGGTCCAGAATTACTACCTTCGGGTGGTCGGCAAGGATGCCGGTGGCCGCATCACCAACAGGATGATGGGTACGATCTTCACCAATCACGCGGATGCCTACGTTTCCGCCTGCAGGATGAAGTGACCCAGCTGGTCCTCGAGCAGGCGCTCAACGGCCTGCAATTCGGCCTCATGTTGTTCCTGCTTGCCGCCGGGCTGACGTTGGTTTTCGGCATCATGGATTGCATCAACCTGGCCCACGGCTCGCTCTACATGGTGGGCGCCTACTTCGTCGCAGCGGCAGCGCAGGCGGCCGATTCGTTCTGGATCGGTCTTGGCGCCGGAGTGGCGGGGGCGGCCGTTCTCGGCCTCGTGCTGGAACTCTCGCTGTTTCGCCAGCTTTACCGGCGCGACCACCTGTCACAGGTGCTGGCAACCTTCGGGTTGATCCTGATCGCCAACGAAGCAGTGCGCATGATCTGGGGTGCCCAGCCGCTGCTGCTGAACGCACCGGAGGCGTTGTCGGGGCCGGTCGAGATCGGCGGCTTCTTCTATCCGGCCTATCGCCTGGTGATCATCGTCTTCGGGCTTGGCGTCGCCGGGCTGCTTTACCTGCTCGTCGCCAGGAGCCGGGTCGGGATGTGGGTACGCGCCGGCGCGGCCAATCGCGAAATGACCGAGGCGCTGGGCGTCAATGTCCAGGGCCTGTTCACCGCTGTGTTCGTCTTCGGCGCGGCGCTCTGCGCGCTCGCCGGCGGTCTGCTCGGGCCATTGCTGGCGGTGCAGATCGGCATGGGCGAGAGCGTGCTGATCCTTGCCTTCGTCGTCATCATCATCGGCGGCATCGGCTCGATACGCGGGGCGCTGGTCGGCAGTCTGATCGTCGGCACGGTCGACACGCTGGGACGGGCACTCTTGCCGACGCTTCTGCGTGCGGCATTGCCGGCCGATGCTGCGGCGACGCTCGGTCCGGCGCTGGCCTCCATCCTGATCTACCTGCTGATGGCAGCGATCCTGTTCTTCCGGCCGCAGGGCCTGTTTCCGGCACGGGCCTGATGGCTTTCTATCGGCCTGCCCACTACCAGAAGCCGCTTGTCATCACGCTGTTGCTGACTCTGGCCATGCTGCCACCAGTGCTTGATGCCTGGGGCCAGGCGTTTTACATCGGCTTCGCCACCCGTATCCTGATCTTCGCGCTGGCGGCCAGCAGCCTCAATCTGGTGCTCGGGTTCGGCGGCATGTTTTCGCTCGGCCACGCCGCCTTTTTCGGCGCTGGTGCCTATGTCGCGGCCATGTGCATGGACAACGGAATCAGCGATGCCCTGTTCGCCTTCCCGCTGGCGATGAGCGTCGCCGGCCTTCTGGCGCTTGTCGTCGGCGCCATCAGCCTGCGCACGCGAGGCGTCTATTTCATCATGATCACCCTCGCTTTCGCGCAGATGACCTACTACCTGTTCGTTTCGGCACGGGTTCTCGGCGGCGACGACGGCCTGCCACTGACCGGCCGGATGACTCTGGGCGGCCTCAGCCTGACCAGTGACGGCGCTCTCTTCTACTCGGCGCTCGGCTGTCTCGCGCTGGTGATGACCTTTCTCGGACGTCTGTCCGGCGCCCGGTTCGGTCGCACGATCCAGGCCGTCCGTGACAACGAGGCGCGCATGGAAGCGCTCGGCTACCCGGTGTTCCGCTACCGTCTCGTCTGTTTCGCGCTGGGCGGCGCCCTGGCCGGGCTCGCCGGCGCGCTGCTCGCCAACCTGACGGGGCTGGCCAATCCCAACCTGTTGCAGTGGACGCAATCGGGAACATTGCTGGTCATGGTCATCATCGGGGGCGTCGGCTATCTCTACGGCGGAGTGATCGGGGCGCTGGTGCTGCTCTGTCTCGAGGAAGTGCTGGCCGGTTTCACGTTGCACTGGCACATCGGCCTCGGCCTGTTGCTGATCGCGATCGTGCTGTTCGCCCCCAGGGGGGTCGCCGCGCTGTTCGGGAAAAGCAATGGCTGAAGCCCTGCTCGAGGTGCGCGGCCTGTCGCGCCGCTTTGCCGCGGTCGACGCTCTGAAGGAGGTCGATTTCAGCGTCGACGCCGGCGAGGTTCATGCGCTGATCGGCCCCAACGGCGCCGGCAAGACGACCTTCATCCAGCATGTCTCCGGCGCGCTGCGGCCGGACAGCGGCAGCATTCATTTCGCCGGCCACGACGTTACCCGGCTCTCGATGCACCAGCGTGTGGCCGCCGGCATGGCGCGCTCCTATCAGATCAGCAATGTCTTCCTCGGCCTCTCGGCGCTCGACAACGTGGCACTGGCCGTTCAGGGGCGGCTGGACGCGGGCAGCAGCTTCCGTTTCTGGCAGCCGGTAAGCGGCGAACAGTGGCTGTTTGACGAGGCGCGCAGCTATCTCGATCAGGTCGGCCTGAGCGCGCGCGTTGAAACGGTGGCCGGCAGTCTTGCACACGGCGAGCAGCGCGCGCTGGAACTCGCGATGGCGCTGGCGACGAAGCCGCAGTTGCTGCTGCTCGACGAACCGATGGCCGGTACCGGCCAGGAGGAGTCGATGCGCATGGTCGAACTGATCGACCACCTCGCCCGCCACGTCACCATCCTGCTTGTCGAACACGACATGGATGCGGTCTTTCGGCTGGCCGACCGCATTTCGGTGCTGGTCGACGGTCGCCTGATCGCCACCGGGGCGCCGGAAGCCGTGCGTGCGGATCCGGAAGTTCGGCGGGCCTATCTCGGGGACCACCTGTGAACGCCCTGCTAGAGATCGGCGGACTGGAAATCGCCTACGGCCCGAGCCAGGTCCTTTTCGGGCTCGATCTGACGCTGGCCGAAGGGGAAGTGGCAACCCTGCTCGGCCGTAACGGCATGGGCAAGACGACAGCGCTGCGCGCCATCTGCGGCCTTCAGCCGGTCACGGGCGGGACGATCCGCTTTGCCGGCGAGCGCATCGATGGCTGGCGACCGGACCGTATCGGCCGCGCCGGCATCGCGCTGGTGCCGGAAGGCCGGCAATGTTTCCCGAATCTCACGGTCGACGAGCATCTGGTGGCTTTTCTCGCCAATCGCCGGCGGCAGCCCGAGCCGTGGACGCCGGGCCGGGTTTACGACCTTTTCCCGCGCCTCAGGGAGCGCGCGAGAAATCTCGGCAATCAGCTTTCCGGCGGCGAACAGCAGATGCTGGCGATCGGTCGCGCCCTTGTCACCAACCCGCGCCTGCTGATTCTCGACGAGGCGACGGAGGGTCTGGCGCCGCTGGTCCGCGAGGAGATATGGACCTGTCTCGCGCGCTTGCGTGCCGCCGGGCAGAGCATCCTGGTCGTCGACAAATACGTGGAAAGGCTGATCGAACTCGCCGATCACCATACGCTGATCGAACGCGGCCGGGTTGTCTGGCATGGCACCTCGGCCGCACTCGATGCCGATCACGGCATCTGGCAGCGCTTCCTCGGCATCTGAATGGCCGGGGTTGCACGATGGCGCGGATCAGCAGATCAGTCCGGCCTTGTGCAGCGGGACAAGTTTCAGGGGTTGGACGCGTTGGCGTCAATCGGTGACATCGCCCTCCTGCCGCCACTTGCTTTCCAGTTGGCAACCCAGAAGTTCATTTGCCTTTGGCGCTGTCCCACAGCAGCTTGTGCAACTGCAACTGAAAGCGGACGTTGAGGCCATCTTCGAGGATCCACTCGGCGAGCGCCGTCGGGTCCACCAGTCCCTGGGCCGGCGAAAGCAGCACTGGGCAGCGCGTATCCAGGCGGTGCGCGCGGAGCAATTCGCGTGCCCACTCGTAGTCGGCGCGCGAGGCGACGACGATCTTGAGCTCGTCCCGCGGGGTGAGCAAGTCGAGGTTCTCCCAGCGGTTTTTCTCGCCTTCGCCGGAATCCGGTGCCTTGAGGTCCATGACCCGGGCCACGCGCGGGTCCACCCCGGCGATGTCGAGAGCGCCCGAGGTTTCCAGCGAAACCTCGTAGTTGGCGTCGCAAAGGGCGCTCAGCAAGGGCAGGCACTCCTTCTGCGCCAGCGGTTCGCCGCCGGTGACACAGACCTGGCGCGCCGGATATTTCGCAACCCTGGCCAGTATCGAGTCGATCGTCGCCGGCTCGCCGCCGCTGAAGCTGTAGGTCGTGTCGCACCAGACACAGCGCAACGGACAGCCAGTCAGCCGCACGAAAGCCGTCGGCAGTCCGACACGCGTGGATTCTCCTTGCAACGAGAAGAAGATCTCGGTGAGGCGCAGTGCCAATTACTTGGTCTTCAGGCGCTGTCGGGCAGTGTCGGCGGCCGGCGAATTTGGGTATTTCGCGATGGTGGCTTCCAGCGAACGCCTGGCCGCCGCTGGATTCCCCATTTCCTGCTGGCAGTTGGCCATCGCCAGCCAGGAATCGGGAGCCTTCGGGCTGTCGGCCCACCTCGTCGTGACCACGCTGTGCGCTTCGACGGCTTTGGCGCAGTTGCGCTGGGCGACCCAGGCATTGCCGAGCCAGAACTGGGCATTCGGGGCCAGCGAACTGTCCGGGTATTTCTTGACGAAAGCCGAGAAGGCCCAAGCTGCTTCCTTGTACTTGGCCGCCTTGAACTGGTTCAGTGCGGCTTCATAATCCTTGCTTTCGCGAGCCGGATCAGCAGCAGCAGGTGAATTTGCCCCGCTGGCTGGGTCGACCGCAGCACTGCCGCCGGCCTGTGGCTCGAACTTGCGCAAGCGGGTATCGAGGTCGAGATAGAAATCCTGTTGCCGCTTCTTGGCCGTTTCCAGCTCGTAGCTCAGGGTTTCCACCTGGCCGCGCAGGCGGGCGATTTCTTCGGACTGACGCTGCAACTGCGTGGCCAGATCGAGCTGCGCCTTGCCCTGCTGGTCGAAGCGCGCATCGCTCTTGATCGTGAGATCCGTTATCTGGCGCCGCGCCTCCTCGTCGTCGAACATGCCCGCCTGGGCATGGCTGGCACCCAGGGTTACGATGAACAGGGCGATGCGTGCGAGCTGCATGCCTAGAACTCGCCGCGGCCGTCAGGTGCCTTGTAGAGGATGTCGGCACGGCGATTGTCGGCCCAAGCGGATTCGTCATGGCCCGGATTCTTCGGCTTTTCCTCGCCGAGACTGACCGATTCGACCTGATCTTCCCTGGCGCCAAGCAGGGTCAGCGAACGCTTGACCGCGTCGGAACGCTTCTGGCCGAGCGACAGATTGTATTCGCGGCTGCCGCGTTCGTCGGTGTTGCCCTGGATCAGGACCTTGAAACCCTTGTTGGCGACCAGGTACTTGGCGTGGGCGGCGACAAGATCCTTGAACTCGTCCTTGACTTCGTACTTGTCGAGGTCGAAGTAGATACTGCGCTGCGACAGCACGCTCTTCGGGTCGGTCAGTTCGCGCGGCAGGCCGCGTGAGTCGAGACCGCCGGCGGTGACCGGGGCAACCCCGGAACCGCTGCGCGACTCGACTGGTGCGCCGGAGGTCTCGTCAACAGGGGTGGAACTGCAGCCGATGATGAGGGCGGACAGCAGGACGGGGAGAAGAAGTTTTTTCATGGTTTTTCCGTTGGTGGTTAGTGATTGAAAGGGCCCCAGGCCGGTTCGCGGACGTCACCGGCCGCAATCGAGAGGCGTTGCTTGATCCGGCCGTCACTGGAAACAGCGGAGAGGACGCCGCGACCGCCAATTTCGGTGGCGATCAGGATCATGCGGCTATTTGGGGCGAAGCTCGGAGATTCGTCCTTGTGGGAATCGCTGAGGACCTGAACCTGACGGCTGGCAAGGTCCATCACGGCAAGCTGGAAGCGGCCGTCGCGTCGGCTGATGAAGGCCAGGCTCTTGCCGTCGGGCGATGGCCGCGGCGAAACGTTGTAGCTGCCTTCGAAGCTGACGCGCTGGGCATCGCCGCCACTGGCGCCCATCCGGTAGATCTGCGGACTGCCACCGCGATCCGAGGTGAAGTAGATGCTGCCGCCATCCGGCGAATAGCGCGGCTCGGTATCGATGCCGGCCGACTGGGACAGGCGCTGGACTCCGCTGCCGTCGGCACTGACTGCGTAGATCTGCGAATTGCCGTCCTTGGAGAGCACGATCGCCAGGCGGCGGCCATCCGGTGACCACGTTGGAGCCGAGTTCGAGCCCTTGAAGTTGGCGACCACCTGACGCTGTCCGGAAGCCAGAGAATGGACGTAGATAACCGGCTTCTTCTTCTCGAACGAGACATAGGCCAGCTTGCCGCCATCCGGTGACCAGACCGGTGAAATGATCGGCTCGTTGGAAGTCAGAGCCGTCGCTGCGCCCTGCCCGTCGGCATCGGCGATCTGCAGGCGGAACTGGGCGCCGGACTTGACGACATAGGCGATTCGTGTCGAGAAGACACCCTTCTCGCCGGTCAGCTTTTCGTAGATGTAGTCGGCGATCCGGTGCCCGGCGGCACGCAACTGGTCGTTGCCGGTCACGAAGACGGCGCCCCCAAGCGCCACCTGCTTCTGCGTGTCGTAAAGGCGGAAGCGCGCTTCCATGCGGCCATCTGCACCGCGCGCCAGGCTGCCCGCGGCCAGCGCGTCGGCGCCGCGCCCTTTCCAGTCCCCGTAGTTGATCTGCGCATTTTCGTCGAGCGTCGTGCTGGCCGGGTCGACCAGCTTGAACAGGCCGCTGCGTTCGAGGTCGGCGCGTACCGTTGCGGTGACTACCTGGGCGGCGGCGGGATCGCCGGCGAAGTTGGCGATTGCCACCGGGATCCGGTTGGCGCCGGCGCCGGTGATTTCGATGGAAAGCTGCGAGTGGACCAGCGTCGCGACCAGCAGCGACAGGACAAGAAGGATTCTTTGGAAAATCTTGGGCATGGGACTCATTTTCGTCATGGATTCGCGTGATTTTACTCTTCAAACGGTCTGTACTTGATTTTCAGGTCCCGCTGAAACAGCGCAGGATCATCGGGCTTCGGTAGTGGCGATGATTTGAGGATGGCGCGTTCGATGGCCGAATCCAGCCCG
This sequence comes from Azonexus sp., assembly GCA_040275885.1. Lineage (GTDB taxonomy): Bacteria > Pseudomonadota > Gammaproteobacteria > Burkholderiales > Rhodocyclaceae > Azonexus. The sequence continues at coordinate 12,252 of JBEOKN010000016.1, read as the reverse complement.
GGGTTGCCGCTCGAACGTTGCAGCTTGACGTTCAGTATTTCGCCGGTGGGTAGCTGCTCGATGGAAAAAATGGCTTCCGGATTGTCCTGAATATTTGGTGGCAAGACGACGTTGCCGCGAATCTTGCCGCGAATCTTTGCCTCGTAGTCCTTCAACCCCTGCTTGCTGGCCGCGGCCCGCTGCGCCGCCTCGGCACCGGCGGCGCTGGCCATCCGCTGTGCACTGGTATTCGGACGGCTCTTCAGTTGCGCAGTTTCGCTCGCCAGTTCCTTGCTGAAATCGGGTGCCTTGGGCTCCGCTTTCACTTCGGGTTTGGCCTCCGGTTTCTTCGGTTCAGGTTTGACCTCGGGTTTCTTTGGCTCCGGCTTGGGCTCCGGCTTCTTTGGTTCGGGTTCCGGCTTCTTCGGCTCGGGTTTGGGCGGCTTTTTCTCTTCCTTGATGGCGATATCCGCCTTCTTTGGTGGTGGCGGCTCGATTTTGGGCACCGGCTTTGGCTCGGGCTTCGGTTCGGGTTTGGGTTCTGGCTTCACTTCCGGCGGGGGCGGCGGGGCTGCCAGGGCGGCTGGTGTCGGGCGACTCGAAAACAGTTCGACCTCGACCACGTCCGGCTGGCTGCGCTTCCACTGCACGCCGAAGAACAGGAAAGCCAGCAGACCGACGTGCACCAGAATGGTGAATGTCAGTGCGTATTTCCGGCCGGGCTCTTCGGGTCGTTCGAGAATCATTTGCCGGTGGTTTGCACCAGAAGGCCGATTTTCTTTACCTGGGCACGCTGCAGCTCATCCATTACGGACAACACCGCTTCGTACTTGACATTCTTGTCACCGGCGATCAGTACTGGTTGCTCGGGATTTTTCTGCTGCGCTGACAGGATGCGCGCTTTCAGTTCGCTGCGGTCGACTCGGATTTCCCTGCCATTTCCAGAGCGGTCGAGCAACGTCATGCTCTGGTCGGCCTTGATCGCCACTTCCAGCGGAGCCTGCGGCACGGCGTTGGCCTTGCCGACCGAAGGCACGTCGATGGTGGACGTCGTCATCATCGGCGCCGTCACCATGAAGATGACGAGCAGCACCAGCATGACGTCGATATAGGGGACGACGTTGATTTCGTTCTTCAGGCGACGCTGGCGCATGGCTTAACGCATCTGTCGTTGCAGGATGTTGGAGAATTCTTCCATGAACGACTCGTAGCGGGTCGCCAGGCGGTCAATGTCGTGGGCGAAGCGGTTGTAGGCGAGCACTGCCGGAATCGCCGCGAAGAGGCCGATGGCGGTGGCGACGAGCGCCTCGGCGATGCCCGGGGCAACGGCGGAAAGCGTCGCCTGGCCGACATTGGCGAGGCCGCGGAATGAATGCATGATGCCCCAGACAGTTCCGAAAAGGCCGATATAGGGGGAAACCGACCCGACCGAGGCGAGGAAGGCCAGATGTGCTTCCAGCGCATCCATCTCGCGCTGGAAGGTGGCGCGCATGGCGCGGCGCGCGCCGTCGATGACATCCTTCGGATCGAGGTTCGTCTGCCCCTTGAGCTTGGCGAATTCACGGAAACCGGCCTCGAAGATCCGTTCCATCGAACCGGCGTGGTGGCGGTCGTTGACCGCGCTGTTGTAGAGATTGTTGAGGTCGCCGCCCGACCAGAAATCGCGCTCGAAGGTTTCGGTTTTGGCACGCGCCTGCTTGACCGCATACCACTTCATGAAGATGTAGTACCACGACATGAAGGAGACGCCAACGAGCAGGAACATGACCGCCTGCACGACCGCACTGGCATTGAGGATCAGATGAAGGATGGAGAGATCCTGGGTAACGTTCATTGCAGTGCTTCCAGTTTTCTGTGCAGGAATTCAGGGATGGGAGCCGGCGTCATCTTGACGGCGTCGACGCAGGCGATCTCGACGACGCCGCTAACCAGCTCGTCGTCGCCGCGGCGGACGTGCTGGCGGAAGACGACGCGCACCCGAGTCAGCCTTTCGACTTCGAGGCTGACCAGTAGCAGGTCGTCGAGGCGTGCCGGCTTCAGGTATTCACAACTCGCCTTGCGCGCGACGAAAACGATGCCCGCCTCCGCGGCCAGTTGCGACTGGTCGTGACCGATCTCGCGCATCCACTCGGTACGGCAGCGCTCGAAGAATTTCAGGTAATTGGCGTAGTAGACGACCCCGCCGGCATCGGTATCCTCGTAATAGACGCGGACGGGGATGGCGAAGGCGTTGGGCTTCTGCTCATGTTTCATCGCGCAATTTTACCTGACTTCGCAAGAGTCGTTTGTAACGGTTTGTTTCCATGCCAATAATGGCGATTGCCCGACCACGGGAAATTTCATGGCAGGACCAGCGACGCGAGGCACAGGAGCACCCACAATGCCCCGATCGGGCGGTAGAAGAGAAATTGCCGGGTGAAGGCCGCAACTGTGTCCGGCGATACGTGAATGCGTCTCGCCGCGGGGTGATCGGGTAGTGTCATCGGGTCGGCAATCAAGAAGAAGGCGGAGTGTGACCCCCCCAACCTCCAACCGCCTTATTCCTCCGAAAGCAGGTCGCGCACTACCGCGCTTGCCGGTTCGGCCAGACCAAGGTGCCGGTACACGGCCGGCGTCGCGATGCGGCCGCGCAGGGTGCGCTGCAGGTAGCCCTGCTGGATGAGATAGGGTTCGAGGACGTCCTCGATCGTGTCGCGCGCTTCACCGATGGCGGCGGCGAGGTTGTCGACGCCCACCGGGCCGCCGCCGAACTTGTCGATCACTGCCGACAGCAGCTTGCGGTCCATGATGTCGAGGCCGGCAGAATCGACATCGAGCATGACCAGCGCGGCATCGGCGACGGTTCGGGTGATGTTGCCGTCGGCCTTGACCTCGGCGTAATCGCGGACGCGGCGCAGCAGGCGGTTGGCAATCCGTGGCGTGCCACGTGAGCGCCGGGCGATTTCCAGCGCGCCTTCCGGGTCGAGCGGCGCGTTGAGCAGCGTCGCCGAGCGGCCGACGATGCTTTGCAGTTCCTCGGCGGTGTAGAACTCGAGGCGGGCGACGATGCCGAAGCGGTCGCGCAGCGGATTGGTCAGCATGCCGGCGCGCGTGGTGGCGCCGACCAGTGTGAACGGCGGCAGGTCGAGCTTGACCGAGCGCGCCGCCGGCCCTTCGCCGATCATGATGTCGATCTGGAAATCTTCGAGCGCCGGGTAGAGGATTTCCTCGACGACTGGCGAGAGGCGGTGGATCTCGTCGATGAACAGCACGTCGTGCGGTTCGAGGTTGGTCAGGATTGCCGCGAGGTCGCCGGCGCGTTCGAGCACCGGACCCGAGGTCGAGCGCAGGTTGACTCCCATCTCGTGGGCGATGATGTGGGCCAGCGTCGTCTTGCCCAGCCCCGGCGGGCCGAAGAGCAGCACGTGGTCGAGCGATTCGCTGCGCTGGCGGGCGGCCTGGATGAAGATTTGGAGTTGCTCGCGGATCTTGACCTGACCGGTGTAGTCGGCCAGCCGCTTGGGGCGCAGGGCGCGTTCGATCGCCTCCTCCTGCGCCGATTTCGCCTGCGGCGCGATCAGGCGTTCGACGCCCCGCAGGCTAGGGGGCCTCGGGCTCAAGCCTCCTTGGGGGGCGGCCAGTTTGTCGGTTTCAATCATGCGGATTGTTCCTCATGAGTCCAGCGGGCAAAAAGCATGTGACCGAGTGCCAGCAGCACCGGGCCGAGAAAGATACCGATGAAACCGAAGACGAGGATGCCGCCGATGACGCCGAGGGCAATGAGCAGGACGGAAACGCCAGCGCCGCGCGCCATCAGGAAAGGTTTCAGGAAGTTGTCGATACTGCTGATGACGAACAAGCCGTAGAGCACCAGAAACACCGCCCAGGCGGTTTCACCCTGGTCGTAGAGCCAGGCGGCGGCAGTGCCCCAGATCAGTGGCGGGCCGATCGGAATCATCGACAGGAAGAAGATGGCGAAACCGAGCAGCACCGGTGCCGGCACGCCGGCAATCAGGAAGCCGATCATCGCAACGGCACCCTGCGCAGCCGCTGTGCCGACGATGCCGAGCATGACACCGATGACGGTGATACGCGCACGCTCGACCAGTTCCTCCCCGAGATCGCCGCCGAGCTTGCGGGCGCCGACATAGAGCGCATGGGAAAACTCCTCGCCGTCGCGATAGAGGAAGAACATGACAAACAGCACCAGCGCCAGTTGCAGCAGGCCGTTGCCGGCGATCTTGCCGGTCGCCAGCGCCAGGCGCTGGGTCGGTTCAATCAGCTGTTTGAGCGCAGCGTTGAGTTCCGCCCGGTTGCTCGCAATGTTCTCCCAACTGGCCTGGATCTCGCTACCGATGATCGGCAGGCCGCTCAGAATGGACGGTGCATTTGCCGGCAAACCTTGTTCGATGCGCGGACGAATCTCGTCCATAAGGCCGCCTGCGCTGCTGGCCAGGCTACCAACCAGGAAGATCATCGGCACCAGCATAAAAAGCACCAGCAGTAGCGTCATCAGGGCGGCGCCCAGCGTCTTGCGCCCGCCGAGGCGTGGCAGCAGTTGGTCTGCATAAACCGGCCAGGTGCAGATCCACAGCACGAACGCAAACAGGATGGCGCCGATGATCGGCAGCAGAACGGCGATGCAGCCGATGATCAGCAGCGCGACGAGGGCGATCTGCGCCAGCCGTTTGGGGTTGTCCTCGTCGACCATGTCCTAGACTTTCGAGAGCAGCTTGAGCGCTTGCCGGATACCGTCCGAGGTGCCGGCATCGGGCGGCAACTGCTTGAGCGCGGAGGCGGCTTCGCGCTCGTTGTAACCGAGGGCCAGCAGCGCGTTCAGGATGTCTTGGCGGGCGGCGTTGACCGGAGCGCTCAGCGTGGCGCCGGTTGTCTCGGCGAGCTTGCCCTTCAGTTCCAGCAGCAGGCGCTGGGCCGTCCGGGGGCCGATGCCGGGAATCCTGATCAGGCGCCCGGCTTCCTGCTGCGCCACGGCTGCCGCCAGGTCGCCGACGGAAAGTCCGGAGAGCACCGCCAGCGCCATCCGCGCCCCGATGCCGGAGATCTTGAGCAACTGGCGGAAGGCGAAGCGCTCGGCCTCGGTCAGGAAACCGTAAAGAAACTGGCCATCCTCGCGCACCAGGAAGTGCGTGAGCAGCGTGACCTTCTCGCCGCTGGCCGGCAGGTTGTAGAAACTGCTCATCGGCACATCGATCTCGTAGCCGACGCCGTTGACGTCGAGCACGATCTGCGGGGGATTCTTTTCGGCCAGCAGGCCGGTCAGTCGTCCAATCATTTCAGCGCAATCCTTCTCGCGGCGGGATACTGTATTTTCACACAGCCTCTCATCCTATCAGCCGTCCGCCGCGAATGCGATAGCCGGCCGTCGCCAGGGCGCCCAGCCCCTGCCCACCGTGGGCATGGCAAATCGCGCAGGCCAGCGCGTCGGCGGCGTCGGCATTCGGCGCACCGGGGAGTTCGAGCAGCCGGATCACCATGTGCTGCACCTGTTCCTTGGCCGCCTTGCCCTGCCCGACCACCGCCTGCTTGACCTGGAGCGCGGTGTATTCGGCCACCGGCAGCCCGGCATGAACCAGCGCGCTGAGCGCCGCGCCGCGGGCCTGGCCGAGCAGCAGCGTCGATTGAGGATTGACGTTCACGAACACCTTTTCCACAGCCGCCTGATCCGGCTCGTAGGTGGTGATGACCTCGCTGAGGCCGGCGAACAGCGTCCTGATCCGTTCCGGCAGCGATTGCTTGTCGTTCGACTTGATGCAGCCGCTGGCCACGTAGATCAATTCGCTGCCATGCCGCTCGATGACCCCGAAGCCGGTCACCCGTAACCCTGGGTCGATGCCGACGATGCGCAGCGCGCTCATTTCGCGCGGGCCACCAGATAGACGCCGCTGACCGCCAGCAACATGCCGGCGGTTGCGGTCAACGTCAGTTTTTCGCCAAAAATCGCCCAGGCGATCACCGCCGTGGAGATGGGCGTCAGATAGAACAGGCTGGCCACATTGACCGCGCTACCGCCGCGGATCAGCAGATTGAGCAGGCTGATGGCGCCGAGCGAGAGTACCAGCACCAGCCAGCCGAGGGCGAAGATGAAATCGGGCGTCCATTCGATGTGGAAATCCTCGAACAAGGCGATGGCGATCGCCGTCACGATCGCCGTCGGTACGAATTGAATCACCGAACCGGTGCGCAGATCAAACTGCGCGCAGAAGCGCTTCTGATAGAGCGTGCCGGCGGTGATGCCGAGCAGCGCGACGAGCGCCGGAATCAGCATCGGCCCGAGTGCCGCGCCGTCGCCGAATTTCCCGGAAACGACCAGACCGACGCCGACGAAGCCGAGCGCGAGTCCGGCCCACTGCCATCTGCTGACAGATTCGCCGAGCAGCCAGCCGGCGCCGAAGGCAGTCAGCAGGGGCTGCATGCCGACCACCAGCGCGGTGACGCCCGCCGGCAGCCCGTGCTTGATCGCGACGAAGACGCCGCCGAGATAGACCGCATGCACGAGGAGTCCGGAAACCGCGATATGCAGCCATTGAACTGGTTCCTGCGGCCATGGCGCGCGGGTTGCCAGCGCGATGACCGTCATCAGGGCGATGACGAAGCCGTAACGGGTCAGCAGAAAGGACAGCGGCTCGGCATACGGCAGTCCGAACTTGGCGCCGATGAAGCCGGTGCTCCACAGGAAGACGAACAGGAAGGGGTAGAGGCGCTGCATCAGAGCGGGCCGGATGCGCGCGCCGCTGGCGTCAGTCGCAAGTGGCCTGCGCGTTGGCGACCATGCAGTTCGCCCTGGTGCGGTGGGTCAGTCGAATGCTATTGCCGTAGCTGCAAACCAGCTTGGTCAGCTTGCCCTGCTTTTCCAGCGTCATCCCGGCCGGCATCAGCGCCTTGACCTGGCCGGGCGGCAGATCACACGAGATGTAGCCGTCGAAGGTGCCATCCGCGGATTCCCACAGCGCGACATTCTTCATCGCGCGATAGTCTTCGTAACGGATGCACGAATCTGTCTGATTGGCATAGGCCTTGGCCGTATCGCTACAGAACCCGTTATAGGTGAATCTGAGCTCTTCTTCCAGCGGACAGGCATTCACCTGGGCGGCCGCGGACAAGTCAGGACAGACAAAGGTGGCGGCCGACGCGGTCAGGCTCAGCGCGGCAAGAACCAGAACGGACAAGGCACGAGTTCCACTGACGGCGGCTCGTGAAGGCGCACCGCGCCTATTCATCGAGGACTGCCGTGGTGTAGATCTCCTGGACGTCGTCGAGGTTCTCCAGCGCGTCGAGCAGTTTCTGCATGCGCACGGCGTCGTCGCCGGCGAGAACGGTTTCGCCTTCCGGCTTCATTGTGACCTCGCCGAACTCCGGCTTGAAGCCGGCGGCTTCCAGTGCGTCCTTGACCGCCATGAAGTCGTTCGCCGCAGTGATGACTTCGATCGAGCCGTCTTCATTGCTCGCCACGTCCTCGGCGCCAGCTTCGATGGCCGCATCCATCAGCGCCGCTTCGTCGGTGCCGGGGGCGAAGATCATCTGGCCGCAGTGCTTGAACTGGAAGGCGACGCAGCCGTCGGTGCCGAGGTTGCCGCCGTACTTGGAGAAGGCGTGGCGGACGTCGGCCACCGTGCGCACCTTGTTGTCGGTTACGCAGTCCACCATGATCGCCGCGCCGCCGATGCCGTAGCCTTCGTAGCGCACCTCGACGTATTCGACGCCCTCGAGTTCACCGGTGCCCTTCTTGATCGCGTTGTCGATCTTGTCCTTGGGCATATTGACACCCTTGGCCTTGTCGACCGCCAGGCGCAGGCGCGGGTTGAAGCCGGCATCGCCACCGCCCATCTTCGCGGCGACGGTGATTTCCTTGGCCATCCGCGAGAAGGCGGCGCCGCGCTTTTCATCCTGCCGGCCCTTGCGGTGCTGGATATTGGCCCATTTGGAATGTCCGGCCATGGATTACCTCGAGAAGTCCAGAGCATTGATAGAATCGAAGCATTTTATCACGCTGGAGTCAGCCGCCATGTCCGAACCCCTCTACCTCGCCAAGTCCGAAGACGGTTACCCCGCCCTGCTGCCGCAGATGGCCAACCGCCATGGCCTGATCACCGGCGCCACCGGTACCGGCAAGACGGTGACTTTGCAGTCGATGGCGGAACGCCTCTCCTACGCCGGCGTGCCGGTGTTCATGGCCGACGTCAAGGGTGACCTCTCCGGCATGGGCGCCGCCGGCGTTGTCACGCCGAAACTGGAGGCGCGCCTGAAGGACCTCGGCCTCGAAGGCTTCGCTCCGTATGCCAATCCGGTCGCCTTCTGGGACGTCTTCGGCGAGAACGGCGTTCCGGTGCGCGCGACGATTTCCGACATGGGCCCGTTGCTGCTCGCCCGCCTGCTCAACCTCAACGACACGCAGACCGGCGTGCTGCAACTGGTGTTCAAGATCGCCGATGACCAGGGCCTGCTGCTGCTCGACCTCAAGGACCTGCGGGCGATGGTCCAGCACGTCGGCGATAACGCCAAGAATTTCACCACCGAATACGGCAATGTCGCCGCCGCGTCGATCGGTGCCATCCAGCGCGGCCTGCTGACGCTGGAAGAGCAAGGCGGCGACGTCTTCTTCGGCGAGCCGATGCTCGACATCCACGACCTGATGAAGGTCGATGGCAACGGCCGCGGCGTCATCAACGTGCTCGCCGCCGAAAAACTGGTTCAGTCGCCGGCGCTCTACTCGACCTTCCTGCTCTGGCTGCTCGCCGAACTGTTCGAGCAACTGCCCGAAGCCGGCGACCTCGACAAGCCCAAGTTGGTGTTCTTTTTTGACGAGGCCCACCTGCTGTTCACCGATGCCCCGCAGGCGCTGACCGACAAGGTCGAACAGGTCGTCCGTCTGATCCGCTCCAAGGGCGTCGGCGTCTTCTTCGTCACCCAGAACCCGCTCGACGTCCCGGAGAAGATCCTCGGCCAGCTCGGCAACCGGGTCCAGCACGCGCTGCGCGCCTTCACCCCGCGCGACCAGAAGGCCGTCCAGTCGGCGGCACAGACGATGCGCGCCAACCCGAAGTTCGACGCCGCCACCGCCATCACCGAACTCGGGGTCGGCGAAGCGCTGGTTTCCTTCCTCGATGAAAAAGGCCGTCCCAACGTCGTCGACCGCAGCATGATCTTCCCGCCCGCCTCGCGCCTCGGTCCGCTGACCGCAGCCGAGCGTCAGGCGATGATCCAGGCGTCGCCACTGCTCGCCACGTACGGCGAGACGGTCGACCGCGAATCGGCCTACGAATTGCTGCGCGGCAAGCCCGCCGCCGCCGGCCCCGCCCCCGGCGCGATCCCGGCTCCGCCGGCTGGTCGTGCCACACCGGATGCCAACGACTGGGGCAACCACGCCGGCCAGCAGGCGCAGCCGCAGCCACGCCCGGCCCCGCAACCGCGGCAGAGCGCCCCGGCGCCGCAGGAAGCCTCCGGCGGCGGCATCTTCGGCAGTCTCGGCGAAATCCTTGGCGGCAGCACCGGACCGCGTGGCGGCCATCGCGAGGGCGTCGTCGAAGCCGCCGCCAAGAGCGCCGCGCGCGGAATGGCCAGCAGCGTCGGCCGCGGGATCGGCAACCAGATCCTGCGCGGGGTGCTGGGGTCGATACTTGGCGGGCGGCGTTGATCGTCGGCGCTTGTCTGGAATGAGCGCGTTCGAGGGGATCTTGATCGCGGAACTGAAGGGCAGAGGATGAAAAGGCGGAACGTTTTTGCCGAAACTGCCGAGGGCTTTGAAGCGCTGGCCGATGAGCGTGCCGGCAAGCAGACGTTGCGTACGCACGAGATGGACATGCAACCGGCGCCTGAAGTCACTGCGGAGGAACTGAGCGCCTTGCGGGAGCGCCTGCATTTGTCACGACCGGTTTTCGCGAGCTATCTGCGCACCAACCCGCGTGCCCTGGAGAACTGGGAGCAGCGACGAGCCAAGCCCAATGTTCAGGCCGCGCTGCTGATCTGCCTGGTTGAAAAATTTCCTGATACCGTTGAGCGGTTAGCCGTCGTCTGATTGCGTTGCTCCCTATTGCCCATGTCGTTGGGCAACAGCTGTTTGTCGAGCCTGGCCCCGTTGATTAAGTTCTTTTCCAACCATCCGAAGCGAAAAATGGCCTACGTTGTTACTGAGAACTGCATCAAGTGCAAATTCACGGACTGCGTGGAAGTCTGCCCCGTGGACTGTTTTCACGAGGGTGCCAACTTTCTCGCGATCGACCCGGACGAGTGCATTGATTGCGCGCTTTGCGTGCCCGAGTGCCCCGCAGAGGCCATCTTTGCTGAGGATGATGTGCCGGATGGTCAGCGTAAATTTATCGTGCTGAACGCCACGTTGGCAAAAGTTTGGCCTGTGATTGCCGTCCGTCGGGAACCCCTTGCCGACGCCGACCAGTGGAATGGAACACCGGACAAACTCGATCAACTCGTGCATTGAAAAAGGGCCAGGCTCAAATTGATTGCGGCCCACGCGATAGTCCTCGGGCTGGTGTCGATCGCTGTCTCGCAGACCACGCAGAAGTTGCCCGGTTTGAACGCCCTCTGCGGAGCTTCGCCTGCAGTCGCTTTCCGTGGGACAAGAAGCGGCCGTCGTTACCACGGAGGTAACAGGTCAGTTCTTGAAGAACGTCGCTTCGCAGGGCCGGAGTTCGATTCGGTTGGCCTTGCCGCTCGTCGGTGTGAACGTGCCGCGCATGCGGTACGAGTACGGCGAGCTTGGGCGGGCGTGGCCCACCGCATAGTCCGGGTTTGCAGCGGTTATCGGGGACACCCATTAGCCGGCCCAAGTCAAGCGCGCGAACGATTCCATGGCGGCGCCAGCCGCCCGTTTTCAATCTATTCAGCCATTTGTAGGTGCCGGCCGCGCCCGTATCTTCATTTCATGGCTACGACGAGTGACCAGCCTTCGGTCTGGTCCCGATTTTTCCAAATCACATGCAGATCCTCTGGAACCTTACTGAATGCGTTGCAGGGCGACCAGCCCGCTCTCACCGGTAAGCGGGTTGCGGTACTGACCCTGCAACATCAAGCCATCCGGACTGACCTGCAATGCCGCCTGATAAGGGGCGCCATTTACCGTGTAGGTAAAGCCCAGCTGGTTGCCCTGCAATATGCCAGAGCCGGTTACTGCACCGTGGGCGCTTGCGCCTTGCAAGGCGACCCGCCCCCCTTGTTGCAGCATTCGATACCTTCCGCCCTCACCGTCCTGCCAGATCCCCGTCAGGGAAGACTGGGCGACGCTCGGCTGCTGGGGTGTGCCATATTGAGGAGCGGGGCCGGGAACTACCGGCAGCGCGACTTCTTTCGTGTTTTCTTCGGCGTTGTAGATGGCACCGAGGATGACCAGCACACCGATGCCCCAAGCCCACTTCTTCCAAACCCCGGAGGAGGAGGGAGAGGGGGGCGCTGGCGCTGGAGGCGCCGGATTCGGTGGCTGCGGCGCCGGCTTCGGCGCAGGCTCCATGCCGAGTGCCTTGTTGAGCGTTTCGACCAGCTTGGAGACGTCGAATTCCCAGCGTTTGTCGGTCAGCTCGATGGCGTTGCGCCGGGCCAGTGTCTTGAGGTCATCGGGCAGTTGGTCGCTGCCGGGCATCTCGGCACCTTCGACCAGCACCGGGATCACCCGCACATCACTGCACTTCAGCGCCGTTGCGATTTCCAGGCGGGTATAGTCGTTGGGGTCATCCACACGACGCTGACCGCTGGCATCCGACAGACTCGCCCAGCGTGGCCCGATGACCGCGAGCAGGATGCCGCAGCCCTGCAACGCCCGATCAATCGCTTCGACGAAATCGACACCCGGTTCGATCGTCTCGATATCGCGAAAGATCGTCGCGCCACGCAGTTGTTCCCGAAGGTGGTCGGTCAGCCGCCCGGCGGCACTTTGACTGTCCTGGCGGCGGTAGCTGATGAAAATGCCTTTCATGACTGCGCTCCTCCTTGACTTTCAGGATAGCAATACTTCCGGTCTGGCGCGACCTTAAATGAGATCCTGCGGCGAATAGAAAGGGCAGTGAAAAAAGGCCAGACTCAAATTGATTGCAGCCCATCGCGACAAACCTTGGGCTGGTATCGATCGCTGTCTCGCAGACCACGGCGCGGTCCTGATTTCAACTTCACGCAGAAGCCGCCCGGCTTGAAGATTCTCTGCGTCTGTTCGCCTCCAATCCCTTTCCGTGGGCCAGGAAGCGGTCGTCGGTACAGCGCAGGCAACAGGTCAGTTTTTGAAAAATGTCGCTTCGCAGGGCCTGAGTTCGATCCGCGTGGCCTTGCCGCTCG
>JBEOKN010000015.1:0-8529 GCA_040275885.1 Azonexus sp. | reverse complement strand
GCCCACCACGTTCCGGGAACCCCCCGCCCCAGCGCTTGCCGAACGCCTTGATTGGCCGTGATCTCTTGTAAGGATCTGGCCGCTTCCGACGACTAATCATCAGGCGATCAAAATCATCGAGCACTGCGCCACAGTGGATACCCCTGGAGAAAACAATGACCCGTCGCAACTGGATTACACGCATGAGCGGCTTGCTTGCCGCATCGGCCCTGCCCTTCGGCCCGGCGACTGCGGGCGAGAAGTTTCCGCTGACGAAGACCCCTGACGAATGGCGCAAGCTGGTCGCGCCCGACGCATTCAAGGTGCTCTTCGAGGAAGGCACCGAGCGTTCCGGCAGCAGCCCTTTGAATAACGAGAAGCGGGCCGGCACCTACATCTGCGCCGCCTGCAACCAGCCGCTGTTCGACAGCGCGCACAAGTACGAAAGCGGCACCGGCTGGCCGAGTTTCTGGCAGCCGATTGCCGGCGCCCTGGGCACCTCGACCGATTTCCGTCTGATCTATCCGCGCACCGAATACCATTGCTCGCGTTGTGGCGGACATCAGGGACACGTCTTCAACGATGGCCCCAAACCGACCGGCAAGCGTTACTGCAACAATGGGGTCGCCCTTGCCTTCGTGGTTCAGGGCGCCGCCTTCCCGGAACTGCGGACATGAAAATCGGCCGTTTTCTGCCGTTGACCGCAGCCATCGCCGTTCTCGCCGTTACGGTCCGTGCCCAGTCGCAGCCGATGGAATCGACGCAGTCAACCAGCGGCGCCGGGGCCACCGCGATCTTTGCCGGCGGCTGCTTCTGGTGCGTCGAACAGGACTTTGAAAAGCTGCCTGGCGTATTCGATGCCGAATCGGGCTACACCGCCGGCAGGACGGAAAACCCGAGCTACGAAAGCGTGAGCTCTGGCACCACCGGACACGTCGAAGCCGTCAAGGTTCACTACGACCCGGAGAAGATCAGCTACGGGCAACTAGTCGAATACTTCTGGCGCCATATCGACCCGACCGTCAAGGATCGCCAGTTCTGCGACACTGGAACGCCCTACCGCAGCGGCATCTACTGGCAGAACGAAGCCGAACGCGAAGTCGTCGAAGCCAGTCGTGATGCACTGCTGGCGAGCGGGCGGTTCAAGATCATCTACACGGAAGTGGCTCCCGCCACCACCTTCTGGCGCGCCGAGGAATACCATCAGGACTATTACAAGAAGAACCCGCTGCGCTACAGCTATTACCGCGCCGTTTGCGGCCGCGATGCGCGGGTCGCCCAGATCTGGGGCGACAAGGGAAAGGCCGGGCAGCCAGGCGAAGCAGCACCGAAAAGGATATCGGCGGGCTACTCGGGGTCGAAAGAGTGACCCTTGTCTATCCGACCAGCGCGATTGGCAGGGTTTCCTCGCTTGCTGGCCGGATGTGGCCGATGCGGGCAGCCTGGGCGTAGCCCAGCGCGTGCAGGGCCGCCAGGCAGGCGTCGACTGATTCGGCCGGCACGCTGGCGAGCAGGCCACCGGCAGTCTGCGGGTCGAAAAGCAGCGGGTAGCGCGGGTGATCGACGAAGCTTTCCGCATTACGGACGGAACGTCCCAGGCGCAGATTGGCCGGTTGCAAGGAGCTGAAAATGCCGACCGCGACGGTGTCGACCGCACCATCGAGGATGGGCAGCGCTGCCAGTTCGAGTTCGGCATCGACACCGGAGGCGCGGGTCATTTCGAGCAGATGGCCAAGCAGGCCGAAGCCGCTCACGTCGGTGCAGGCGGTCGCCCCGTGCGCGATCAGGCACGACGCGCCGGCACGATTGGAAACCTGCATCGACTCCAGCGCGGCATCGATCCAGCGCCCCGCTGCCTGCAGGCGGGCGTGGGCGGCGAACAGGGTGCCGGTGCCGACCGGCTTGGTCAGGATCAGACTGTCGCCGGCCTTCATCCCGCCCTTCCGCATGACGTGGGCCAGCGACTCGTCGATCAGCCCGTTGATGGCGAAGCCCAGCGCCAGTTCCTGCCCCTCGCCGGTATGCCCGCCGACCAGCGCGCAGCCGGCTTCGTCGAGCACCGAAACGGCGCCCGCCATCAACTCGAAGACCGTGTCCCCGACTTTGCCATCAAGCCCCGGCGGCACGGTGACGATGGCGGTGGCGGTCTGCGCCTCGCCGCCCATCGCGAAGATATCGCCGAGGGCATGGTTGGCGGCAATCCGTCCGAACAGCCATGGGTCGTCGATGAAGGCGCGGAAGAAATCGACCGTCTGCACGCTGGCTTTGCCCGCCGGAATGCGCACCACTGCGGCATCGTCCGGCGCGTGCAGCCCGATCAGGACATCGTCGCGCTCGCTGGCAGGCACGCCGGCCAGTGCTCGCGACAACACGGCGGCGCCGACCTTGGCCCCGCAACCGCCGCAGCGCATGGCCATCGCCGGAATGGTCTGGGTCCGCTCATGCTCCTCGAGCGCAATGGCCTCGCCGGATGCGGCAGCCGTCATCGTCCGGGGTGTCAGCTCGGTGAATCTGCGCATGAAGCGGCGGTCGATCCAGTCCTTCCAGCGCCAGACCAGATCACCCCGGGAATAGAAGCCGCCGCGCGAGGCGATCGCGTGGCGGTCGCCGGTGCTGATCAGGGCCAGCCAGTGTCGCTGCGGCCGATAGTGGATCAGTGGCTGGCGCAGCAGCGTCCGCCGCAGGTTCTCGGCCAGCGGCCTGGCCATGCGCACCGCGAAGACCCCGGCCTTTTCCAGCGGATGGTCGATCATGGCCGCGCAGTCACCGGCCGCGAAGATCAGAGGGTCGGTCTCGGTCTGCAAGGTGTCGCGAATGCGGACGAAGCCCCGGTCGTCTAGCGCCAGCCCGCTTTCACGCAACCAGAGGGCGCCACCCGCCTGGGTGACCCAGACGATTTCGTCGGCATCCAGCACCTCCCCCGATCGGGTCTGCAATTGTCCGGCCGTCATCCGGGTAACCTCGGCACACCGATGCACGACCACACCGCGCTCGGCCAGCACGCTGTCGAAGGCCCGGCGGACCTGGCTGTTGTGTGTGGCGAGAATCTGCGGCGCGGCCGAAAACAGGTGAAACCGCAGCTCATCCGGATCGCGGCCCAGCACTGCCAGTTCATTCCGCAGACGGTATTGCATGGCCAGTGTCAGTTCGACACCGCCCGCCCCGGCCCCGACGACGGCAATCACAGTCGGCCCGGGATGCCGGCAGACGCGCGCCAGCAACGCCAGCCAGCGTTCGTTGAAGCGGCGTATCGGCTTGACCGGCACGGCATGCTCGGCAGCCCCGGCAACTCCCGCCAGCTGCGGCGTCGAACCGATATTGATCGACAAGGCATCGTAGGCCACCGGCGGCCGGTTGCGGCACAGCACCTTGCCCGCTCCACGGTCGATGCCGACCACTTCGTCACGGTAGTAGCGCGCCCCGGCAAATTCGGCCAGCCGCCGCAAGTCGATATGCACCTCGTCAAACGCGTAATGCCCGGCGATATAGCCCGGCAACATGCCCGAATACGGCGTGTCGGTATCGGTGCAGATCACCGTCAGCCGCGCGCCGGGCAGCGGCTTCATGGCGAACCTGTGGAGCACGCCGACATGGCTGTGTCCACCGCCGATCAGCACGATATCTCTCAGGACAGGGGTTGTTGCAGCCTGCATTCTTCGGGTTTCCGGAACTTCTTCGACAACGGCGCCGCGCACATGGCTCGGCGGTGTGCTCAAAATGTTATCCGGAAATCAGACCCGCCTCACAAGCCATCACAACAAGCAGGCCATTCTTTGGCCGAGGACAGCTTTCTGAGTACTCAGTCGCCGGTCAACAGGGAGCAGTAATTGGCAGGAGTTCGGCCGAAGCCGTCATTCGCCAAGACCAGCGGTTAGGTCTGCTCATGGCAGATAATCGGCAATTGCATCCGGTCGGGTAAGGCGTGAAACGAGACTGCTTCCTTTCGTTAAGCGAATATTCAGCCTTGCTGAAGGGGCGGCAGCCCCCTTTTCCCAACAAATCGGCTCAATACGAAGCAACAGCTTGGGAGAGACGAGCCCCAAATCAGCCGATTGAGTGGTAATGGGTCGATGGGTGTTAGCCGAGCTTTAGCCGAACCATCAAAGGAAGGATGCACCGGAAGATGTGCGCGATGTGTTGTGTGTAGCGCGACACGCTACAGTTATGGTAAAGTGTGGTTCATTAGCTACTTCGCTGCGCAAACGAGCCGAGGACCCCATGATTGAATCTACTAATGTTCCGCACCCGGGAGTACGTATCAAGACCGAGGTTATTCCAGCGGGAATGTCCGTTACCAAGGCCGCGGAACTCATGGGAGTAGGCCGCCCGGCCTTGTCAAACCTGCTCAACGGCAACGCAGCTTTGTCTGCCGACATGGCCGCACGCCTGGAAAAGGCGTTTCAGTACCCGCTCAAGGAACTGATGGAGATGCAAGCGAGGTACGAGGCAGCGCAGGCTAGGCAGAAAGATGCTCCCGCCGACACCAAGGCTTATGTGCCTCCGTTCTTAGCAATCAAGGCCAACGATATCGAAGGGTGGGTCTCGCACAACATCCCTGCTCGCACCCGCTTGGCGGTTTTCCTGCGCACGCTGGTGCACTCGACCGGCCGAGGGCTTACGAAAGTTGACTTTCCAGGTAATGACGACGCCGAGCGCCCTGGATGGGATGGTTTCGTAGAGGCAAACGAAGGAGCTCCTTGGGTGCCTTCCGGGCGATCCGGCTGGGAGTTCGGCACGAACGAGGATCCAAAGACGAAGGCCGAAGGGGACTTTGAGAAGAGCCTGAAGGCGTGCAATAGCAAAAAGGAGGGCGCCGAGATTACGTTTGTGTTCGTCACGCCGCGCCGCTGGGCCGGAAAGAGTGCCTGGGTTAAGGATAAGAAGGCAAAGGGACTTTGGAAGGACGTTTGCGCCTACGACGCCAGCGATATTGAACAATGGCTGGAACAATCGCTGCCCGCGCAAGCCTGGTTTGCCAATGAGACGCACATCCCTGCGGAGCACGTTCGCTCCCTCGACAAGTGTTGGGCAGACTGGGCCAATGTGTCGACGCCTACACTGACCGGCGCTTTGTTTAGCTCAGCCATCGAGGCAACCAAGCGCGCAATTCAGTCGCGTCTATCCAAACCCTCCGAGGGGCCAATACAGATTGCGGCCGACTCCACTGAAGAGGCTCTTGCTTTTCTATCGCAGTTACTTAGTGATCGCGGAGGAGAGGAACTGGCCTCATACCGCGACCGCGTTCTGGTGTTCGATAAACCCGGCGTACTTCCACGCCTAGCAACCGGGGCGCAGACTTTCATCGCGGTCGCCTTCACGCGGGAAGTCGAACGGGAACTTGCACCTTATGCGAAATCAATGCACTCCTTCGTAATCTACCCTCGCAATGCGTTAGCCACCACACCGGACATCGCCCTGGAACCAGCAAACTACGAAACGTTTAACAAGGCACTCGAAGAGATGGGTAAGAGCCGTGACGATATTTCTCGGCTTACGAACGCTTCAGGCCGGTCGCTGACGGTATTGCGCCGCCGTCTTTCGACAGTTTCAGCGGTGCAGACACCAGAATGGGCGGCGAATCACCAAACTGCGGCATGCCTCATCCCGTTCCTTCTCGTGGGTGCGTGGAACACCCAAAACGAGACCGATAGGCGTGGGCTTTCGCTCTTAGCTGGAGGACGGTCTTATGACCAACTTGAAAAAGATTGCCAAACCCTCGCACAACTCAACGACGCTCCAATCTGGTCCATCGGGACATACAGGGGCGTTGTATCCAAGATTGATCTGCTTTACGCCATTGCCAATGTAGTCACATCGGATGACCTGAGCCGGTATTTCTCGATGGCAAGCATGGTCCTTGGCGAGGATGACCCATCACTCGACCTGCCCGAAGATCAGCGCTGGGCCGCTTCGATCCATGGCAAGACGCGTGAGTTTTCCAGCGTGTTCCGGGAAGGGATCTCCGAGACGTTAGTTTTGTTATCAGTTCAAGGTGTGCAACTGTTTAAGGCTCGCCTCGGCTTCGATGCCGAAGTTGAGGCCGTGCGTCTAGTACGCGACCTGCTCCAGACACCGCTAACCACGCGTACATTAGAGGCTCACGATCGCGACCTCCCCACCTATGCAGAAGCGGCCCCCGAAGAGTTCCTCTCGATCCTAGAACGCGACCTCAAGTCTGATGAGCCTGCTGTTTTCGGACTTCTACGCCCGGTAAATCCAGGCGTGTTTGGCAGCAGCCCCAGCCGGACCGGGCTACTTTGGGCACTTGAGGGGCTATCCTGGAGCCCCCTGACGCTGCCGCGTGCAGCACTCGTACTTGCCCGGCTCTCCCAGATCCCGATCCACGATAATTGGGTCAACAAACCAATCAACTCCCTGAAGTCAATTTTCCGAGCTTGGATGCCGCAGACGGCGGCAAACCATCAGCAGCGCGTGGATTTGATGAAGAGGCTGTCCCAAAAATTCCCCGATATTGCTTGGCAACTCTGCGTTGCTCAATTCGGTGCACATCACCAGACCGGCGATTACAGCCACAAACCCCGCTGGCGACCCGATGGTTATGGTTTCGGCGAACCATTTCCGACATGGGGCCCGATCATCGAATTCGTACGCGAGATGATCGAGATGGCCCTGACCTGGAAAGACTATTCGCTGGAGATGCTATGCGATCTGGTCGAGCGGCTACACGACCTGAGCGAGGCGGACCAGACCCGCGTGTGGTCGTTGATCGAAGATTGGGCGAAGAGAAAAGCCAGCGATGCTGACAAAGCTGCCATGCGCGAAAAAATCCGCGTCACAACTCTATCCCGGCGCGCAGCGATACGAGCGAGAAAGAGCGGCAAGACAACGGGTCTCGCGACTGCAGGTGTGGCCGCCTACGCCGCCCTCGAACCAAGCGATCTTCTGAATAAGTACGCTTGGTTGTTCCGCGATGGATGGGTTGAAGAGTCCGCCGATGAAATTGAGGACATCGAGAAGTTCGACTTCAACAGGCGTGATGAGCGTATCAAGAAACTGAGAACCCACGCATTACAAGAAATTCTCGGGCACCGCGGTCTTGTTGGGGTTTTGGAGCTTTCTGAACAGGGGAAAGCGTCATGGGTGATCGGTGTTCTTGTAGCCAGCACTGTGCTGTCCGAACAAGAACTCCAAGACTTGTTGCGGCTCGCGCTCGCCCCGATACTTGTGGGCAAGGAAGAGGTGCACTCATACAAAAATCTCGTGGGCGGCGCGCTCCGCGCTGTGGCTGATGACGACAAACGTGAAGCGATTCTCAAGAGCGTCTCAGCGAGCATGTCTGAAGAAGACGTAGTGCAGCTTCTTATCTTGGCGCCATTCGGTAGAAGCACCTGGAAGCTGGTCGACTCGCTCAGCGAGGCAGCTCAGGCCAAGTATTGGAGCGAGGTGACGCCTGACTGGCTTCATGACAAGGATGCCGAGAACAATGAAGCCGTCGAAAGACTGTTGAAGGCAAAACGCCCACGCGCGGCATTCTCATGCGTAAAGCATCAACCGGCAAAACTCGACGCGCAGGTTCTATTTCACCTGCTGTCGGAGATGGCGCAAGGAGGAAACGATCACCCCGGCCAGTACATGCTTGAGCATTACTACGTCGAAGAAGCTTTCAAACACGTGAACAGCAACCCGACGCTTACGCGCGACCAAAAGGCTGGCCTTGAGTTCGCCTATATCGAGGTTCTGGCTCGCCCATGGAATCGCCGGGACAGCTATGGGATCCCGAACCTTGAGCGTTACGTCGAGGCACACCCCGAACTCTTCATCCAAGCAATTGTTTGGACGTACAGGCGGAAAGACGGCGCCACAGACCCTGCCGAGTTTCAAGTTCCGCCTGAGCGCATCAAAACTATGGCCGAGCGCGGCTATAAGCTACTGGAAGCTATCGAACGCATTCCCGGTCACAATGAGCTTGGAGATCTGGCGGTAAACCACCTTGCAAAGTGGATCGCTACTGTTCGCCAGGCTTGCACCGAATTGGGCCGCGCCGACATAGCCGATCTCTGCATTGGCAAGTTGCTATCGCATGCTCCGGTCGGCAAGGATGGCGTGTGGCCGTGTGAACCGGTACGTGACGTGATGGAGGATATTCAGTCAGAGCCTCTGATGAACGGGGCTCATACTGGCGTTTACAACTCCAGAGGTGTTCACATGCGCGGTGAAGGTGGTAGCCAGGAGCGCGAGCTGGCTGAGAAATACCGCAAGTGGGGCCAAGCACTTCAGGTGTCGCACCCGTTTGTCGCCTCTAGGCTTCTGTTGGACTTGGCGAAAACCTACGATCACGAGGCAAGCCGTGAAGACACCGAGGCAGGTATTAGGCGCCGTTTGCGCTAAGCACTGCTTCAGAGTGACAGGGCAAATGTCTCGGCGGTTGAATTGCCCCAATGTGTCGGACATTCAGGTGTCTGACATCTGACGACGAGCGTCCGGTTAGCACCCAACAACTGCCTGGCACAGTTCCAGGTGGCTACGGCCGCTTTGGCCGAACTGCAGTCCGATACCTGACAGCGCTGAAGATCTCCAGCGTCAGAAGTT
>JBEOKN010000014.1:0-7089 GCA_040275885.1 Azonexus sp. | reverse complement strand
GCCAAGCCGAAGGACATCCGTTTCGGCGACAACCTGCCGAAGACCCGTTCGGGCAAGATCATGCGGCGTCTGCTGCGTGGCCTGGCCAGGGGCGAAACCGCAGCGCAAGACACCTCCACGCTGGAAAACCCGGCGATCTTGGAGCAGTTGAAGGGTTAAGGGCTGTCCGGGTTTTGGCGATCCCAAAGCCCGGAGATGCCGGAACAGCACAAGAAACGCTGATTCCGGATCGCTTCGGGAAGGTGGCGGGCTTGCCAGGTCGCCCTCCAACGAACAATGGCAGGGAGGAGACAATGGTCGCCTGTCAGGTGACCTCCGGTCTGGTCGTTTCGGACTGCATGCCATCAACGGCCGGCACACTTGGCGTGCCGGCCGTTTTCTTTTGGAGCGGTAGCGCATGAAGCGTCTGAATCCGTTGCGGCAGCGCCTGGCGGCGCTCGGCCTCCTGGCCATCCCCCTGCTGACATTCCCCCTGCTTGGATTGCCGACAGGCGACTGGAACGGAATTCCCGCCAGCTTTCTCTATCTGTTCGGGGTCTGGGCGGGGATCATCTTGCTGGCGGCCGGTGCTGCCGAGCGGCGAGGCGAGTAGGTGCTGTCCGCCGGTCTGATCTTGCTGCTGTCGGCGGCCTACCTCGCGCTGCTGTTCGCGGTCGCGCGTTTCGGCGATGCCCGGGCCGATGCCGGCAGGTCGATCATTACCCCCAACGTCTATGCGCTCTCGCTGGCGGTCTATTGCACGTCGTGGACCTTCTACGGCAGTGTCGGCCGCGCCACCTCCGGCGGGCTGTCGTTCCTGACCATCTATATCGGGCCGACGCTGATGCTGCTGTTCGGCGGCGTCATCGTCAAGATGATTCGTATCAGCAAGACACAGCGGATTACCTCGATCGCCGATTTCATCGCGTCGCGCTACGGCAAGAGCCAGTTGCTGGCCGGACTGGTAACCGTGATCGCGGTGATCGGTGTGGTTCCCTACATTGCCCTCCAGTTGAAGGCCGTGTCGGCCAGCCTCGACGTTCTCCTGCACACTTCTGGAGGTCACCTGCTGCCGGCGCCGATGCTCGACTCGACCCTGGTGATAGCCGCGCTGCTGGCGCTGTTCACGATTCTTTTCGGGACCCGCCATCTCGACGCCACCGAGCGTCACGAAGGGATGGTGGCGGCGATCGCCTTCGAGTCGGTGGTCAAGCTGGCGGCGTTTCTGGCGGTCGGCCTGTTCGTCACTTACGGCATGTTCGGCGGGCTTTCCGACCTGTTTCAGCGGGCGGCGGCAGTTCCCGAACTGGCGCGGCTGCTGCAACTGGATTCGAGGCGGGCCGGGACGTGGACCGCGCTGATCCTGGTTTCCGGCCTCGCCATCATCTTTCTGCCGCGTCAGTTCCAGATCATCGTCGTCGAGAACGTCGATGAATCGCACCTGCGGCGGGCGGTCTGGCTGTTTCCGCTCTATCTCGTGCTGATCAACATTTTTGTGTTGCCGCTGGCGCTTGGTGGTCTGTTGCACTTTCCGGGTCAGAACGTCAACCCCGATACCTACGTCCTGACTTTGCCGCTGGCGCGCGGCGCCGAGGTGCTGGCGCTACTGGTTTTCATTGGGGGG
Source organism: Azonexus sp. (assembly GCA_040275885.1). Lineage (GTDB taxonomy): Bacteria > Pseudomonadota > Gammaproteobacteria > Burkholderiales > Rhodocyclaceae > Azonexus. Next base: position 5,486 of record JBEOKN010000014.1, on the reverse strand, counting down.
CTGTCGGCGGCGACCGGCATGGTGATCGTCGAAACCATTGCCCTGTCGACCATGGTTTGCAACGATCTGGTCATGCCCTGGTTACTGCGCACCCGCTTGCTCGGTGTCGGCGAAACCGGCGATCTGTCGGGCATCCTGATCGGTATCCGGCGCGCTGCTATCGTTGTGATCCTGCTTCTCGGCTACATCTATTTCCGGGCCGCCGGAGAAGCCTACGCGCTGGTCGGCATCGGGTTGATCTCATTTTCCGCCGTCGCGCAGTTCGCCCCGGTGGTGTTCGGCGGCATGTACTGGAAACAGGGCCGGCGCACCGGCGCTGTGGCGGGTTTGCTCGGCGGTTTTGCCGTCTGGTTCTACACCTTACTGCTGCCTTCCTTCGCCAAGTCTGGCTGGATCGACACGGGATTCATCGAGCATGGGCTGTGGGGCGTTGAGGCGCTCAAGGCGCAGGCGCTGTTCGGCCTCACCGGGCTTGACGAGATTTCGCACAGCTTGTGGTGGAGTCTGCTGGTCAATTCCGGCCTCTATCTTCTGGTTTCGCTGTATTCCCGGCCAGATGCGCTTGAAGCCAGGCAGGCGGAGACGTTCGTCGATGTTTTCCGGCGCGGCGCGCGGGCGAGCGATGCGCGACTGTGGCGGGGTAGCGCTTCGGTCGATGATCTGGTTGGCCTGCTCGAACGTTTTCTCGGTCCGCGCCGGGCCCGCAAGCGGCTGTCGACCTTTGCCGTGGCGCAGGGTGTCAGCAACTGGAGGAGTTTGCCCGCCGATGCCGACTTTGTCCGTTTCGCTGAGGCACAGCTTTCCGGCGCGATCGGGTCGGCCAGCGCCCGCGTGATGGTCGCCTCGGTGGTGCGTGAGGAAAGCCTTGGGCTGGAAGAGGTCCTCGACATTCTCGACGAAGCGACGCAGGTGCGTGCCTATAGCCATGAGCTCGAAGCCAAGCAGCGCGAACTCGAGACGGCGACGACAGACCTGCGCGAGGCCAACCAACGCCTGCGCGAACTCGATCGCATGAAGGATGACTTCATTTCGACCGTGACGCATGAATTGCGCACACCGCTGACTTCGATACGGGCGCTCTCGGAAATGCTGCATGAAGACCCGAAGCTGGAACTGGCCAGCCGGACCCGCTTTCTCGGCATCATCGTCAGCGAGACGGAACGGCTGACGCGCCTGATAAACCAGATTCTCGACATGGCCAAGCTCGAATCGGGCCGCGCCGAATGGACGACCAGCGCGGTCGATTTCGGCGAGGTGGCCCGTGAAACGATGGAGTCCCTCGGTCAGCTCTTCCGCGACAAGGGAGTGACGCTGAAAGGCGATATTCCGCCGCACGGTCCGGTGGTGCTGGCGGACCGCGACCGACTGACCCAGGTCCTGATCAACCTGCTGTCGAACGCAGTCAAATTCGTGCCGCCCGGAAGTGGCCGGGTGCGGGTCAGGGTGACCGCAGATGAGCGTAACATGCGCGTCGAGGTGGCCGACAACGGGCCGGGTCTGACTCCGGAAGAGCGCTCCGTCATCTTCGAGAAATTTCGCCAGGGGGGCAACACCATGACCGACAAGCCGCAAGGGACCGGACTCGGTCTGCCGATCAGCCGGCAGATTGTCGAATACTTTGGTGGTAATCTCTGGGTTGAAAGCCGGCCCGGAGCCGGTGCAAAGTTCATATTCACGGTACCGTTGCCGGAAGCAGAAGAGGGAGACGCAAGGCATGACCAAGAAGATTCTCATCGTTGACGACGAACCAAACATCGTTATTTCGCTTGAGTTCCTGATGAAGAAAGAGGGTTTTGAGGTGGCTGTCGCCAATGACGGTGATGAGGCGCTGGCCATGGTTGGCAGCTTCAATCCCGACCTGTTGCTGCTCGACGTCATGATGCCCAAGAAGTCCGGCTACGAGGTCTGCGAGGCATTGCGCGCCGACCCTGCCAACGCGGGTCTGCATGTCGTCATGCTGACCGCCAAGGGGCGCGATACCGAAATGGCCAAGGGCCTGGCGATCGGCGCCGATGCCTATGTCACCAAGCCGTTCTCGACCAAGGAACTGGTGGAGAAGGTCAAGTCGATTCTGGCTGCCTGACCGGTCATGAACTGTTGCGGTCGACCGCCGTGGCAGCTTGAAATTCACTCCGGAAGTTCGTCATGAAGGCAAGATATCGATTCGTGCTGGCAATGATCGTGCTTGGTCTGCTGATGACCGGGCCGTTCATGGTCACCTTGCTCCTGGTCTGGCTGAGCATGAGCGAGACTGAGCACGCCGAAATGATCCGCTTGCTTATTTCCCACCTGCCGCTCGGCGTGATCATGACGGTGTTTGGCTTTGCGATAGGCGTTCTGGTTCTGAGCAAGTTGTTCAGCCAGTACGTCAACGGCCTGATGCGCATGTCTGAAACCCTGCGCCTGATGCTTGGCGCCAACCGCAATTTCCGCGTCCAGGTCGAAGGCCCGCCCGAAGTCCAGCACCTTGCCAGCGCGGCAAACGATCTGGCGCAGCAGCGCGATGCCTTGCTCGACGACGTCAGCACGCAGATAGCCGCAGCCAAGGCTTCGGTCGAGGAGGAGAAGAACCGGCTAGCCGCCTTGATGTCCGAACTCGCCCAGGCTGTCGTCGTTTGCAACCTCGATGGGCGTATCCTTCTCTATAACAACCGGGCCCGCCTGCAATTCAAGGCGTTGGCACAGGGACCGACTTCGGTGTCCGGTGGGGCGCTGATCGGCCTTGGCCGCTCGATATTTTCGATCCTGGAAAGGAATCAGGTGCAGCATGCCGAGGATGTCATTCGCCAGCGCCTCGCAAATGGCAAAGCGGCGATATCCAACTTCATCACCACGCTGCGCGGCGGCCAGTTGCTGCGCGTCCAGATGGTTCCCGTTCTCGCAGGCACCGCCGCACGTGGCGACGGACTGTCCGGCTACGTGCTGACGATCGAGAACATCACGCGCAATGTCGAAGACGAAGCGCGCCGCGATCAGGTGCTGAATTCGATGACCGAGGGCAGTCGGGCGGCGCTTGGCAACATTCGCGCCGCGGTAACCAACCTGATCGACTATCCGGACATGGAGGCGGGACTGCGCGAGCGCTTCGTTGGCATCGTCGGCGACGAGGTTGCGCGCATGAGCGAACGTCTCGATCTGACCATGATCGAGTTTGCCGACTCGATCAAGATGCGCTGGCCGCTGGAGGATATTCTTGGTGTCGAACTGATTACGGCCGCCCAGCGCCGTATCGAGGACAAGCTGAGCCTGCCGACCAAGACCGAAGAACTGGACGATGGCCTGTGGGTCAAGGCCGAAAGTTTTTCGCTGGTGTTTGCACTGCTCTTTCTCGCTGCGCGTCTGCAGGAACATTACTCGCCGCGCGAGTTGCGCTTCCGCTTGACCCGTGCCGGGAAACTGGCCTACCTTGACCTGATCTGGGCAGGTCCGGCCATTTCGGCTGAGACTTTCTATACCTGGGAACTGGAAGCGATGCAGGTGGCGGATGAGAAGTCGCCGTTGTCCCTGCGTGATGTTGTTGAACGGCACGGTGGCGAGATCTGGTATCAGCGCGAGAAGGCGGCTCATCGTGCTTTCTTCCGCTTCGTGCTGCCGGTGGCGACGCCGGAAATCGCGCAGGATCAGGAAGAAAACCGGCGCGGTGCCGGGCGCCCGGAGTACTACGATTTCGATCTCTTCAGTTACGAAGCAGACTCCGTCGACCTCGACCGCAAGTTGAGCGAGCTGACTTATACCGTCTTCGATACCGAAACCACCGGTCTGGAACCGTCGGCCGGCGACGAGATTATCCAGATCGGCGCGGCACGCATCGTGAACAATCGGCTGCTGCGCCAGGAGGTATTCGATCAACTGGTCAACCCCGAGCGGCCGCTCAAGCCAGAATCGGTCCAGATTCACGGCATTACCGAGGACATGCTGCGCGGCAAGCCGAACATTGACGTCGTCCTGCCCGCCTTCCATGAATTCTGTGCAGATACCGTGCTGATCGCCCACAATGCCGCTTTCGACATGCGTTTCCTGCAACTCAAGGAGGCACGGACCGGCGTCCGCTTTGCGCAGCCGGTCCTCGACACGCTGTTGCTGTCGGCGGTGGTCCATCCGCATCAGGAGTCGCACAAACTGGATGACATTCTGGATCGCCTCGGGATCGATATCGATAGCCGTCACAACGCGCTGGATGACGCGCTGGTAACCGCCGAGGTCTTCCTCAAGCTTGTGCCGCTGCTGGCGGAGAAGGAGATCGTCACGGTGCGCCAGGCGCTTGAGGTCTCTTCCAAGACCTATTTCGCCCGCGTGAAATACTGAGATGCCCTGGTCTCTGGAAAATGTTTTGCCTTGTCGCCAGCAACTTGAACTGGAGAGCCGGCTGAATGCACTCGCCGTGCTCGATGAGGCGTCCGGCCTCGCCCGGGAGATTGACGATTTTCTGCGTGGCCTTGCCGCCCGCGATCTGAGCGGCAGACTCATGACGCGACTGATCTCGGCCTTCAACGACCGCTTGACGATCCGCATCATCGAACTTACGGCACGCCGCCACCGCATGCCGAGGGTTTCCTGGTGCTGGCTGGCACTCGGCTCCGAAGGGCGGCACGAGCAGACCTTCGTCTCCGATCAGGACAATGGGCTGGTATTCAGCGCCACCAACCGGGAGGAGGCAGACGCCCTGCGTGAGCTATTTCTGCCGTTTGCGCAGGACGTCAATCGGCGGCTGGCCGAGTGCGGGTTCACGTTGTGCAAAGGAGGAATCATGGCCGGCAATCCGGCGTGGTGTCTGTCGCTCGATGAGTGGCGACGGCGTTTCTACGAATGGGTGCGCCGTCCCGAACCGGAAGCCCTGCTCAATGCCACGATCTTTTTCGACCTGAGCGCCCTGTATGGTGACTTCAATCTCGGCGAGGAACTGCGCAGTCTGATTCTCGCCCTGACGGCAGACACGCCGGCTTTTCTGCACCTAATGGCGGTCAATGCGCTGCAAGCGCCGGTGCCACTGAATTTCCGCGGCGAGGTTGTGGCGGAAGATGCAGGACGAGGCGATCAGGTCGATCTCAAGAAGTTCGGTAGTCGCATCTTTGTCGATGCGGCGCGGATCTTGGCACTGTCCAGTGGAATCCGCGCGGTGAATACCAGCGCGCGCCTGCTTGAGGCAGGTCCGGTGATTGGGATGCACGGCGACGACATTGTCGCGGTCGACGCGGCTTTTTCGCATGTCTTGCGCTTGCGCTTGCGCCAGCAGGTCGCTGACGGACCGGCGGCGGAAACCGGAACCGGCGTCGCCTTGGCCAATCTGAATGAGGTGGACCTGGCGATTCTGAGGGTCGCGCTGCGGCAAGCCAGGCGACTCCAGCAGCGCCTACAATTGAATTATCGTCTTTGAACAGGAAAGAGATTGTTGTGAGCCACAAGGAAAAGGTTATCGGGCAGGTAGAAGTGGATCTGCGGCAGCAGGGAAGTCGGCGTGTCGCCGGGAGTACCCAGAAATTCCTCAA
>JBEOKN010000013.1:0-10098 GCA_040275885.1 Azonexus sp. | reverse complement strand
GGGCCTTCGAGACGCTGACGCGACTCTGCGGCCCGTGACCTTAGCGGCGGCGGCTTACGCCCCCGCCGGGGGCCGCGCTCCAGCTTCGCACGAGCGCGGGAAAAGGGGGCGCAAGGGTTCAAGGCTTCGCCTTCAACCCCTTTCGCCGAAAATGGCTCTGGATTGCCGCGAAGCCGCAGCGTATAAAGAACTGAAGAACAACAACGAAAGATGTGCAGTCATGTTTGAACAGACCTTCAAGAACATCGATGACATCTTGCACAAGGATGCAGGCTGCACGAGCGAGCTTGCCGCATGATGAAGTTAGAACAACTCCAAACGAATGCTGCCATACGCGGCATCTTGCCGGATGCATTGGTAACTGTGGTCAGTGTTCAGTGGTTTGGCTCCGAAGCGTTGGAGCTCACCTATAAGACCGCCGCCGGCAAGGTCGCCAATGAGCTCGTCTATCGCCACGACGAGCCCCGACTTGAAGTCGTCGAGCAGGGTAGGCCATGGAGTTTCGATGGTGACGGTGCTCTCTTCCGTCTGGTCTCTGAGGCTCAGCGCATCCGCCTCGCGCATCTCTTCGACCCGGTGCTGGCTGTCCACACCTCGGTCGTCGATCCCCTGCCGCACCAGATCACCGCCGTCTATGAAACCATGCTGCCCCGCCAGCCGCTGCGGTTCCTTCTGGCGGATGACCCTGGCGCCGGCAAGACCATCATGGCCGGCCTCCTGATTAAGGAACTGGTCGCCCGCGGTGACTTGCAACGCTGCCTGATCGTTTGCCCCGGCAGCCTAGCCGAACAGTGGCAGGACGAACTTTACAGACGTTTTCATCTGCCATTCGAGATTCTTACCAACGACAAACTGGAAGCCGCACGTACCGGAAACTGGTTTTTAGAGACCAATCTGGTCATTGCTCGCCTTGACAAGCTTTCTCGCAACGAAGACGTACTGCAGAAGCTCCAGACACCCGACTGCCGGTGGGATTTGGTTGTGTGTGATGAAGCTCACAAGATGTCAGCCACTGTCTTTGGCGGGGAAACTAAGTACACCAAGCGTTATCGCCTCGGTCAGTTGCTCTCGGGTCTTACCCGTCACTTCCTGCTCATGTCGGCCACGCCGCACAACGGTAAAGAAGCTGATTTTCAGTTGTTCATGGCCTTGCTCGACGGTGATCGCTTCGAAGGACGCTACCGCGACGGTGTTCACACTGCTGATGTTTCCGACCTGATGCGCCGCATGGTGAAGGAAAGCTTGCTCAAGTTCGACGGTACACCGCTGTTCCCTCAGCGCATCGCCTACACCGTTCCCTACAAACTATCCGACGCAGAAACCCATCTCTACAAAATTGTCACCGACTATGTCCGCGAGGAGTTCAACCGTGCCGAAGCCCTCGAAAACGACAAGCGTGCTGGTACCGTTGGATTTGCTCTCACCATCCTTCAACGTCGTTTGGCATCTTCCCCAGAAGCCATCTACCAATCGCTGCGTCGCCGTCGTGAGCGCCTAGAAAGCCGCTTACGCGAACTCGAAGTTCTCCAGCGTGGAGGACAGGCAGGCCCTATCCTTTCTCCGTCGCTTCCTGCTTTCGACAGCGAAGACGTGGACGATCTTGACGAAGCACCCGACAACGAAGTCGCTGCCGTCGAAGAGGAAATTCTCGACCAGGCGACGGCTGCGCGCTCGATCGCCGAGCTACGCATCGAGATCGAAACCTTGAAGACACTCGAAGAGTATGCCCTCGCCGTGCGCCGCAGTGGCACCGATACCAAGTGGCGTGAGCTTGCTAGTCTTCTCTCCGAAATCTTCACCCCGGCGGCTATTTACTCTGGTCTCGCCGAACCTGACGCCCCGTATGGGGCAGGTGCTATTCCCCCGCCGACGCCTTCACCCCACCAGAAGCTGGTCATTTTTACCGAGCACCGAGACACGCTCAATTACCTGGAGCAACGCATCACCACGCTTCTCGGTCGCAAGGAGGCAGTCGTCATCATCCATGGCGGCATCGGCAGGGAAGAGCGTCTCAAGGTACAGGAATCCTTCAAGCACGACCCCGAGGTGCAGATACTTCTGGCTACCGACGCCGCCGGTGAGGGCATCAACCTGCAGCGCGCGCACCTGATGGTCAATTACGACCTGCCGTGGAACCCTAATCGGCTCGAACAACGCTTTGGCCGTATCCACCGGATCGGCCAGACCGAGCCCTGCCATCTCTGGAACTTGGTCGCCGAAGAAACCCGCGAAGGCGATGTCTACCGCAAGCTGCTGGAAAAGCTCGAACAGGCGCGCCAAGCGCTCGGCGGTCAGGTCTTCGATGTCCTCGGCAAACTCCAGTTTGAAGGGAAGTCGCTGCGCGAACTGTTGATCGAAGCCATCCGCCACGGTGAAAAGCCAGATGTCAAAGCCTACCTTACGACGGTGCTTGACACAGCTCTTGATCGTAGCCACCTGCAAAGCCTGCTTGAAGAAAGAGTCCTCGCGCACGACGCCATGGATGCGAGCCAGGTCCGGCGCATCCGTGAAGACATGGAGCGTGCTGATGCTCGGCGCCTGCAACCACACTACATCGAATCCTTTTTTCACGAAGCCTTCAAAAGGCTAGGCGGAACACTAAAACAGCGCGAGCCACGTCGTTACGAAATCACCCATGTTCCAGCGCCGATCCGCAATCGTGACCGCCTCATCGGCACCGGTGAGCCAGTTCTTCCCCGTTATGAACGCATCGCTTTCGAGAAATCGCTCGTCGCGCCTCAGGGTCAGCCTCCGGCAGCCTTCGTCTGTCCCGGCCATCCATTGCTTGATGCCGTGATTGACCTTACCTTGGAGCGCAATCGTGACCTGCTGAAACGCGGCACTATCCTCGTTGATGAACGCGACCTTGGCACCTCGCCGCGAGTGTTGTTCTACCTTGAACACGCCATCCAGGATGCCGGCCTCACCCATACCGGCGAGCGCCGCGTGGTGTCCAAGCGCATGCTCTACGTTGAAATGGACACGAGCGGGACGATCCGTCACGTCCATTACGCGCCCTATCTCGATTATCGCCCCTTAGAACTTACCGAGCCTAAGATCGCGGCCATTCTCGATCGGACGGAATCCCAGTGGATCACCGCAGAACTGGAGAAGAAAGCCCAGGGCTACGCCATTGCCAACGTTGTTCCGGAACATCTGGCCGAAGTGCGTGATCGTAAGCTCGAACTCATCGCCAAAACAGAGGCAGCAGTCAAGGACCGTCTCACCAAGGAAATTACTTACTGGGACCATCGCGCCGAAGAGCTCAATCTGCAAGAGCAGGCTGGAAGACCGAATGCCAAACTCAATTCCGGTGAGGCCAGAAAACGCGCCGACCTTCTCCAAGGACGTCTGCAAAAGAGGCTTGAAGACCTGAAGCTCGAAGCACAGATTTCGCCGCTTCCCCCCGTGGTCCTGGGAGGTTTGCTCATCGTGCCCATGGGCCTGATTAACGCTATGGCGGGGCAGGGCGCGGCCGTCGCTACTGTCCCGGTCGATACCCAGATCAGTGCTACCCGCGCCCGTTCCATTGTGATGGACATCGAGAGAAACCTTGGCTTCGAGCCGACCGACCGTGAATTCGAGAAGCTTGGCTACGACATCGAGAGCCGCATTCCCGGTACCGGAAAATTGCGCTTCATCGAGGTGAAGGGCCGCGTTTCCGGAGCACCGACGATCACCGTCACGCGCAATGAAATTCTCTACTCGCTCAACAAGCCCGACGATTTCATCCTCGCCATCGTCGAATTTACCGGCGATGACACGCACCGCAGCCATTACCTGCGCCAACCCTTCCAGCGCGAGCCGGATTTTGGGGTCACCAGTGTGAATTACGACTTCTCAGAATTGATTGCCAGATCGGGAACCCCTTCATGACCTATAAGAAAAAACTCATCGAGGTTGCCCTGCCATTGGAGGCCATCAACGTCGCCAGTGCCCGCGAGAAGTCCATCCGCCACGGCCACCCGAGCACCTTGCATTTGTGGTGGGCGAGGCGTCCTTTAGCCGCCGCCCGTGCCGTGATCTTCGCGCAGATGGTCGATGACCCGTCGGCGCACCCGGACATCTTTCCCACAGAGAAGAAGCAGGAAAAGGAACGGCAGCGGCTGTTCCGCATCATCGAGGAGCTGGTCAAGTGGGAGAACACCACCAACGAGACGGTGCTGCAGCAGGCGCGCGATGAAATCTGGCAGAGCTGGCGTTACACCTGCGCCGAGAATGCCGACGATCCGCGGGCCAAAGAACTCTTTGACCGCTACAAACTTCCCAGCTTTCATGACCCCTTCGCCGGTGGTGGGGCGCTGCCGCTCGAAGCGCAGCGGCTGGGGCTGGAAAGCTACGCCAGCGATCTGAATCCGGTGGCGGTGCTGATCAACAAGGCGATGATCGAGATACCGCCGAAGTTCGCCGGCAAGCCGCCGGTGAACCCGGATGCGCAGCGCCAGAAAGCGCAGATGGACAAGAGCTGGCGAGGCGCGCAGGGCCTCGCCGAGGACGTCCGCTATTACGGCCAGTGGATGCGTGACGAGGCCGAGAAGCGCATCGGCCATCTCTACCCTAAGATCGAAGTCACGGCAGCGATGGTGCAGGAACGGCCGGACCTGAAGCAGTACGCGGGTCGAAAGCTGACGGTCATCGCCTGGTTGTGGGCGCGCACGGTCAAGAGCCCCAACCCAGCCTTCGCCGATGTTGATGTGCCACTGGCCTCAACCTTCATGCTTTCGACCAAAGCCGGCAAGGAAGCCTATGTCGAACCAGTCATCGAGAACGGCGGCTATCGCTTCACGGTGAAGGTCGGCAAGCCGAAGGACGCGGAAGGAGCGAAGCTTGGCACCACGGCTGGCAAACGTGCCGCCTTCAAATGCCTTATGTCTGGTGTGCCGGTGACCTACGACCACATCCGCGAGCAAGGCAAGGCCGGGCGCATGGGTGCGCGGCTCATGGCTATTGTGGCTGAAGGCGATCGGGGTCGGGTCTATCTCGCACCGACACCCGAGATGGAAGCTATTGCCCTGACCGCGCGGCCAGAGTGGCGACCGGAAACCAGCTTGCCGGTGAATCCGCGCGACTTCAAGACGCCGAACTACGGGCTGAATACCTTCGCCGACCTCTTTACCCCCCGCCAACTCATCGCGCTGACGACCTTTTCCGATCTGGTGCAGGAAGCGCGCGAGCGGGTGAAGCGCGATGCGATAGCCGCCGGCCTGCCCGACGACGGAAAAGCCTTGGAGAAAGTCGGCGCTGGCGCCACGGCGTATGCCGATGCAGTAGGGGTGTATTTGGCCTTGGGGGTAGATAGGCTAGCTGATCGAGCATCGACAATTTGTGGCTGGGACAGTGGCTTTACTAAGATACGAAACACCTTTGGGCGCCAAGCCATTCCGATGACTTGGGATTATGCAGAGGGGAACGTATTTTCAGAGTCAACCGGAAACTTCGGTTCGCTACTCGAGTGGGTTGAAAAGTATCTGCTGCAAGCACCGGCAGCACCGAATGGAAACAGTGTTCAACAAGACGCTTCTACGCAGTCCGTCAGCACCGACAAGGTCGTGTCGACCGACCCTCCGTACTACGACAACATCGGCTACGCTGACCTATCGGACTTTTTCTATGTCTGGCTCCGCCGCGCGCTGAAGCCCGTTTTCCCCGATCTTTTTGCCACGCTCGCGGTGCCCAAAGCCGAGGAACTGGTGGCGACGCCCTACCGCCACGGCAGCAAGATGAAGGCCGAGACTTTCTTCCTCGACGGCATGACCCAAGCGATGCACCGGCTCGCCGAACAGGCGCATCCAGCCTTTCCGGTCACCATCTACTATGCCTTCAAGCAGGCGGAAAGCGACGGCGCGGACGGCACGACGAACACTGGTTGGGATACCTTTCTTGCCGCTGTGATTGAAGCTGGTTTTGCCATCAGTGGCACTTGGCCCATGCGCACCGAACTGAGCAACCGTATGATCGGCTCGGGGACCAACGCCCTCGCTTCCAGCATCGTTCTCGTCTGCCGCAAACGGCCCGCTGACGCGCCCACGGCCACCCGCCGTGATTTCGTCACCGCTCTCAAGGCTGAACTTCCCGCGGCACTGGCTCACCTCCAGGCCGGCAACATCGCGCCGGTGGACCTCGCGCAGGCGGCGATTGGTCCCGGCATGGCCGTTTATACGCGCTATGCGAAGGTACTCGATGCCGAAGGCAAACCGCTCTCGGTACGCGCTGCACTGGCACTGATCAATGAAACCCTCGATGAAGCCCTGGCCGAGCAGGAAGGCGACTTCGATGCCGATAGCCGGTGGGCGCTCACTTGGTTCGACCAGACTGGCTTTGCTGAAGGGGATTTTGGTCTTGCCGAACAGCTCTCCAAGTCAAAGAACACCGCTGTCGACGGATTGGTGGAGGCTGGCATCCTTGTTTCCAAAGCCGGCAAGGTCCGCCTCCTGAAACCTGCCGAACTTCCTGCCGATTGGGACCCCACGACCGACACGCGTTTGACCGTCTGGGAAATGGTGCACCACATGATCCGTGTTCTCGAAGTCGGTGGTGAAACTGCGGCGGCGGTGCTGGCCGCCAAACTGGGGAGCAAGGCCGAGACCGCTCGCGAACTCTGTTATCGCCTCTACACGCTTTGCGAGCGCAAGAAACGGGCAAACGAGGCCATGGCCTACAACGGCCTGGTCCAGAGCTGGCCGGAGATCACCCGACTGGCCCGCGAAACCACGCTCGTCACCCCGCAAGGGACCCGCGACATGTTTGATCAGGAGTAAAAGAGTCATGGCCCTTACCAATCACGAGCGCGTCGGCAAAGCACTGGAACTTCTTCGAAACGGCTTGGTGCCGTTTATCGAGCGGGAATTTAAGGCCAAGTACGGCGAAAGCTGGGCCTTCGAAGTCAAGGACATTCTGTCTGACACCCGTCTTGGCACTGACAAGACCGAAGCACTCACCGATGTTGCTGCCTCTCTTGTCGTCATGGATCGTAAATGGGGAGAGGTCTTTCGCCAGATTCTTGGTAAGACAGAACGCTCTTTGGTGAATGAGCTTGTCGCTGTGCGCAATAGTTGGGCGCATCAGCAACTCTTCTCCAGTGATGATGCTTACCGCGCGCTTGATTCTGCGGCCCGTTTGCTTTCTTCCGTTTCTGCCGCGCAGGCAGCCGACGTTGAGAAAATGAAGACGGAGCTTCTGCGCGTGCGCTTCGATGAGCAGGCGAGGGGTGAAAAGAGGAAATCGGCAGGCACCGCTATCGAAAGTGGTGTCACCGGCAGTCTCAAGCCGTGGCGTGAAGTCGTGATGCCTCATGAAGATGTCGCCAGCGGTCGTTACCAGCAAGCCGAGTTTGCCGCCGATCTGTGGCAGGTTCATCTGGGCGAGGGCACCCCAGAATACAAGGACCCCATGGAGTTCTTCCGTCGCACCTATCTCACAGAAAGCCTCAAGGGCATGTTGGTCGGCGCGGTGCAGCGCCTCACGACTGGTTCTGGTGATCCCGTTGTGCAGTTGCAAACTAATTTCGGTGGCGGCAAGACCCACTCGATGCTTGCCCTCTACCACCTGTTTTCGGGGGCCGCCCCCACTGAACTGGCTGGCGTCGACGAAGTGATGTCCATGGCTGGAGCTACCAAGATACCGACGGCGCGGCGCGTGGTTTTGGTCGGTAACAAGATTTCTCCGGGCAACCCTTCCCTCAAGCCCGACGGTACCGTTGTACGCACTCTCTGGGGTGAGCTTGCCTGGCAGCTTGGCGGAAAAAAGGCGTTTGCGCGGCTTGCTGCGGACGACGAGAAGGCGACCAGCCCCGGCGATGTGTTGCGCGAGCTGTTCAACGAATATGGCCCCTGCCTGATCCTGATTGACGAATGGGTGGCCTATGCCCGACAACTCCACGACCAGAGTGATCTTCCCGCCGGTGGCTTCGAAACCCAATTCACCTTCGCCCAAGTACTCACGGAATCAGCCAAGCTGGCAAAGAACTGTCTTCTGGTGATCAGCCTTCCGGCGTCTGATACCTCTGGCTCACCCCACACCCAGGCCAACGATGTGGAAGTTGGTGGCACGCGTGGGCGAGAGGCTTTGGACCGACTGCGCAACGTTGTGGGACGTGTCGAGTCCTCATGGCGTCCAGCCAGTGCGGAAGAGGGCTTTGAGATCGTGCGGCGGCGACTGTTTCAGCCTCTGTCCGATCCGGATCAGTTCAAGGATCGGGATGTGGTGGCGCGTGCCTTTGCTGATTTCTACCGAACGCAGCAGGCCGAGTTTCCGCCGGAGTGTCGCGAATCCGAATACGAGAAGCGCATCAAGGCGGCGTATCCGATCCATCCCGAAATCTTTGACCGGCTCTATACCGATTGGTCTACCTTGGTGAAGTTTCAGCGCACGCGCGGTGTTCTGCGCCTGATGGCCGCAGTCATTCACAGTCTATGGGAGAAGGGCGACCGCAACCCCCTCATCCTGCCGGCCAACGTGGCGATTGACGACGCCCGCGTACAGTCCGAATTGACCCGTTACCTCTCGGACAACTGGGTACCCGTGATCGAGAAAGATGTCGACGGACCGAACTCCCTGCCGATGAAGATCGACAGTGAATTGCCTAATCTGGGCAAGCTCTCAGCGTGCCGACGGGTGGCCCGCGCGATCTATATGGGTTCGGCGCCGACCACCGCTGCGGCGCACAAGGGGATCGAGGATCGCCGTGTCAAGCTCGGTTGCGTGATGCCTGGCGAATCGCCAGCCGTCTTTGGCGATGCCCTGCGCCGCTTGGCTGGTGCTGCTACCTACCTTTACCAGGACGGCCCGCATTACTGGTATTCGACCCAGCCGACGGTGACCAAGCTGGCCGAGGATCGCGCCGAGCAATTTCGGCGAAATCCCGACAAGGTCGTGCATGAACTCGAACAGCGCCTCCGCAAGGACTTGGATCGCACGAAGGGCGACTTCAACCGCATTCACCCGATGCCGGCGAGCGGGGCGGACGTACCCGATGACTTCGATGCTCGCTTGGTCGTTCTGGGCATCAATCATCCCTACAGCAAGGAAGCTGACAGCGCCGGCGAGCTTGCCGCTAAGGCAATTCTCGAATCGCGTGGCAATGCGCCCCGCCTTTATCGGAATACTCTGGTATTCCTCGCTGCCGATAAGACTAGGCTACAGGATTTGGACGAGGCAGCTCGCAAGTATTTGGCGTGGGACTCGATCCTCGCCGAGAAGGTGCAGCTCAACCTCACGCCTTATCATGTAACGCAGGCGGAAACTCAAAAAGCCGCCGCGGATAGTGCCGTAACCGCAAGACTACCGGAGACCTACCAGTGGTTGTTGGTGCCGGTGCAGGGGACACCGCAGGCGCCGATCACATGGGATGCTCTACGTCTTTCTGGACAGGATGCGTTGGCCGCGCGCGTGAGCAAGAAACTCCGTGCTGACGAGCACTATCTGATGACCTTCGCACCGACGCGCTTGCGGATGGAACTCGATCGCGTACCGCTTTGGCGCGGCGATCATGTGGCTGTGAGACAACTTGTCGAGGATTTCGCGAGCTATCTCTACTTGCCACGCCTCAAGGACTCTTCAGTGTTGCTCAATGCCATCCGCGATGGACTCGCGCTGCTCGCCTGGTGGCAGGACAGCTTTGCCTTTGCCGATAGCTTTGACGAAAGCACTGGCCGTTACCTCGGATTGCGTGCCGGAAAGCTGATGTCGTTTGCTGACAGTCATGCGCCTGGCTTGTTGGTTAAGCCAGATGTGGCTAAGCGGCAAATGGATGTCGAGCAATCCACCGGCCCCGGCGGGAATATCCCGCCTGGTGGGGGAGTCTCACCTCACCCTGGGCCCGGACCTACACCTACTCCAACTCCGACGGCCACTCACGCTTCAACGCCGAAGCGTTTTCACGGGACGGTTACCCTCGATGCGACCCGTGTCGGGCGCGACGCAAGCCGCATCGCCGAAGAAGTGATCGCACATCTCGCCGGCCTGGTCGGTGCGAAACTCAAGGTCACCCTAGAAATCGAGGCCGAAATTCCCTCAGGCGCTCCGGATCAGGTGGTGCGGACCGTCACCGAGAACAGCCGCACACTTAAGTTTACAAGCCAGGGGTTCGAGAAGGAGTAG
>JBEOKN010000012.1:0-3392 GCA_040275885.1 Azonexus sp. | reverse complement strand
CCACCAGGCGGCGGCGCCCAGCCCGTAGGAGCCGAAAAAATAGATCGCCCAGTTGTCCAGGTTCTCGTTGCGGTTGAACCAGAACAGCGCCACGACCGCCATTGCGAGCACCAGTGCCGGCGCGCGTCCGCCCAGGCGCCCGGCCCACAACAGCAAGGTCATCAGCGCGAAAAGCTGGAAGTCGATGGCGATGTACCAGAGCCCGGCCGACAGCGAATCGAAGCCGAGCACGCTCTGCAGCAGCAGGGCATGGGCGGCGAGTTGCGCCAGCGTCGGGGGGGGCGGAATGGCTTCGTCGTCCATCCAGAGGCGGGCCAGCGCGGCGCCGGCGACGGCCAGCGCGATGGCGACGAAATAGGGAATGGCCAGCCGCAGGTAGCGCTTTGCGATCAGCGGCCACGGCGATCCGGCCAACGCTCCACCCTGCGGCGACATACCGCGCGCCGCGAGAAATCCGGCGATGACGAGAAAGACCTGGACGGCGATGCGTGCGTAATCGTAGAACCAGCCGATGGTGCCCGGCGCGACTTCCTGCGCGGTGCTAGCGAGCGGACCGTAGGCGGCGAGATGGTGCAGGACGATCAGTTGTGATGCGATCGCCTTGAAGGCGTCGATCAGCGGCATGCGGTTGGCGTTCATGGCCCGGATTCTACAGGGGCTGCTTCAGACGAAGCGGGCGATGAAGGCGCCCGCCTTCTCCGGCGGCAGTTCCAGCCAGACCCGATGGCCGCTGCCGGGGGCGACAGCGACGGCCTCGCCGGCGGCGTCTTCCATGCAGGCAAGCGCCCACTTATGGTTACCAGAGGGATGCACGCATTCGAGGCGGTCGCCGACGGCAAAGCGGTTCTTCACCTCGATCTCCATGAGCCCGCGCGTCGCATCGAAACGCACGGCGTCGCCGACGTAGAGGCTGCGCTCGGATTCGGAGTGGCCCTTCAGATAATTCTGGTAGTCCGCATCGTGGTGACGCTGGTAGAAGCCGTCGGTGTAGCCGCGGTTGGCGAGGCCTTCGAGTTCGCGCAGCAGTTCCGGGGCGAGAGGCTTGCCGGCCACTGCGTCGTCGATCGCCTGGCGGTAGGCCTGGCAGGTGCGTGCCACGTAGTAGGGACTCTTGGTGCGCCCTTCGATCTTCAGCGAATCGACGCCGATTTCCACCAGCCGGTGCACGTGCTCGATGGCGCGCAGATCCTTCGAGTTCAGGATGTAGGTGCCGTGCTCGTCTTCCTCGATCGGCATCAGTTCGCCGGGGCGCTCTTTTTCCTCGAGCAGGATTTCCTGATCGCCGGGGGCATGCACCTTGTAATCCCAGCGGCAGGAGTTCGTGCAACTGCCCTGGTTCGGGTCGCGATGATTGAAGTAGCCTGAGAGCAGGCAACGGCCGGAGTAGGCGATGCATAGCGCACCGTGGACGAAGACTTCGAGCTCGATGTCCGGGCACTGCTGGCGGATTTCGGCGACTTCATCAAGTGACAGTTCGCGCGACAGGATGACGCGGTCGACCCCCATTTTCTGCCAGAAACGGACGGCAGCCCAGTTAACGGTATTGGCCTGGACCGAGAGGTGGATGGCCTGTTCCGGCCACGTCTCGCGAACCATGTCGATCAGGCCGGGGTCGGACATGATCAGCGCGTCGGGCCCGAGGGCGATGACCGGCGCCATGTCGGCGAGGTAAGTGCCGACTTTCACGTTGTGCGGGAAGATGTTGCTGACGACGAAGAGGCGCTTGCCTTGGCTACGCGCCTCGGCGATGGCCGTGCCCAGCTTGTCGAGGTCGCCGAACTCGTTGTTGCGCACGCGCAGGCTGTAGCGCGGCTGCCCGGCGTAGATCGCATCGGCGCCGAAGGCGAAGGCGGTACGCATCATTGCCAGCGAGCCAGCGGGAGCGAGGAGTTCTGGGGCTTGGGCCATAGTAGAATGCGGAAAGGCGAGAATTCTATCCCCATGAGCGAAGAAATACTGATCAATTACACCCCGCAGGAAACGCGCGTCGCCGTCACGCAGCAGGGCGTCGTCCAGGAACTGCACATCGAGCGCACCGCCAGCCGGGGACTGGTCGGCAATGTCTATCTGGGACGGGTCTGCCGCATTCTGCCCGGCATGCAGTCGGCTTTCATCGACGTCGGGCTGGAACGCACCGCATTCCTGCATGTCGCCGATATCTGGCAGGCGCGGGAAGCGGCGACCGAGCGGCCGGCCGAGCGGCCGATTGAGCGGGTGCTGGGCGAAGGGCAGAGTATCGTCGTCCAGGTGGTCAAGGACCCGATCGGCACCAAGGGCGCGCGGCTGTCGACGCAGATTTCGATCGCCGGCCGCATGCTGGTCCATCTGCCGCAGGAAAAGCATATCGGCATTTCGCAGCGTATCGAGGCGGAAGCGGAGCGCGAGGCACTGCGCGAGCGGATCACCCGCCTGGTGCCCGCCGACGAACCCGGCGGCTTCATCGTCCGCACGATGGCCGAAAATGCCAGCGATGGCGAATTCGCGACCGATATCGCCTACCTGCGCAAGACCTGGGCCGACATCCGTGACAAGGCCCGTGTCTGCGCGCCGCCGACCGCGCTCTACCAGGATCTTTCGCTCGGCCAGCGCGTGCTGCGCGACTTCGTCAATCCCGATACCAGCCGCATCCTGATCGACTCCCGCGAAACCTTTCTGCGGCTGAGCAACTTCGCGGACGAATACACGCCGGCGGTCCAGCCGATGCTCGAACACTACACCGGCGAGCGCCCGCTGTTCGACCTGCATGGCGTCGAGGAGGAGATCCAGAAGGCGCTGGCCCGCCGCGTCGATCTGAAATCCGGCGGCTACCTGATCCTCGACCAGACCGAGGCGATGACGACCATCGACGTCAACACCGGCGGATTCGTCGGCGTGCGCAATTTCGACGATACCATCTTCAAGACCAACCTCGAGGCGGCGGTGACCATCGCCCGCCAGCTCCGCCTGCGCAACCTCGGCGGAATCATCATTGTCGATTTCATCGACATGGAAAACGAGGAACACAGAAACGCGGTGCTGGAAGAGTTCAACAAGGCGCTGGCCCGCGACCACACGCGGCTGACGGTCAATGGTTTCACAGCGCTCGGTCTGGTCGAGATGACACGCAAGCGCACCCGGGAATCGCTGGCGCACGTGCTGTGCCACCCCTGCCCGACGTGCAGCGGGCGCGGCGAAGTCAAGACCGCGCGCACCGTCGCCTACGAAATTCTCCGCGAACTGCTGCGCGAGGCGCGCCAGTTCAACGCCCGTGAATACCGCGTCCTGGCCGGGCCGGCCGTGGTCGACCTCTTTCTTGACGAGGAATCGCAATCGCTGGCGATGTTGTCGGATTTCATCGAGAAGCCCGTTTCGTTGCAGTCGGAGCCGAGCTATTCGCCCGAGCAATACGACAT
>JBEOKN010000011.1:0-21498 GCA_040275885.1 Azonexus sp. | reverse complement strand
CGCATCACGCGATTCTGGGCCTGGATGACACCAGGCTTCTGGGCTCTGACCTTCGAGGCAAGAATTGAAACTGACCTCGAGGTTCAGGGAAGGCATTCCGTTGTCAGCATCAAGGCTTACGCAAATGATTCAAGACAGCTCGGCACCGATAGCGCGTGGATAGATATCGTCAGCAAGGGGCTTCAGGAATATCAGGCACAAGCAGCAGCCAAGTTTTCGTCATTGTTGCCGTAATACGTCTGGCAACAAGGTCCGTCATCTCAGCACTGGTTCATGGCAAGATTCATTGGTCGCGCCCGCGCAGAGCGACGTCCAGGCTCCAATGAAATGACCTTGCTGGCCAGGCGTCTGCGCAAGGCGCCCTAAGGAAGCCCTAGAACCCGTTCGAGTATTGTATGCCGAGCAGGTGACCGCTGTCGCTGTAGGAACCGCGCAGGTTGCTGGTGGCGCCGGGGAAGGTCTTGGTCTGGTTGATGTCGGCATCCTTGACATACAGGTAGGCATAGCCAGCATCGATCTTGCCGTAGGCGCCGCCATTCCATTGCGCGCCGAGCGAGAACCAGATGCGGTCGTTGTCCGGGACGCGGACAGATCGTTCATTGTCTGTCGTCGGGGTGCGGTCATAGGCGATGCCGAATTTCAGCTTCCACGCCTCTGTCGCTTTGTAGGCTGCCCCCCAGGCGAAACGCCAGGAATCGCGGTAACCGAAGTTCTCGCTGCCAATCTGCACGCCAGTATTGCTGTTGATCACGTTGAGCGTCTTCAGTGTGCCCCAGTTGGTATAGGAAAGATCGCCCATCGCTTCCCAGCGATCCGACACCTGCTGCCAGACCGACAGGATGAAGGTATCCGGCAACTTGACATCGGTTTTGACCGGCGTTGAAGTGAGCGCCGTATTTGAGTTTCCTTCCAGCGTATAGTCGACCGCCGAGCGATACGAAATGCCGACACGCATCGCGGGCGACAAGGTGAAGAGGGCGCCGGCATTCCAGCCCCAGGAGGCGTCATCGCCCTTCAGTTGCGATGACCTGGGCACACCGGGAAGCGCCGACGTCAACTCGGCATCGAGGGTCTGGTAACTGAAACCGAGGCCAAGCGACACCTTGTCGTTCACCTTCCAGGCCAGCGACGGGTTGTAGTTCACCGTCGTGATCTTGGACTTGATTCCCTGATAACTGCCGATCCAGTTATTGGCGTCATACTCGGTCTTCAACCCGAAGGGTGACGAGATGCCGAGCCCGATGAACCAGTCCGGCGCCACTTGCCAGGACAAATACGCATTGGGAACTGCCGCCCAGCTTCCGGCATTACCACCATCGCCCCCGGTTCCGAGCAGACCGCTCGAACCGTCGTTGCTGAATTTGAAGCTCGGCCCGACACCGGCGACGCCGACCGAGAGCTGAATCCCGGGAAGCTGGGTCATGCCGGCCGGATTGAAGAAGATCGTCCCGGCATTGTCGGCGACCGCGGCCGACCCGGCAAACGAGGTGGCGATGCCGCTTGCATTCTGCTCCCAGAGCTGGAAGGCCGAGGCGGAGGCTACACCGGAGAATGCCAGCAGGAGTAGGCACGGCAGGGGTCGGAAGGTCATTTTCTTCATTGTTTCATTTACCTGAACAGGATTTCGCACCCGCCCGATTTTACGGATTTTCTGGCGGAACGATACGTTTTTTGCCGGTTCCATCGATGGCAACGTAGGTTAGTTGCGCTTCCGTCACCTTGACCGCCACCGGATCGGCATAATTCCGCTCAGCGTAGACCTCGACATTGACGGTGATCGAAGTGTTCCCGACATGCACGACTTCGGCGTAGAGGCTGATCAGGTCGCCCACCGAGATCGGCTGCTTGAACTGGAAGGAATTGACCGAAACTGTCGTCACCCGGCCCCGGGCACGGCGCATGGCGGGTATCGCGCCAGCCACGTCGACTTGGGCCATGACCCAGCCACCGAAGACATCGCCATTCTGGTTAAGGTCGGCCGGCATCGGCACCGTACGCAGGACCGGCTGTTTCTGCGGAAGACTGACGCGGTCGACGGCCATGACGGGTCCTTTTTCAAGTTGGGCGTGATTTTCGTGGAAACTGCAAAGATTTCATATACTGGAAAAAACACCCACAAGGCAAGCTCCCAACATGCGTCGCGCAAGCACCCTCCCCAAGCCGCCGTCCGGCCAACCCGTAACCGAATCGCATGTCTGGTCGACGATTCGCATCCTCTTTCCCTATCTCTGGGCCTACCGCCTGCGCGTCATGATGGCACTGGCCTGCCTGATCGGTGCCAAGGTCGCCAATGTCAGCGTCCCGATGGTCTTCAAGGAGATGATCGACCGCCTTTCAATGACCGATCAGCCATTGGTGCTACCCGTGTTGCTGCTCATGCTCTACGGCGCCCTCCGTTTTTCGACCGCCCTGTTCACCGAATTGCGGGAATTCCTGTTCGCCCGCGTGACCCAGAGGGCTGTCCGCCAGGTGGCGCTCGAGGTTTTCCGCCACCTGCACGCGCTGAGCCTGCGCTTTCATCTTGAAAGACAGACCGGCGGCGTCTCGCGCGACATCGAGCGCGGTACACGCTCGATTTCCAGCCTGATCTCCTACACGCTCTACTCAATACTGCCGACGCTGGTCGAGATGGGGCTCGTCCTCGGCATTCTTTTCGTCAAGTACGACCTCGGCTTCGTGCTAATCACCGTCGTTTCGCTGGTCACCTATATCGCATTCACTGTCGGGGTCAGCAACTGGCGCATCGATATCCGGCGAGCCGTGAACGAGAGCGATTCGGCCGCCAACACACGGGCGGTCGACAGCCTGCTCAATTACGAGACTGTCAAGTATTTCAACAACGAGGCCTACGAGGCGCGGGGCTACGACGAACAGATGCTCAAATGGGAGCATGCCGCGACGCGCAGCCAGAAGACGCTTTCGGTGCTCAACCTCGGACAGCAACTGATCATCGCGCTCGGCGTCACGGCAATGATGTGGCGCGCTGCCAATGGCGTGGTCGAGGGCACGATGTCCATCGGCGACCTGGTGCTGGTCAATGCCTTCCTGATCCAGCTCTATATTCCGCTCAATTTTCTTGGCGTCGTCTATCGCGAAATCCGGCAGGCGTTGACCGATATCGAGCGGATGTTCAACCTGCTCAAGGAAAATCGCGAGATCGCCGACGCCCCCGATGCCCGCGACCTGCCGGGCGGCGCGCTACAGGTCAATTTCGACGCGGTCGGCTTCTCATACGAGCTGGACCGCGTCATCCTGCACAACCTGAACTTCACCATCCCCCCCGGCAAGACCGTCGCCGTTGTCGGCCACTCGGGCGCCGGCAAATCAACCCTGGCCCGACTGCTGTACCGCTTCTATGACGTGACGGGCGGCGCCATCCGGATCAATGGTCACGACCTGCGTAGCCTCAAGCAGGGCAGCCTGCGCGCGGCAATCGGCATCGTCCCGCAGGACACCGTGTTGTTCAACGATTCGATCTTCTACAACATCAACTATGGACGCCCTGATGCGAGCCGCGAGGAAGTGTTCGCCGCCGCCCGCGCCGCCCAGTTGCACGTTTTCATCGAATCGCTGCCGCAGAAGTACGAAACCCGGGTCGGCGAGCGCGGCCTGAAGCTCTCCGGTGGCGAGAAGCAGCGTGTCGCAATTGCCCGCACTTTGCTCAAGAACCCGCCCATCCTGATTTTCGACGAGGCAACATCGGCTCTCGATTCGGCGACCGAGCGCGCCATCCAGGGCCAACTCGAACTGGCCGCCATTGGCCGGACGACGCTGATCATCGCCCACCGCCTGTCGACCGTGATGAATGCCGACGAGATTCTCGTCATGGAGGCCGGCCACGTCATTGAGCGCGGCACTCATGCGGCACTGCTCGATGCCGGTGGCGCCTACGCGCAGATGTGGCTCTTGCAGCAGCAGGAGCGGGCGGCCGGAAGCGCCTGACACGCGCGCATGCCTGCACAGCTACCTCTCCGATTTGCCCGTCACCTTCACTGCGCTTGAAATATCGGAGTAATGCGAACCCGATCGCCAGGATCGGGGGCGCGACCCTCGGCGTGCATGCGACTTGAGTAACACGCCAATGCAGTCTCAACAATGGTAAGCTTTCAAGACATCGACTATGTGATATTCGTCAATGTCGTCGTAATCGCCCTCTTTGCAGCTGGGCGAGAGTGAAAATTTCCCGCAATATCTTGCTGCGAAGCAGATCAAGCCACTGGAGGAAGACCACATGCAACTGACCAAGTTCGTCTCTGCAGCCCTCATCGCTGCAGCCCTTGCAACCACGCCAGCGCTGTCCCAGGAATCGGCGACGCTCAAAAAGATTAAGGACACCGGAACCATCACCCTCGGCCACCGCGAGTCGTCCATTCCGTTCTCGTACTACAACGACCAGCAGCAGGTCATCGGCTATTCGCAGGAACTGATGATGAAGGTGGTAGACGCCATCAAGTCCGACCTCAAGCTGGCCAAGCTCGACGTGAAACTGATGCCGGTCACGTCGGCCAACCGCATTACGCTGGTCCAGAACGGGACGGTCGACATCGAATGCGGGTCGACCACCAATAATACTGAACGGCAAAAGCAGGTATCGTTCTCGACCTCCATCTTCATCGTTGGCACCCGCCTGTTGACCAAGAAGACTTCGGGGATCTCGGATTTTCCGGATCTCGCCGGCAAGAACGTGGTCGTCACCGCCGGCACGACGTCCGAGCGCCTGTTGCGCAAGCTGAACGAAGACAAGCAGATGAAGATGAACATCATCTCGGCCAAAGACCACGGCGAATCCTTCCTGACGCTGGAAACGGGCCGCGCCGTTGCCTTCATGATGGACGACGCACTGCTCTATGGTGAGATCGCCAAGGCCAAGAAGCCGGGCGACTGGACCGTCGTCGGCAAGCCCATGTCCGAGGAAGCATACGGGTGCATGCTGCGCAAGGACGACCCAGGTTTCAAGAAGGTCGTCGATGCCGCGCTGACGAAGGCGATGACTGCCGGCGAGGCAGAGAAGATCTACAACAAGTGGTTCCTCAGCCCGATTCCGCCAAAGGGGCTGAACCTGGGCATGCCGCTGCCGGATGACCTCAAGGCCCTGTACAAGGCTCCCAACGACAAGGCGTTCGAGTAGTTTCGCGGGTTGCGGCCGACTGATCACCGGGGACATTTTCCCCGGTGGCCGGGCGTTGATTGGGGAGGAGTAACATGGCTTACAACTGGAACTGGGAGGTCTTCCTCCAACCCAGTGCGACCGGTGAGGGAACCTACCTGACCTGGCTGCTGGAAGGTCTGAAATGGACGGTGACGCTGTCGCTCAGTTCGTGGATGATCGCGCTCGTCGTCGGCTCGGTCATTGGCGTGCTACGCACCGTTCCGAACCGCTGGCTGTCGCTGATCGCCGCAACCTACGTCGAGATATTCCGCAACATCCCGTTGTTGGTCCAACTGTTCATCTGGTACTTCGTCCTGCCTGAATTGCTCCCGCCGACGATGGGCGATGCCCTGAAGCAGATGAACCCGCTGGCACAGCAGTTCTTCGCGGCGATGATCTGTCTTGGACTGTTCACCGCGGCACGCGTTGCGGAACAGGTCCGTTCGGGGATCAATTCGCTGCCGCGCGGCCAGAAGAACGCGGGGCTGGCGATGGGCTTCACGCTGGCGCAAGTTTACCGTCACGTATTGCTGCCCATGGCTTACCGTATCATCGTGCCTCCGTTGACCTCGGAATTTCTCAACATCTTCAAGAACTCGGCGGTCGCCACGACCATCGGCCTGATAGAACTCTCCCGACAGGCGCAGCAATTGGTCGATTTCACCGCCCAGCCTTACGAAGCCTTCATCGCCGTGACCCTGCTCTACGTCCTGATCAACGTAATCGTGATGTTCCTGATGCGTCATGTCGAACAGAAGGTCCGCGTGCCCGGATATGTCGGAGGGAAATGACCATGTATGAATTCGACTGGACGTCAATCCCAGGCGCGATTCCCCTGCTCGCCAAGGGCATGCTGGTGACGCTGGAAGTCACCCTCACCGCCATTGCCGTCGGCATCGTCTGGGGTACCCTGCTGGCCGTCGCGCGACTGGGCAAGAACAAGGTTCTTGCCTGGTTGGCCGCCAGCTACGTCAATCTCTTCCGCTCAGTTCCACTGGTCATGGTCATCCTGTGGTTTTACCTGATTGTTCCGCAGGCACTCAAGGCAGTGTTCGGCGAGGAGATCGGCGACATCCGTCTGACCTCGGCCTTGGTCGCCTTCGCGCTCTTCGAGGCAGCCTACTACTCCGAGATCGCTCGCGCCGGCATTCAGAGTGTGACCAGAGGACAGGTCGCGGCCGGTTTGGCGCTCGGCCTCACTCCCGGTCAGACGATGTGCCTGATCGTCCTGCCGCAGGCTTTTCGCAACATGCTGCCGCTGCTCCTGACGCAAGCCATCATCCTGTTCCAGGACACATCGCTGGTCTACGTCATCGGCCTTTCCGACTTCTTCGGCACTTCCTACAAGGTCGGTGACCGTGACGGTCGACTTGTCGAACTCCTGCTTTTTGCCGGAGCCGTCTATTTCGTCATCTGCTTCTCCGTCTCTCGAGTGGTGAAGCATCTTCAAGCGAGATTCAGCCAATGATCGATATTCGGAACGTTTCAAAGTGGTACGGGCAGTTTCAGGTGCTGGCTGAATGCACCACCAGCGTCCAGGAGGGTGAAGTCATCGTTGTCTGTGGTCCATCCGGGTCCGGCAAATCCACGCTGATCAAGTGCGTCAACGGCCTGGAACCATTCCAGCAAGGCGACATCATCGTCAAGGGAACCTCGATTGCCGATCCCAAGACCAACCTATCGAAATTGCGCGCCAAAGTTGGCATGGTTTTCCAGAATTTCGAGTTGTTCCCGCACATGCGCATTACCGAGAACCTGACGATCGGTCAAATCAAGGTGCTCAACCGGAGCAAGGACGAGGCGCTGGAAAAGGGGCTCAAGCTCCTTGACCGCGTTGGCCTGAAAGCACAGGCGAACAAGTTCCCCGGCGAACTGTCCGGTGGTCAGCAACAGCGCGTGGCGATTGCTCGAGCCCTGGCGATGGATCCGATCTGCATGCTGTTCGATGAGCCAACCTCGGCGCTGGACCCGGAAATGATCAACGAGGTGCTCGATGTCATGGTCGAACTCGCGAAGGAAGGCATGACCATGATGTGCGTCACCCATGAGATGGGCTTTGCGCGCAAGGTTGCGCACCGCGTCATTTTCATGGATCAGGGCCGAATCGTCGAGGATGCGAAAAAGGACGACTTCTTCGGCAAGCCGCGGTCCGAGAGGGCCCAACAATTCCTTTCAAAGATATTGCAGCACTGAAAAAAGAAAGGCCGGGATATCCCGGCCTTTCTTTCTGCTCACCCTGAGGCCTCAGGCGGCTTCGTCGATTTCCACAGCCTCGGTTTGCTCCGGGCGATCCACCAGTTCGACAAACGCCATCGGCGCATTGTCGCCGACGCGGAAGCCGCACTTGAGAATGCGCAGATAGCCGCCAGGGCGAGCTGCATAACGCGGGCCGATCTCGCTGAAGAGCTTGACGACGGTAGCGCGATCACGCAGGCGATCAAATGCCAGGCGCTTGTTGGCCACGGTGGGCGTCTTGCCAATGGTGATCATCGGTTCGACGACACGGCGCAGTTCCTTTGCCTTAGGAAGCGTGGTCTTGATCGCCTCATGTTTGAGCAGCGAAACGGTCATGTTGCGCAGCATCGCCAAGCGGTGGCTGCTGGTACGGTTGAGTTTGCGAAGTCCCAAACGGTGACGCATGGTTAATCCTTTCTATGTTCTACAGGCGTCCCTTGACTGCCCGGGTCGAAAAAGATCGTCAGACCTTTTCCAGACCGGCCGGCGGCCAGTTTTCCAATTTCATGCCCAAGGTCAAACCGCGGGCAGCCAACACTTCCTTGATCTCATTCAGTGACTTGCGTCCCAGGTTCGGCGTCTTCAGGAGCTCGTTCTCAGTACGCTGAATCAGATCGCCGATGTAATAGATGTTCTCGGCCTTCAGACAGTTCGCTGAGCGCACCGTCAGTTCGAGGTCATCAACCGGCCGCAACAGTACCGGGTCAACCTGAATTGGCTTGGAATGCTCTTCGGGCGGCGCGGTACCCTCGAGGTTGGCAAAAACGGTGAGTTGTTCCATCAGCACGCGGGCAGCGTAACGGATCGCCTCCTCCGGTTCGACAACACCGTTGGTTTCAATATCGACAATCAACTTGTCCAAGTCGGTCCGCTGCTCAACGCGAGCACTTTCCACGGTATAGGCGACACGTCGAATCGGGCTGAATGAAGCATCAAGCAACAGCTTGCCAATGGTCTTGGAATCGTCCAGATTGCGCATGTTGCCTGGCACATAGCCACGCCCCTTCTCGACCTTGATCTCCAGGGACAGCTTGCCGCCAGGGGCCAGATGCGCGATCACATGCTCCGGATTGATGATTTCAACGTCGTGCGGCAACTCGATGTCGCCTGCACGAACAGCGCCTTCACCTTCCTTGGACAGCTTCAGGTTAACCACGTCTCTACTGTGCAGCTTGAATACCACTCCCTTGAGGTTCAGGAGGATGTCAACAACATCCTCCTGAACGCCATCAACCGTGGAGTACTCATGCAACACACCGTCAATACCGACCTCGGTCGGCGCATATCCAGGCATCGACGAGAGCAGAATGCGACGCAATGCATTGCCAAGGGTATGACCGTAGCCGCGTTCGAACGGCTCCATGACAACTTTGGCCTGCACGGGCGAAACGCTCTGCACATCAATAATGCGGGGTTTCAGAAGTCCACTGCTTTGCATGGGGTTGCTTCCTCTGCGAAGTGATTACTTCGAGTAAAGTTCGATGACGAGACCTTCGTTCAGGGTCGACGGCAACTCGGAGCGCTGCGGCATAGCCTTGAACGTACCCTTGCCCTCCTTGATGTCAACCGCGATCCATTCCGGGAAGCCCCTGGATTCAGCGGCTTCAAGAGCCGCCTTGCAACGCAGTGAGGCACGGGAGCGAGCGGTAAGCTGAACCACATCACCCGGCTTGACAATGTAAGATGGGATGTTGACACGCTTGCCATTGACCAAGACGCCGTTGTGTCTGACCACTTGGCGCGACTCGGCGCGCGAGGCGCCAAATCCCATGCGGTAGGCGACGGAGTCCAGACGGGCTTCCAGAAGCTGAAGCAGGTTCTCACCGGTCTGGCCCTTGCGTCGATCAGCTTCGGCGAAGGTCTTGCGGAACTGACCTTCGAGCACACCATAGACGCGACGAATCTTCTGTTTTGCGCGCAGATGGACGCCGTAGTCGGAGAGACGTGCGCCGGATTTCTGCCCGTGCTGACCAGGAGCGTATGAACGCCGTTCAATGGCACACTTGTCAGTGAAGCACTTTTCGCCCTTAAGGAAGAGCTTTTCGCCTTCACGGCGGCACTGACGGCATTTCGGATCGAGATTACGAGCCACTTGTCTTCCTCCTTAGATGCGGCGCTTTTTGGGCGGACGGCAGCCGTTGTGCGGCACTGGCGTCACGTCGGAAATGGAAGTGATCTTCATGCCCAACGCATTCAGCGCGCGAACCGAAGACTCACGCCCAGGACCGGGACCCTTGATACGGACCTCGACATTCTTGACACCGCATTCCTGAGCCCCCTTGCCGGCGGCCTCAGCGGCCACCTGGGCGGCAAACGGGGTGGATTTGCGCGAACCTTTGAAGCCGGCGCCACCGGAAGTTGCCCAAGAGAGCGCGTTGCCCTGCCGGTCGGTAATGGTGATGATGGTGTTGTTGAACGACGCATGAATGTGGGCAATGCCCTCCGCAACGTTCTTCTTAACCTTCTTGCGAACTTTGACTTTGGTAGCAGTCTTTGCCATTTTCTGTCCTTATTTACTTCTTGCCAGCGATAGCTTTGCGCGGACCCTTGCGGGTGCGTGCATTGGTTTTGGTACGCTGGCCACGGCAAGGAAGGCCCTTGCGATGGCGCAGGCCACGATAGCAACCAAGGTCCATCAGACGCTTGATGTTCATCGTGACTTCGCGGCGTAGATCACCCTCGACGGTGAACCTGGCGATCTCGTCACGCAGGCGATCCATGTCCGAATCGGACAGATCCTTCATTTTGATCGCACGACCAACGCCGGCCGCATCACATATTTTCTGTGCGCGGGTACGACCGATGCCGTAAATCGCTGTCAACGCGATTTCAGCATGCTGATGGTTCGGAATGTTTACCCCTGCAA
Organism: Azonexus sp.; assembly: GCA_040275885.1. Taxonomy (GTDB): domain Bacteria; phylum Pseudomonadota; class Gammaproteobacteria; order Burkholderiales; family Rhodocyclaceae; genus Azonexus. The sequence continues at coordinate 11,248 of JBEOKN010000011.1, read as the reverse complement.
TACGGGCCATTGAATCACTCCACTCTTTCGAAAATTAACAAATGCCGGACTGCCAGGAAATCAGCCCTGGCGTTGCTTGTGACGGGGATCCTTGCAAATGATGCGCACAATACCCTTGCGACGGATAACCTTGCAATTGCGACACACGCACTTCACTGAAGGTTGCACTTTCATGTCTTACTCCTCATCTGCGAGAGCTTGGAAGCAGCCGTGACTCCATTGCCCTGCGGTTTGTTGCGTAGAGAATCTTTACTTGGCCGAGAAATGCTTCCGGGCCAGGGTGAAACCGTATGGTGCCAATTGAATGCTGACCTTGGCACCGAGAAAAAAGCAGAGTGACCGCCCGCACATGTTTCCGGAAGCAATCGCCTGAACTTGATGGCCTTTACTGCGCCGGGGCCTCAACCACCGCGCCTAGCATCTCGATGCAGTCTCATTGGCCACGTTAAATTACTTGATCATTGGCGATCCCTTGAAATTAGCTTTCTTCAAGAGGCTTTCATACTGGTGCGACATGACATAGGCCTGCACCTGGGACATGAAGTCCATGGTGACGACCACTATAATGAGCAAAGACGTACCGCCAAAGTAAAAGGGCACGTTCCACTTCAAAATAAGAAATTCTGGCAACAAGCAGACTATGGTGATGTAGGCCGCGCCGATCAAGGTCAGACGCATGAGGATCTTGTCAATGTAACGGGCCGTCTGCTCACCAGGGCGGATACCAGGGACAAAGGCACCGCTTTTCTTCAGGTTGTCGGCAGTCTCCTTGGAATTGAAGACGAGCGCCGTGTAGAAAAAGCAGAAAAACACGATCGCGCCAGCATAGAGCATCACGTAAATGGGCTGGCCCGGCGAAAGGGTGCCCGCCACATCCTTCAGCCAGCGCATCGATTCGCCCGAACCGAACCATCCAGCAAGTGTGGCCGGAAAGAGGATAATCGACGAGGCAAAGATCGGCGGAATAACACCTGACATGTTCAACTTCAATGGCAGATGGGAACTCTGACCACCATAAATCTTGTTGCCAACCTGACGCTTGGCATAATTGACCAGAATCTTGCGTTGACCGCGCTCAACGAACACAACAAAGGCGGTGACAACAACAACCAAGGCACAGATGATCAACGCTGTCAGCGGGTGCATGGCGCCGGTACGAACCAGTTCAAGCAGGCCACCGATGGCATTTGGCAGTCCTGCGGCGATACCGGCGAAAATGATGATAGAAATGCCATTGCCCAAGCCACGCTCGGTAATCTGCTCGCCCAGCCACATCAGGAACATTGTCCCGGTGACGAGTGTTGAAACCGTCGTCAGGCGGAACATGAAGCCCGGATCATTGACTAGCCCCGCCTGAGCTTCCAGCGCAACGGCAATGCCCAAACCCTGGAAGAGCGCCAAGCCAACGGTGCCATAACGCGTGTATTGCGTGATCTTGCGTCGGCCGGCTTCGCCTTCCTTCTTGAGCGCTTCAAGTTGTGGGCTAGCCACGCTCATCAACTGCATGATGATCGACGCCGAAATGTACGGCATGATCCCCAGTGCGAAAATCGTAAAACGCGAGAGCGCACCGCCAGAAAACATGTTGAACATGCCCAGGATACCACCCTGCTGCGAATTGAACAGGTCGGAGAGCACGTTGGGATCGATTCCGGGAACCGGTATATGCGCACCGATCCGATAGACAACCAGAGCGCCCAGCAGGAACCAAAGCCGGCGCTTGAGATCGCCGAACTTGCCACCCTTGCCTACTGTATTGGGAGTTGCCGCCAACGCGCTAACCTTTCCCGGGGTTACCCGGCGACCGAGCCACCGACTGCTTCTATCGCAGCCTTGGCGCCCTTGGTCGCCCCGACGCCCTTGAGCGTCACCTTGCGCGAAATCGCACCCGAAAGAATTACCTTGGCGGCCAAAGCATCACCGGGAACAACACCGGCAGCCTGCAAGACCAGCAAATCAATCTCGTCGACGGGCAGACGTTCCAGATCAGTCAGGCGAATCTCATAGTTCCGGTCACGGGTCACCGACTTGAACCCGACCTTCGGCAGTCGGCGCTGCAATGGCATTTGCCCGCCCTCAAAACCGACCTTATGAAAACCGCCGGCGCGGGATTTCTGTCCCTTGTGACCACGGCCGCAGGTCTTGCCGAAGCCGGAACCGATGCCACGACCGACGCGCTTGCGGGCCTTCTTGGAGCCTTCGCCCGGCTGGATAGTATTCAGACGCATGGGTTAACCCTCAACCTTAACGAGATACTGAACTTTGTTGATCATGCCGCGCACTGCCGGCGTATCCAGCAACTCGGACGAACTGTTCAGCTTGCGCAGACCCAGGCCACGCACAGTCGCCCGATGGTCCTGCTTGGTTCCGATGATGCTCTTGACGAGCGTCACTTTGATTTTCTTGTCGGCCATGACTTACCCCAGGATCTGTTCAACTGAGAGGCCGCGCTTGGCGGCTATTTCAGATGGCGTATTGACCTTCAAAAGCCCGTCAATGGTTGCGCGCACGATGTTGTACGGATTGGTCGAACCGTGAGCCTTGGCGACCACATTGGTCACGCCGGCAACTTCGAACACAGCCCGCATGGCACCCCCGGCAATGATGCCGGTACCCTCTGGCGCCGGCTGGATCATGACTTTTGCAGCGCCATGATGGCCCATCACCGTGTGATGGACGGTGCCGTTCTTGAGACTGACCTTGGCCATCCTGCGACGGGCCTCGTCCATCGCCTTCTGAACAGCGACCGGCACTTCACGCGACTTGCCCTTCCCCATGCCGAGGCCACCGTCCCCGTCGCCAACGACCGTCAATGCAGCGAAACCTAGGATGCGGCCACCCTTCACCACCTTGGTGACGCGGTTGATCGAAACCATTTTTTCGCGCATGCCATCATCGCGCTCCTCAGCCTGTTGGGGCTTCCTGCTTCTTTCCGGTTTAGCCATTTCTTAACCTTGTCCTTTCGCAGCGATCAGAACTTCAAGCCGGATTCACGCGCGGCTTCTGCCAGCGCTTGAACCCGCCCATGGAACTGAAGGCCGGAGCGATCAAAAGCCACCTGCTCGACGCCGGCAGCCTTGGCGCGAGCGGCAATCAACTTGCCAACGGCCGCAGCAGCGGCCTTGTTTCCACCATTCGACAAGTCCTTGCGCACACCCGTTTCGAGCGTGGAAGCCGAAGCCAATACCTTGCCGCCGCCCGGCGAAATGATCTGGGCGTAAATGTGGCAGTTAGTGCGGTTAACACACAGGCGCACAGCCTTCAACTCGGCAATCTTGGCCCGGGTCTTGCGGGCACGGCGCAGACGCGCTTCTTTCCTGTTAAACATATGCCACCCTTACTTCTTCTTCTTGGTTTCCTTGATAGCCACCACTTCGCCGACATAACGCACACCCTTGCCCTTGTAGGGCTCCGGCTTGCGATATGCACGAACTTCGGCGGCAACCTGACCGACTTGCTGCTTGTCCGAACCCTTGAGAACGATTTCCGTCTGCGTCGGACACTCAGCTTTGACGCCTTCCGGCATTCTGTGGGCGATTGGATGGGAAAAGCCAAGCGACAGGTTCAGCATGTCACCCTGCACTTGGGCACGATAACCCACGCCAATCAGTTGCAGCTTCTTTTCAAAGCCCTTGCTTACACCAACCATCATGTTGCTGAGGTTGGCCTGCATGGTGCCCCACATCGCATTCGCAATTCGTCCGTCCGCCCCGCCAACCTTGGTAACCACCAATCGTTGGCCATCCAATGAAACTGTCACGGCGGGATGGGGTGCGATCTTCAGCGTTCCCAGCGGACCCTTGACGACGATCTGCTCCGCGACGCTGACTTCCACACCTGGTGGAACGACAACGGGATTTTTACCTATTCGAGACATGTCCGCTCCCTTATGCCACGATGCACAAAACTTCGCCGCCCACCTTGCTTGCACGAGCCCTGCGATCAGTCATGACACCCTTGGGGGTCGATACAATAGCCACGCCAAGCCCGTTCATTACCCGGGGAATGTCTTCACAGCCCTTGTAGATACGCAGACCAGGCTTCGAAACCCTTTCAATCCGCTCGATGACCGGGCGGCCGGCGTAGTACTTGAGACCGATTTCAAGCGTGGCCTTGCCATCGGGCTGGCGCACCGCGAAATTCTCGACATAGCCTTCGTCCTTGAGAACGGTGGCGATTGCCACCTTTACCTTGGATGAAGGCATCGAGACGGACGCCTTTTCGGCGAGCTGGGCGTTGCGGATGCGTGTCAGCATGTCCGCGATCGGATCGCTCATTGACATTTCTGTACCTCCCTTTACCAACTCGCCTTAACAACACCCGGGATCTCGCCATTAAAGGCCAATTCACGAATCTTGTTACGACACAAGCCGAACTTGCGGAAAACGCCATGCGGCCGACCCGTCATCTGGCAGCGGTTGCGCAAGCGGGATGGGCTGGAGTTGCGCGGCAAAGCCTGCAGCTTCAGGCGCGCCTCATAGCGCTCCTTATCTGAAATGCCTACATCATTGATTATCGCTGCCAATGCGGCACGCTTCTTGGCATACTGCGCCACCAGCTTGCGACGTTTGTCTTCACGGTTGATCAGAGCAAGTTTTGCCATGATTGTCTCAATTCTTGAACGGTAACTTAAACGCGGCCAACAGCGCCTTGGCTTCTGCATCAGTCTTCGCCGTCGTGGTGATACTGATATTCATTCCCCTAAGAGCATCAATCTTGTCGTACTCGATTTCCGGGAAAATAATCTGCTCCTTGACACCCATGTTGTAGTTGCCCTGGCCATCAAAGCTCTTCCCCGAAATCCCGCGGAAGTCACGTACACGCGGCAAAGCGATGCTAACCAGACGATCGAGAAACTCGAACATGCGGGGCCCACGCAGGGTGACCATGCAACCGATCGGGTAGCCATCGCGAATCTTGAATCCGGCGATTGATTTACGCGCCTTGGTCGTCACTGGCTTCTGGCCGGCAATCTTCTGCATGTCACCAACGGCGTTTTCGAGAACCTTCTTGTCCGCCACAGCCTCGCCGACACCCATGTTGAGGGTTATCTTCGTAACCCGCGGCACCTCCATCACGGACTTGTACCCAAATTGCTTGACCAAGTCACCGACGACGGTATTCTTATAAAACTGCTGCAAACGCGCCATGTCTGTCCCTTTATGCGTTCACCGGTTCGCCGCTCGACTTGAACACGCGAATCTTGCGGCCGTCACCAAGCACCTTGAACCCGACACGGTCAGCCTTCTTGGTGGCACGATTGAACAGCGCAACATTGGAGAGATGAATCGGCATATCTTTGTCGATGACGCCACCAGCCACGCCCTTGACCGGGTTCGGCTTGACGTGCTTCTTGGCGCGATTCACGCCCTCGACAATCACACGCTCCTCATCGATGCGGCGCAGGACGGTACCGCGTTTGCCCTTATCCTTGCCAGTAATTACCACGACCTCGTCACCCTTGCGAATCTTTTCCATAACGGGCCTCTTACAGTACTTCCGGAGCCAGGGACACGATCTTCATGAAGCGCTCGGTACGCAGTTCGCGGGTTACCGGGCCAAAGATGCGCGTGCCGAGCGGCTCGAGCTTGTTGTTGAGAAGAACCGCTGCATTGCTGTCGAAGCGAATCAACGACCCGTCGGGACGACGAACGCCCTTGGCTGTGCGAACCACCACGGCGTTGTAGACGTCGCCCTTTTTCACCCGACCACGCGGCGCCGCATCCTTGATGCTGACCTTGATGATGTCGCCAATGCCCGCGTACCGGCGATGGGACCCACCCAGCACTTTGATACACATTACCGAGCGGGCGCCGGTGTTATCGGCGACGCCCAGAGTTGATTGCATCTGAATCATTTAATTTAACTCCAACTTAACCCGCCAAAGCGGTCAGTCTTGGAACCCGTAAGGGTCGGACAAATCAGCGCCCCCGCTGAACAGGGGGCCGACAAACGAGTATTATAGCAACCTCATTGCCGAGAGCGCAAGCCCTCCCGTCGATTCTTCTTATACAAGGATCGCCTTCTGAAGAACGCTCGATACAGCCCAAGACTTGGTACGGGAAACGGGTCGTGTCTCGACGATCTCGACCAGATCGCCGGCCTTCGCCGAATCCCCTTCGTTGTGCGCGTGGTACTTCTTGGAGCGCACCATCACCTTGCCATACACCGGGTGCTTGACCTTGCGTTCGACAAGAACGGTAACGGTTTTTTCCATCTTGTCGCTAACCACGCGCCCAATCAGGGTACGCTTGATGTTTTGGCTTTCGGTCATTGCTGCACCGCCTTCTCACGGATAAGCGTGCGAACGCGAGCAATATCGCGGCGCACCTTGGATATTTGGCTAAAGTTGGATAGCTGCTGGGTAGCAAGTTGCATACGCAGGCCAAACTGCGCCCGAAGGAGATCCAACAATTCCTTCTGGAGTTCGTCCGCGCTTTTGGTTCTCAGTTCACTAGCTTTCATGATTACCCCAGATGACGAGCAACGAAGGTCGTTGGAATTGGCAGCTTGGCAGCGGCAAGAGCAAACGCCTCACGAGCCAGCACCTCATTCACGCCGTCCATTTCATATAGGACTTTGCCCGGCTGGATTTCGGCAACCCAGTATTCCGGGTTCCCTTTCCCGTTACCCATCCGAACTTCCGCCGGCTTCTTGGAAACCGGCTTGTCCGGGAAGATACGAATCCAAATGCGGCCACCGCGCTTGATGTGGCGTGTCATGGCACGACGAGCCGCCTCAATCTGGCGTGCCGTCAGACGGCCCCGGCCAATGGCCTTGAGGCCCCACTCGCCGAACGATACCTTGGTGCCGCGAGTAGCAAGGCCCTCGTTGCGGCCCTTGTGCTCCTTGCGGAACTTGCGACGATTAGGTTGCAGCATCTCAGACACCTGCCTTTCTTACACGCGGCGCCGTGCCCTTGGTGTCGCCTTCGGGGCCATCAGCCTTCTTGAGCGTACGGGTACGGGGCTTGTCACCGTCCGGCTTGCCGGGTGCGCGACGCGGACGACGATCGTCTAAGGCTGGCTCGACCACTTCCGGCTGTTCATTGCGATCAAGAAGATCGCCCTTGTAAACCCAAACCTTGATACCGATGATGCCATAAGTCGTCAGGGCCTGCGCGCTAGCAAAATCGATGTCCGCACGCAGAGTATGCAAAGGCACACGGCCTTCGCGGTACCATTCGCTACGAGCAATTTCCGCCCCATTCAGGCGACCCGCACTCATTACCTTGATGCCCTGGGCGCCCAGTCGCATCGCGTTCTGCATCGCGCGCTTCATGGCCCGGCGGAACATGATGCGTTTCTCTAGCTGCTGAGCAATCGAGTCGGCAATAAGCTTGGCATCAATCTCCGGCTTCCGAATCTCCTCAATCGAAACATGGACGGGTACGCCCATAATGCGCTGAAGATCCGTCCGCAACTGCTCGATATCCTCACCTTTCTTGCCAATCACCACGCCAGGCCGAGCAGAGTAAACAGTAATGCGGGCATTCTTCGCGGGCCGCTCAATGAGGACGCGGCCAACGGAAGCATGAGCCAGCTTCCGCTTCAGATACTCACGCGCCTTGACATCTTCGTTAAGCATTCCAGGGAAGTCCTTGCTGTTGGCGTACCAGCGGGAACTCCAGTTCTTGGTGGCAACCAGGCGGAAGCCGGTCGGATGAATTTTCTGTCCCATGACTCTTCCTCAGTTACCGACGGTCAGATAGATATGGCACGTCGACTTCACTATCCGATTTCCTCGGCCTTTGGCGCGCGCTCTGAAACGCTTGAGCACCGAGCCTTGTTCAATATAGATGGTCTTGACCTGCAGTTCATCGATATCGGCGCCGTCATTATGCTCCGCGTTGGCTATGGCAGACTCCAATACCTTCTTGACTATGCCGGCGCCCTTTTTCGGGCTGAAAGCCAAGATGTTGAGAGCCTGACCAACCGGCTTGCCACGCACCAGATCAGCCACGAGGCGACCTTTTTGTTCAGAGAGGCGTACGCCCCGCAGACTTGCACGAGTTTCCATGTCAGCTCCTTACTTCTTGGCCTTCTTGCCAGCGGTGTGACCCTTGAACGTCCGGGTCAGCGAGAACTCGCCGAGCTTGTGACCGACCATATTTTCGGTAACAAAGACCGGAATATGCTGCTTGCCATTGTGGACAGCGATCGTCAGACCGATGAACTCGGGGAGGATCGTCGAACGACGTGACCATGTCTTTATCGGGCGCTTGTCGCTTGTGGCGCGCACTGCTTCGACCTTGTCGATCAGGCACGCATCAACAAACGGACCCTTCTTTAGAGAACGTCCCATTTCCTCCCCCTTAACGCTTGTTACGGCGCTGAACGATCATGCTGTTCGTGCGCTTGTTGCTGCGGGTACGGTAACCCTTAGCGGGTTGACCCCACGGACTCACCGGCACTCGACCTTCGCCGGTGCGTCCCTCGCCACCACCATGCGGGTGGTCGATCGGGTTCATGACAACGCCGCGCACGGTCGGACGAATCCCACGCCACCGTTGAGCACCGGCCTTGCCTATCTTGCGCAGGATATTTTCTTCATTGCCGACTTCACCGACCGTCGCCCGGCATTCAACATGCACGCGACGCACCTCACCAGAGCGAAGACGAATCTGCGAGTAGGCTCCTTCACGCGCCAGCAGCTGCGCCGAGGTCCCAGCGGAACGGGCCAGCTGCGCGCCCTTACCTGGCATCATCTCGACACAGCAGATGGTGGTACCAACGGGAATGTTGCGGATCGGCAGTGCGTTACCGGACTTGATTGGCGCCTCGGCTCCATTCATGACCTGCTGCCCAACGGCCATGCCTTTGTTGGCAAGGATATAGCGACGCTCACCATCCGCATAACAAACCAGGGCAATATTCGCGGTCCGGTTCGGATCGTATTCCAGACGCTCGACCGTGCCCGGAATGCCATCCTTGGCACGCTTGAAATCAATAACACGATAGGCCTGCTTGTGACCGCCACCCTGATGGCGAACGGTAATGCGACCATTGTTGTTACGGCCAGCACTCTTGGACTGCGATTCCAGAAGGCCGGCAAACGGCTTGCCCTTGTGGAGATTGGCATTGACCAACTGGACGACGGCACGACGACCAGGAGAAGTCGGCTTGACCTTGACGAGAGCCATCAGACAGTCCCCCCTTCAACGAAATTGATTTCCTGCCCCGGCTTCAGGCTCACAAAAGCCTTCTTCCAGCCTTTGCGGCGGCCAGCCGACCCTTTGAACCGCTTGACCTTGCCCTTGACGTTGGCGACTTGGACCGTCTCAACCTGAACCTTAAACAACAGTTCAACTGCCGCCTTGATCTCGGGCTTGGTTGCATCGGAAGCAACGCGGAAGATGACCTGCTCGTTCTTGTCGGCAACGTACGTGGCCTTCTCGGAGATTTGCGGCGCCAGCAGCACCTGCATCAGACGCTCTTGATTCATCCCCACATCTCCTCGAACTTGGCCACGGCATTCTTGGTGACCAGCACCTTGGCAAAGCGGACCAGCGACAGCGGATCAGCCTCCTGCGCTTCTAGCACCAGCACATTGGGCAAATTGCGCGAAGAGAGATACAGATTCTCATCCATCGCGTCCGTAATAACCAGAAGATTCCCCTCCAGACCCATGCCCTTCAACTTCTCGGCAAAAAGCCTAGTCTTCGGCGCATCGATGGACAAGCCATCGATTACCACCAAGCGATCCTGACGGGCCAGTTCGGAGAGAATCGCAGCCATGGCGGCGCGAAACATCTTCCGATTAACCTTCTGGCTGAAATTATCCTCAGGAGAGTTCGGAAAGATCCGACCGCCGCCACGCCACAACGGGCTGCCATTGCTGCCGGCCCGGGCGCGGCCGGTACCCTTCTGGCGCCACGGCTTGGACGTCGTATGACGAACTTCGGAGCGATCCTTCTGCTGACGATCACCTGAGCGAGCGTTGGCTTGATAGGCCACGACGACCTGGTGAACAAGCGCTTCATTGAATTCGCGGCCAAAAAGGAAATCCGAAGCTTGCAGCTTCGTGGCTTCCTGACCTTGCTCGTTGATTACCTTGAGTTCCATGTCGCCCCCTTAAGCCTTGACTGCCGGACGCACGACGACATCAGCACCCTTGGCACCCGGAACAGCACCCCGGACCAGAAGCAACTGACGCTCGACATCAACGCGCACGACCATCAGGCTCTGCATCGTGGACTGGACATCACCCATGTGGCCTGCCATCTTCTTGCCCGGAAAGACACGGCCGGGATCTTGTGCCTGGCCGATGGATCCTGCTGAATTGTGCGACACCGAATTGCCGTGGGAAGCCCGATTTGAGCTGAAGTTATAGCGCTTGATGGCTCCCTGGAAACCCTTCCCGACCGAGGTTCCGGTCACATCGACCTTTTGCCCTTCGGCAAAAATGGTCACAGCAACCCGGTCGCCTGGCCTGAATTCGGCCAAACGCTGAGCATCGACAAGAAATTCCTTCAGCACATGCCCAGCTTCCACGCCCGCCTTCGCCAGATGACCAGCCAGCGGCTTGGAAACGCGTGAGGCACGGCGCGTGCCGAATGCGACCTGGATGGCTGCGTAGCCATCGATCTCCGGCGTTTTTACTTGGGTCACTCGATTGTTGGACACGTCAAGCACAGTTACCGGAATGGAGGCGCCATCCTCGGCAAAAATGCGAGTCATGCCAACCTTGCGACCGACAAGGCCTAGACTCATGGTTATTCTCCTCATCGCCAGCTACGATTGGCCGGTCGATGTAAAACGACATTTAGGCAGCCAGCGTCAGCTACCCCCGAAAACGGACAATTATATCCGCAAAGTTAAACTTACTGCAACTTGATCTCGACGTCCACGCCTGCCGGGAGGTCAAGTTTCATCAATGCATCAACCGTCTTGTCGGTTGGATCGATGATATCCATCAAACGCAGGTGCGTACGAATTTCCAGTTGATCGCGGGAACTCTTGTTCACGTGCGGCGAACGCAGAATGTCAAAGCGCTCCTTGCGCGTCGGCATCGGCACGGGCCCACGCACGACCGCACCAGTACGTTTTGCGGTCTCAACAATCTCTTGAGCCGACTGGTCGATCAGACGATAGTCGAAGGCCTTAAGGCGGATGCGAATTTTTTGACTTTGCATTTTTTTCTTTCAAAGAGCGATGGGGCGGAAGCAACTCCCAACCCGGTTTTGAGAATGTACCGTTACGCGATGATTTTGGCGACGACGCCGGCGCCTACGGTGCGGCCGCCTTCG
>JBEOKN010000010.1:0-10157 GCA_040275885.1 Azonexus sp. | reverse complement strand
GATTTGTAATCATCAGGTGTTGGTTCGATTCCGACCGGGGGCACCATCGGACAAGCTGCCAGCATTACCATTTTCTCTCGGGAAGGACGCTGCAAAAGAAGGTTGGTGGAACCGGCGTACTGAGCAACCCTGAAGTGGAAATGCCTGGTACTTGTTGCTGACCATCAAATGCGTCCGAGTATCACTTCGGCGACGAATCGGCTACCAACATAGGCGAGGATCAGCAAGGCAAAACCGGCGAGTGTCCAGCGCAGGGCGCGCTTGCCACGCCATCCCCAGGCATGGCGGCCGATCAGCAGCATGGCGAAAATGCCCCACGAAGCGAAGGCGAACAGCGTCTTGTGATCTAGCGAGAGCGGTTTGCCGAACAGGGTTTCGGAGAACAGGACGCCGCTGCCGACTGTCAGCGTCAGCAAAATGAAGCCGAGCAGCAGCATGCGGAAGAGCAGCGATTCCATTGTCAGCAATGGTGGCAGGGTCGCAAGGCTGCGCGTGATCAGGCGCTTGTGCAGGGCGTTTTCGGTGAAACCCATGAATATGGCGTGCAGCGCGGACAGCGTGAGCAGACTGTAGGCCAGCATGGCCGCGAGGAAGTGGAGTTTGAACCCGGTGGCGCTGGCATTGGCCACCAGATGCACCTGCGGAAAAATGACCGGCAGAAAGGCACATGCCGCCGCCAAAGGCAGGACCATGGGTTGCATGCCCTCCATACGGGCCATGAAACTCTCCAGCCAGTAGATCAGCACGGCAAGCCACATCATCAGGGACAGCGCGAAGCTGAACGAGAAGCGCATGCCTGCTGCCGAAAACAGCGCGTCATAGAGACCCATGGCATGAATGATCAGCGCTGCCGCAATTGCCGCACGTTCCCACGCTTGCATGGGGCAGGCGATATTCTGATGGTCCTTTTCCCGCCAGCGCGTGTTCCAGAAATGGTACCCGAGCGCGCTGTAAAGAAGGGCCGCGAGGATGTGGGGCAGAAGCTGACTTACAATGTCGGACATCCGTAAATTCTACTAGAAGCCCACACACCATGCTCGATAACCTGACCAATCGTCTTGCCCGCGTCATGAAGACGCTCAAGGGTGAAGCCCGTCTGACTGACGCCAACATCGCCGACGCCATGCGTGAGGTGCGCATGGCGCTGCTCGAAGCCGACGTTGCCCTGCCGGTGATCAAAGACTTCGTCGCTGCGGTCAAGGAGAAGGCGGTCGGCGAGGAGGTCATCGGCTCGTTGAGTCCCGGACAGGCGCTGGTCGGTGTGGTTCATCGGGAACTGACCCAGGTCATGGGTGGTGCCCATGAAGGGATCAGCTTCAATACCCAGCCGCCGGCCATTGTCCTGATGGCCGGTCTGCAAGGTGCCGGCAAGACGACCACCGTCGGCAAGCTAGGCAAGTTCCTCAAGGAGAATTACAAGAAGAAAGTGCTGGTGGTGTCCTGCGACGTCTATCGTCCGGCAGCCATCGAGCAGCTGAAGTCGGTTGCTGGCCAGGCGGGGGTCGATTTCTTTCCGTCGACCATCGGTGAGCGGCCGGAAGCGATCGCACTGGCGGCGGTCGATTGGGCCAGGCGTCATTACCATGACGTCCTGCTCGTCGATACCGCCGGCCGTCTTGCGGTCGACGAGGAAATGATGGCCGAAATCAAGCGCCTGCATGCGGCGCTCAAACCGATTGAGACGCTTTTTGTCGTCGATGCGATGTTGGGCCAGGATGCCGTCAATACGGCCAAGGCCTTCAATGAAGCCTTGCCGCTGACCGGCGTCGTGTTGACCAAACTCGACGGCGATGCGCGCGGCGGTGCTGCGCTATCAGTGCGCCACATTACTGGCAAGCCGATCAAGTTCGCCGGTGTCGGCGAAAAGCTGACTGGCTTGGAAGCGTTTCATCCGGAGCGGATGGCGTCGCGGATTCTCGGCATGGGCGATGTGCTGTCCCTGATCGAAGAGGCCAAGAAGGGGCTCGACGAGGAAAAGGCTGTCGCTTTCGCGAAGAAATTGAAATCCGGCAAGGGCTTCGACCTCAACGACTTCAAGGAACAGATCGCCCAGATGCGCAGCATGGGCGGGCTGTCGGCGCTGATGGACAAGATGCCGGCACAGATTTCTCAGGCGGCCGGGGCTTTGCCGGCCGGTGCCGAGAACAAGATGGTCGGACGGGTTGAGGGCATCATCAATTCGATGACGCCGGCCGAGCGTGCCAGGCCGGAGATCCTCAAGGCCAGCCGCAAGCGGCGCATTGCGCTGGGCGCCGGTGTTCAGGTTCAGGAAGTGAACCGGCTGCTCAATCAGTTCGAGCAGTCGCAGAAGATGATGAAGATGGTCTCCCGGGGCGGCATGGGCAAGCTGATGCGCGGCATGAGGGGCATGCTCCCCGGCATCGGGCGTTGATCAGCGGCTTGCCTGGGCCAGCCTGACTGGCTTCTGGTAGCTCCACTGGTTCTGCCAGGCGGCGCGCACGATGTTCGGATATTCCGGCTTCCCGAGGCTGCCGTTGTAGCGCCCGAGGGCACGGAAAAGATCACCCTTCTCGATATCCAGATAGTGACGCAGGATGGTGCAGCCATAGCGGAGGTTGGTGCGCAGGTCGAACAGGCTGTCGTCCGGTCGGCCAATCAGCTTGACCCAGAATGGCATGACCTGCATGTAACCGCGGGCGCCGGCCGACGAAACGGCATACTTCCGGAAGGCGGACTCAACCTGCATCAGTCCGAGCACCAGTTGCGGGTCCAGCCCGGCACGCGTGGCCTCATAGTGGATGCTGCGCAGCAGGTCGAGACGATACTCCCGGTTGGGAATTCGCTTTTCCAGTCGTGGCGACATCTCGGCAAGCCATTCGACCGCATCCATTGAATTGTTGAACGAACTGGAGGGTGGGCGGGCATCCGAAACGGCCCTGTGCAGGGCGGCCTGGACGCTTGCCGAAAGCGGCTCGTAGATCTGCGCACCGGCAAATGCACCGGAAGCGTTCAGAAACAGCAGGATGGCGATCAGGCGGCGCACAGCTTCCCCAGAATCAGGTCAATGATGCCGCCTTGGTCAAGCATTGTTGGCTCTGCATCGCGGCGACCCTTGTATTCTAGCTTGCCTTCGTTCAAACCGCGCTCTCCGATCACGATCCGGTGTGGGATGCCGATCAGTTCCATGTCGGCAAACATCACGCCGGGGCGCTCGTTGCGGTCATCAAGCAGGGCATCGACGCCGAGCTTCCTGAGTTCGCCATAGAGCCTGTCGGCGGCAGCCTTGACGGCTTCACTCTTGTGGTAACCCATGGGCACGACGCAGACTGCGAAGGGGGCGATGGCTGCTGGCAGGATGATGCCCTTGGCGTCATTGCCCTGTTCGATGGCGGCGCCGACGATGCGCGACACCCCGATGCCGTAACAGCCCATTTCCATGATCTGGCTCTTGCCGTTTTCGTCAAGGTAGGTGCAGTTGAGCGCGGCAGCGTATTTTTGGCGCAACTGGAAGATGTGCCCAACTTCGATGCCGCGGCGGATTTCCAGTCTGCCCTTGCCATCCGGTGAGGGGTCGCCAGGAAGCACGTTGCGGATGTCGGCACTCTGCGGTTCCGGCAGGTCACGCCCGAAATTGACGCCGCTCAGATGGAATCCACCTTCATTGGCGCCGCAGACGAAGTCGCTCATCGCCGCGACTGCACGGTCGGCGAAAACAGCCACTTTTCGGCCGTCGACCGCAACAGGCCCGATATACCCGGGCTTGCAGCCGAGGCTATCCTCGACTTCGCCTTCCGTCGCAAAGCGGAAGGGCGCCATGCCGGCTATCTTGCCGACCTTGACTTCGTTGAGTTCGTGGTCGCCGCGAAGCAAGAGCAGGGAGAAACTCTTGCCTCCATCTTCCTTCTCGCTGACGACGGCGATCGCCTTGACGACTCTGTCAAGAGCGATCCCAAGAAATTCGGCAACGTCGGCGCAGGCCGTCTTGCCCGGGGTGGCCACCATGGTCAGAACTGCCGCGGGTGCCGGGCGCGGGGTGGCAGGGGCCAGCGCCTCGGCCAGTTCGACGTTGGCCGCGTAATCGGAGTCCGGGCAGTAAGCGATATCATCTTCGCCGGAGTCGGCCAGGACATGGAATTCATGCGAACCAGTACCGCCAATGGAGCCGGTGTCGGCGGCAACTGCGCGGAAGTTCAGCCCCAGCCGGGCGAAAATCCGGCTGTAGGTTTCGTGCATGTTCCCATATTCGCGCTTCAGGTCGTCGAACGAGGTGTGGAAGGAATAGCCGTCCTTCATCAGGAATTCGCGGCCGCGCATGACGCCGAAGCGCGGGCGGATCTCGTCGCGGAACTTGGTCTGAATCTGGTAAAGATGGATCGGCAACTGGCGGTAGCTCTTGATGTCACGCCGGACGGCGTCGGTAATGACCTCCTCATGGGTCGGGCCGATGACAAATTCGCGCTGATGGCGGTCCTTGAAGCGCAGCAGTTCCGGGCCGTATTGCTCCCAGCGGCCGGATTCCTGCCAAAGCTCGGCAGGCTGCACTGCAGGCATCAGCAGTTCGAGCCCGCCAGCCTTGTCCATTTCGTCGCGGACGATGCTCTCGACCTTGCGCAGCACGCGCAATCCGAGCGGCATCCAAGTATAAATGCCGGCTGCAGCCCGTTTGATGTAGCCTGCCCGCAGCATCAATTTCTGGCTGATGACCTCGGCGTCGGTGGGGGCTTCCTTCAGGGTGGTGAAAAAGAACTGCGAAGTGCGCATGGGATACTCGTGATTTCGGTACAGGCAAAGGATTTTACACGCTGGGCCGCCTTTGCATGCGAGCTGCCTTTGTGAAAGAATAGATGTAACTTTCAATTTTGCAGGATTATCATGCTCGACCGTGAAGGCTTTCGCCCGAACGTCGGCATTGTCCTTTGTAACGCGAAGAACGAGGTCTTCTGGGGCAAGCGCATACGAGAACACTCCTGGCAGTTTCCGCAAGGCGGCATCAAGCGTGGCGAAACGCCTGAGCAGGCCATGTACCGTGAACTGCAAGAGGAAATCGGGCTGCAGCCCGAACATGTGCGGATCCTCGGGAGAACTAGGGGCTGGTTGCGTTACGAAGTGCCGACACACTGGATCAAGCGCGAATGGCGCGGCTCATACAAGGGACAAAAGCAGATTTGGTTCCTGCTGCGCCTTGTCGGGCGCGACAACGACGTCAGTTTGCGCGCCACCAGCAAGCCGGAGTTCGACGCCTGGCGCTGGAACGAGTACTGGGTCCCGCTGGATGCGGTCATAGAATTCAAGCGTGTGGTCTATCAACAAGCGCTCAGCGAACTGGTCAGATTCATCGATCACGACCGTCGGGCTCACCAAAGGCGCCAGAGCTCTGGCCCGGTTGTGAGCGGCGATACCGAGAAGGGGGAATCTTGCGCCTGAACCAAACCCATCTCCCGCGCTACATCCTTTTCGTTGGGCTTCTGGGCTGGTTCGGGATGTGCGTGGCCTTGGCCGAGCCTGATGAAGAGGACGAAGTTCGGACCTGGCAAGAGGTCGCTGTGCAGTTGCCGCCGGCGCCACTACAGGAAAACCTTGTGTCGTTCTACGTCAGTGCAGCGACCGACAATGACTTCTTGATCGACGGCACAACCTTGACGGTTGATGCTGATGGTGTGGTCCGTTATGTCTTGGTTGTCCGGGCTCCCGGTGGCGCCATCAATGTCAGCTTCGAAGGATTGCGCTGCGCAACCAGGGAGCGGCGCTTGTACGCGTCAGGCAGGCCCGACGGAAGCTGGATCAAGCCGCGGAACAGCGACTGGCGGCGGATTCTGGATATGCCTGCCAATCGCCAGCATGCCGCTCTGTACCTTGATTATTTTTGTCCAGGTGGCGTCATTGTCGGCGACGCGGATGAGGCGCGGAACGCGCTTCGACGTGGCGGGCATCCCAACAGCCGCCGCTACTGACCATGTTGCCAGAACAATTTATCGTCGAATTCGACCGCGCCGTGCGCACTGTTTTTGCCCAAGCGCGAAGTCAGCGCCGTTTCCCTGGTGAGAACCATCCTGAGGCCGAACTTGCCGAGCAGGAAAGGGCGCATGTTTGTGGCCTGATGCGGGTCAATCATGTCGGGGAGATCTGCGCGCAGGCTCTCTATCAGGGGCAGGCGCTGACGTCGCGTGACCCGTCGGTACGCGAATCGTTACGGAGCGCGGCGGATGAAGAGACCGAACATCTGGCCTGGACCGAACAGCGACTGGCCGAACTGGGTGGACGCAAGAGCCTGTTGAATCCGCTGTGGTACACCTGTGCGCTATCGATGGGATTGATTGCCGGGCGGCTCGGAGATGAATGGAACTTGGGATTTCTCGCCGAGACCGAACGCCAAGTCGAAGCCCATCTTGACAGTCACCTCGAATCCCTTCCCAAACAAGACCTGCGCTCACATGAGGTCGTCGACCAGATGCGCATTGACGAAATTCGGCATGCCGAAGCTGCGGTCAGCTTGGGTGCGGCAGAGTTGCCGGCGCCCATCAAGGCTGCAATGAAGCTTGCTGCAAAGGTGATGACCGCAACGGCCTACCGGGTCTGACGATCCCACCCTCGCAATGTACGCGATCAGGATTCCTCAAGGATCTCGAAGTCGTAGGTGATTACGGCTGTCTTGGCGATCATGATCGAAGCTGAGCAATACTTGTCCTTCGACAACTCGATTGCCCGCGCTACCGTATCAGGTTTGAGTTGCCGTCCCCGGACTTTGTAGTGGAAATGTATCCGCGTAAACACCTTGGGGTCGGTCTCGGCGCGCGCAGCGTCAAGACTGACTTCACAGCCGGTGACCGCATGCCGGCCTTTCTTCAGGATCAGGACGACGTCAAAAGCGGTGCACCCGCCGGTCCCGGCCAGGACCATCTCCATCGGGCGCAGGCCCAGATTACGTCCGCCGGCATCGGGGGCCCCATCCATCACGACTGCATGCCCGCTGCCGCTCTCTGCCACGAACGACATGCCGGCGTCGTCCCCCATCCATCGCACGGTGCATTCCATACTGATCCTTCCTTTCAAGGGTGATTCTATCGGAGTTGCCGGGGTTCTGATAGCCGGCGACGCGCTCCAGAAAACCCGGAACGGCGGCCTTCGCAGCTCGGTTCAACGTGCCACGGCAAAATTGCTCGAAGTTGCGCGCGATGAAGGCGTATCTCTCGCCTGCACCCACCGCAACAACGCTTGCCATGGTGCCAGCCAAAATATCCGTGAAAGCTCCCCAAGATCGGTGGCGACCCGCCGCTCAGATTGAACACTCGCTGCGCAAATTGATTGAGCCACCTGCCCGTTCAGACAAGTACATTCGAGAATGCTTCAAACGGAGAGTGCTGCCATTTGACACCTTCCATCAAAGTCAGCTAAAATTCCACGCTTTCTCCAATCCGCGCCCAATTTTTTAGGACGGCATACACATGAAAACGTTTTCCGCAAAGCCACATGAGGTGAAGCGCGAGTGGTTTGTGGTAGACGCCACAGACAAGGTGCTCGGCCGTCTTGCTACAGAAATTGCCCGCCGTCTGCGCGGCAAGCACAAAGCGATATATACACCTCACGTCGACACAGGGGATTTTATCGTTGTCACTAATGTCGAGCGCATCGTTGTAACGGGCAACAAGGCCGAGGACAAGAAATACTATCGTCATTCGGGTTACCCTGGGGGCGTTTCCGAAATCAATTTCAAGAAGATTCAGCAACGTTTCCCGGGCCGCGCCTTGGAGGCTGCTGTAAAGGGCATGTTGCCGAAGGGTCCGCTTGGCTACGCGATGTTCAAGAAGCTGAAGTGTTACGCTGGCGTACAACATCCTCACACCGCCCAGCAGCCAAAGGCGCTGGAAATATAAGAAGGAGTCGTCATGGCTGAGAGTTATTTTTACGGCACGGGCCGTCGCAAGAGCGCGGTAGCACGCGTTTTCATGAAGCGGGGTTCCGGTGCCTTTGTTGTCAATGGCAAGCCCATCGATGAATTCTTTTCTCGTGAAACGGGGCGCATGATTGTGCGCCAACCGCTTAATCTGATCGACCAACTGTCGGGTTTCGATATCAAGGTTAATGTGACCGGTGGTGGCGAGTCGGGTCAGGCGGGTGCGGTGCGCCACGGTATTACACGAGCCCTCATCGATTACGACGCTGACCTGAAGCCTGCGTTGTCAAAGGCGGGTTTCGTTACCCGTGACGCCCGCGAAGTTGAGCGCAAGAAGGTGGGTTTCCGCAAGGCTCGTCGCCGCAAGCAGTTCTCGAAGCGTTAATGCGCTTCGCGGCGGCAAGGAACGCCCTGTCTCAAACCGGGAAGGCCAGTCCGACTGGATGCTGACTTGAGGCATTGCCCGTTTCGAAAGAGGCGGGCATTGTTTTTTCTGGGGGTCCCTGCATGGGTCTGTGCGCCATGTTCCGCTAACAGATTGCTGGAACTAAGGTTGCCAGTATCGGACTAAATCTATTGACCGAAGTTGTTTGGGTCCGCATAATTTTTCATGATCGTCTCAGGAGTGCCGAAGATGAATGCTGTCACGGAAATGGTGTCGCCCCTTGTGTTTACCGATAGTGCTGCCGCCAAGGTCAGGGAGTTGATCGAGGAAGAGGGTAATCCGGGTCTCAAGCTGCGAGTGTTCGTCACCGGCGGTGGTTGCTCCGGTTTCCAGTATGGATTCACTTTTGACGAAGAGGTCAATGAAGACGATACGACGTTGGACAAGAACGGTGTAACGTTGCTAATCGACCCGATGAGCTACCAGTACCTCGTTGGTGCGGAAATCGACTACTCGGAAGGTCTGGAAGGCTCACAATTCGTGATTCGTAACCCGAACGCCACGTCAACCTGCGGTTGCGGGTCATCTTTCTCGGCGTAATTCGAAACGGGTCCGGAAGGGCGGCTCGGGCCGCCCTTTTTCATTGGATTGCCAGCTTGGTCATGGTCGGAGCTGGCAATCTTCCCGGGTGGCAACAGCAAGGGTCGGGGGTGTATTGATGGTCGATGTCGAACGGAGTATGCAAGTCATCAAGCGGGGGTGTGATGAACTTCTGGTCGATGCCGAGCTGATAGCGCGCCTGAATAGCGGCAGGCCGTTGAGGATCAAGGCGGGCTTTGATCCGACGGCGCCAGACCTACATCTTGGCCATACTGTCTTGATCAACAAGCTCCGGCACTTTCAGGACCTCGGCCATCACATCATGTTCCTGATCGGTGATTTTACTGGACTGATCGGCGATCCTACGGGGAAGAGCGTCACGCGTCCGCCTTTGTCGCGGGAGCAGATTCTGGAAAATGCCAGAACCTACAAGGAGCAGGTATTCAAGATTCTTGATCCTGAAAAGACCGAAATCTTCTTCAATTCGAGCTGGTTCGATGATCTTGGGGCAGCAGGGATGATCAGGCTTGCGGCACAGCATACCGTCGCGCGCATGCTCGAGCGTGACGATTTTGCCAAAAGATATGCGGGCGGATTGCCCATTGCCATTCACGAATTTCTTTACCCGCTGTGCCAGGGATATGATTCGGTTGCCATGCGCGCCGACGTTGAACTTGGAGGTACCGATCAAAAATTCAACTTGCTGGTTGGGCGCGAATTGCAGAAGCACTACGGGCAAGCTCCGCAGACTGTACTGACCATGCCATTGCTTGAGGGCTTGGATGGGGTTCACAAGATGTCCAAGTCCATGGGTAACTACATCGGCATCAACGAAACGCCGCGCGAGATATTTGGCAAGATCATGTCGATTTCGGACGAATTGATGTGGCGCTACTTTGACTTGCTATCGTTCCGCGAGGGCGCGGAAATCGAGGGTCTGAAGTCCGAAGTCTTGGCCGGTCGCAACCCTAGGGACGTCAAGGTGACGCTGGCGCTGGAACTTGTGGCGCGTTTCCATACCAAGGAGGCCGCGGAGTATGCGCTGGAGGAGTTTGACGCCCGCTTTCGCAAAGGTGTGTTGCCGGACGACATGCCAGAAATGTTGCTGTATGCTCAAGGCTCGATTCTCACCTTGGTTCAAGTCCTGAAACAGATTGGGTTGACCGCGAGTACATCGGAGGGCTTGCGGATGGTTGAGTCGGGCGCGGTACGGGCGAATGGCGAGAAGGTTTCTGACAAGTCACGTCTTGTCATGGCAGGCGAAACAATTGTGCTCCAGGTGGGGAAGCGCAAATTTGCCAAAGTCACGGTCGCCTGAAC
>JBEOKN010000009.1:0-13843 GCA_040275885.1 Azonexus sp. | reverse complement strand
TATACATTTGGGTCTGGTAGGGTTTGCCCGCGGACAGGAGAGGCTCGGCCGCGCGCCCGACTTCAGCGTATTCCTGATCCGATCGGAACAGCACGCGTGTCGGCTGGGCCATGACATCATCTGTCGTGAAGCCGAACATCTCGGCGAACTTGCGGTTGTGACGCTTCATTTTCTGCTCACAGGTGAGCAGTATGCCCACCGATGCGTTGTTCATGATGGCCTCAAACTCGCGCAGGGCGGCCTGCAACTGTTCTTGGGCGTGCTGTCCTTCCTCTATGTCCTGCAATATCCAGATTGTGCCGAATTGTGTGTTTTCAGGATCGTAGGCTTTGGCGACTATCCGACACCACACCAGGCTGCCATCCTTGCGCCTGAACTGCCGTTCCGTGCTGAATGATTTTCCTGCCGCCAGCAGTGGTCCGGCGGCGAGGCCCAGTTCGGCATAGGACTCAACAGTCGGGTAGATGTATACCCCGGGCTTGCCCGCGAGTTCATCCTGTGTGTAGCCGAGGATCTCGGCGGCGCGAGGGTTGCAGCGTTGAATGACACGTTCGCGGGAGTAAAGAATGCCGACCGAGGCGTGGGTGAAAATTGCATCAAGCTCGAGCAGGGTTTGCCGCTGCGATTCCTCCACGGCCAGTTGCTGCGTAACGTCGGTGCCTGCCCCGATATATCCGATAAAACCCCCGTCCGCCCCGAACCTGGGCTTGCCGCTGAGTCGAATGGCGACGCGACGACCATCCGGACGGGTGATCGCGTAGTCGAAGTCGCGAAAGGACCGACGACTTCCCAAATCATCGAAATGGCGCTGCCATTTTTCGGGTTCACGGTCAAGTTCCTGACGCGTGGCGACTTGCTCGCGGGTCTTGCCGATGACCTGGCTGGCTGGCTGCCCGGTGACTTCGAAAAAGCGTTCGGAGATATAAGTGAAGCGCAGCGCTGAATCGGTTTCCCAGAACCAGTCGGACGCCGCCTCGGCGATCAAACGGAAACGATCTTCGCTATTGCGCAGGGCGTCTTCCGTGCGCCGCTTCTGCGTGGCACTGCATGACCGGTCGCGCGCAGGCGGACGACCCGCCGCTCTCCCCGCATCAGGCGCCGTGCGTCGTTTCATCGATGCGCTACAGAAATCATCACTCTTCTCCTTTGCCACCGGACGATTTGGGTGACGTCCGACCGAGCCTTGTCATCTCCATGAACTATAGTCCAGAGGGTGGAATGCGCAAATATAAAGAATGGAAACCAACGCTGTGTATTTCGGCGAGCTATCCAACAACCGGCAACGACTCTCCATCGATATACGCCACCTACGAAGCCTGTCGGGAAGCCAGGCGCAATGCCGCCAAATACGCCGGCGGCTTGAGTTGGAAGGCCGTCAGCGTCAGGGAATACTGATCAAGATTCTCAACCGCAGCGGCAGCACCCGCAGTCTCGACCAGCGCAGCGGCGAGACCGAATCCCTTCACGCCGAATTCGTAGCCGGCATGGCGCGTGGAGTCCATCTCGACCGCGCCCCCGCCGTCGTCACTGCCCCGCTACGCAAACTCGACGAATACTACCTGCCTGGCCGCCACCTGATGGCCATTGGCACCAATGCCATGTACGGTTGGAGGCGATCGGCGGCGTCAAGCTCGATGCCGGGTTGCTCGTCACGACCGATAGGCTATTTCTAATTACTTCGACCCTGGCCCATTTTCTCGATCCGCTTTTCTCGAACCGGCTTCACACCCCGTCATGCCGGTCCGAAGCGCAGGGAATGCTATTCGTAACTGCTGACCGCAAGCGCCTGTTGGGGATGCAGCGCGGACTGTTGCGGTCGACCGGCTAAAGCCGCGAAAAATGCGGTGCCGATCTGGCGGCGCTGCTCAACAACTCGCGCGCGGCGGTGGCGGCGCGCCGGGCCAGGCAGCCGCAGCCGGAGTTCCCGCCCGACCTGCCGGTCAACTAGCGGCTTTCCGACATTGCCGAACTGATCGAGAGAAATCAGAACTGCCTTGAGGGCCGGAGTCATCTCGATCAGGGGCGGCAACAACTGCCCGGCGAATGACAGGGTAATGCGGCTCAGCCTATGCCGGAACCTCGCCAAGGTCCTTCTCCACCCAGATGTGCCGGGCTACGGCGTGTTCGAGCGCGAGTTCGACTTCGTCCGCGAGGATCACCGTCATCGGCCGTTGTTGCAGGACCTTGAGCGGGCGCGATTCGGCGAGGCCGTAGGCGGTGAGTTGTTCGCGCTGGAGCGGGTCGATTTCGTCGCCGAATCCGGCGAGACGGACTTCCTGGCCGGGCGGAATGAAGGCGAGCGGCAGGCGGGCCGCCTTGCGGATTTCGGGTTTCGGGGTCATGACCAGACGGCGTGCAGCAGCAGGTTGAACAGGCCGCCGATGAGGAAGGCGAAGGGGACGATGACGGCGACCATGGCCAGCGCGATCTTCACGCCCTGTTCCTTGACCATCATCATCAGGCTGGCGAAGCAGGGGATGAACAGCGTGATCGTGATCATGCCGACTACGGCCTGGATCGGGCTCAAGGCGTGCGCCATGGCGAAGAGGCCGGTGGCGCCGAAGTCGCGGCGCAGGAAGCCCATGACAAAGGCGGCGCTGGCTTCGGGCGGCAAACCGAGCCAGCCGGTGACCAACGGCTCGCCGACCTTGATGATGCCGGGCAGGGCGCCGGTCTTGTCGAGCACGAACATGATGAAGGTGCCGAGCAGGAAGAGCGGAATAACCTCGACCAGGTACCACTTGAGGCGGCCGGCGGTCTTCTTGAGCACGTTGCCGAGGATCGGCATGCGCATCGGCGGCAGTTCGGTGACGAGCGGGATGCGCCGGCCGGGGATCAGCCTGCTGGCCAGAAAGCCGACCAGCAGCAGGACGCCGACCATGGCCAGCGTCCAGATTAGGACGGCGGTGAATGAGACGCTGCCGAGCATGCCGAGGACGACGCCGAGTTGTGCCGAACAGGGAATGGCGAGCGCCAGCAGCAGGATGGTGATCATGCGCTCGCGCGGGCTGTGCAGGATACGCGTGGTCAGCGTTGCCATCGTCACGCAGCCGAGGCCGAGCACCATCGGCAGCACGGCGCGCCCGTTGAGGCCGATCAGCGCGAACAGCCGGTTGGCGATGACCGACAGGCGCGGCAGGTAGCCGGAATCCTCGAGCACGCCGAAGGCGAAGAAGAAAGTGGTGACGATGGGGAGAATGAGGGCCAGGGCGTAGGTCATGCCCATGGTCCACAGGCCGTACTGGCCGACCAGCAATTCGACGATCCACGGGACGTCGACCGCGGCAGTCACGAAATCGGTGAATGCCGGGTTGAGGATGCCTTCGAAAAGGTCCTTTTCCATGAGCCCGACCAGCGTCGTCGCGCCGAACACCCCGACGAATTCGTAGACCACGTAGAGCACGCCGAGCAGGATCGGGATGCCCCACAGCGGATGCACGACATACTGGCCGACGCGCTGGGCAAGCAGCGGGCTGCTGCGCGCGGCGCGCTGGATGACGCTGGTCGCCAGGGTGTCGGCGGCTTCACTGCGCTCGCGGGCGAGCACTGCCGAAACCTTGTTCGCGGTGCGGTGCGAGGCGGCCTGGCGGAGCGCCTTGATTTCCGGGAACTTCCCGCCGGCCTGCGCTTCCAGCCAGGCGGCGACTTCGGCATCGCCGCCGAGATAGAGGATGGCCAGCCCGCGCGCCGCCAGGTGCGGGTGCGGAGCGAGCCGGCCGATAGCCTCGTCGACGCGGGCGATGTCGGCCTCGCTGTCGGCGTCGTAGTGCAGCAGCGCGCCCGGCCGGCGGGCCTGGCCGAGGCTGCGGGTCAGCTCGCCGATGCCTTCGCCGCCGGTGGCGACGGTGGCCAGCACCGGGATGCCGAGTTCCTCGGCAAGCGCCGGAATGTCGACGGTGACACCGCGCGCCGCGGCTTCGTCGTGCATGTTGAGCGCCAGCACCATCGGCACGCCGAGTTCGGCGAGCAGCGCGGTCAGGGTCAGCGTGCGGCGCAGGTTCTTGGCGTCGCCGACCTGGACGAGACAGCGCGTCTCCTCGTTGAGCAGGGCGCGCATCGTCGCCCGTTCGTCGTCGCTGCGCGAGGGCAGAGCAAGGACGCCCGGCGTGTCGAGCAACACCGCCTCGCGGTCGAAGCGGGCGCTCGCGCGCGTGACCTCGACGGTGGTGCCGGGGTAGTTGGAAACATTGACGTAGGCGCCGGTCAACCGGTGAAAGAGCACCGACTTGCCGACATTGGGGTGGCCGACGAGGAGGATGGCGGTGTTGGGGGCGGTGGTGGCGGTCATGATTCCGGCGATCCGAATTGTGGAGTCGGCGCAACGCCTTTGCCCTCGGACAGACGGTTGCTGGCCCGTTCGCACAGCGCACGCGTTTCGTCATCGAGATCCGTCGCGTCGCACAGGCGATCGAGGACGCGGGCTGCGTTGAGGGCGGAGTGGGAACAGCCGCTTTCGCTGTGGATCAGCAGCAGGCTGAGGGCGCCGGCCCAGAGTTCCGGGGGCGGCATGGCTAGTGCGAAACCGTGGCCAGCAGGCACCAGAGCAAGGTGCTGGCAATCGAGGTATGGAGAACTAGGGAGCGCATGACCATTCCTTTTGTTGAGAATGGTTCGCATCTTAGAGCCAGATTGAAGTTTTGTAAATAGGAAACATTCGCATTTATTTGGCTGTCACAATGCGAGTTTCGGCACCGACGCAATCGAATCGTGGCTCAGCGACCCGAGGGCGGCGATTGAAGTGCGACCGTGCTATCTGGCGGGCGCATGGTGAGGCGCACGCGCTTTGCGCCAGACGAGGAAGCGCCAATTAGCGCAGCGCCATGCTTTCTGGCGGGCGACCTGAATTGATAGACGTAGTAAAGCTGCGTTACCAGCTGAACGTAATTGCGTGTTTCCGGATAAGGCGGAATGTCGTTCTTGTATTGCTGAACAGCCCCTTCACCCGCGTTGTAGGAAGCAATCACCAGATTCTGTTGCTCGGGAAACAGTCGGAAAAGGTCCGCCAGGTAACGGGCACCCAGACGTATATTGGTTTTCGGGTCACGCAACTTCTGTTCGAGAGTCTTGTTCTTGTCAGCGAGCAAGCCAAAGCGTTCGGCGGTCGATGGCATCACTTGCATCAGGCCGATTGCCCCCTTGGGCGAGATCGCGTCGGGATTGAACCCGGACTCTGCTGCCATCACGGCCTTGAGCAAGGCAAGTTCGACCCCGAATTCCATGCTGGCGCCTTTCAGCAATGGTTCATACGCTTTCAGATTGGGGTGCTCGGTCAGCCGCGCTGAAGGCGGCGGCCTTCCCCGCCCCGAGGGTTCCAGCTCAAGCGACCCGAAGCGGTTTCCCCGGACCAACAACTGATAGCGCGCATCCGATTTTTCGGCAGAAAAATGCGCCACGCCCTGTTCATCGACATAGCCATAGATCGCTGCCTGGCTGCTTGCCGCAGTAAGGCACAAAAGCAGAGTCATGAGCAGTCTGGAATTTGGCATTCGACCTCGGGGGTGCGAACCGGGACATCGGTCCTCGTCAAGACAATCGCCGGAGGACGTCGATCAGCCCTCGCCGAACTTCCTTTTCTTGAAACTGCGCTCGCCGTCGGACTTGTGTTCGCCATCGAAGCGCGGGGCGCCTTCGTCGGGGCGCAGGTTGATCGGTACGCCGCGGACACGAATGCGCTTCAGCGCGTTTTCGGCTTCCTTGGGCATTCCACCAGGCAGTTCAACGGTGCTCGACTCGTCATAGAGGCCGATGCGGCCGATGAAGCGGCTTTCGATGCCGGCTTCGTTGGCGATGGCGCCGACGATGTCCTTGACCTGGACGCCGTGGTCACGGCCGACGTCGATGCGGTAGCGCACCATCTCGCCGGCCGGCGCCGGCCGGCGTGGCTTGTCGTCGAAGCGCGGGCGTTCGTCAGCACGCGGTTTGTCGCCACGATCCTCAAATCGTGGACGGCTGGCGCCGCGATCCTCGAAACGCGGACGGTCACCGCGCTCTTCAAAGCGCGGGCTGCGCTCACGGTCGCCGAAACTGGCCGGCCGGTGGCTGTCGACCGCCGCAGAGCGGGGGGGCGGAGGATCCTCGCCGGCGATCTGCAAGGGCTTGGCTTCCTGCGCCATCTTGGCCAGCGCGGCAGCGACTTCCTCGGCGCCGACATCCTGTTCCTCGGCAATCTGCGACACGATGTTGGCGAAGAACTCGAGGCCCTCCGCGTTCAGGACCGCGGCGACGCGTTCCTTGAAGCCGGCGACGCGCTTGTTGGTGACGTCGGCGCGGCTGGGCAGGGTCAGCGGCGCGATCGGCTGGCGCGTCGCGCGCTCGATGGTGCGCAGCATGCGGATTTCGCGCGGCGCCACGAAGAGAATGGCATTGCCGGTGCGACCGGCGCGACCGGTGCGGCCGATGCGGTGCACGTAGGCCTCGGTATCGTAGGGAATGTCGTAGTTGACGACGTGGCTGATGCGGGCGACATCGATGCCGCGGGCAGCGACGTCGGTGGCGATGACAATGTCGAGCGCGCCCGACTTCAACTGTTCGATGACGCGTTCGCGCATCTGCTGGTTGAGGTCGCCGTTCAGCGCGGCGGCGGCATAGCCGCGGGCGGCGAGCTTGTCGGCGAGTTCGACGGTGGCGGTCTTGGTGCGGACGAAAATCAGGGCGGCGTCGAAATCTTCCTCGACCTCGAGAATGCGGGTCAGCGCGTCGAGCTTGTGCATGCCGCTGACCTGCCAATAGACCTGACGGGTGGCGGCGATCGTCGTCGTCGCCGACTTGATCTTGACTTCGCGCGGCTCGACCAGGTACTTCTGGGCGACGCGGCGGATCGGGTCCGGCATGGTGGCCGAGAACAGTGCGGTCTGGTGTTTCTCCGGGGTGCGCTCGAGAATCCATTCGACATCGTCGATGAAGCCCATGCGCAGCATTTCGTCGGCTTCGTCGAGAACAAGGGTCTTCAGGTGGTCGAGGCTGAGCGTCTTGCGCTC
Source organism: Azonexus sp. (assembly GCA_040275885.1). GTDB lineage: Bacteria > Pseudomonadota > Gammaproteobacteria > Burkholderiales > Rhodocyclaceae > Azonexus. Next base: position 6,866 of record JBEOKN010000009.1, on the reverse strand, counting down.
GAGGTGGTCCATGACGCGGCCGGGAGTGCCGACGATGACGTGGGCACCGCGCGCCAGTTGCTTGAGCTGGATAGTGTAGCTCTGGCCACCATAGATTGGCAGGACGTGGAAGCCGGGCAGGTGGCGGGCGTAGCTCTGCAGCGCCTCGGCGACCTGGATTGCCAGCTCGCGCGTCGGCGTCAGGATCAGCGCCTGCGGTTTGGTGAGCTTGACATCGATCTGCTCGAGCAGCGGCAACGCGAAGGCGGCGGTCTTGCCGGTGCCGGTCTGCGCCTGACCGATCAGGTCATGGCCGTCGAGGAGGACGGGGATGCACTCGGCCTGGATCGGCGACGGGGTTTCGTAGCCGATATCGGTGAGCGCCTGAAGAAGCCCAGAGCTCAAACCGAAATCGGCAAAGCTTTCAATGGGAGATGACATGCTGTTTCCTTTCGACGTCGCGCCTTCTCTTGTTCTGCTGGGCGACGTGTTGGCCCGATGGTCGGGCGGCCTGAGTTCCCCGATGCAGCCAGACCGGGGGCGAGTCAATGGTGAACTGGAACCTGCAAAACAAGCGGAAAGCGGTGGCTGCTCGGGAGACCTGCGGGCGCTGCATCAACCCATTGAAATTGCGAGTTTACTCGATTTCGAGCAAGGCCGCCAGTTCGCCGACGGTGAAGCCCGCCGCGAGGCGCGCGCTTTCGTTCAGCGGCGCCTGCGGCCGGGGGCCGTCGAAGGCCTTCAACAGATGGCGGTAGGTGCCTTCGGGTTCCAGATTGCGTTCGCCGCAGAGCCGGCGGAACCACGCGTCGCCGAGGCCGACATGGCCGATTTCGTCGTGCAGGATGATGTCGAGCAGGCGCGCCGATGCAAGGTCGCCGGCTTCCGCCAGCTTCTGCCGGATCGGCGGCGTGGCGTCGAGTCCGCGCGCTTCGAGCAGGCGCGGCACCAGCGCCATCCGGGCCAGGACATCGCCGGACGTTTTCTCGGCCATGTCCCAGAGGCCAGCGTGGGCCGCAAAGTCGCCGTAATCGTGAGCAAGTTCGCGCAGGCGCTGGCGCAGGATGATGAAGTGATGGGCCTCCTCGGCGGCGACGCCGATCCAGTCGGCGTAGTACTGCCGCGGCATGCCGCGGAAGCGGGCGGCGTGATCGAGCGCCAGGTTGATCGCCGAGAATTCGATATGGACGATGGCATGCAACAGCCGGGCGCGGCCTTCCGGGCTTTTCGCGCCGCGTTGCGGCACCTGCCTCGGCGGCACCAGTTCCGGGCGAAGCGGCCGGCCGCAGACCAGGTCGACCGGTGTTGCGTCCTGCCAGTCCAGGCTGCCTGCCCGCCAGTCGCTGGCGATCGCTGCGGTCAACGTCAGTTTTTGGTCTATTTCCGGCGTTGCCAGCGCCGCGGCCAGGGCGACGAACAGCGATGCGTTCACGGCGCCGGGTTGGTGTAGCGCAGGTGAATGGCGTCGATCTCCGACAACAGTGCGGCATCGATCGGCGTCCGCGTGGCCGGCAGGGTTTCCTGCAACTGGGCCAGCGACGAGGCGCCGATGATGGTGCTGCTGACGAACCAGCGCGAGCGGGCAAAGCCGAGGGCGAGTTGCGTAAGGGTCAGGCCGTGCTTTTTCGCCAGAGCGGCGTAGGCGGTGACGGCGGGCAGCACGTTGGGTTTGCTGTAGCGCTGGCCGAAGCCCGGCCATTGCGTCAGCCGACCGGGCGCCGCCGGGTCGGCGAGGTATTTTCCGGTGAGGTGGCCGAAGGCGAGCGCCGAATAGGCGAGCAGGCCGACCTGCTCGCGGTGGCAGATTTCGGCGAGCGCGGTCTCGAAGGTCCGGTTGACCAGGCTGTAGGCGTTCTGCGTGCACAGCACACGCGGCAAACCAAGCTCGTCGGCGAGACGGACAAACTGCATGACACCCCAGGGGTGTTCGTTGGACAGCCCGATGGCGCGCACCTTGCCTTCTTCGACGAGTTCGGCGAGGACCTCGAGTTGCGTGCGGATCGGCGTGCCCTTGCGATCCTGCCCGGGATCGAACTGCCACTGGCCGAACATCGGCTGATTGCGTTCCGGCCAGTGCAACTGGTAGAGGTCGATGTAATCGGTCTGCAGGCGATGCAGCGAACCGTCAATGGCGGCGCGGATGTTGGCGCGGTCGAGCGCCGGCGGTCCGTTGCGGATCCAGCAGAGATTGCGCGAGGGGCCGGCGACCTTGGTCGCAACGATGATCCGTTCGCGCTGCTGACGCTTGAGCCAGCGTCCGACGATGCTTTCCGATGCGCCGCAGGTTTCGGCGCGTGGCGGCACGGCGTACATCTCGGCGGTGTCGAGGAAGTTGACGCCGCTGGCCAGCGCGAAATCGAGCTGGCCGTGAGCGTCGGCCACGCTCGTCTGCTCGCCGAAGGTCATGGTGCCGAGACAGACGTCGGGAACGACGAGATTGCTGCGGCCGAGCGGGCGGGGGTCGAACGGGCTGGGCATCGTTTTCTCCGGAAAGTCGGCGTTTTTCAGGGTTGACCGCAGAGCACGCCGTAAATCAGTACGTGGCGCTGCCGGACCGCATCGAAACCGGCGGGGACGATCGCCAGGCGATGGTCTTCCGGCGCACTGCAATGGGCTTCGACCCAGCGGCACGCGGCGGCGAAGGCGTCGTCAAAGCTGGCGAACAGGCCGTCAAGTTCCGTCGAGCGCACCGGCAGGAAGTGGCCGGATGCGCGGTCGAGCAGGGTGTCGGTGTCCAGCATCTGCACGGCATAGCCGCCCGGCGGACGCGGCAGGGGCAGGTCGGCAAGGGCGAAGCGGTCGCCGAAGGCGTCGGCACTGAATGCGGATTGCTGCACGTGGCGTTGCCCGGACTTGTGGCTACGCCGGAATGTCTGGCACCAGCATTTCCTCGAGCTGCAGGATCCTGTCCTTCAGGGCGAGCTTGCGCTTCTTCAGACGGCGGACCAGGAGGTCGTCGGGCGGCGGGCTATCGGTCAGATGGGCGATGACCAGATCGAGATCGCGGTGCTCGACCTGCAATTCCTGCAGTTGATGACGGAGATCGGCGAAATCCGCATCGTTGAGCGGGTGGTTGGGCATGGTGCATTCCTTGCGACGGGCGATGTTTTGCTAGAATAACCGAACGCTTCTCGGGAGGAGGGACAAATGCAACATCACGTCATCGTGTCGTTCGGCAGGAACAAGGAATACGAATTCAGGTTTGCCGGCGGTGCCACCACCGACGAGGCGCGCAAGTGGTTCGAGCGCGAGTTCAAAACGCTCGAATGTGACGTTGCGACGCCGACCGGAAAAATCCTTGCCGTCGACCGCATTCTCAGCGTCGCAAGGTATGCCGGTGAGGCGCGCTTTCGCGACCAGCATGTCTGGGCCGAGAAATTCGCCAAGAGCGCCGCTGCCATTCTCGGCCGTGACCTGATCAGGGTGGATGCCGAGAATTACACCATCGGGTACTGATGAACAAGGCGTTTGTCAGTGAGATCGACAGCGACGATGACGAAAGTCTCGAACCGTCGCTGAAGCTCCCGTCGGGAACGCGCAATTACATCACCCCGGCTGGCCATACCCGGCTCAGGGACGAACTTGAGGAACTGGTCAAGCGTGAGCGACCCAAGGTGGTCGAAGTGGTCGCGTGGGCGGCTTCCAATGGCGATCGCTCGGAAAACGGCGACTACATCTACGGCAAGCGCCGCCTGCGCGAAATCGACCGGCGCATCCGCTTCCTTACCAGGCGTCTCGAACTTGCCGAGGTCGTCGACCCGTTGCGTCAGGGCGACAACGATCAGGTCTTTTTCGGCGCCCGGGTGACCGTTGCCGACGGCGAGGGCAATGAGAGTACCTACACCATTGTCGGCGTCGACGAAGCCGACGTGGGACGCGGGCGCATCAGCTGGGTGTCGCCACTGGCACGGGCGCTGATCAAGGCGCGGGCCGGCGACAGCGTGCGCTTCCAGTCGCCGCTCGGAGTCCGTGAACTCGACATCGTCGACGTCGCCTATCACAGCATCGGCTGAAGTCGGCCATGCCGCCGGCTGACCAGGTTCACTTCCGCCGGTAGCAAGCTTGACCGGCGCGACCGCGGCCGGCGATACTTCCCGCCCAACGGCACCCTCCAACCGCCCGGAGCCATGGCGTCGCCGACCGGGCACCCTATCACTGGCAACCATCATGACGACAACCTTCACCGCCCGCCGCCTCGATCGTGGCGAAGCCCTTTTCTGGTTTCTCGACCGTTTCTCGCCGATGAACTTCGCGGTGGTCGCCGAGGGCAGCGGCAGGCTCGACGAGCAGGCGCTGCAGGAGGCGCTCGCTGCCGCGCAGAGACGTCACCCGCTGCTGACGGTTGCCATCGAGGCCGACGCCGAACACCGGCTGCACTTCGTGCCGAGACCGGGACAGGTATTGCCGTCGCCGCGCCTCGCGGTGGCCGACTGGCGCAGCGAACTGGCCGAGCGCATCGTCGAGCCGTTCGTGCTCGGTGAAGCGCCGCTGGTGCGCGCCTGCCATGTTGCCGACGGCAATCGCTGGGCCATCGCGCTGATTTTCCATCACTCGATCGGCGATGCCCGCTCGGGCTTCGCCGTGCTGACCGAAGTGCTGCAGGGGGTGGCCGGCGTCGCCATCGTCGATACGCCACTGCCGGCGCAGCCGCCGATGAGCGCGGTCTATCCGCCGGAATTCACCGGCGATGCCGGCCGCCAGATGGTGGGACAGCTCAAGGTCATGCGCCGGGCAGCCGCCGAGCGCACCGGCCTGCCGGTGCCGCAGGCGGGCCATCGCCTGAGCGACCGGCTGCACCCGCGCATGATCACGCTGCAATTCAGTGTCGAAGAAACCGACGGGCTGGTGCGCAACGCGCGCGCGGCACAGGCGACCGTCAATGGCGTGATCGGGGCCGCGCAGTTGATCGCGCTGCGCGAGTTGTTCGCCGACGACGAAGAACGGGTGCTCGGCCTGACCTGCGCCGCTGACCTCAGGCCCTACCTCGCAGAGGCGATCGGCGCCGAAACACCGGGTTTTTACGTGACACTGGTCACCAGCATCCAGCGCGTCGGTACCGGCGCGGCGCTGTGGCCGCTGGCGCAGCGGCTGACCGTGGCGATCCGCCAGCAACTGGCCGGCGGACCCGGTCACCTGTTCTACGATTTCATGCCGCCGGTCGATCAGATCCCCGCCAATGCCGAAGGTGTCGCCAGCTTCAATGAACTGATGCTGCGCGGCGTGCAGACCAGCCTGCTGTCGAATGCCGGGCGTTTGCCGGCACTTCCCGAACTTCCCGGGCTGACCGTCGAGGCGCGCTCGTTCGCGCTTTCGCCGACGACGACGCAGCCGGTGTTCACGGCGGTCACCACCCACGCGGGCGGCATGACGGTCAATATCAACTACAACGCGGCGCAACTCGCGGATGACGATGCCCGGGCCGTTGCCGCGTCGATGCAGCGCCTGCTGCGCGAGGCGGCCTGATTTCGGCGATCCCGCGCGGGCGGTGCGACGCCTCGCGCCTGCCGTCCGCCGTTCCGTTACGGGCACGGTAGCGGCAGGGTCTCGCCGGGGGGCTTGAATTTTCCGCGCCCGCCCCCATCTCCCGTCACACCTTTTGTTTTGAATGGGAGTCATAGGCATGTCCGAGTCTGCAACTGCGGCGCAAAGCCGCGAAACCCTGGGTTTCCAGGCCGAAGTCAAACAGCTGTTGAACCTGATGATTCACTCCTTGTACAGCAACAAGGAGATTTTCCTGCGCGAGCTCATCTCCAACGCGTCCGACGCCTGTGACAAGCTGCGTTTCGAGGCGCTCAACAACGGCGCGCTATATGGTGACGACGCCGATCTCAAGATCCGCGTTTCCTTCGACAAGGCGGCGCGCACCGTCACCATCTCCGACAACGGCATCGGATTGAGCCGCGATGAAGCCGTCGAACACCTCGGCACCATCGCCAAGTCCGGCACCAGGGAATTCTTCTCGGCGCTGACCGGCGACCAGGCCAAGGACGCGCACCTGATCGGCCAGTTCGGCGTCGGCTTCTATTCGTCCTTCATCGTTGCCGACAAGGTCACCGTCATTTCGCGCCGCGCCGGCGTCGAGGCGAATCAGGCCGTCTGCTGGGAATCCGGCGGCGAGGGTGACTTCACCGTCGAGATGGTCGAGAAGGCCGGCCGCGGCACCGATGTCACGCTGCACCTGCGCGAAGGCGAAGATGAGTTCCTCGGCGGCTGGAAGCTGAAGTCAATCATCCGCAAGTACTCCGACCACATCACCCTGCCCATCGTCATGAAGAAGGAAGACTGGAAGGACGGCGAGCAGGTGCTGACCGACGAGGACGAAACGGTCAACCAGGCCAATGCGCTGTGGGTGCGTCCCAAGTCCGAGATCAGCGATGAGCAGTACAAGGAGTTCTACAAGCACGTCGGCCACGACTTCGAGGATCCGCTGGCCTGGACCCACGCCCGCGTCGAAGGCAAGCAGGAATACACGCAACTGCTCTACATCCCGGCCCGTGCCCCGTTCGACCTGTGGGACCGCAATGCCCGTCACGGCATCAAGCTCTACGTCCGTCGCGTCTTCATCATGGACGACGCCGAACAGTTGATGCCGCTCTACATGCGTTTCGTGCGCGGCGTCGTCGATTCGTCCGACCTGCCGCTCAACGTCTCGCGCGAAATCCTGCAGCAGAGCAAGGACATCGACGGCATCCGCAGCGGCTGCACGCGCAAGGTGCTGTCGATGCTGGAAGACCTGGCCGAGAACGACAAGGAAAAGTACGCCAGGTTCTGGGAGAACTTCGGCGCGGTACTCAAGGAAGGCGTCGGCGAAGACCATGCCAACAAGGAAAAAATCGCCGGCCTGCTGCGCTTCGCGTCGACGCACAACGACACCACCGAGCAAAACG
>JBEOKN010000008.1:0-5828 GCA_040275885.1 Azonexus sp. | reverse complement strand
TACGCTTACATGCGGGCAGAGCTGATGCGGGCGAAACTCGTGTAGTTGCGTCAGCCACGGATTCCTGACCCCGCGCCCGCTGCAGCGCGTGCGCATTTTTTCGCCGGGCCGGCCGCGGACTCCGGCGCCTGCCCGGAAATGCAGCGAGAAATCCAGCCCCTGGCCTGCCCCTGGCCTTGCAGCAATCGGCGATCTCGGCCATGATGAGTCCTATGGCGATCACGGTTTTTCGACCTTTCTCTGTTCCCCCGGGGTCGCTGAGCCATCATCGCCAGACCTTGAAGCATTGCCGAGCCCGCCGGCAGCCGGCCTGATCGGGCAAGGACATGCGATCACTGCTCCGCGTTGCCCGCGAACTGCTGCACGAGGCGGCGCGGGATCTGGCGCCGACGCTGATCGTGGTGGTCATCTTCCAGGCGTTCTTCATCCAGCGCATGCCCGACAGCCCGGCGGCGCTGATCGGCGGCTTCGCCGTCGTCCTGCTCGGCCTGGCGCTGTTCGTCAAGGGTCTCGACGCGGCGATCTTTCCGGCCGGCGAGACGATGGCCTTCGACTTCGCCCGCCGCGGCTCCTTTCTCTGGCTGATGCTGTTCGCCTTCTGCATCAGCTTCGCCTCGGTCGCCGCCGAACCGGCGCTGATGGCCGTCGCCTACAAGGCCGAGGCGGTCTCGGGCGGCAGCATGGGCGCACTGACGCTGCGCATGGTGGCCGCGCTCGGCGTCGGCCTGGCGGTGGTGGTCGGGGTCTGGCGCATCGTCCTCGGTCATTCCATTGGCAACTATCTGATTCCCGGTTACCTGATCGTCATCGTCCTGACGGCGTTCTCCCCGCCGCAACTCGTCGGGCTCGCCTTCGATTCCGGGGGCGTTGTCGCGTCGACCGTGACCGCGCCGCTGCTGACCGCCCTCGGCGTCGGACTGGCGACCAGCATCCGCGGCCGCAATCCGCTGCTCGACGGCTTCGGCCTGATCGCCTTCGGGGCGCTGGCGCCGATGATCATCATCCAGATTTACGGCATCCTGTTCTTCGTGCCCGCCGAGCACGGGACCGCGGTGCTGCTGATTCCGAGCGACGATCAGCACCGGTACGCGGCACTCGAGATGCTGATCGATTTCCTGATCATGGTCAGGAACCTGCTGCCGATCATCGCCGTCGTCCTCTTCTCCAGCTTCATCATCCTGCGCAAGCCGCTGGCCGACCCCAGGGGCCTGGCGGTGGGCATGGCCCTCGTGGCGGTCGGCCTCTTCCTGTTCGACGAGGGGCTGCAGGTCGGGCTCTTCCCGCTCGGCGACGAGATGACCAACGGCCTGATGCGCGACGATGTGCCGATGTGGGCGGTCTATCTCTACGGCTTCCTGATCGGTTTCGCGACGACGATGGCGGAGCCGGCCTTGATCGCGCTGTCGATCAAGGCCGACGACGTTAGCCTCGGTCAGCTCAAGGGCCTGTGGCTGCGCACACTGGTGTCTGTCGGCGTCGGTATCGGCATCGTCATCGGCTGCGCGCGCATCATCGACGGCATCAACATCGCTTACTGGCTGATTCCGGGCTACCTGCTGGTGCTCGCGATGACCCGGTTCGCGCCGAAATTCATCGTGCCGATCGCCTACGATTGCGGCGGCGTGACGACGTCGACGGTGACCGTTCCGCTGGTGACCGCACTCGGCGTCGGCCTCGCCGAACGCACGCCGGGCCGCGACCCGATGATCGACGGTTTCGGCCTGATTGCCTTCGCCTCGCTGTTGCCGATGATCATTGTCATGTCGTATGGCATGCTCGCCACCTGGTGGCTGCGCTCGAAGAAACCTGTCAAGGAGAGGAAACCATGAGATTCTCTGCTGTGGTGCTGATTGTTCCGGAAGAAGACGAAAACCTGGCGGTCAAGATTCTCAAGGAGGCCGGCGCAACCGGCATCACCATCGTCAAGGGCAAGGGGCTGCGCCAGAATGATCGCAAGACCTTTCTCGGCCTCGGCCTCGAACGCCGGGAATCGTTGCTGCTGTGCATCGTCGAGAAGCAACTCGCGATGCGCATCCTCAAGACCGTCAAGATCGAGATGAAGCTGGACCTGCCGGGCGGCGGTCTGGCCTTTTCGCTGCCGCTGGCCAGCGTGGTCGGGATCGGGCTGGCGCAGATGGAGGCATTCCGGCGCGAAGTCGCGGATGACCTGTGAGATCGCTGCCTGCCACTTGTTGCCCTGTAGAATACACTTATAGACGGAAGGAGTTGTCCCATGCTGGTCGCCGGAATCATGAAAACGGATGTCGTCACCATCAGCGCGCTCGCCACCGTGCGCGAGGCACTGATGCTGATGAAGGAACACGGCGTCAAGTCGCTGGTGGTCGAAAAGCGTCATGCCAGTGATGCCCACGGCCTGATCGCCTATCGTGACATCGCCAGGGCGGTGATCGCCGACGACGGCGACATCGATCTGCTCAACGTTTACGACATCGCCCAGAAGCCGGCGCTCCAGGTCTCGCAGCATCTCGAAGTCCGTTATCTGGCGCGGCTGATGATCCAGTACTCGGTGAAGAGGGTGCTGGTCATCGACAACAACGAGTTGCAGGGATTCGTCTCGATCACCGATGTCGTTGGCAGCCTCATGGACCGGGCGTTGCGCGAGCAGGATCGCTAGGAGGCCGACTTCATGGACAGGGAAGTCCGCCGCTACCGCGCCTTCTTTCCAAGCTGGTGCCAGGCATTTGGCGATCACGTTCCGGAGCCGGGCGGCGAAGGGCGAGCGGTCGAGTGGCTGGTGGGCGCGGATTGCATCGGCGCCATCGTTGTCCCGGAGAACAGGCTCCTGCTGATCCGCGAACTGCTCGGCTCCAGGAAGCCCAGAGTGATCGTGCGCGAGGGATCGATGCGCCTGGGCGAGCTGGAATTCCGCGATGCCGAGGTTTGCGGACACCCCGGCTACGCCGCCCTGCTCGATCTCCTGGTGAACGCCGAGACGGTGCACCTGTTCCTGACCTACCACCTGATCTATCCGCCCGGAACGCGGATCATCACCGTCTCGAGCAAGGCGCCGCTGCCACTGATCTACAAGGAGACGGCACCGCTGCGGGTCAGCGTCGGAGAGTGAGACCGCCGCGCGGCATCGCGAAGGTGGGCCGCTTGCAGCGACGGGGCGCAAAAAAGCCGCCCGCGGCGGCTTTTTCTTTTCCGGCTGGCGCCTACTTCTTCAGCGAATCGCGAATCTCGCGCAGCAGGATGACATCTTCCGGGGTCGCCGGCGCTTCGGGTTCCGGCGCCGGCGGCTCTTCGTTACGCAGGCGGTTGAGCTGCTTGACCATCATGAAGATGACGAAGGCGAGGATGATGAAATTGACCAGGATGGTCAGGAATGAACCGTAGGCGAATACCGGAATGCCGGCCGTCTTGATGTCGGCCAGCGCGGTCAGATTCTTCGGGTTGTCGCCGAGTACGAAGTACAGGTTGGAAAAATCCAGCCGGCCGGTGACGCGCGAGACCAGCGGCATGATCAGGTCGCCGACGACTGAATCGACGATCTTGCCGAAGGCGCCACCGATGATGACACCGACCGCGAGATCCATCGCATTGCCCTTGACCGCGAACTCACGAAACTCCTGAAGCATACTCATGGTGGATTCCTTTCTGCCTTGATGATTTTATGGTGTCTGGATTATTGGCCGGTAGCGCCGGCACGTCAACGCGCCTTTACAGCCGGCGCAGGCGCTCGCCGGCGGCAACCAGCGTTTCTTCCTTCTTGGCGAAACAGAAACGCACCACCTTGTCATCGCGTCCATCGGCATTGAACACGGAAACCGGAATGACCGCGACGCCGACCTCGCGCGTCATCCACTCGGCGAAGGCGCGGTCGGGCAGGTCGGAAATTTCGACGTAGCTGGCGAGCTGGAAGTAGGTGCCACGACAGGGCAGCAGCGCGAACGGACTGTCAGCCATCAGATTGCGGAAGAAATCGCGCTTTTCCTGGTAGAACGCCGCCAGGCCGAGATGGCGCGAGAAATCCTGCATGTAGTCCGCGAGCGCCAGTTGCGACGGCGTATGCACCGTGAACACATTGAACTGGTGCAGCTTGCGGAACTCTGACATCAGCGCCGCCGGGCCGACGACGTAGCCGATCTTCCAGCCGGTGATGTGGTAGGTCTTGCCGAAGCTGGAAACGACGATGGCGCGCGGTGCCAGTTCGGGGTGGCCGCACAGGCTGGCGTGGCGCTCGCCATCGAAAAGGATGTGCTCGTAGACCTCGTCGGAGAGCACGACGATGTCAGTGCCACGAACCAATTCGGCCAGTTTTTCCAGGTCGACCGCAGTCAGCAGGCTGCCGGTCGGGTTGTGCGGCGAATTGACGATGATCATCCGGGTCTTGGGTGAAATCAGCTGCGCCACCTGCGCCCAGTCCGGCGCGTATTCAGGGAATTTCAGTTGCGCGAAAAGCGCCTTGCCACCAACGGTTTCGATCGCCGGAACGTACGAATCGTAAACCGGCTCGAAGACTATCACCTCGTCGCCGGGGCGCACGAAGGCGGCAATCGCCGTGAAGATCGCCTGCGTCGCGCCGGCGGTGACCGTCACCTCGCTCTCGACGTCAAACCGCGTTCCATAGAGCGCCGCGACCTTGTCGACAATCGCCTGGCGCAACTCCGGCATCCCGGCCATCGGCGCGTACTGGTTGCGCCCGGCGCGCATGTGGCGATCCATCGCATCGAACAGCGCCGGTTCCGCCTGGAAATCGGGAAAGCCCTGCGACAGGTTGATCGCCCCGCATTCGACGGCCAGGCGCGACATCACTGTGAAAATGGTCGTCCCCATGTGCGGGAAACGCGAATCGATGCGGATCGGAGTTTGCATGTTGGCCCTGCACTCCCTACGGTCGCGGTCGACCGTGAAAAGAAGGTGAAAATCATGCGCCAAGGCGGCCTGGCAAGCAACCACAAGGCAAAAATCGGCGTAGTATTACATTCGTTATAACAAGCACGGAGATCGCCATGTTCGCACTCAAACTGACCCAGATCGGCAATTCGGTGGGCGTTGTGCTGCCCAAGGAACTGCTGGCCAGGCTGCATGTTGAAAAGGGCGACACCGTCTATGCGACCGAATCGCCCGATGGTGTGCGCCTGACCCCCTTCGATCCGGCTTTTGAGAAGCAGATGGAAGCGGCCCGCAAAGTCATGAAGACGCGCCGCAACGTGCTGCATGAGCTGGCCAAATGAGCCAATGGACGTGGATTGAAGAATCCGTCGTCTGGGCGGTCCACGAAGCACAGCTCGCCGAACATGGCGGCTCGGCAGGGGTCCGCGATGCCGGGCTGCTCGTCTCCGCACTTGCCCGCCCGCTCAATCTCGCGGCCTATGGCGAAGCAGATGCCCCGGCCCTCGCCGCCGCCTACGGCTTCGGCATCGCACGCAACCACCCGTTCATCGACGGCAACAAGCGAACCGCCTTTGTCTGCTGCGAACTTTTCCTGGCGCTTAACGGCCAACAACTCATCGCCGATGACGCGCTTTGCGTCCGCACGATGCTCGCCCTTGCCGCCGGCGACTTGCCCGAAGCCGATTTCGCCGCCTGGCTGCGCACCCAAACCACGCCCGCCTGAACAACGATGAACATCGACGGCATCCCCACCCGCAGCCTGCGCGCCTACCCGGAGCAGCGCGCCATCGCCATCATCGACCAGACCCGCCTGCCGCATGCGCTGCACTGGTTGCGCGTCGCCACGCTGGAAGAGGCGGGCCATGCCATCCGTTCGATGCAGGTGCGCGGCGCGCCGCTGATCGGCGCCACCGCCGCCTACGGGCTGGCGCTCGCGCTCGACTTCGAGGCCTCCGACCGGCGCCTGGCCG
>JBEOKN010000007.1:0-14981 GCA_040275885.1 Azonexus sp. | reverse complement strand
CACACAAGCACTCAAGGCGTCACGCGGCAACAGATATCTTCACCCTGCCGATTGCTATGTGTTTGTTCCAATACTCCAAAGTGTCACACCAACGATTTCTGGCGCAAAATGTGCTTTAACGATATCCATCACAATACCAAATATGGAGAAATACATGAAAACGCTTCCTCGCATTCTGTTGGCAATTGGTTTGGCGACATGTGCAGTTGCCTCTCATGCATCGCCCATCACCTATGACTTCAACGGCAGCTTCTCTTCCGGACCGCTGGCGCCACAGCCCTATAGCGGGTATTTCACCTTCGACTCCGGCGCTGTGGTGGCGGGTGGCGGTAATAACAATGCCACCGGGCTGCTCAGCGACCTGTCGGTTACCATCGACGGCATTGCCTACGATGAAACCACGGCCAACACAGGATGGCTCGGGTTCGACGCTTTCGGCGCGCTAAATGCCTTCGGCTTTGGGACAGACTGCGGTGCGGGCGTTTGCAGCGCTAGCACTAGTGATCCGGGTAGTTGGTTTGCCGCTGGCTCGTCAACAGTTGCAGCAACTTCGACTGGTGGCAACTCACTTTCTCAGGGATCATTGAGCTATGCGCTTCGCTCCCAGAATGTGCCAGAACCAGCCAGTGCTGCATTGCTTGGACTCGCGCTTGCGGGCCTGGCTTTTGGTCGCCGCAAGAAATTCTGACAATCGCCATCGCCCGACGCCGACCCCGCCCGCGTGGCGGGGTTTTCTATTGAACGGGATTCAGCAAGCTGGCTTGGGCCGTCCCGGGCTGGCCAATTAGGCCGCGCCTAGCGCACCACCCCGGCCGCCCAAGCCTCCGCCGCCGGCCGCACGATCTCCAGCCAAGGGCCGGGGTAAATGCCGATGGCGCCGATCAGGGTGATCAGGATCACCAACACCGCCCATTCCCGTGGCCGCAGGTCTTCGGCTTCCAGCACCTCGCTCCGGGTTGCCGGGCCGAAGAAGGCCTTGCGGTAGAGCGACAGGAAGCCGGCGGCGGCGATTGCCAGCGCGAACAGCGCCGCCAAGCCGGCGCCGGCATGGCTCTGCAGGGCGGCGAGGATGAGCATGAATTCGCCGGGGAAACTGCTGGTGCCGGGCATGCCGATGCCGGCCAGGCCGCAGATCAGGAAACCGCTGGCGAGCAGCGGCATCGTCCTCGCCGCCCCGCCGAGGCTGTGAATGTCGGTCGACCCCGTGCGCTGGCGCAGGAATTCGAGGAGCACGAAGCCGCCGCCGGTGGCCACCGAAAAGCTCAACAGCAGGGACACCGCCCCCTGCACGCCCTGCGCCGTGAACGCGGCGAGGCCGAGCACTGCCAGACCGACGTGGCAGATACTGGCATAGGCCAGCCCGACCCGCAGGTTGCTCTGTGCCAGGATGCCCACCGCGCCGAAGAGCAGGGTCACGGTGCCGAGGCCGGCGAGCAGCCAGTGCAGATCCTGCGCGGCGGCGGGCGCCAGCGGAATGGCGAAACGCAGCAGCCCGTAGGCACCAAGCTTGAGTCCGACCAGCAGCGCGGTCAGCGATCCTGGCGCCGCCAGCGCGAACTGCGGCAGCCAGGTGTGCAGGGGCACCAGCGGCACCTTGACGCCGAAACCGATCAGGCAGAGCAGGAAGAACGCCAGTTGCGTGGAACGCGGCAAGGGTACCGCCTGCAGCGCCAGCAGATCGAAGGTCGGCACCGACTGGCTGGTGGCGAGCAGCACGAAGGCAATCAGCAGCGGTACGCCGCCGGCCAGCATGATCAGGAAATAACGCGCCGCCACGCGGGCGCTGCCGGCCGTCACCCCCCAGCGGGCGAGCAGGAAGTAGATCGGTAGCAGCGTCAGCTCCCAGAAGAAGAAGAAGAGCAGCGTGTCGAGCGCGCAGAAGATGCCCAGGGTCGCGCACTGCAGCAGCAACAGCACGCTGTAATGCAGGCGCGGCGCATCTTGCACGAGATTCCAGCTCGCCACCAGACTTCCGAGAAAGAGCAGCGCCGTTGCCGGCAGAAAGAGCACGGACAGACCATCGACCCCAACCTGGTAATGAACGTTCAGGCTGGCCACCCAGAGCGCCCGCTCGAGCAATTGGAAGCGCGGGCCGCCCGGGTCGAAGGCGACGAGTACAGCGCTCGCCGCAGCCAGCGTCGCCAGCATGACCAGCGCCGTCAGGCCGCGCGCCGCGCGCGCCGGGAGCAACCAGACCAGCACCGCGCCGAGCAGCGGCATGAAGACAAGGAGGGAAAGAAGATGGGCGTTCATCGCACCAGACGCGCTGCCGTCGCCTGACTTGCCGCCTCGGTCAGATGCAGCCAGGGCTCGGTGAAGAAGCCGATGGTCAGCATCGCCGCAAGCGCGATACCGCACACCAGATACTCCACTGGCGTGGTGCGGTCGACGTCGGGGGAAGCCTGCTTTCCATGGCTCAGAAAGGCGCGCTGGAAGGCCCACAGCAGGAAACCGGCGGCCGCCACGTTGCCGAGTGCCGCCGCCACAGTGGACAGGGCGCCGAAGGTGCCTATGGCTGCTTCCAGAATCAGGTGGGCGGCGTCGAAACCCGGGGTTCCCGGCATGCCGACGATGGCCAGGCCAAAGATGAGGAAGGCGATGGCCAGGAAAGGAACGCGCTCGAACAACCCGGAAAGCTCACCGAGTTCGGTGGTCCCGGTGCGGCGAAAGACAAAACCGACAACGAACCACATGCCGGTGACCGCCAGACCGAAGTTGGCGGCAAGCAGCACGGCACCCTGGATCCCCGCCGCGTGCAGGCTGAAGACGCCGATCACCAGCAGACTGGTATGGCTGACCACGGCGAATGCCAGCAGCCGGCGCAGGTTGGTTTGCTGGAAGGCGAGCGCAGCGGTGAAAAATATCCCGGCCATCGCGAAGCCGATGACATAGGGCTGCCAGTAGAGAACGGCGGTCGGCGTCAATGGCAGCACGAAGCGCAGCATGCCGTAGATACCGACCTTGACGCCGACCATCAGTGCTGGCGCAACGGCGATCAGGCCGTGCTGGGCCATGTTGGGCAGCCAGCCGTGGAGCGGGAAGAGCGGCGTGCGTACCGCCAGCCCGTAGAACAGCAGATAGAAGGCCGCCGTCTGGAACCTGTCCGCCGGCACAGCACCAGCCAGCTCGATGAGGTCGAAGCTCCAGTGTCCGCCGCTGGCGTCGGCGTGGCCCCAGCCGAGAATCACGCAGCCGGCGCCAAACAGCGCCATGCCGAAAGCCTGATACTGGACGAAGCGGGCCAGCGCCTGCATCTCGGCGCGGGACGATGCCCAGCGTCGCAGCAGGTAGGTTACCGCCCACAGTTCAAGCGCCGAGAAGAGCGCGAACCAGGCGACATTCAGCGTCACCAGCATGCCCACCAGTCCCGCCTCGGCAACCAGCAGGACGGCGAACAGGCGGCCAGGAGAAATCATGCCGCGACTCATGCCGTAGAAGGTCATCAGCACGGTCAGCAGGGCGGCGACCAGCAAGAAGACGATGCTCAGGCCGTCGACCGCGACATGATAGCCGAGCAAAGCGAAGCGCTCGGCCAGCTGCAGCGTCGCCGACGCGGGGTCGATCCGGCTGGTCACGATGAGGCACAGCATCAGCTCAGCCAGCGCGAAGACCTTGCCGGCAGTGACTGCGGTCGACCGTTCCTTGAAGGCAAAAACCACCGCAGCACCGAACAGGGGCAGCAACTGCAGGATCGCCAGCAGCGGCAGGGACGCCTGCTCCGACCAGAAGATTTCGCTGAAGCCGCTCATCAGAGGATTACCACAAAGGTCGCCATGACCGCCATCATCAGGTAGCGTGGCTGCTCGAACAGATTTTCGATAACCTGCAGGTAGTTGCCGACCCGCCGCAAAAGCCGCTCCGCCGCTCCGCCGCGGCCGCGCAGCAAGAGATGGTTTTCCAGCTGCTGCAGTTTTTCGGCGAGGCTGGCCAGTCCCCGCCCGGCGAAGCCGTCGCCGACGATCAGCGGCCGCTCTGCGGCGAGCGGCTGGCCGCACCCCGGCTGCCCCAGCGCGCGATCGATGAAATGCTCCTCCAGCCCGCGCTGATCCTGCGCGAATGACGCGGTCGGCTGCACCAGCAGGACGAAAGCCAGACGATCCAGCCAGAAGCGCTCAAGCGCAGCCGTATAGAGCCACTGCCAGCGGCGCAGCCAGAGCGGCGGCGGCTTCGGCCGCCCTTGCGTCAGTGCCAGCCACGATGGCGCGCGCAGGAACTGCCAGGTGCGCCACCCCGCATGCAGGCACAGGTGAACAGTCGCCAGCGGCGTCCACCCGAGGCCGATGGCGACGAACATCAGCGCGACCTGGAAGACTGTGGCAAAGATCAGCGCCGATTTGACGTCGCTCTGCACCAGCCCGCACAACCAGGCGTAGAGAGCGGTAGCGGCGCCGGCGACGATCAGCCCGACCATCAGGTCTGGCACCTGCGCGAGCAGCGGCGACAAGCGCAGCAGCAGATAGACGCCGGCATGAATCATCACCGCCCCGTAAAAAATGGCCGACGACGGCGTCGGGCCCTCGAGCGCCCGCGCTATCCAGGGCGTAAACGGCAGTTGCGCCGACTTGGCGAGCGCCGCGACGACGAAGCCGAAGACCAGGAAGCGTTCCGTAACCATTGCCAGCCCATGGGTGCCGGTCAGGACCGGCCACTCGAAACTTCCCAGCCAGCCAGCGGCGAAGCCAAGACCAAGCAGAAAGCCGGCGTCGCCGGCGCGATTGGTGACGAAGGCGAACAACGCATTGCCGGTCGCCAGCGGCCGTTGCCAGGCATAGCCGATCAGCAGAAAGGAGGCGACGCCGCAGATCTCCCAGCCGACGAAGGCAAGCAGGCCGTTGCCGGCGAGAAAGACAAGCTGGATGCCGGCCAGAAACAGGCAGAGGACCATGTGGAAACGATGGAAACCCGCTTCACGGTGCATGTAGCTGGCAGAAAACCGCAGCACCAGCCAGCCGATCAGTGCCGCGACGGTCGCCACCGAAAGCGACAGCGCATCGAGCAGAAAGGAAACCGTTCCCCGCCAGTTGCCACTGGCGAACCAGGTGCCGAGAACACGATGACCCGGCGCGCCGTCGCGCAATGCCATGAAGTCGATGCCAAGCAGCAGCGCCAGGCTGGCGAAGGCAGCCAGCGTACTGAGGCGCGCCGTCAGCGGCTCGGCGCGATCGCCTTTGGCGCGTCCTGACAGTACGCGCAGGCCGATGGCAACGAGGGCGAGCAGCGGCAGCGCCGGCACGAGCCAGACAAGATCGGGCAACAGACGGAACAGCGCACTCATGCGACACCCCCAAGGACGATGGCCGGGGCCAGCGCCTCGTGATGCCCGGCGAACCAGTCGACCGAGCGCCCGACCTGCGGCAGCACGGCGCTGCCCGACCACGGCAGCCAGCCGCGGCGCGGGCAGTACTGTGCCAGCGCGCCGGTTTCCGGATGCCGGGCGGCGACAAAGATCCAGGCGTTGCCGATCAGTTCCTGCAGCGCTGGCTGCCGGGCGACGATGGCCGACAGCATCTCGGGCGTCTGCTCGACCACCACCAGCAGGCGCATCGCCTCGTGGATCTCGACCATCTGCCACGGCAGCCCGGTGCGCAGGTCGGAATCGGCGCCCTCCATGACGCCGAACAGTCCGGCGATGTTGTGCGTCACCTTGGAAGCGCAACCGAAGCGCTCGTTGTCCACGGTCGAGAAATAGTATTCGAGGCTGATCCCGGCGCCGACCGGACCGGCAGCCAGCAGGATGTTCTCGACGATCCGTCCGTCGTCGTCGCCGACCGGATCGTAGGAGATGAGGAAGACGCGGCGATCGAGGAAGAGTCCGCGGCTCATGTCGCGGCGGCCGATGAGGGCCGCCGCGTTGGTCGCATGGCCAAGTTCCGGCCGCGCCTGCGAGATGTCGTGGCTGCGTCCCGTCACATGCTGGCGGGCCAGCCAGGGCGACGCGCGCGGCGGCGCCGAGGCGAGCCGGCGGCAGCGCTCCGCAGCATGGGCGCGGCAGGCTTCCGCCAGTTGTCCGACCAGGCCATCGAAGTCCGCCTGACGGGCGCCAGGCAGCAGGTCGAGGTCATACCACTCTATCGCGTCATCGCAGGTGTTGTGCTCGGCGGCAATGAACCACGTCGCCATCGGGATGTGCAGCCCATGCCCGGCGAGCCGTGCGCGCACCTCGGGCCGGTTGGCCATCGCTGCCAGGGCACGGGCATTCGGGCCGCCATGGCGGCCCGAACAGGCGCCGCAGTCGTAGGCCGAGAGATGGGGATTGTTGCGACTTCCCGAGCCATGGCCGAGGACCAGCACGAGCGGCGCGAAGTCGCCGGCGAGACCGATCATGCGCAGGAAATTCTCGACGCGCAGCGCCTGCTCGTCGTCGGTGAATCCACTCTGCGGATTGTCCGGGGTCGCTTGCGGGCTGGCTCTCGCCGCCGTCAGTTGCAGGCGGGTGCGGACCCGGCCATCGAACTGCTCGCGCCAGCGTCCAAGTGTCTGGCCGAACCAGCCGGGTGCCAGCGTGCCGGCAACGAGCGCCGCGAGTGCCGGCGGCGCCGCGAGGGCGGTCAGTAGCGGGCCGGCCAGCGGGCTGCGGCGCGTGCTCTGAATGAGACGCTCCCGCCACTGCAGTCGCCGGCGGCGGCGGCCTGCATGGTGTGCCAGCGCCTCCTCGCTGCCGGGAGCGGACGTTTCGCGGACGGCATGCACCGGCTCGACGACGATCGGGCACAGTGCGCTGAGAGCCGGATCGTCGACACCCTGCCAGTACATGGCGACACCGAAGAAACCGGCGGCGCCGAAGGTGGCGACGGTCGGGGCGATTTCCTCGAGATGGCGGCGGGTCCCCTCCTCGCGGTCGTCCATGCAGAAGATGACCTGCGCCGTCGGCCCGGCGGTCCGCTGGCGGCGGCGCTGGTTGGCGGCGAGCGCCGCGAAGATCTGTTCGCGGTAATGCCGTTCATAGGCAAGCAGCCAGATCTGGCCGCGCGCCAGCGGGTCGAGGCTGGAAGCGCAGTCGAGCAGCGCCTGCCCATCTTCCGCCGTCAGCCCTTCAGCATCGCGGGCGCTCAGCCCGAGCAGCGCAAGGAGACCGGCGAGCCGAACTGCGCGTGCCTTCGCGGCACCCGCGCGCTGCTTCCCCGAGGCGGCGATTTCCGAGGCGAGCGCCTCCCACTGCGCGACATCGCTCGCCCCGGCCAGGTCGATGCGGCACAGGCGCGCCGCCCGGTTCTGGTGGTCCTCGCCGAGGGCCTGACTGCGCAAGGCATCGCGGACGAAAAACTCCGCCGGATGCGCGGCAAACCAGGCGCACAGTTCGCCGAAGGAAAGCGCTGCGCCGGTCAGGCGCTGCATCAGGTCATCGCACAGCAGGCGTTCAAGCAGCACCCGAACCGCCAGGTAATCCGCCATGGCCACCGGCGTGCCGTCACCGCGGCCGGGATTGCGGTCACGCCACAGGAACATCCCCGACCAGCCCGGCATTTCCAGTGCCAGGCGTTCGAGGTAGCCCGGCCACAGCGATTCGTCGGCGATCACCCGCTGCAACTCCGCAGCCAGCACATCGACCGGATCCTCTGGCATCCAGGCGAGTTCATCACGCAGTTGTGACAGGTCGTCGAGTTCCCACACCATGTCGAGGCCGGCACAGGCGCGCCAGGCCGCCCAGAAGCCGCGCTCGCGCTGCGGGTTGCGCCAGGCGGCAAGGCCGAGATCGAGGTGAGCGGCGAGGTGGCGCTGCAAGACAGTACGCACGCGCTCGAGCACATCCTCCCCGGTCAAATGTTCGAGCAGGCTGCGCAGCGTCCATTCGCGCCCAACCCGCGCACACAGCACCGACCAGCGCTGCGCTGCCTGCTCGCGCCAGTCGGCGGAGGTCTCGCCGGCACCTGCTGCGGTCGACCCCGAAAAACGGGCAGAAATGGCGTCGTCCGGCTGCGGATGCTCGCGTGCCTCCCAGTCCTGGCGGACCTCGCCCGGATCGTCCGACGCCAGACACAGGCTGGCCATCAGCACATCGCGCCGGGTAATGAGCCGCCAAACCGGCAGATCGAGGTCGGCCAGCCCGGCGTCGGTCAATGCCGCATCGAGATCGTCACGGGTAATCCGCCCCTGCGCCAGCAATTCGCGGAAGCGCGCCTCGGGCAGGTAGGGCGTGGCGCCGGTCAGGTGTTGCGCGGCCGCCAGCGCGTCGGCAAACGGCAGGTGCTGGAAACCGTGCAGCGTGTTGTGATGGACGAAGTCACGAATCGGCGCCTGCGCCGGCAGGACGTGCGTCAGATGCTCGATCCAATGGCTCAGGCGCTCGCGGAAAGGAAGGGTGGCGTCGCTGTTCATCTCAGTTGCCGAACAGCCGGCCGACGCGGTCGACGCTGCCCGAAACCAGATTGAGCAAGGGCGCCGGCCAGACGCCGAGGACCACGATGCCCAGCCCGAGGATCACTGCGGCGACCGTCTCGGTCCGCGTCATGTCGGCGATTTCCTGTGCCGGCAGCCCTCTCATGCACAGGCGACCGATCACGCGCAGGCTGTAGGCGGCACCGACCAGCATGCCGGCACAGACGATCAGCACCCAGCCGCCCCAGCGCGCGAAGCCGCCGACCAGCGCATGCAGTTCGGCGATGAAGCCGGCGCTGCCGGGCAGACCGATCGCAGCGAGCAGCCCAAAGGCGGTGAAGAAGGCAAAGCGCGGGGCACGCCCGAGCAGGCAGCCGTAATCGGCGAGATCGCGGCTGTGCGTGCGCTGGTAGAGCAGGCCGACGATCAGGAACAGGGTCGCCGCGGTCAGGCCGTGCGCCACCATCTGCATGACCGCACCGGTCAGCCCGGTGACATTGAGCGTGGCGATGCCGAGCAGGACGACACCCATGTGCGAGATCGACGAGTAGGCGACCATCGCCTTGAGATCCTGCTGCCGCCAGGCGAGGACGCCGCCGTAGAGCAGGCTGATCAACGCCAGCGCCGCCAGCCAGTCCTGCGTCGCCAGCAACGCGGCAGGCAGCGTTTCGGCGGCGCGGATCAGGCCATAGGCGCCCATCTTGAGCAGGACGCCGGAAAGCAGGATCGACACCGGACTCGGCGCCTCGACATGCGCCAGCGGCAGCCAGCCATGCAGCGGGAAGACCGGCATCTTGACGCCGAAGCCGATGAACAGCCCGGCAAAGATCAGCAGTTGCGTCGACGGCGGCAGGTCGCGCGCGCCCTCGGCCATGTCGCCCATGGCAAAGCTGTGGCCGGGCGCCGCGTCGTAGAGGAAGAGCAGCGCCACCAGCATGAACACCGAGCCGCCCAGCGTATAAAGAAAGAAATTGAGCGCCGCCCGCTGCCGGTTGGGGCCACCGAGGCGGTCGATCAGGAAGAACAGCGGGATCAGCGTGGCTTCCCAGAAGACGTAGAACAGCGACCAGTCGCGCGCGGTGAACACCCCGAACATCGCCGATTCGAGGAGCAGCACCAGCGTGAAGTATAGGCGCGCCGCCTCGACCATGCGCCGCGAGACGAGCACGGCGATCAGGGTCAGCAGGGCCGAGAGCAAGACCATGGCCAGCGCAATGCCGTCGATGCCCAGCGCGAAATAGGAACCGAGTCGGATGTTCCACGGCCGGCTGTCATGGAACTGGATCGCCGGCCCCGCCGGATCGAAGCCGGCTGCCAGCCACAAGGCGTAGCCAAGGGTCGCCAGCGCGAACAGCATCGCCACCCGCCACAACCAAAGGCTGCGGCGTGCCGGCAACACGGCAATCAGGGCCGCCCCCAGCACCGGCATGAACACCAGCACCTTCAGCACACCCCGGCCCCTCCTGCAGTCTGTGCGACCGTCGCAATTTTCATCGTGCGATTATGCCAGCGCCCGCGACCAAACCGACAGAATGGCGAACCACCTGATGAACACATTACGGCATGGTGGGGCCAGGTCTGATCAGATTCTCGGCATGACCCGTACGGCCCCTCGGCTTGCACCTCGAACCTGACCGTTCCCCACCTCTGTGGAAGACAGTGTGATCCCTTGCGATACAAACCTGTATTGGATATGCGGACAGACATTGATCTCTCCGCCAAGGCGGGCAAGGCGCACAGAAAAAAGGCGGCCCCCAGGGGCCGCCTTTTCGCCGATTGGCGTCTTGCCTAAACGCGCTTCTGGTCCCGCGCCTTGCGGCGGAGCGTCGCGCCAAGACCGAGTAGACCAAGACTGATCAGCAGCATCGACTCCGGCTCGGGCACATTGTTGTGGGCATTCGCGCTGAACTCGATATCCTGAATGGCGAAGAAATTGCCGTCCAGTTCAAGACGCGCGATGCGCTCACCTGCGGAGGCCACCACTCCCCAGAGACTGAATTGGTCGGCGAGCTGGTTATTGAAGGTGCCGATCAGTGCGTTGTTGTCGTCATAGACCCGGATTGTCTCTCGGGGATCTTGGAATTCGACCAGACCGAAACCGACGGCGGATACATAAGCGCCATTGAAATCGATATTGAGAATGCCATCCCAATTGCCAGCTGGGCCTATCTCGTTGGCGGCATTCACCGAACTTGTGTTCGAGCCGCCGAACGCGCCAACCCTGGTCGAGAAGGTCACATCCGGGGAATACGATGCACCGTTGGTGTTGCTTGCGCCGGAAAAGCTGATGTGCGTATAACCACTACCCAGGGCCGTATTGAAGGCTGGAGACACGGCGTCCGAATCATAGGAAAAACCAAACATCGACTGGGTATAGGTGGACAACGCTGCAGAAGCGGGCGCGCTGACGGCCAGCAAGACCGCGACGGCCGCTGCCGAAATCAAATGACGATTCTGAAACTTGTTCATGTGAATTCCTTCTCCAAAATGATCAATCAATTGGTTGCATGTACCAGTCCGTGCACCCAACGAACGAAGCTGTGTGAATTATGCAGCAATAATCCTGCCACAATTTTCAAGTCTATGATTTCGTGCAAGTAATTATTTTTCTCGGAACCGCACGGGACGCAAGTGTAAAAAAATCCGACACTTTTCTTGCAATATCAGGAGCAAGGATACTTCACAATCAATCCGATCCGCCCTGACCCCACCCCAACAAGGGCCATTCGCTCGCCAGAAAATGCCGGCAACCGGCAAACGCAGCGGGAAATGCTCGGCCTTCGACATGGCAACCACTGGATCGGCGCGACCCATCGGGGCGCTCCAACTGCTGCGGTCGTCTGCGACCTCGCCTCGGGTGGTGCCGGGTTTCCGGGGGTTCCCGCCGTGTGGCATCAGAGAAATGCGCTTGTCTTCGCCAGCAGCAATTGCGCCGCGTAGTAGAGCGGCAAGCCCCAGGCGCGGTTGATGAACTGGTGTCTGACGAAGCGGTCGCGGGCAACGGAAATGTCCGATGCCGTGAAGGCGAGCGCACCGACTGCCACCGCCCACGGTCCGCCGGCCGCCGTGACCCCGCACGCGAGCGCCGACATGATACCGATGACCAGCATGTAGGTCCGCACCGGACCGGCCATGTCCGCCGGCAACGATTTGCCGAGCCAGCGCAGCACGGTCAGGATGACGACGCCGACGACGACGGCACCGGCCGCCAGCCCGGAGGGATCCAGCGGCCGGGTCAGGAAAGCCGCGCTGTAGGCGACATGCCCGAGCAGGAAGGCGAAGACGCCTGCCTTGAACACGCGCGGCTGGTCGCGCGGGATGAGCAGGACATCGCCCAGCCAGCACAGCAACAGCGCCACCAGCACCCATCTGCCATAACCCGAGCCAGGCGCACCCGAAGCAAGCCCGAGCCAGATGAAGGCAGCGGACGCGACCGGCTTGGCCAGCCACAGGCCGCGGCGCGATTCGCGGTATTCGGCGACCAGCAATCCGGCAACCGCCACAGAACAAAGCACGATCGGACCCAGCGCGTTCATTCAGGCACCTCGCTCGTCAAGCAGACACGGTCACCGGGGCACCAGCGTTCTCTTCGTCCGCCAGGCCTGAACGCCGCGCACTACCGGTCGCCAGCGCGTCCGGACGACGCCACTATAGCTCACCGGCGATGACCGGCGGGACTACCCCGATTGGCAATCGGTCCGCCAGCGCGCGGCGAATCGAAGGTATATTCCAAATCTGCAACTTTTCATCGGGAGCCTGACCCATGAACATGGCCTCATTTCTGAAGAACCTGCCGTCCGCTTTGCCCCTGCTGGCCACGCTGCGCGACTACCGCCTGGCGTGGCTGAGCAAGGATGCGATCGCCGGGCTATCCGCGTGCATCGTCTCGATTCCGTCGGTCATCGCCTATGCCGAACTGGTGCATCTGCCGGCGATTACCGGTCTCTACGCGGCATTGGCGGCGGCCATCGGCTACGCCCTGTTCTCCAGTTCGCGGCACGTCATCGCCGGGCCGGATGCCGCGATCGGGCTGCTGGCCGGTTCGGCGATCCTGCCACTGTCGGGCGGCGATCCGGCGCGCATCGTCATGTTGGCGGCCGTCCTCAGCCTGCTCTCGGGCGCCGTGCTGATTCTCGCGGCGCGCCTGAAACTCGGGGTCATCGCCGACCTGCTGTCGCGCCCGGTGCTGATCGGCTACCTCAACGGCGCTTCGTTGGTCCTCATCGCAACGCAGTTGGGCAAGATGTTCGGTATCAAGACCGAGGGCGAGGAATTCTTCGAAATCGTGCTCACGGTGATCGAGCTGTTGCCCGAGACGCACCTGGCGACTTTCGCCTTCGGCGTCTTCCTGGTTGGCGTGCTGGTCGCCCTGGCCCGCTGGCTGCCGCGCGTGCCCGGCGCGCTGGCCCTGTGCACGGTGGCGATCGCCATTACCTTCGCGCTCGATCTCGGCAGCCACGGCGTCGCGCTGGTCGGCGAGGTGCCTTCCGGCTTACCGCACCTGAGCATCCCGAGATTGCGCTGGGCGGATATCGCGGCGCTGGCACCGGCAGCGGTAGCGATTGCCTTCCTTGCTTTCTCGGACGGCATTCTGCTGGCGCAGACCTTTGCCGAGAAGAACGGCTACGAAGTCCGCCCCAATCGCGAACTGGTCGCGCTCGGCTCGGCCAACATCCTCGCCGGACTCTGGCAGGGCTTTCCGGTCTCCGCCAGCCAGTCGCGGACATCGATCGTCGATTCGGCGGGCGGCAAGACACAGGTGGCGCAACTGGTGCTGGCGGCCGGCCTGCTCCTCTTCCTGTTCTTCCTGACCGGGCTGATCGCCCTGCTGCCCAAGGTGGCGCTGGGCGCGATCCTGATCGTTACCGCCATCGGCATGCTCGAGGTAGCGTCGCTTTCGGCCCTGTACAAGGTCGACCGCATCGAGTTCGCGATCGGCATGGGCGTCACCCTGGCGATCCTGATTGCCGGGGTGGTGCCGGGGATCATTCTCGGCCTGCTGCTGTCGCTGATCGCGGTTCTCGTCGAAATCTCGCGCCCCGACGACGCCGTGCTGCGCCGGCTCAAGAGCGACGGCAAGTTTCACCATTGCGCCGAGGACGACGATGCGGAAACCGTGCCCGGGCTCCTCATCTATCGCCTCTACGCGCCGCTGATCTTCGCCAATGCGCGGCACGTCATGACGCGTATCCGGACGCTGGTCGCCGCGGCCGATCCGCCGGTCAAGTGGCTGGTGATCGACGCCCAGGCGATTCACGACATGGATGTCACGGCGGCCCAGCGCTTCGCCGAACTGCACCAGGAATTGGCCGATGACGGGGTCGACGTCAAGATTGCCGATGCGCCGCGGCCCTTCCTCGACGAACTGGCCCGCGTCGGACTCTCCGAGGAAATCGGCCGCCAGGACTTCTTCGTTTCGGTCAAGAAGGCCGCCGAGGCCTTCGAGCAACAGTTCGGCGCCGCCGCTCGGCCGTCCGACCCGGACCCAACCCCGGCGCCGTGAATTGCAGCCAAGCCAGGCAAAAAAAGGGGCTCCAGCGAGCCCCTTTTCGGTCAATGCCCGTGCTTCAGATCAATAGACGATCGCTTGCGTCCGGTTCGTTGCATTGCCTTCGAGTTGCGGGGTTTGCGAAAAACCCGCCTTCATCAAGGCGCGCATCTTGGCAATCACCTCCTTGCGCGACAGCTTGTTCTTCGTGTCACGCA
Organism: Azonexus sp.; assembly: GCA_040275885.1. Taxonomy (GTDB): domain Bacteria; phylum Pseudomonadota; class Gammaproteobacteria; order Burkholderiales; family Rhodocyclaceae; genus Azonexus. The sequence continues at coordinate 959 of JBEOKN010000007.1, read as the reverse complement.
TCACCTTGACAAGATAGTAGGTAAACGCGCCGTTGTAGCGTCCGTTGAAATAGGCGTCGGCACTCGTCTGGTTGGCCTTACAGCCGGTCCACAGGAGGTGGTTGGCGCCGGCAACAGGACCCTTGCTGGCCTTCTTGACACCCTTTTTCGTTGCGGTCAGCGGGTGCTTGAGCGTGAATCCCCGCATCCTTGCCGTCTTCTTGCCGAACTCCTGGTCGGGTGGCGCCATGTAACGCGCCCGCGGTGCGTGCATCCCGAATTCGGCCCCGCGCAGGCCGGTACCACTGTGACAGGTGTCGAGGTAAACCTCGAGCAGCACGCCGGCCGGCAACTGGACAAAGAGATCATGCAACTCGTCGTCGCTGATGATGTGCGCCGGATCCCAGGCACCGGCTTTTTCGGCAATGTCGTACGGCACGAAAGCTTCATCCTTGCCGTCGGGTTCGTCGCCGCTGGTGTCGTTCATCTGGGTGCCGTGCGACGAAAGACTGAACACCAGATACTTGAGTTTGCCGGCCTTCGCATCGGCAACCATGGCGTTGAGATGAGACATGATATTGGCCTTGGTCGCCTGCGCGTCAGTGACAACCGTCATCTCCGACGCCGTGAAGCCGAGCAGATCCTTGTACAGGGCGGCCATGTCCTTGGCGTCATTGACGCAGCCATTGAGAGTGAACTGTGAATAATTCGCGAACTTGTTGATACCCACGAAGAGTGCTTTCTTGCCAGCCATGAACTTTCTCCTTCTGATGCCGCTGCCAGGGGAATCCGCGTTGCCGACTCGCGATGCTGCGGCGGACATCGCGATGGCATTGTGCGGCATCACGCGGCCGCCCGCAACGCGCATCCGCATCGCGGAGCAAGGCGGCAATTCATCGGCGTCGCCGCAGGAGACGCCCCCGCTGAGATCGCTGACAATTGCCGCGCACTCGCGGGTTGGCCAGCTTCTTATGGTTCAA
>JBEOKN010000006.1:0-4555 GCA_040275885.1 Azonexus sp. | reverse complement strand
TCGTCGATCGGGTAGATCTCCGACATGCCGGGCACCAGAATGCGGCAGGCGTAGACGCCGAGATGGTCGAAGTCGGCGACGTAGATGTCGTGGCCATCGGCGTGGATGCGCTCGCAGAGCCAGGTGGTGTCGACGGCGGTGCTGCCTTTTTCCAGATCGTTGAAATTCCAGTCGGCAAATTCGAAATCGGCGGCTTCGCTGAAGAAATTCCAATGGACGATGCCGCTGGAGTCGACGAAATGAATCTCGATGTTCGGTGCGCTGGCGACTTCATCGAGGTCGAAGCCGGGCGGTGGGAAGCCGTCGAGGGCCTCCAGCGCGCGGCCCTGCAGCAACTCGGTCAACGCCCGTTCGAGGGCGATTTCAAAGCGCGGATGCGCGCCGAAGCTGGCAAAGACGCCCTGATCGTGCGGGTTGAGCATGGTGACGCACATCACCGGGTACTTGCCGCCGAGCGAGGCGTCCTTGACCAGAATGCCAAAGCCGGCGGCCCGTAGCCCGGCAATGCCGGCGGCGATGCCGGGATAGCGGCCGATGACCTCCTCCGGCACATCCGGCAGGCACAGCCCTTCGGCGATGACTTTGAACTTGACGTGGCGCTCGAGAATTTCCGACAGTGCCTGGGCGCGCGCCTCGGCCTGCGTATTGCCGGCGGACATGCCGTTGCTGACGTAGAGGTTGCTGATGATGTTGACCGGAAAAAAGACCTCGGCGCCGTCACTCTGGCGACGGTAAGGGATGGCGCAAATGCCGCGCTCGAACTTGCCCGAATTCATGTCGATCAGCGCCCTGGCCGGGATGCTGCCTTCCGGGTTGTAGAAAGCCTGCAGTTCCGGTGTCAGCAGATCGGCCGGCCAGGCCACGTCAACCGCGGCAAACCAGCGTTCGCGTGGGTAGTGGGCAAATTCGCGCTGGGCGATTTTCTCGCCGAGGTAATAGTGGTTCCAGAAATAATTGCAGGACAACCGCTCGAAATACTCACCGAGCGCGCTGGCGTGCGCCGCCAGTTTGGTCGCACCCTTGCCGTTGGTGAACATCAGGTGGCATTCGCGGTTGCGCACATGCACCGACCACACGCTATCGACCGGGTTGAGCCAGGAGCATTCCTCGATGTCGAAGCCGCGCGCGGCCAGCTTGGCCTGCATCGACGTAATGGAGTGTTCGAGGGAGGCATCTTTGCCCGGAATGAAGTGTTCGTTTTGCATCGGGCGTCCTGCCAAATAAGTAAGGCGCGCAGTGTACGCCATGAACCCCGTAACGCCGCCTGGAATCGACGCGCCGGGTCGATATTGCGCGAAGCTTGCCAACCGGATGGCGAAGATGGAAAGAAGGGGCAGGCGCCGCCGAAGTAATGGCATGCTTCGTCCCCGGCGCACGGGCAAGAACGGTCGGTAGCATGCCGGGCTCCAGGTTCGCTCTGGCGCAGACGCCCTTGACCAGCGCGAGGGTGCCGATCAGTTCTGCCGGCATGTGCTCGGTCGAGATGGAAGTGGTCCAGCGAGCGCTGCGTTTGTGCCCCCCACAGGCGGTCGACCGCAACCGCGATCTCGCTGAACGAGTCCTTCTCGAGCCGGGTAATCACGTTGGCCAGCTTAGTGCCGTGCACGCAACTCGGCGGTCAGTTCGTCGGCGACTTCGGCCCGGCCGGCGTCGTCAAGCAGCGTTTCGCGCAGGAAGGCGGCCTGCGACGGTGTCCAGAACGCGGCTTCGTGCAACATGGCATCGCCCTCCAGCGGGCGGTGGCCTTCCTTGAACTGCACGGATCACTGCCTCATCGTTGGTCTGGCCGAGTTGAGCGAAAAGCGTGGTTAGGCTGTGTACCGTTTCTTTCATGTAGCTTTTCTCCTCTGGGTCATGGCAACGTGGCCGTTTTCTATCCAAAGCTTCGAGCCCCTGCCGTGTCAGAGGTTCGACGACGTGGAGGTAAACCCATCTTTCCTGTGGCCGAGTGCTGTTTCACCTTCAAGAAGGGTCGCGTGTTGGACCGGACGCGCGTCGCTCAATCCCGGAATGTCCGGCGTCAATGGCTGCAATGTCGACTACGGTCACGGACGAAGCAGCTTGGAAAAGGAGGAAACAAGTACCTTGGAAGGTGTGATTGGTGCAGTGAAGATCTGTTCCGGCGACTGAGGGCCCACCGCACAATAGCAAGAAGGCTCCCGCAGGAGCCTTCTCTTCAAGTGCGGACGATCCTCTTGTCTAGCTGTTGGCCCGACGACGACGCAGGCTGCCAAGACCAAGAAGCGCGAGTCCAACGAGCGCCATGGAACCTGGCTCGGGTACTTGCCGTTGAGAAACATCGCAGTCTGTACATATCCAGAGGGTTTCCGCACTACCGTTGTTGTTGGCCATGCGGACATCCAGCGACAGAATCCAGCCACCATCGGTGCTGGCGGCAAAAATGAAATCGTTCAAGCCCTGGCTGAAGGCGGCGTTGTCGGCGTTGGCGCTGCCGATATTGCCGTTAACGTAGTAGCCGTTATTATTTGCACAGAAGGTGGAGGTCCCAGTCCCCAAGGCAAATGCCACGCCACTCGTCTTGTCAACACAGTAGTCGGTATATACGCCCACATAGGAATTGGGGACACCGGGGCCGCTTGGCGCGGTTGGCGTATGGCAACCTGTGCCGTCATTTCCAAATTCGAAGCAAGCCTTGGAAACGCCGGCGCTGGTGAGGATTTCGGCTTGCGCCCAGAGCTGTAGCCACTGATTGACGGCACTACCTTCCTGCGCGTTGTCGAAAATGAATACCAGATCGTGGGAGCCAAGCATCGTGCGCAGCGTTGAAATTGTGATGTCCCAATGACCAATGCGGTCGCCAGTGAAGGTCGGCAACGGTTCGTTCCCGGCGCCCATGAGGAACGTGGAACTCTGCTGCCCACTGGGTGACGCGAAAGCGTTGTCGGCCGGCGAGCCGTTCGGGAGCGGCACAGGCTGGTTGGTGGTCTGGGGGTTTCCGTTTTCACCCGTGAATACGACGAGTTGTGTCGCGGTAAAGCCGCCATTGCTGGCAATCGGCACGCTGCTCGGAATACAGCGCGGGTCGCCGGCTGCCTGGCACTGTGCCAAGAGATCCAGAGAGTACGCGTTGAAGTCGCCGTAGGTGGTCGTCGACATTTCATTGGCGGAGGGAAGCGAAGTTGCGGAAGCGGCACCGGACATCGCTGTCAGGGTCGCACCGACGATCGCGGTCAGCGCGCCGCGAAGTGCAAATTTGGTGGTCTTGTTCATGTCGTTCCTTTCGGGAAAGCTGCTTTGTGGCCTACACAAGCAGTTAAGCACGTAATGTGCCAACAACGACTCTCCATTGTTTTCAAACGCGATTCAGGACTTGATACCATTCCTGCCCGGGCAAGTGTAAAAAAACCGACACCCGAGGTGGTGGAACGAGGGTGGCCAGCACACCTCGCGCAGTCGTTCAATCCTGGCGGACTGCCATGCGACAGAGAGAAAGAATGCCGCACAGGCTTGCGTTGTAGGTGTAACAGGCCTCCCGACGTCGCGACCATCAGCGTGGATGTACCCGCCGCCTGCCATTCCGACGGCGGTGCGGGTGGCGGATGGCCGGGAAGAAAGGGGGGGGCGCCGCGCAAGTGCTGGTATGCTTCGTCTGCGGCGCGTGGCCAGGAGCTGACGGTTCAGTCACCCAGGCTTGGCACATTCAATGAACGACGCGAATGCACTCCTCCTTGGCAGCGCTGGAACCTGATTATGCACACACATGACTTGTCGGCCTGGAAGCATAACCACGTATTCGATACGGGCAACCCCGCCGCCGAGAAGGGCACGCGTCTGGTGATGTGGATCACCCTGGCGATGATGGTGATCGAGATCGTTGCCGGCTACGGGTTCAATTCGATGGCGCTTCTGGCGGATGGCTGGCACATGAGCTCGCACGCCCTCGCCATCGGCCTTTCGGCCTTCGCCTATGCGGCAGCACGCCGTTATGCCAGCGACCCGCGTTTTGCCTTCGGCACCTGGAAGATCGAGATTCTCTCGGGCTATACGAGCGCGATCTTCCTGGTCGGCGTGGCCGGGTCGATGCTCTTCCAGTCGGTCGAAAGGATTCTCGCGCCGGAACCGATCCACTACGCCGAGGCGCTCGTCATTGCGGCGATCGGCCTGGTCGTCAACCTGGTCTGCGCGGTGATTCTCGGGAAAGCGCACGATCACCATGATCATGGCCACGGGCACGATCATCACGCAGGACATGATCACCATCATCACGGCGACCTGAACCTGAAGTCGGCGTACATCCACGTCGTTGCCGATGCCGCGACTTCGGTCCTGGCCATTGCCGCGCTCGCCGGTGGCTGGTTCTACGGCTGGTCCTGGCTCGATCCGGTCATGGGTATCGTCGGCGCCATTCTTGTCGGTGTGTGGGCGAAAAACCTGATGCTCGACACCGGCAAGGTGCTGCTCGACCGCGAGATGGACCATCCCGTGGTCTCGGAGATTCGCGAAGTGGTCGAATCAGGGCCGGAGATCAGCGGGACGCGCTGTACCGACCTGCACGTCTGGCGAGTCGGCAAGGGGTCCTATGCTTGTGCCGTCA
>JBEOKN010000005.1:0-8633 GCA_040275885.1 Azonexus sp. | reverse complement strand
CAGTGGCGCCAAAGCCGATGCCGGCCAGCAGAGCCACAAGAAGAGATTTCTTGGCGTAGTTGATCATGATGGATTCCCTGTCAAAAAAATTGGACGGCGTATTGTAATTCAGAATGTCTACATTCGTTCCTACTGATTGTCCTCGACCTTCCGCCATGTTGCATCCGGGTTGAAAGCCTTCACCCGCGCAGCCTGGGTTGCCGTATCGGGGCCGAGGTTCTTTTCGTAGACCTGGCCATCCTGGTTGATCATGAAAGTCATGACGCCACTCCTGCCATAGCTGGTCGGCCAGGCAACCAGCCCGAAGCCGCCGGTCATGCGGCCGTCCGCGATGTAATTGCGCGCTCCGCCCGGCGCATCCGGGCCCTGGGTGGTCAGGATGCGATAGCTGTAGCCATGGTAGCTGCCCGGCTTGCGGCCCTTTTCGGCTGCAGCATCGGCCAGCAGGCGCCCCAGCGGGCTTGCTTCCCCGTTCGCCTTGGGCGGCCAGTAGAGCCCGTCCATCTTGCCTGCGCTGCTCGCGATCTTCTGCGCATACTCCGGAACGCCGTCCCCGTTGCGGTCCCTGGCAATATATTCCCGCTGGGCGTCGGCGTAGGCCTTGGCGACCTGAATCGCCGACAACTCGTTGCGACCGATCTCGCGGACGGCGATCTCGTCCATGCCGGCCTTCATGTCGAAGCGCCATCCGGACGCCGTCTTCTCGAGTGGTATCGGCAGGGTCCAGCCCTTCTGCCCAGCAGCAATCCGTGCCCGCCCGTCGCCGTCCAGCTCGATCTTGTGCGACTTGGCCCAAGCCTCGATGAACTCGTAGCGCCGCTCGGCCCCGACGGGGGGGATGAGTTGGCGGAAATTGGCGCCGAACATCGCCCGCAGCGCGGCCTCGTCGCTGTCGATGACGGCGGTGCCGAAGGCTTCCATCGCCGCTTCCGGCGTTGCGAATGATTGTTGACCGGCAGCGACGACAGCCGGTGCCGGCAGGGCCAGCGCGCCGCCAAGAAGAATGGCTGCCAGCAGGCGATTCAGTTTGATCATGTTCATGTCCTGTTCTCCTTAGCGCCGTCCGCCACCGCCACCGCCACGGCCGCCTCCACCACCGCCTCCGCGACCACCGCCTCCGCCGCCACCACTGAGCGAACGGCCGCCGCCTCCACCACCGCCCGCGAAGCTTGAGCCGCCGCCACTACGGCCAGCCCCGGCGGCGCTGCTATGGCCACGGGCGGCATCGCGGTTGCCCGAATTGACGCCGTCGAATGCGCTACCGCCGCGATTGCCACCGGCCCCGCCGACGCCGTCACGCCCACCGGCACCAGCACGGTCGCCGCCGACGCCGTCACGCCCACCGGCACGGTCGCCGCCGACGCCATCACGCCCGCCAGCACCACCACGTTCGCCGCCGACTCCATCACGCCCGCCAGCGCCACCACGATCCCCGCCAACGCCGTCACGCCCACCAGCGCCACCACGGTCGCCGCCGATGCCGTCGCGTCCGCCGCGGTCGCCACCCTCGCGTCCGCGGAAATCATCGCGCGCTTTGTCAGCCTGCCTGTTGCCGTAGCGCTCGCGCGATGCCTGGTCGCGGTAGCCGGCGTTGCCACGGTGCTGCGCATTGTGCTGCCAGTTGCCGCTGGCACTGACGCTGTTGCGGTTGAAGCTGTTGTTGATGCTGGTGGCGCGGTTGACGTTGACATTCACATCGCCGCGGCCCCAGTTGCAACTGCCGAACATCGCGCCGGCGGCGGCAAAGCCCACGCCCCAGGCAAGGCCGGTGAGCAGCGCGGTTCCCGGATACCAAGCGGCAACGCCCGGATAATAGTAGGGCGGGTACGCTGGATACGGCCAGGCGCCGTAAACTACCGTCGGGTTATAAGCCGGGACGTAGATCGTCTGCGGCTGGGCCGGCTCGATGATGATGGACTGGGCCTCGGTGCGCACCACCTGCTGCTGGTTGCTCTGGAGGTTGCCATTGTTCTTGGCCAGTTGGCGCAGGCGCTGAACGGCGGCCAGTACCTCCTTCTGTTGCCCGAGGAAGGCGTCGCCCAGTTTCTGGGTCCACTCGAGTTCCTTGTTCATCATTTCAAGGACATTGGGAAAGGCAACCAGGGACATGACGCTGACGTCCCAGCTTTCCTTGCCGACCTTCTTTACGGCCTCGTCGCCACTGAGCCCCGGATTGGCCTTGCTCCAGCGGGCCGCCTGGACCACCTCGAGAGGGTAGGTCGCGGCCATCAGGATCTGCGACAGCAGGGAATCCGGGTAGAGCGCGATGGGGGCGAGCAGCGCGTCGAGTTCCTGTGCCGTGAATGGCGGCGGTGCCGCGGCATCGGCCCCTGGTGGCGCACTGCCCTGTGCGCGGACCGCCGAGACCAGCAGGATGCTGGCCGCCAGCCACCAAAGCACAAACGATCGGATCGTTTTCATCAAGTTCTCCTCAGACTCAAGCCCAAAACCGACCGGTGCAGCATAGCATGGCGGATTCAACCGGTACAGATTCAGACTGTAGCACGATCAGCCGTATCGGAGCTTGCAGAATTGACCGCTGAATGCGGGCTTTGAGGCTGACTTGGCAACTCCAGTACCGATGTCCTGAGGGCGTTGACGCAACTCCTTGTCAGCGACGAGGCATCGATGCTCTAATTGCCGTGTAGCCATCGCTCAGGAGGAATCAGGAAATGCCAGATACTCACTTCAAGCCCCTGCCCAGGACCAAGCTCAAGAGAGGCGTCCCGTGTTACCTCCCGAAAGTGGCAGTGCGCCCGACAGTCGACGCCAACTCCCCGGCCTTGAAGGCGATGACTGACTTCAGTGGGGCCGTTCCGATCACGGTTTCGCACAATGCCTCACTCGACGAGGCCAACAGGATCATGGCGCTTTGCCATGTGCACTATCTCCTTGTGGCCGATGACCAGAGACAGTTGCTTGGTCTGGTGACCGAGGCCGGCAGCAAGGGTCACCGGCCACTGACGGCTGCCCAGACGCTGGGGGTTCGTCCGGGCGAACTGGTGGTCGGCGATATCATGATCAAGAAGCACGATGACGCCGAAGTCATGCACCTGAGAGACGTGGCCGGGGCAAGAGTGGGCAATGTGGTAGCCACGCTCAGGGAGATGGGGGTGCCTTACTGCCTGGTCGTCGATCACGACGAGGAAGACAATCATGTCCTCTGCGGGGTCTTTTCGCTTTCGCAGATCGAGCGTCAGATGGGGCTCGTACCGCAATCATCGGAAATAGCCCAAACCTTCTCGGATTTGGTCAATTCACTTGACCACTGAGCGGATTGCGGCGCTCCCCGCCGGCTGTCGCCTGCCACTTGGCCGGTTAGCGGTTAGAACCAGCCGCTCAGACCCAACCCTTTGCTGGAATTGGCTGTGAGAACGGTCCTCAGGAGCGCCAGGCAGAGCAGCGTGTAGCCAGCCGCGACGAGATCGTCAGCCATCACCCCGAAGCCGTTCTTGACGTGTTGGTCGAAGTAGCGGGCCGGCTGCGGCTTGGTAATGTCGAAACAGCGGAATAGTCCGAAAGCGGTGCCCTGCCAGAGGAAGGTCTCCGGCGTCATGAGCAGAACCAGCCAGAAGGGCACGATTTCGTCCCAGACGATGCTGCCGTGGTCGGGGTCGCCAAGCGCCTTGCCGGTCTTGTCGATGATCCAGATCCCCAGGATATAGGCTGCGGTGAACAGCCCGAGAAGCTCGAAATCCGTGAAGTGTGGCTGGAAGATGTTGAAGCTGAACCAGGCGAACAGGGTACCGAAGGTGCCGGGCGCCTTGGGCGCCAGTCCGCTGCCGCAGCCGCAGGCGAGGAAGTGCGCCGGGTGGGAGAAGAGAAACCTGACGCTTGGCGCGCCTTTGGTGGATTCAGCCAAAGTGATCGTAGCCTCGCCGCGGGAATTCCACCGGATTGTGGTCGGGGTCGAAGACTGTAACTTCGCCGGCACGGCCTTCAACCATGCTGCCGATGCACCACAGCGGGAGGTCAAGGCGGGCCGCGACCCCGGAGACGGCCGGAGCATGTCCGGGGGGAGTGGTGAAACAGAGTTCATAGTCGTCGCCCCCGGCCAATTGACACTCAAGAGCCAGGCGACGCAGGTCGGCATCGTAGCTTTCGCCCTTGGGCAAGTGCGGGAGTTGTACCAGTTGCACGGCGGCGGCCAGCCCGGAACGTTCGCCGATGTGGCCGAGGTCGGCGAGCAGGCCATCGGAAACGTCGATGGCGGCGGAAGCGACACCAACCAGCGCCTGCCCGAGGGCGACACGCGGGCGGGGCTTTTCCAGCGCCGCCACGCAGAGCCGGCACCAAGGCATGGGCAATTCGACACGCCCCTGCAGTTGGGCCAGCCCGAGTGCCGCCAGCCCGGGGCGGCCGGATACCCAGATCAGGTCGCCGGATTGTGCACCATCGCGGCGCAGCGCCTGGCCGGGGTCGCATTCGCCAAGTGCGGTGACGCAGACATTGAGCGGCCCGCGGGTCGTGTCGCCGCCGATGATGTCGACACCATATTCGGTAGCGCAGGCGAAGAAACCTTCGCTGAAAGCCGCGATCCACGCCTCGTCGACCGCCGGCATGCTGCCGGCGAGCAACGCCCAGCGTGGGGTGGCGCCCATCGCGGCAAGGTCGGAGAGGTTGACGGCGAGCGCTTTCCAGCCGAGGTTCCCGGGGTCGGTAGCCGGCAGGAAATGCGTTCCGGCGACCAGCATGTCGGTGGTAATCGCCAGCTCCTTGCCGGGCGTTGGCTGAAGCAGGGCGCAGTCATCGCCGGGGCCAAGGATCGCCGACGGCGTGGCGCGGGCAAAATACCTGTCGATCAGGGCGAATTCCCCAGGCATCAACGCCCCTTTTTCTTGGCTTCCACTTCTGCCGGGCGCACCTCGGCCGCCACCTTGTCGAGAACGCCATTGACGTACTTGTGGCCGTCGGTGCCGCCGAAGGACTTGGTCAGCTCGATCGCCTCGTTGATGATCACCCGGTAGGGGATCTCAGGATTGTTTGCCAGTTCGCAGGCGCCCATCAGCAGTACGCAGGCTTCGATTGGCGAAAGCTCCTTGAACGGACGGTCGATGTGGGCCGCTACCAGCGGCGTCAGTTGTTCGTGCTGGCCGATGACGCCGCGCAGGGTGCTCACGAAGAAGTCGCGGTCAGCCTTGGCGAAATCTTCCAATTCCGGAATCTCGGCCTCGATGGTCGGCGCGTCGGCACCGCCCACGCGCCACTGATACAGCCCCTGCAACACGAACTCGCGGGCCCGGCGGCGGGCCGATCGCGGTGGCGCCTTGGATTCCTGCGGCGGCTCGGTATCGCTGGCGAAAGTGGTCATTGAGCAAGCGCCTTCTGGAGGTTGGCCATCTCGACGGCAGCCTGGGCGCAATCGCTGCCCTTCTGCTGCATGCGGACTTCGGCCTGATCGTCGCTATCGCAGGTCAGGATGCCATTGGCGATCGGGATACCGGTATCGAGTTGCACGTCCATCACGGCGCGGCAGGAATCGTTGGAAACCACCTCGAAGTGATAGGTGTCGCCACGAATCACCGCGCCGAGAGCAATCAGTGCATCGTACCTGCCGCTTTGCGCCATGCTCTGCAGAACAAGCGGGATTTCCAGCGCGCCCGGCACGTTGGCGATGACCATGTCGCCATCGGCAACCCCGAGCCGCTTCAATTCAGCGACGCAGGCCGAGAGCAGCCCCTCGCAAAGCGGCAGGTTGAAACGGCTCATGACGATGCCGACCTTGAGACCGGCGCCGGCGAGGTTGTTGTCGTATTCGTAGATGTTTTCGAAGCGGGACATGGCTTAGAGCTCCGCGGGAGAGGTGACGAAACCGGTGACTTCAAGTTCGAAGCCAGCCATCGAGGGCATCCGGCGCGGGCTGGACAGCAAGCGCATCTTGGTGACTCCAAGATCGCGCAGTATCTGGGCGCCGATGCCGTAGGTGCGCGGGTCCCACTTGGTCCGGGTACGTGGCGCCACGCCGGTCAGGCGCGTGAGCAGCGCCTCGCTGTCTTCCGGGCGATGCATCAGGACGATGACGCCGTGACCGTTCCTGGCCAGCGCCGCCTGCGCTTCGGCGATGGAAAAGGACTGCGGCTTGCTTTCAGGATCGAGGAAATCAAGCACGGAAAGTGGCTCGTGGACTCGCACCAGCGTTTCCTCGCCGGCCGGAATTTCGCCCTTGACCAGCACCAGATGCGTCGCGCCGCTGGCGCGGTCGACGTAGGCGTGCAGGCGAAATTCGCCCTGGGCGGTCTGAATCGTCTTGCTGGTGACGCGCTCGACCAGGGTCTCGGAAGCGGCGCGGTAGTGGATGAGGTCCGTGATGGTGCCGATCTTGAGGCCGTGTTCTTGCGCGAATTCGATCAGTTCGGGCAGGCGCGCCATCGTACCGTCATCGTTCATGATCTCGCAGATGACCGAAGCAGGCTCGAGACCCGCCATCCCGGCCAGGTCGCAGCCGGCTTCCGTGTGGCCGGCGCGAACCAGCACGCCACCAGCACGGGCCGTGATCGGGAAGACATGGCCGGGTTGCACGATGTCATCGGCCGTCGAGTTCCTGGCGACGGCCGCCTGAATCGTGCGCGCCCGGTCAGCGGCCGAGATGCCTGTAGTAACCCCCGCGGCGGCCTCGATCGAAACGGTGAATGCCGTTCCGTACTGGGTCTTGTTGTTGGGTGCCATCTGCGCCAACCCGAGATTCTTGCAGCGCTCTTCGGTCAAGGTCAGGCAAATCAGGCCACGCCCATGCTTGGCCATGAAGTTGATCGCCTCCGGCGTGATGTGCTCGGCGGCCATGACCAGGTCACCTTCGTTCTCGCGTTCCTCCTCATCGACCAGGACAACCATGCGCCCCGCTCTCAACTCGGCGACGATATCAGCGGTGGGGGCGATGGCGGGATGGGGCGGCATGAGATTTCAGAAACGGTACAGAGGGGGTCACATTCTCGCAGAAACAGTCAGTTGGCACATGACTTTAGCGCGACGGAGAGGCTCTCGCCATGGAACCGGTCCATGCCACAACGGGCAGTTCGCCGCTCAAGCCAGCTTCGCAAAAGACCACACGGAGGTGACCGTTGCATCGCCATGCGAGCAACTCCCGCAAGCCGGATCACGTTCATCGTCGTTGGCGCGTGTCTGGAAGGGCTGTCGCCGGCCTTACTCCGCTTGCGACAAGTTGTTCAGTCCCAGCCGCCACAGCGAAGTCACTTCGGCCGCTCGAGCGATGTGCAGCGAGTCGCTGCCGTTCCTTGCCTTGGGATGACTCGGGCGGGTATCGAGCCGGCCGAGCACCTTCAGGCCAGCAGCGGCGACCCAGCTGAGCAGTTCATCGCGCGAACGCAGGCCGAGGTGCTCGGCCAGGTCGGAGAGGATCAACCAGCCCTCGCCACCCGGCTGAAGATGCGCCGCCAGTCCGGCAAGAAAGCCACGGAGCATGCGCGACTCGGGATCGTAGACGGCGTATTCGACCGGCGAACTCGGCTGCGCCGGCACCCAGGGCGGATTGCACACCACCAGCGGCGCCCGACCGGCCGGGAAGAGATCGGCCTCGATCACCTCGATGGTTGCGGTCAACCCCAAATTTCGGGCATTTTCCGTAGCGCACAGCAATGCCCGCGAATCCCGGTCGGTGGCAACCACACGCCGGATGCCGCGCCGCGCCAGCACAGCGGCCAGGATGCCGGAACCGGTGCCGATGTCGAAGGCCAGATCGCAGCCCGCCGGCAGCGGCGCCCGGCCTACCAGATCGACATACTCGCCACGCACCGGCGAAAAGACGCCGAAGTGGGGGTAAATCCGCCCCTCCACCGCCGGCACCGGAATTCCCTTCTTGCGCCACTCATGCGCGCTGACCAGCGCCAGCAGGCCACGCAGGGAAATCACCGAATCCTCGCCGCCCGGCCCCAACGCCTCAAGACAAGCCGCCGCCACTTCCTGCCCACGGCGCAACGGCACGCGGTAATCGGCCGTCAAGGGCACCAGCAGTCGCCCAAGAATCGCCGCCTGCCGCCCCTGCGCCGCGCGATGCTGGTGAAAAGCCTCGGCCAACGTCGCCGGCCTCTTCTGCGAACCCTCACGCGGCCCACGATCCGCTCGCCGCGCCAGCGCCTGAAGCAAGTTGCGCGCATTCTGGTAATCGCCGCGCCAAAGAATCGCCGTCCCCTGCGCCACCAGCCGATAAGCCGCATCGGCCGTCAGCGTGTCATCGGCGACAACAACCGATTCCGGCGCCGCCACCCCGGCCTCGGAACGCCAGCGGGCAACATGCTCGACACCGGCTTCCTGCCAGCGAATGATGGGGTACGGGATGGTGGTCATGCGGCATTGTAGGGGAGAAGGAATTTCCCCGATGAGTTGAAGGATGCCGCCTCGGCACTCCGAAGCCTGCGTAACAATCGGGGAACTGCTGCGAACGGCCAGAAGCGGGTTTTCACTGCAGGGAGGGATAGGCAGATAATGTTCCAATCTTCCCTTTGCAGGAGCCACAAATGAGCGATTGCTGTTCCTCGTCCAGGCACAACACAAACCACCCTAAGAAGCATCCTTGCCCAATCACTGGAATGGAATACACAGAGGTGTCGGCGAGGACAATTGCGCACCACATCATGGGCGCATGGGAATGGTCGCCGACCTCCGGTCGCTATTTCTTT
>JBEOKN010000004.1:0-76088 GCA_040275885.1 Azonexus sp. | reverse complement strand
ACCTCGAGGACAAGCCGGGTGTCCAGGGCGACAACCTGATCGATCCCAACGACCTTAACGAACTTGACCGCCGGGTGCTCAAGGAATCATTCCGTCAAGCGCGCAAACTGCAGACTCGCCTCAAGCTCGATTATCAGGTGCACTGATGGCATTCAAACTCAGCAAACTCTTGGGCAAGGGCGGAGCAAGGTCACCATCGAAGCTGCCCAGCGACGTTCGCCAGGCCCTTCTGGAATGGCGCGCCAGCAAGGCGCCGGAGCTCGATGAGTGGCATTACCATGTGCGCTACGTGGTCGTCGAGATCGGAACTTCGGGACCGCGCGCGCCGGACGATAACCTGCTCGGTATTTCAGCCATTGGAGTGCAGGGCGGTTCGATCATGCCGGCGGACGCTTTCTCCTTCGATCTGGCCGCCGGAGATATCGATGGTGATGCGGTCGACCGCCAGTTGATGGCATTTCTTGATTATTCGGCGAAGGCTCCACTGGTGGCCTACCACAGTCCGTCCGTCAGCAGCTTTCTGAAACCTGCCTTTCGTAATCGCCTGGGGCTCGATTTCGAGCCGCAGTGGGTAGACCTCGCCTGGCTGCTGCCGTCGCTTTACAGCGACAAGTCTGCAGCGTTGTTGCCGCTGGATGACTGGCTCGAGCGGCTGGGCATTCAGGGTCAGGGTAGCGGACGCCGCGACGCGATGACGAACGCGCTGGTTCTGGCACGCATCTTCCAGATGGTGCTGGTACGCGCCATTGACAAGGAAATCCTCACGGCCGAAGATCTGATCGAGGAGTCGCGAGCGACGGTTTTTCTGCGTCGCACTCATTAAGGAGCGGTGATGCTGGCCTCGCTGACCAGGCTTCAGCGTTACTACCTACTGTACACCGGCGGCTTCCTGGTGTTCGTGGGCGTGCTCGCCGTGCTCGAGCAGCACGGCATGCCGGCGCGCTGGATCGGCTATTCCTTTGTATTCCTCACGATCTCGATGTATGCCGTGATCGGGATCATGAGCCGGACCGCCGATGTTTCGGAGTTCTACGTTGCCGGGCGCCGGGTGCCGGCAGTCTTCAACGGTATGGCGACCGGTGCCGATTGGGTGAGTGCTGCATCGTTTGTCGGTCTGGCGGGCACGCTCTATCTTTCGGGGTACCAGGGCCTGGCCTTCGTGCTGGGATGGACCGGCGGCTTCGTCCTGGTCGCGCTCTTGCTGGCGCCCTACTTGCGGCGTTTTGGGGAATTCACGATCCCCGATTTTCTGGGTGCCCGATATGGAGGCAACGCCATACGACTGGTCGCCGTTGGTGCCGTGGTTCTCACCTCGTTCGTCTACGTCGTGGCGCAGGTCTATGGCGTCGGGGTCATCACAAGCCGGTTTGTCAACTTGCAATTCGAAGTGGGAATCTTCGTCGGCCTCGCCGGCATCCTCGTTTGCTCCTTTCTCGGTGGGATGCGGGCGGTAACCTGGACTCAGGTTGCCCAGTACGTCATCCTCATCGTTGCCTATTTGACTCCAGTAGCAATGTTGTCATGGTCGGTTACCGGCGTTCCCGTCCCGCAGGTGGTCTACGGCATGGTGTTGCAACAGGTGCAGCAGAGGGAGGACAAGCTGTTCGACAGCCCGGCCGAACTCGAAGTCCGCCGCCTCTATCGCGAGCGGGCCAAAGAGTACGAACAGAAGATGATGGATTTGCCGGATTCACTGTCCGGCGAACGCGAGCGTCTGTCGTCGGCGATCAACGCGCTCAAGGCCGGTGACGGCCAGACGAAGGAACTTGTGGCGCTGGAAAGGCAGCGCCGGGATCTGCCGCAGGATGAAGGTCAGGCGCGGCTGCGCTGGGAAGCTGCCAGGGTTGCCGCCGCCGAGGCCTCCGTCGCGCCGATTCATCATGCTGCCGCATTTCCGGTCGATGAAGTGGATGGCACGTGGTCGCAGCGCATCAACTTTCTGGCGCTGGTCTTCTGCCTGACGGTAGGAACGGCCGCGATGCCGCACCTGCTGATGCGCTATTACACGACGCCCAGCGTACGCGAAGCGCGGGAGTCGGTCTTCTGGTCGCTACTGTTCATTCTGGCGCTCTACATGACAGCGCCAGCCTATGCCGTCTTCGTCAAGCACGAGGTCCTTACCCACCTCGTAGGCATCCCGATCGCCGATTTGCCGGGCTGGGTGGTGGCGTGGGGCAGGGTCGGTCTGGTCAGCTATGAGGACATCAACCGCGACGGTATCCTGCAACTGGCCGAACTGACGCTCAATCCCGACGTGATCGTGCTGGCGACGCCGGAGATCGCCGGAATGCCCTATGTGGTCTCGGGACTGGTTGCCGCCGGCGGCCTGGCCGCCGCTCTGTCTGCTGCTGATGCATTGCTGCTGACGCTCAGCAGTTCCCTGTCGCATGACGCCTACTACCGGGTTTTCCGCCCTGCTACGTCGACCCAGCTGCGCCTCGTGATTTCCAAGTTGCTCTTGCTGATCATTGCTGTTCTGGCGGCCGCCGTCGCATCCCAGAAGCCCGGCACCATCCTGTCCATGGTCGCCTGGGCTTTCTCGATTGCCGGGTCAGCCTTCTTTCCGGCGCTGGTGCTCGGCATTTTCTGGCGCCGGGCGACGCGGGCCGGCGCCTTGGCGGGCATGATCGTGGGGTTGTCCGTCGCTGTTTATTACATCCTGCGCATCGAATTCGATGGACTGACCTGGTTGGGGATGAGCGGTCTGCGCATGCAGCCATGGTTCCAGATCAAGTCTACCGCGGCGGGCATCTTCGGCGTTGCCGCCGGTTTCGCCGCCATTGTCACCGTCAGCCTGTGTACGAAAACCCCGGAGAAGGAAGTGGAGCATTTTCTCGATGCCATCCGCCGTGGCTCGCCGGCCAAGGATTCCCGATGGTGAGCAACCGTTACTGGCTGAGAACCCGGCGCTTGACCTTCAGGCTGCTTTTCGTCTGGGTGATCTTCACGTTTGTCCTGAACTGGTTTGCGGCGGAACTGAACGGCTTCAGCCTGTTCGGATTCCCGCTCGGATTCTACATGGCGGCACAGGGGACCCTGGTCATCTATCTCGTCATCATCGGGTTTTACAACCGGCGCATGCGCCAGCTGGAATCGGAACTCGGCATCGATGAGTAGTAGGGGGTAGTCGTGCCGGATTTTCTGATCAGCGCGCTGCGTGCCATTGTCGAGATGCTCGGTCTCTGCCTGATCGGGCAGGGAGTGCTCTACCTGCTGACAGGAAGCCGGCGGCAGCAGAATGCGATCTACCGGTTTTTCGACCTCCTTACCCGTCCACCGCGACAGTTCGTGGCATTGTTCCTCCTGCGCAGCGTGTCGGGATTACTGGTTGGCCTGCTGTCGTTTGTCCTTCTCTTCACGCTCTGGATCGGACTCGCATGGCTGCGGAAGTCATTTTGACGAAGCGCGCCCCTCTGCTACAATGCCGGACTCCCGGAGAGGTGGATGAGCGGTTTAAGTCGCACGCCTGGAAAGCGTGTTTAGGGTAATACCCTAACGCGGGTTCGAATCCCGCCCTCTCCGCCAGAAGCATCACAGAAGAGCGCCTTTCGGGGCGTTTTATTGTTTTGAATGCTGTCTTGTGGGGGGTGGCGAACCAGGGCTACACGTGGGATTGGGCCGGGCATCAGCCAGTCTGAACCATTTGACTGGATCTCCCGCTGGTCGGAAGATTGCTTCCGGCGAACGGGTGGCGCGAGCTGCCGCTTCCGCCATGATTCGCAGAGCCCTGATTTCGAATCGGGGCTTTTTGTTTTGCGTCACCGGCGCTGCCGGCGACGGTATCCTTCTTGGATGCAGTGGCCGAGGTAATGAATTTTGAACACTAAAGTGCCGACCATCGGCTTCGTCTCGCTGGGTTGCCCGAAGGCCACCGTCGATTCCGAACACATACTGACCAAGCTCCGCGCCGAAGGCTACATGGTGTCGTCGAGCCATGACGACGCCGATCTGGTCATTGTCAATACTTGCGGTTTCATCGATGCGGCGGTCGAGGAGTCGCTCGACGCCATCGGCGAGGCATTGAACGAGAACGGGCGCGTCATCGTCACCGGTTGCCTTGGCGCCAAGGGCGACATTGTCAGGAACACGCACCCGTCGGTGCTGGCGGTGACTGGCCCGCATGCCGCCGACGAGGTCATGGGCATCGTCCATCAGCACCTGCCGCAGCCGCACGATCCGTTCGCGTCGTTGATCCCCGAGCAGGGCGTGCGCCTGACGCCGGACCATTTCGCCTACCTGAAGATTTCCGAAGGCTGCAACCACAGTTGCACCTTCTGCATTATCCCGTCGCTGCGCGGCCCGCTGGTTTCGCGTCCGGTGGGTGACGTGCTGGCCGAGGCCGAGAGCCTGGCGCGCGCCGGCGTCAAGGAAATCCTGGTTATTTCGCAGGACACCAGTGCCTATGGGGTCGACCTTAAATACCGCACCGGCTTTTGGGGCGGGCGTCCGGTGAAGACGCGGCTCAAGGAACTGTGCGACGCGCTGGCGCAGTTCGGCATCTGGGTCCGTCTGCACTACGTCTATCCCTATCCGTCGGTCGATGACATCATTCCGCTGATGGCCGAGGGCAAGATCCTGCCTTACCTCGATGTGCCGTTCCAGCACGCCAGCCCGCGCATCCTCAAGGCGATGAAGCGCCCGGCCTCGGCCGAGAATACGCTGGAGCGCATCGCCAAATGGCGCGACATCTGCCCGGAGATCGTCATCCGTTCAACCTTCATCACTGGCTTCCCAGGTGAAACGGAAGAGGATTTCGACCAGTTGATCCAGTTCCTCGAGGACGCCAGGCTCGATCGTGTCGGCGCCTTCGCCTACTCTCCGGTCGAGGGTGCGACGGCCAACGAGATTCCCGGCCTGCCGCCCGAGAACGTGCGCGAGGACCGCCGCCGCTGGCTGATGCAGGTGCAGGAGGACATCTCCGCCGACAAGCTGGCCGAGCGCATCGACAGCATCATCGAGGTGCTGGTCGACGAGGTCGACGAGGAGGGCACCATCGCCCGCTCCAAGGCCGATGCACCGGAGATCGACGGGCTCGTCTATGTCGACGGCTTCTTCGCTGCCGAGCCCGGCGACTTTATCAAGGTCAAGGTTGTCGACGCCGATCACCACGACCTCTACGCCGCACCGGTGGCGCGGGGCTGACCGTCTTGGGCAAGCCCTGCATCGCCATTGCGCTCGGCTCCGGTTCGGCCCGCGGCTGGGCGCATATTGGCGTTCTGGGTGCCCTGCAGCAGGCCGGCGTCGTCCCCGACATCGTCTGCGGCACGTCGATCGGCGCCTTCGTTGGGGCGGCCTATGCGTCGGGCGAACTCGATCCGCTTGCCGCCTGGGCTCGGGGCCTGACGCGCCGCGATGTTTTCGGGTTCTTTGATGTCAGTCTGGGAGCGGGCGGGCTGATCAAGGGCGAGAAGCTGCTTGGCTATACCTCACGTCTTTTTCTTGACGAGACCTTCGCCGATCTCGGCAAGCCGTTTGCCTGTGTCGCCACCGATCTGGCCAGCGGTCGCGAGGTGTGGCTCAGGGAGGGCCGGATTCTCGATGCGGTACGGGCCTCGGTCGCGCTGCCCGGCCTGCTCGCGCCGCACCTGGTCGACGGACGCTACCTGGTCGACGGGGGCCTGGTCAATCCGGTACCGGTTTCGCTGTGCCGGGCACTGGGCGCCGATCTGGTGATCGCCGTCGACCTTGGCATGGATACCATCGGCCTGCGCCAGCGTCGTGGCGATTCCTCCGCGCCGGTGCCGGCCTGGCGCCAGACGGTGGGCCGCTGGCTGGGGCGCGAGGGTGACAGTGAGGAACTGATCAGACCGTCGCTTGCTGATGTCGTGACCAACAGCATTGCCATCATGCAGGGCCGCATCTCGCGCTCGCGACTGGCCGGCGAGCCGGCCGATGTGCTGATTGCGCCGCGCCTGGGGCAACTCGGCCTGCTCGACTTTCACCGGGCGGAGGAGGCGATCACCGCCGGGCGCATGGCGGCCGAGCACATGCTGCCGCTGCTGCGCGCGCTCACGGAATGAGTCGGCGATGAAGGACGATTCCCTGACTGCAACGCTGGCCGGCATCGTCGGGCCGGCCAATGTACTGGCCGGAGCGGCCAATCTGGCGCCCTGGCTCACCGACTGGCGCGGCCGTTACCGGGGCGCCGCGCGTTGCGTTGTCCGCCCGTCCAACACCGCCGAGGTGGCGGCGGTAGTCAGCACCTGCGCTGCCGCCGGCGCGCCGATCGTGCCGCAGGGCGGCAATACCGGTCTGTGCGGCGCCGCGACGCCGGACGACACGGGCAGCGCCGTGTTGGTGAGTCTGGGCCGGCTGAATCGCATTGTTGCGGTCGACCCGTCAAACAACACGATTTCCGTCGAGGCGGGGTGCACGCTGGCCGCTGTTCAGGAGGCGGCGCGTGCCGCCGGCCGACTGTTCCCGCTGGCGCTGGCGGCCCAAGGCAGCTGCCAGATTGGTGGCAATCTGTCGACCAACGCCGGCGGTGTCCAGGTGCTGCGCTACGGGAACACGCGCGAACTCACGCTCGGCCTGGCAGTGGTTCTCCCCGACGGCAATATCTGGGACGGCCGCCGCGGCCTGCGCAAGGACAGCACCGGCTACGACCTGAAGCAGCTTTTCATCGGCGCCGAAGGGACGCTCGGGATCATCACCGGTGCCGTGTTGAAGCTCTTTCCGGTGCCCGGGACGCAGATCACCTGCTGGCTCAATGCGGTTTCTCCGGCTGCCGCGGTCGACCTGCTGAATTCGGCGAAATCCGCTTTCGACGCTCAATTGACTGCCTTCGAGCTGGTTTCGGAAGCGTCGCTGGCACTGGTGCTTGAGCATATCCCCGACACTTCACGGCCGACGGCGCGGGCTTCGTGGTACATCCTCGCCGAGTTTTCCGACGCCGCTCCGGCTGCCGTCGAGCAGTGGCTGGCCGGGCGGCTGGAAGCAGGCGCGGTTGCCGACGCGACGATCGCGCACTCCGGAACGCAGGCGAAAAAGCTCTGGGCCCTGCGCGAAAATATCTCGGAAGCGCAGAAGATAGAGGGCATCAGCATCAAGCACGATATCGCGGTGCCGGTGTCGCGCATCCCCGAGTTCCTGGCACAGGCCGATGCCGCTCTGGAAAAGGCTTTTCCCGGGATCCGCATCGTTGCCTTCGGCCATGTCGGCGACGGCAATCTGCACTACAACCTGTCCAGGCCTGATGCTCAGGAAAACGCCGACTTCATGGCCTGCCTGCCTGCGGTCAATCGCATCGTCCATGACGCGGTCCACGCGCTGAACGGTTCGATTTCCGCCGAGCACGGAATCGGCCAGTTGAAGCGCGAGGAATTGCTGCGCTACAAGAGTCCCGTCGAGATGGCGCTGATGCGCTCGATCAAGCAGGCGCTCGACCCGCGCGGGCTGATGAATCCGGGCAAGATTTTCTGACCGGATCAGTGCAGCGACCGGCTCGCCAGAGGTTCGAACAGTTCGGCAACATCGGCGGGGCTGAAGCGGTAATCGCGATTGCAGATGTCGTCGCGAATGAGGATCTCGCCGTGTTCGCGCAGGAGGGTCTCGGCATCCTCCCGGCCGAGCTGGCGGATCATGTCGCGCACCTTGCGCCAGTCTTCCGGGCAGTGATACGCCACCGGGGCCGGGTCGTAGACGCGAATGCCGTGGGTCGCCATGTCTTCATGAAACAGGCGTTCGAGTAGCGCCTCGGTGTCGAGGCCGAGCAGCTCGCCGTTCCCGACGGTCGCAGCCAACTGCGCGATGCGATCCCAGCCGTCGGCGTCCCGGGCATTGGCTTGCGGCATCTTCTGCAGGAACAGGCAGGCGGCCGCATCCGGCGCGGCGGTCACGAACAGGCGTGAGGACAGTTGTTCGGACTGTTCGAGATAGTGCTCGAAAATTGCGGCGATGGTGTCGCCAACCAGTGGGACGAAACTCTGGTAGGGCTGGCGGGCATCCGGCATGTCGAGGCTGAGAACCAGCTGGCCGCCCTGATCGGCACCGAGCAAAGCAGGCACCGGGGCCGGCAGAACGACCGGGTTGCTCCGTGCCATGCCGCGCAGTTGAAGGTTCTCGTTGCAATCGACGATAAGCAACTGGATCGGGCCGTTGCCCCGCAGTTGCAGGGTCAGACGACCCGGCTGCTTCAACTGGCCGGCAATCAGCGTGGCCACCGCAGCTGTCTGGCCGAGCAATTGCGCGACTGGGGGCTGGTAGTCGCGACCATCCTGCATCTGCCGCCAAGCCTCGCCAAGATGAACCACGGCGCCGCGAATGTCGAGGTGCTCGAACAGGAAGCGGCGGACAAAGCCGTCGCTCATTTCAGTTCCGCCGCCCAGCTTTCCGGCGAGAAGCCAACCAGCAGCTTGCTGCCGGTATCGAGCACCGGGCGTTTGATCAGGGCAGGGTACTGCGCCATCAGTTTGAGGGCTTTTTGCTCGTCGACCGCGGCCCGCTCGTCGTCGGACAACTTCTTCCACATCAGTCCGCGGGTGTTGAGCAGCTTGTCCCAGCCGGCGCGGGCGTTCCACTCCGGCAGGTGTGCCGCGGCGACACTGGCCTTCTTGTAGTCGATGAATTCGTAGACGAAACCGTTCTCGGTCAGCCAGGACATGGCTTTCTTCATGGTGTCGCAGTTCTTGATGCCAAAACACGAGAATGCAGGCTTTTCAGAGGTCATTTCAATGCTGGTCCAGTATGTTGGTTTCACTTCGCCTGTGGCCGGGAAAGCGAGGGAAGCGTGTTCCGTCAAGGATCCCCCGGCTTGACGTCTGCCAAAGAGCGGGTTTCATGCTACCAGAGTTTCCAGAGAGTCCCGGCCGAGCCATGCCTCGTCAGAAGGGTGACAGGGTGGCCACGACTCTCCCTGTCTCGATCCTGACTGCCCGGAGCAGCCAACGTGCGGCGCTTTCCTGGGCACTGCCGTCCTCCCGCAGCACGTAAGCAGGCCTGTCGCGGAAGTAGGTTGCGATGAGTTGCGAGACCGCGCGCCGGACTTGCGGCTCGAATTCGCGGGGGAGGGCAACCGACTCGACCGACTCGGCGATCGGGTTTTCGAGGAAAAATGCCTTGGCCTGGTCGTCGTAGCGGATCCCGGCATGCCCCTTGACCTGGACCGGGATCGGCGGGTTGCCAAGGAGAGCAATGTCCATCCGGCCGGTGATGCCGGCCCGGCCTTCGGGGATGCCGAGGCGAATTCGCGGCGGTTCACGCAGGGTGATCATCAGAACCGATCCGACGCGTCTCTCCGACGATCCATTCTTGTCGATCGCGGCCTGGACCTCGGCTTCGCTGAAGACGATCTCCTTGTCGCCGAAGCCGGCGCTGGCATGGTGCGGGAAACAGGGCAGGATGGCTGTCAGCAGGATGGCGAGCGCGGACTTCATGGTTGATCTCGGGGCTGGGCGTATGCGGAGGCGAATGGGAGGTCGGGCGATTTCTCCCCCATAGTTTAGCGGCAACGTCGCCCTGCGTTCGCCGGGTGAGAGACGGATTGGCATGTCGCAGCCGGCACCACTTCGCAGTTTTCCGGGTCAGATGGCGTAAAATGGAGTGTTGCGTTGCCGCATCAGTGCCCGGCCCTGGCAGAACCCGGCCTGCTGCGTGCTGCTCCGTTTGTAGCCAGGATTATTTCATGACCAAGATGCTTACCATCGACGGCAACGAGGCCGTCGCCTCCGTCGCCTTTCGCGTATCCGAAGTGATCGCGATTTACCCGATCACTCCGTCGTCCGGCATGGGCGAACTGTCCGATGAGTGGGCGGCACAGGGCAAGGCCAACATCTGGGGCAGCATTCCCAAGGTTGTCGAACTGCAATCGGAAGGCGGCGCCGCCGGCACTGTCCATGGCGCCCTGCAGGCGGGGGCGCTGGCGACGACCTTCACGGCGTCGCAGGGTTTGCTGCTGATGATTCCCAACATGTACAAGATTGCCGGCGAACTGACGCCGACAGTCTTCCACGTCGCCGCCCGCGCGGTCGCGACGCACGCGCTGTCGATTTTCGGTGATCACTCCGACGTGATGTCCACGCGTGGCACCGGCTTCGCACTGCTGTCGTCCAACTCGGTGCAGGAAGCCCACGACATGGCGGTCATCGCCACGGCGGCGACGCTCGCCGGGCGCATTCCGGTCCTGCACTTCTTCGACGGTTTCCGGACTTCCCATGAAGTCGCCAAGATTGCCGCGGTCGACGATCCTGTCCTGCACGAGATGCTGCCGCAGGAACTGATCGGCGCCCACCGCGCCCGCGCGCTGTCGCCGGAGCACCCGGTGCTGCGCGGAACCTCGCAGAATCCCGATGTTTTCTTCCAGGCCCGCGAAGCGCAGAACCCGTGGTTCGATGCTTTCCCCGGTATTGTGCAACAGAACATGGACAAGTTCTCCAGGCTGACCGGGCGCCAATACAACTTGTTTGACTACTTTGGCGCGCCCGATGCCGAGCGCGTCATCGTCCTGATGGGTTCGGGTGCCGAGACCGCGCAGGAGACCGTCGAGCACCTCAACCGCCACGGCGAAAGGGTTGGGCTCTTGAAGGTGCGCCTGTTCCGGCCATGGGCACCGGCGGCGTTGCTCGCCGCCCTGCCGGCGACGACCCGGGCGATTGCCGTTCTTGATCGCTGCAAGGAGCCGGGCGCTGACGGCGAGCCGCTGTTCAAGGATGTGCTGGTCGCGCTGGCCGAGGACTTTGGCGATGAATCGCCGCATTTTGCAGCGATGCCGAAGGTGATCGGCGGGCGCTACGGTCTGGGTTCCAAGGAATTCAACCCGGCCATGGTTCTGGCCGTTTTCGAGAGGTTGACCGCAACCGGCACGACGTCCAAGGTCGGAAGTCCAAGGGCGAAGCGCAGCTTCACGATTGGCATCAACGACGATCTGAGCGGCCTGTCGCTCCCCTTCGATGCCAGCTTTCGCACCGATGCCGCGCACGATACCTTCGCCGCCGTCTTTTACGGACTTGGGTCGGACGGCACGGTGTCGGCCAACAAGAACTCGATCAAGATCATCGGTGACGAAACCGCGCTCCACGCCCAGGGCTACTTTGTCTACGATTCCAAGAAATCGGGGGCAATGACCGTGTCGCACCTGCGTTTCGGCCCCGCTCCGATTCGCTCGGCTTACCTGACGGGCGAAGGAGATTCCCGATTCATCGCCTGCCATCAGCCGCTCTTCCTCGAAACCCACGATCTGCTGGTGCATGCGGCACCGGGCGCGGTCTTCCTGCTCAACACCAATGTTCCGCCCGAGCGGGTGTGGACCACCCTGCCGCCGGCGATGCAGCGACGGATGGTGGAAAAGAAGATCATCTTCTACATCATCGACGCTTATCAGGTCGCGCTCGAAGCCGACATGGGGCGACGTATCAATACGGTGATGCAGACCTGCTTCTTTGCCATTTCCGGCATCCTGCCGCAGGAGGAGGCGATTGCCGCGATCAAGCATGCCGTCGAAAAGACTTACGGGCGCAAGGGCCGGCGTATCGCCGAACTGAATTACCGCGCCATCGACAAGACGCTGGCCTGTCTGCACCAGGTCACGGTCCCGGAACTGGCTTCCAGCGAGTCCGTCCAACCCATCGCATCGCCGCAGATCAGCAATTTCGTCCAGAAGCTGACCATTCCGCTGATCGCCGGCAAGGGCGACAGCTTGCCGGTTTCGCTGTTTCCGGCCGATGGCACCTGGCCGACGGGCACCGCCCGCTATGAGAAGCGCAATCTGGCCCTGCAGATTCCGGTACTCGAGACCGACCTGTGCACACAGTGCGGCAAGTGCGTTTTCGTCTGCCCGCATTCGGCCATCCGCGCCAAGGTCTTCCCGGTCGAACTGGCTGCGCGGGCGCCAGAGACCTTCAAGCAGATGCCGCCGCGCAGCAGGGATTACCCGGCCGGTTGGCGGATGAGCTACCAGGTGGCACCGGAGGACTGCACCGGGTGCACGCTGTGCGTCGAAGTCTGTCCGATCCGCGACAAGAGCAATGTCTCGCGCAAGGCGCTCAACATGGCCGAGCAGCCGCCATTGCGGGAGCAGGAGGCCGAGAATTGGGCGTTTTTCCTGACCCTTCCCGACTATGACCGGCGCCTTGCCAAGCGCGGAACGGTGCCCGGATCGATGCTGCTG
Organism: Azonexus sp.; assembly: GCA_040275885.1. Lineage (GTDB taxonomy): Bacteria > Pseudomonadota > Gammaproteobacteria > Burkholderiales > Rhodocyclaceae > Azonexus. The sequence goes on along the minus strand of JBEOKN010000004.1, from coordinate 63,985 downwards.
CCGCCGCTCTTTGAATTCTCCGGCGCCTGCGTCGGTTGCGGCGAGACTCCTTACATCCGGCTGGCCACGCAGCTCTTCGGCGATCGTATGCTGATCGCCAACGCCACCGGGTGTTCGTCGATCTACGGCGGCAATCTGCCGACCACGCCGTATTGCACCAATGCCGAGGGGCGCGGGCCGGCATGGAACAACTCGCTGTTCGAGGACAACGCAGAATTCGGACTTGGCATGCGCCTGGCGACCGACAAACTGGCCGACGCCGCACGTACGCAGTTGCGTGCAATGGACCTGGAGATCGGCGACCGCATGGTGGATTCGCTGCTCCACGCCGACCAGACCAGCGAAGCCGGCATCCACGAGCAGCGCGACCGGGTCGCCGCCCTGCTGGCGAAGCTCTCCCACATTGCGACGCCGGCTGCCGAACAACTGGCGGCCGTTGCCGAATACCTGATCCGGCGCAGCGTCTGGATAATCGGCGGCGACGGCTGGGCCTACGATATCGGCTTCGGCGGCCTCGATCACGTGCTGTCGTCGGGCGCCGATGTGAATATTCTTGTCCTCGATACCGAAGTCTACTCCAACACCGGTGGCCAGAATTCCAAGGCCACGCCGCGCGGCGCCGTAGCCAAGTTCGCTGCCGGCGGCCAACCGAATCGCAAGAAGGATCTGGCGCGCATTGCGATGGATTACGAAAACGTCTTCGTCGCCAAGGTTGCCTACGGAGCCAAGGATACGCACACGCTGAAGGCCTTCATCGATGCGGAAAGCTATCCCGGCGTCTCGATCATCATCGCCTATAGCCCGTGCATCGCACACGGCGTCGACATGTCGCACAACCATCGGCAGCAGGATTTGGCGGTGAAATCGGGGCACTGGCCATTGTTGCGCTACGACCCGCGCCTGCGCGAGCAAGGCAAACACCCGATGTCGGTCGACAGCGCGGCGCCGAGCATACCGTTCCGCGAATTTGCGCGCCACGAAGCGCGCTTCACCGTGCTCGAACGCCAGCACCCGGACGCTGCGGAACGCTTCATGGTCCAGGCCGAGAGCGATGCCCGTCTGCGCCATCAGGAATATCTCGAACTGGCTGAGATGGCCCTGCCGGAAGTCGTGATCGAGGAAAAGGCCCAGGAGGCCGCCGAACAGGAGCAAATTTCCAATGCCTGATCTGTCCACAACCTATCTTGGCCTGGCACTGAAAAACCCGCTGGTACCCTCGTCGACGCCACTCAGCCACAATATCGACGCGGTACTCCATCTGGAGGATGCTGGCGCGGCGGCCGTCGTCATGCATTCGCTGTTCGAGGAAGATGTGCGCAACGACGAGTTGATGATCGACCGCTTTCTCATACATCCGGATTCCTCCGGTGAGGCTTCCGGTCATCTGCCGTTCGCGAGCAACTACGAGAGCAAGCTCGATGGCTATCTGGAGCAGATCGAGTCTCTCAAGTCTCGCCTGGCCATACCTGTGGTGGCCAGCCTCAACGGCGCCTCACTGAGCGGTTGGGTCGAATTGGGCAAGGAGATGCAGGATGCCGGCGCCGACGCGCTGGAACTCAACGCCTGGTACATGCCCGGTGATCCGAAACTGTCGGGTGAGGCTCTGGAAGATCGTTACCTCACGTTGCTGCGGGAGCTGAAAACCATAGTCAGTATCCCCGTCACCATGAAACTATCGCCGTTTTTCTCTTCGCTGCCGCATTTTGCCCGTCAGGCTGAAACCGCGGGTGCCGCCGGCGTGTCGCTGTTCAACCGCTTCTTCCAGCCGGATATCGATCTGGAAACCCTGCGCGTTGTCGACCGCGTCCAGCTGTCGACCTCGGCTGATGTCCTGCTCACCATGCGCTGGATTGCCATCCTGAGGGGCCGTACGAGACTGACACTGGCGGCGACCGGTGGCGTGCACAACGCCGACGATGCGCTGAAGATGCTGCTGGCCGGCGCTGATGTCGTGCATATGGCGAGTGCGCTGCTCAGGCGCGGTCCGCAGGTGCTGACGGAAGTTCTGGAAGGCATGACGCGCTGGATGGAGGCGCGCGAATATGATTCGGTCAGCCAGCTCAAGGGCTCGATGAGCCAGCAGAACCTGCCCGACCCGAGTGCCTTTGCCCGGGCGTCCTACCTGCACGCGCTGGATTCCTTCACGCCGCCACCGGGCGTGCGCTACTGAATCTGCAAGATCGCGCGTCGGTGTCGGGCGACCGGGCCGGAGAGCGCCTGGATCAGCGCAGCATGGCGACGTAGATCCCGGCCAGGATCGCAGTGGTGATGACGCCGCTGATGCTGGCGCCGAGTGCGTGCGGCAGGATCATCACGCCCGGATTGGCCTGGGTCGCGATCTTCTGCACGATCTTCGCCGTGGTCGGCACGCAACTCACGCCGGCCACTCCGATCATCGGATTGAACTTGCCACCGGTCCAGAAGTAGAGCACGTAACCGCCGATGATGCCGCCGATCGCGGCGATCGTCAGTGCGAGGATGCCGAGCAGCAACAGCTTGAGCACCACCGGGCTAAGGATGGTGTTGGCTTCGCAGAGGATGCCCAGGGTAAGGCCGAGAAAGAACGTGGCGCCATAGAGAAAGGTCTCGCCGAGCTGGGTCTGGAAATTGACCAGGCCGGCCTCGCGTACCGCCACGCCGACGAACAGCGAGAGGAACAGCGGCGCCGCCACCGGGAACAGAAGACAGAGCAGGGTGCAGGCGACGACAGCGAACACGAGCTTCTGGCCGGAGGTGATCTTCTTCACGTCTTCCATCGGCATCGGAATGCCGCGCAACCGTTCCGGAATCAGCAGCTTGATCAGGTAGGGATAGCCGCCATAGGTCAGGCCGAGGTACAGGTAGCCGACGACGGTGATCGGGACGAACAAGTCCTTGGCCAGGATGAGTGAGGTGAACAGCACCATCGGCCCGTCGGCGCCGCCGATCAGCGCCACCGAGGCAGCCTCGCGCTCGGTCATGCCGAGCCACACCGCGATCGGGAAGGTGGCGACCGTGCCGAGTTCGGCGAACAGCGCGATGATCATGCTCTGGAACGGGCGCGCCATGACGAAGCCGACATCGAGCAGCACGCCGATGCCCATGAATACCAGGCAGGCGATCAGACCGTTGCTGAACATGAAAGTGTAGATCGGCTGCAGCCAGTCGATCTGCAGGACGTTCATCGTTGCGTCGGTGCCGGTGACCAGCGGGTCGACGAACAGCGTACCCATCTTGCCGTTCTCGAAAAACATGACCCCGGCGTTGACCGAGGCCATCCCCAAGCCCATAGGGATCATCAGCAGCGCTTCGAGCACGCCCTTCTTGCCCAGATAGATCAGAAGGAAGCCGAAGAGAATCAGGCCGATTCGCCCCCAGAAGATCTTCGGCTCCGACGCGGCGAGCGTCGCGATCCCCTGAAACAGGTCAAGCAGATGGATGTCTTGCATCGTCGTGACCCCGATCAGGAAATGGTCAGCAGGACCTGCCCCGGTTCAACTGGATCGCCAGCCTTGACCGCGATGTTCGTAACCTTCCCCGAAATTCTGGAGATCATCGGCGTTTTCATCTTCATGGCTTCAACGACGGCAACCGTGTCGCCGGCACTGACCGTCTGGCCCAGCGCGACGGAGACGGCGTCCACCACGCCGCCCAAGGTGCTTGTCACGTCGCCCGCCGCACGGGGTCCGCCAGCGTCGCTGCTGGTGGTCGCTGGTGCAGCCGCTGTCACCGCGACAGCAGGTCGCGGGGTCGGTATGCTCATGCTGCCGGGTTCCGGATACAGCAGACTTCCACCCTCGCTGAGATCTTCGACCGTAACGCTGTATTCCCTGCCGTCGACAGTGATCTTGAACTTCTTTTCCATGCTGCGGACCTCCGGGAAATGGTTGGCTGAGGGAGACTAACGCTTCGAATGATGGGGCAGGGTATGCGAGGCATGATGTGCCTGGCGTCCACCCGCAGCCCACCCTGACTGGTGGGGAGTCGCCTCGATGCGGACGATGCGATGGGTATTGGCCATGGCATAGACCGCAGCTGCGATGGCCGCGATATGGTCAGCTTCGACAGCGAATTGCGCCGACGGAACGGCTACCGCCTGCGCTGGCGCGGCAGGCTTGCGCTCCAGCATGTTGAGGGTGACCACGATAGCCTTGATGATGACGGCGACCGCCAACGAGACAATGATCGTCAGGCCGTAGATCCACAACGTTTTGGTGATGATCTCGCTCATGGCTGGACTTCCGGAAAACGGGAAAACCGTCTCACAGCGGGATGTTCCCGTGTTTCTTGGCAGGTCGCAGTTCGCGCTTGCCGAGCAATTTACGCAGGGTGAGGGCGAGCATCGGACGGGTTTCCGACGGCTCGATCACATCGGTGACGTAGCCGCGGGCCGCCGACAGATAGGGCGAGGCGAACTCGGCCCGGTAGTCTGCCGCAAGCTCGGCGGCTTTGGCGCGCCGGTCTTCCGCCTCGTCCAGTTCCTTGCGATACAGCAGGTTGACCGCAGCTTCCGCGCCCATCACCGCCATTTCCGCCGTTGGCCAGGCATAGACGACGTCGGCGCCCATTTCCTGCGAGCACATCGCCAGATACGAGCCGCCATAGGCTTTGCGCAGAACCACCGTCAGCTTGGGCGTCGTGCACGAGGCGTAGGCATAGAGCATCTTGGCGCCGTGGCGGATGATGCCCCCACGCTCCTGTTCGACGCCGGGCAGAAAGCCTGGAACGTCCACAAATGTGACGACCGGAATGTTGAACATGTTGCAGAAACGTATGAAGCGCGCGGCCTTGTCGGACGCGTTGATGTCGAGCGCACCCGCCATTTCCATCGGATTGTTGGCGACCACGCCGACCACGACCCCTTCGATGCGGGCAAAGCCGACGATGATGTTGCGTGCCCAGCCGGCATGCACTTCCAGCAACTGGCCGTCGTCGACGATGCGGCGGACGATGGCGTGCATATCCATCGGCTCCGAGGAGGTTTCCGGGATCAGGGCGTGCAGCCCGGTGTCCGGCTTGAATTCGATATCGGCGCCCAGAACGTGCGGCGGATCCTCAGTGTTGTTGGCCGGCAGATAGGACAGCAGCGCCCTGACCAGCGCGACTGCCTGCCGGTCATCTTCAACCACGAAGTGCACGTTGCCGCTGACCGTCGAGTGCACCTCGGCGCTGCCCACCTCGTCCATGCTCGTCGCCCGCCCGGTGACCGCCTTGATGACTTCGGGGCCGGTGATGAACATGTAGCCGTTGTGCCGGGTCATGATGATGAAATCCATCAGCGCCGGTGAGTACGCCGCACCGCCGGCACATGGGCCGACGACCACGGCGATCTGCGGCACGACGCCGGAGGCGAGTACGTTGTGGTAGAAGACCTCGCCGTACCCTGAGAGGGCATCGACGCCCTCCTGAATGCGGGCGCCGCCCGAATCCTTGAAGGCCACCAACGGGATCCCGTTCTTCAGCGCGATGCGCATCACATCGACGATCTTGCGCGCGTGCATCTTGCCGAGGGTGCCGGCGGCGACGGTGAAATCCTGACTGAAAGCGGCCACTTGCGCGCCGGCGACATAGCCGGTCCCCGAGATTACCCCGTCCGCCGGCAGATCCTTGGCACCCATGCCGAAGTGGACTCCTCCATGACGGATATAGGCGCCACTTTCCTGAAAGGTGTCGGCATCGAACAATAGTGCGAGGCGCTCGCGTGCGCCAAGGAGGCCCTTCTGGTGGCGCGCTTCCAGTTTGTCGGCACCGCCACCGGCTCGCACCTGCTTGCGCCGCTCGCGAAGGGTCTCGAGAATTTTCGGGGAAATTGCCATCGACTTGCCTTTGAGAACGAGAGCGGCGTAAACCGGAGCGCCAGAGATTTGTCGATCAGGGGCGCCACGGGCAAACAGAATCGGGCGCGCCTTTGAGTCCCGTGTTCATGTCGATCCTCGTTCGCAATGCGCCCCGGAGGCCAAGATACAGCCAGACCTCTTACAGATGCGGATCTTAGCAAGGACGTCGAAATCTCCTATTGTGGAAATCCTCAATACCGGGATGCTTGGCGCTGGGCAAGGCCTTGCCAGCCCCTTGAAATACGTCGACACGTCGGGTCCCAATGGTTTTATCACGTTCCGCTGATCGACCATGAGCTCCGTCGATTCGTATACCATCGAACTGCTCAGAACAACTGCTGGTTCCGCTGTCGGTTGGGCAAGAGATCTCGACTTGTTTGGCATTGCCGGCAAACTCAGGCGCTGGCAAGCAGGTCGTTCGGACGAATTTTTGATGGTGATGAAGCGCGTATGCCGGGCAACAGGACATTGAATCAAGAAGATGGAAGCCTCATCAATGACCACTTGGGAATGATCGAGGAAACAGTTTCCGGACTCGGGGACGAGTTCTTCATGCGCGAGGCCATATCACTGGCCCGCGCTGCCGAATGTCTCGGGGAGGTGCCCGTCGGCGCCGTCGTTGTCAGGTTTGGAGAGATTGTCGGTCGCGGCTTCAATTCTCCGATCGGCGAGAGTGATCCGACCGCGCATGCGGAAATCGCGGCCCTGCGTGATGCCGCGCGCACGCTCGGCAACTATCGCCTGCCGGGCTGCGAGTTATTCACCACGCTGGAGCCGTGTGCGATGTGTGCAGGGGCCATTCTCCATTCGCGGATCGCCCGTGTCGTCTATGGTGCGCGCGACCCCAAGACCGGTGTTCACGGGAGCGTCGTCGATCTCTTTGGCGTCGAGCGACTCAATCACCATACGACGGTTCTCGGGGGTGTCCTGGCCGACGAATGTGGCGCAGTCCTCTCCGGCTTTTTTGCCGAACGGCGCCGGCAGCAGCCATGAGGATACACATCTCGGTCGGCCGTCAGTTGCTCACCTTGTTCGACGATGAAACGCGGGTTCTCCGCGAATACCGCATTTCGACAGGCAAGGCAGGTGTCGGCGAGGTCTTCGGCAGTTTTCAGACACCGCGCGGCCGACACCTGATCCGGGCGAAAATCGGCGCCGGTGCACCCGAGAACACGATCTTTGTGCGCCGCCGGCCAACCGGGGAGCTATGGTCTGCCGAATTCGGCCGGCTGCATCCCGGGCGCGACTGGATTCTCACCCGAATCCTTTGGCTTTCCGGCTGCGAGCCAGGCCGGAACCGGCTGGGCAAGGTTGATACCATGCGGCGTTATGTCTATATTCACGGGGCACCTGAAAATGTCCAGATGGGGACGCCGGCGTCGCATGGCTGCATCCGCATGCAGAATGCCGACATTGTCGACCTCTTCGAACGCGTACCGGTCTATACCCCGGTCGAAATCAGCGAAGACTGAATCGGCTGTCCGTCGGGCCCGAAACTGCGTTCCTCGAAAGTCATGCGGCCGTCGGCGGCCTGCACGACCACCGTCGAGGCGCGTGTTCCATAGGCTTCGGAGCGTACGAAAATTGCCGACAGGCGCCGTTCCCAGTCGAGCGGGATTCCCGTAGCCGGCAACTCGGTGTCGGCGACAATCTCATCGTCAGCAAGAATATCGAACAGCGGCGCACGGTCCGGCAAGTTCCGCAGCGCTGCGGCAAAGCGCTGCCGGGCTGTCAGCAGTTTCGGCCACGGACTGTCCAGCAGATGATTCGAGAGACCGTAGACGCCAGGCGGCAGCTCCAGTGGTGTCTCGCGGCGATTGCTGCAGTACCAGAGCGCCCCGCCATCGCTGAGCAGGAGATTGAAGCCTGAATAGGCGGCTCCGTCGATCTCGCCAATCGAGTCAGCGGCATTCTTGTGGCCGGCGAGAAAGGCCTGCGTCAGACGGCCCCGTGAATGCTGCCCCTGGGCTGCGCCGGGTTCGCGCACATTGGTCACGGCAGCGAAGCGCCCGCTCCGGGTAGTGCCTAGCCAGGTTCCGCCCGCTTCCAGATCGCGGCCGGCCAGGATCTCGGGTGCGTCAGTCCAGAAGTCGGCAAGAGCGGTGGGGCGCGCATAGAACTCGTCGCGATTGGCGGCAACGACCAGCGGGTAATCCGCGTGAACCTGCCAGCCGATGACGATCAGGCACATTTTTGCCGGTATTCAGGGGTTGACCGCAACCGCCTCGATCTTCGGACCTTCGTGCGATCCAAGGCGCAGATTGCTCGCAGCGCTGGACTGAACGACCGCCAGTGCCTCGAAGCCGCCGGCGGGCGAGGGCGCGCTGCTGACAATCTTGCCGCATGGCTGGTCCGGGTTGTCCGGAGAGTGAAGATCGGCGCCCGCTGCGAGGGGCTGATCGCAGCTGATGCGGTACAGGTGGCGCTTGACCTTGCCGAGATACTGCGTGCGGGCGACGACTTCCTGCCCCGGATAACAGCCTTTGTGAAAACTGACGCCTCCCAGCCTTTCGAAATCGGCCATCTGCGGCACGAACTCTTCCTTCGTTACTGCTGAAATCAGCGGGAAACCGGCCTGAACGTCAAGCCAGCGCCAAGCCGGCAGACCGGCCGGTCGCGCCTTCAGAGTCAGTCTGGTCCATATTTCGACAACCACCTCCGGCTGAACGACAGCAACATACCTGTTCGCTTCCAGCGCGATTACGCTGGCCTTTTCGCCAATCGCCCGGGTCATTGGGGCGGCCGGGCAGGGCAGGCCCGCCTCTTCAAGCGCCTTGCCTGCCTGCGGGCCGGCAAGGCCGAGCAGCAGGCGATCCCCGGTCAGCGCCGCCAACCCGACCTTTGAGCGCAGCACGAACATCTGCAAACGCCTCAGAGAATCTTCTTCGAGGTCACCCGACACGATCAGCCGGAAAGCATCGGCCTCCCGCCAGACCAGGAAGCTGGCCTGCATGCGTCCCTTGGCCGTGCACCAGGCCGAATGCTGAACCTGATTGGCACCAAGGTGATTGATGTCACTGGTGAACTGGTTTTGCAGGAAGGTCTTGGCATCGTCCCCAGAGGCCGCGATCAAGCCTAGGTGGGTCAGCGGCACCAGGATGGTCTGACTGCGGGCCGCCTGAAGTTCACCGGCGGCATCGCCGAAATTGACAATTTCGTCGGATCCGGAAACGAAGACGGCATCGGCGGATTGCAGAAAGCTGCGCCAGTTTGGGTTCATGAAGGCTCCTGTTGAGTTTGCGATATTATAGCGGCCGTTCGATTGTGCTCGTTCCTGTTGGGCATGACCCGGTTGCAGCCCGCGAGTTCCCGTGCGTTTATTCCTCAAGTCTTCCCTGCTACTATGCATCCTGCTGGCAGCCGTGATCGCGGGCGCTGTCTGGTGGGCCAACGCACCAATTCAGCTGCGCGAAACCACTGTGGATTTCCGTATCGCTTCCGGCAGCAGCTTGAGGTCCGCCGCCAGTCAGATGCGGGAAGCCGGCATTGGCGTCAATCCCGATCTGCTCGCGCTGCTGGCGCGCTGGCGCGGCGTTGCCACCGCCATCAAGGCGGGCAGCTATGCGGTGAGCCGGGGCATTACTCCCGAGCAACTGCTGGACAAGCTGGCGCGCGGCGACATGACGCAAGGCGAATCGACTCTCGTCGATGGCTGGACTTTCGCCCAATGGCGAGTCCGCCTCGACCAGCACCCGGATCTCAAGCATGAAACACGGGAGCTCCCCGAGGCCGAGATAGCCTCCCGGCTGGGTATCGAAGGCGGCCGGATCGACGGTTGGCTGTATCCCGACACCTATCTGTTCGACAAACAATCGAGCGACCTGGAACTCTTCGCGCGTGCTTACCGGGCGATGCGCAAGAGGCTCGCCGATGCCTGGCGCGAGCGTCATCCCGGTCTGCCCTACAGGGATCCCTACGAGGCGCTGATCATGGCTTCGATTGTCGAAAAGGAGACCGGTCGCGCCGATGATCGCGCATTGGTGGCAGCGGTTTTCGTCAATCGCCTGAGCAAGGGCATGTTGCTGCAGACCGATCCGACGGTGATCTATGGGCTGGGCGACAAGTTCGACGGCAATCTGCGCAAACGCGACCTGCAATCGGACACACCGTACAATACCTACACCCGTGCCGGCTTGCCGCCGACGCCCATTGCCATGCCTGGAGCGGCGGCGATCCAGGCGGCCCTGCACCCGGCGGACAGCGACGTACTGTACTTTGTTGCGCGTGGCGATGGCAGCAGCCAGTTTTCAAGAACGCTGGATGAACACAACAAGGCAGTGAGCAAATATCAGAGAGGCGGCAGGTGAGAGGAAAATTCATTACGTTCGAAGGCATCGACGGTGCGGGCAAGAGCAGTCATGTCGAATGGCTGGCTGAGCGACTGCGGCAGAAGGGGCTGACAGTTCGAGTCACGCGCGAGCCGGGCGGTACGGAGTTGGGCGAGAAGCTGCGGGAGTTGCTTCTCCACAGTTCGATGGACTTGGAAACAGAAACACTGTTGATGTTTGCGGCGCGGCGCGAACATCTGGCCAAGCTGATCGAGCCGGCGCTTGCCGCTGGCGAGTGGGTGATCTGCGACCGCTTCAGTGACGCTACGTACGCTTACCAGGGAGGGGGGCGCGGTCTCGAGCGCAGCAAGTTGCAGCAGCTCGAACAATGGGTTCATGGCCATCTGCAGCCCGATTTGACCCTGTTGTTCGATCTGCCGCTCGATGTTGCCCGCGAGCGCATTGCGCTTGCCAGCCGGGTGCTGGATCGCTTCGAACAGGAACGCGCCGACTTTCATGAGCGGGTACGCCAGGCTTACCTCGAACGCTGGCACGCCTCTCCACGGAGAATTCGTATCATCGACGCCCAGGGAAGCATCGATGAAATTCGTAAATCACTTGAGATAGTCGTCGCAACGATCTATTTATGAACGTAATCGAGCTACACACCGCTACTTGGGCCAACCTTCAGTCCCAGCGCGAGAGGCTGCCGCACGCCCTGTTACTTGTCGGGCAACGCGGGTTGGGAAAGTTTGCGCTGGCACAGGTGTTTGCCAAAAGCCTGCTCTGCGAGCAGCCGCTGGAAGGCGCATTTCCCTGCGGCAGATGCCTCGCCTGCAACTGGTTCGAGCAGGGAAACCACCCGGACTTCAGACTCCTGCAGCCACAAGCGATGGTAGAAGAAGCGGAGGAGGAAGGGGGCAGGAAGAGGGCTGGTCAACAGATAACGATTGATCAGGTCCGCGCCCTCGATGATTTCTTCAACGTCGGGGCGCATCGCGCAGGTTTGAAGGTCATTGTTGTCAATCCCGCCGATGCGTTGAACAGAAGTGCCGCCAATGCACTTCTCAAGACGCTTGAGGAACCAGCGCCAAGTACTTTGTTTCTAATGGTTTCAAATGAACCATCGCGCCTGCTGCCGACGATTCGCAGTCGCTGCCAGCTGGTTCCCGTCAGCATGCCATCGGCCGTTGTTGCGGTAGCTGCATTGGTTGCGAAAGGCGTCGAACAGCCCGCACGCTGGCTCGCTCTGGCCGGTGGCTCACCAGGCTTGGCCATCGAACTGGCGGCAGCGGCTGGCGAGCGTGGCTGGCTGGATCTTCTGACCCGACGTCTTGGCGCAAAGGATGAGTTGGACCCAATCAGCCTGGCCGCCGAACTTGAGAAAGTGATCAAGGAAAGCAAGGGCAGGCTTTCATTGCGGTCGGTGGTCGAGGCGATGCAGAAGTGGCTTGTCGATCTCACACTGGCCAGCAATGGACTTCCCGTCCGATATTTTCTCGCGCAACAGGCCACAATTTCAGGGCTGGCTGATATGATTCCTCCCGCGTGCCTTGTGCGCTTCTACCGGCTTCTTTTGACGCACCGTCGCGAGGTCGAGCAACCGCTTAACGCTCGGCTGTTTCTGGAGGGATTGTTCATGGACTATCGACGTCTGCTGAGACACTGACCAACGATGAGTGCTCCCAAACCGGGTCCACCCCAACGGCCCAGCGTCCTCTCGCTTAACATCAGTTCAAAATCTGCGCTCTACGCGGCTTTCATGCCGCACTTGCGCAACGGCGGGATATTTATCCCGACCACGCGAAATTACAATATTGGCGACGAGGTCTTCATGCTGCTGTCGCTGATGGATGATCCCGCCAAGTTGCCGATTGCCGGTACCGTGGTCTGGATCACCCCAGCCGGCGCCCAAAACGGGCGCGCCCAAGGGATCGGTGTGCACTTCAACGCTGACGAGAGCGGTCAGGAAGCCCGGCGCAAGATCGAAGGCCTGCTGGGCGGCGTTCTGCTGTCGACACGTCCAACACACACGCTCTGATCCAGAGGATGCTGGTCGACTCGCACTGTCATCTCGACTTTCCGGAACTTGCGCGGCGGCTGCCCGAAATCCTTGAGCGCATGCGGCAGAACGGTGTCGGCTGTGCAGTGTGTATTGGCGTCAATCTGGAAGACCTCCCGGGTGTCCTTGCCCTGGCCGAAGCCCACGTTAACCTCTACGCCACGGTCGGGGTCCATCCCGAGTATGCCGATGCCGATGAGCCAAATGAACAGAGACTCGTTGAACTTGCCGCTCACCCGAAGGTGATCGCCATCGGTGAAACCGGACTTGACTATCACTGGCAGAAAGACCGCCCGGAATGGCAGCGTGATCGCTTCCGCTGCCACATCCGCGCGGCAATCATGGTGGGCAAGCCTTTGGTGGTGCACATGCGCGATGCGGCGAATGACACCTTGAGTATTCTTCAAGAGGAGGGGGCCCAAGCCGTCGGCGGTGTCATGCACTGCTTCACCGAAACCTGGGAAGTCGCTCGCAGGGCACTCGATCTTGGCTTCCACATCTCGTTTTCAGGCATCGTCACCTTCAAGAATGCGCTTGCAATCAAGGAGGTGGCACAGAAGGCGCCACTTGACCGGATACTGGTTGAAACCGATGCGCCTTATCTTGCTCCAGCACCCTATCGCGGCAAAGCGAATGAACCTGCCTACGTACGCTATGTTGCGGAAGAGCTTGCACGCTTGCGCAGGCTGTCGCCGGAACAGGTTGCCGAGGCCACTACCGCCAATTTTTTCAATCTTTTCAAACACGCCCTTCGGCCCATACACCCATGAAAAATACCCTTCTCGCCATTCTCGTGGCCGCAGCCTTGCCTCTGACAGTCGCGGCCGCCACCTATGACGACCTGATCAACTCGGCAAAACTCGGTGATACCCGCGACATCTCCGGCATGATCCAGCGCGGCGCTTCAGTTGATACGACCGACAAGGAAGGCAACACGCTGCTGATTCTGGCCGCCCGCGATGGTCATGCGGACCTCGTTGAATACCTGATCAAGCAGCGCGCCAATGTCAATGCCCGCAATGCCGCCGGCGATACGGCATTGCGCCTCGCGGCATTTCGCGGGCATCTGAAAGCTGCCGAACTGCTGATTGCCGGTGGGGCTGAGGTGAACATGTCCGGATGGACGCCACTCGCCTACGCGGCATTCAACGGGCATACGGACATCGCCAGGCTTCTGGTCAAATCAGGTGCGAACGTGAATGCAAGCAGCGAGAACGGCAGCACCGCCCTGATCGTCGCGGCCAGGGGAGGCTTCATCGAGATCGTTCGCCTGCTGCTGGCCAATCGGGCCGACCCCAACAAGCGCCTTGAGAGCGGCGAGACGGCCCTTGATATCGCGTTGAGGAATCAGAATACCGATATCGGTGACCTGCTTCTTCGCGCGGGCGGAAAATCGGGCAAATCCGTCACCATCGAGATAAAGTAGTCGCCTCGGGCGGGCTGGCGACACTCTTGCAGCGCCAGCCTCCCTGGTAGCTGCGCTCGATCTGAGCCGAACGTCCGCGATGACCGCTCAGAGTTGACTTGCCGCGATTGTGGACGACCCGGGCGCCTCCGACCCGCCTTTGATCCAGGGGGCGCTCGCCACGCAGTTGCGTCCATTCAGCTTCGCACGGTAGACACCCGAGTCTGCCGCTGTCATCAGGTCGGCCGGCGTGTCCATATCGTCGGTACGCTCGGCCACCCCCACGCTGATGCTTCCGCGCCATTCGCCGCCGCCTGCCGGAATGCACAGCGAGGCGATCCCTCGCCGAATCTTTTCGGCCATCTTCAACGCGCCGTCAAGCGACGTATGGCCGCAGATGATCAGGAACTCATCGCCTCCCAACCGGCAAACAATGTCATCCGCGCGTGCCAGGCGCTTCAACTGGCTCGACAATTGCCGCAGCACTTCGTCACCGGCGGCGTGCCCGTAGGTGTCGTTGATCTGCTTGAAACCATCGGCATCGATCAGCATGCAGGACAGAGGCGTACGGTACCGGATCGCTGTCGCCCACTCACGGACGAAGCTCTGCAAGGCATAACGGCGATTCGGCAGGCCCGTGAGAACATCGGTCATGGCCATTGTTTCCAGTTGCCGATTGGCTTCAAACAGTTCCCGGGTGCGATCGGCTACCTTGGTCTCCAGGGTCTGGTTCAATTGGAAGAGTTCACGATTTCGTTCCGATACCTGCTGGAACAATCCGTTGAGAGCATTCAACAGTGTTCCGGTCGACCCATCCCTGACGATCTTTTCGGTCACATAGGCATCGGCCGCCTTCTGGCCGGCCTGAACCGCGGCAATTTGCTTCGCCATGAATTGATCCATGCCGAGAATGTGATAGGCCAGCCAGTGAGTGAGAAATTTCAGAAGAAAGGTCGCTGCGTCCGGGTTGCCGGATGAGATGCTGGAGTGCATCTGCGTCACTTCGGCCAGGAAGGTGGCGTGCGCCCGGCAGTGTTGCTGGATGTGGCGCGGGTCGAGGCCTGCGCGAGACATCAGCGATTCTTCCTCCGCGAAATGATACTGGGCGTAGGCAGCCAGTTTCTGAAACACTGCCTCAAGGTTATCGTTGTCAATTTCCGTGCCCCCGCTCCGCGTCAGCAGCTCGCCGAAATCATTGATCAGATCGATCAACTGGTGGTGCTGCGCATCAACTTCGGTCAAGCCGGTGACAAAGCAGTTGTCCCATTGGAACGATTTCATTGCGTATCTCCTACTTCTCTGCTCGCTGACGCCAACTGCCTGATTCTTTGGGCCAGTGGACGGTGGCGGGCCGACAACCCTGCAGTGGGGCCCACAGTTTGAGCGTCCCGCCTGTCAGGTGTTGGTTATCCTTACCGGCAAAGATCATGTGATCCAGGCCCCTTCATTTCTTGCAAGTGAAGCGACTTCAGGTGCATGTCTTCCTTAAGGATGTGATCGAGCAGCCAGTGACGCAGCAGGGCGATGAGGGCAACTCTTGCCTCAGGCGGAACCGCCGTGGCTTCACCTCTGGCTTGGGCTGCGCGAAGCTGTCTCACTGGCGCGGCAGCAGCGTCCAGCTGAGCGATCAGATCTCGATGCGCATTCTTGTGATGATCGAATTTTATATACCGAAGGTTGATCATGATCGACTCCTCGCGGAAGAAATGTTCCTGCGTATAGGTTGCAAGTCCATCAATTGCCCCGAGAGCCTCTGCTACCGGGTTGTCCCCAGACAAGGCCACTTCAACCTCATTGATCAACGCAAACAGTTTCTTGTGATCGTTGTCGATCATCTCATTGCCAACGCTAAGCGCGTTGCGCCATTGCAGAGCCATGACTCACCTCCCGAAAACCGCCTTCTGCGCGTATCGTGCCATGAGTTTGGCGATATTGGTCATGGCGCGACCACATTCTGAGTGCCTCAATGACCTGTTGTTCCACGAGGACTTGATAGTCCACATGCCGATGAACATTGGTACGGCGCGAACAGGCTCGGGGCAAATCCCAACAGGCTTTTGGCAAGCGGACGAATTCTGGAGAAGATCTGCGCTCAGGGTTGCCAGCAATGATTCGGCGTTTCCCTTCAATCAGCAAGACACCCATTACTGAGCGCCCACTTGCGCATGCTTCGCGTAGACCAACTGCTCACTCGACGAGTTCCCTGCCACACTCTTCGACCGCAGCGGATAACCCGTCGCGTATCGATTCTCGCATACTGGGAATCGACAGCAGGCACATTCCTTACTGAATCGAGGCCCTGTCATTCGCTGCGCCTGCAGGTGCCGATGCTAGTCTTTCGGCTCTGGGGAATCGTCTTTGCGCGTTTCAGATTCCGGCACTTTCCGGATGTCGACCGCAACCGGTTCGGACCACTTTCCTGCACGTTTGAGTTTGTCACGCAGGCCGGGCAGCGGAAAACCTTGCGCCTGGGCGGCATGTGCGCTGGCGAGCGCCTTGTCGTATTGCTTGAGGTCGAAATAGACCAGGCCGACGTTGTAGTTGATGTTGGCGTTGTTGCCGGCAAGCGCGTTTGCTTCCTCGAGCTTGTCGGCAGCAGCTTGGGTCTTGCCTTTGCGAAACAGGTAGATGCCGTGCAGCATCTTGACCATCCCGTCGTCTGGGCGGAAGCGCTCGGCACGATCGAAGCGGCAGGCCACCGTGTATGTCATATCGCGTGGCCTATCCGTCTTTTCTTTCTCCGAGAGCTTGATGAGTGCCATCAGTGCGCGGTGGTGGTTAGGGAACACGTTCAGCGTGTAGTTCATGTCGCCACCTGCAGTAATTGACGTATTGCCGCCTTGAAGGCTTTCGACCTTGGGGGTGAAGTGAACCCCTTCGACCAGCTTCCGTTGCTCGGGCGAGGCGGTGCGATAGTCGAACGGCCCAAAATGACTCTGCAGGGATCCACAGTCCCGTTCCCCAGCGCGAACGGCGATGGGTGCAGCGATCAACGCCAGCGCCAGGAAACATCGCGCAAGATGAAAATAAGATTCTGATCTCATTGGTCTTCCAGTTAGCTCGTGCGGTTCACGGGCGTGGGTTGTCTCTTGAATTGAGCTAACTGCAGGTCAAGGGATGACAGTAATTATAGAAAAATTTCGATTGCACCCGTGAGATTTTCCTTGTGTTCGCCATGGTGTCTTGGGTCACAATGCGCTTCTTGAGTGAGAGCGGAAAAATCGAATGTATTCTTGTATCGCAAGAGAGAAAGTCGCCTTGAAGACCCAGAATGACTCTTCCCCAGCATGATGCCCGGGGAATTCTCGGCTTGAGAGAGAAGTGATGCCTTCACACAAGGATGATTCCTCCCGGTCGAGCAGGCGCCATGCCGTTGTCCGCGGGGCATTCGTGTTGCGTGCTGGAAATCTCGGCAACCGCGTCGTCAGTGGCGCCAGCTTCACCATGCTGGGAATCACTCTGCGGACGCTGCTAACCATCGGCTCAACGGCCATACTTGCCCGCTTGCTTACACCGGCAGATTTCGGATATATCGCCATGGCGACCACGGTGACCGAATTGGCTGCTCTTCTGGGCAGCTTCGGTCTCGGCAATATTCTTGTCCAGCGTAAGGTGGTTACCCGCCTCCAGATGGATACTGTGTTTTGGACTGGCATGATCGTCGGGGCAGTCCTTGCAGGTGTTGTCTTTCTGCTTTCGTTTCTGGCGGAACGCCTGTTTGGAGATCGGGTCATTGGTGAACTGCTGCGGGTACTTTGGTTACCGTTTCTCATTGGCGGCTTTTCGTCAGTTTCGGACGCGATCATCGCTCGGATGATGTGGTTTCGGCTCGAATTCTGGATTCAGTTAGCCGTCGTTCTTTGCCGTTCGCTGATCGCGATCGGATTTGCATACTCAGGGTTCGGGGTCTGGAGCCTGGTCGCCGGTGGGGTCGCCGGCTCGACAGGCGGAGCGTTGCTGGCATTCGTCGCGGTGCCCTATCTCCCACGCCTGCGCTTCAATCTCGCCTACCTGGCGTCAACCTGGCGCACCAGTGGCAGCTACTTTGGCAGCAGCATGCTCTACTACATAAGCATGAATATTGACGTAATGCTGATCGGCCGCCAACTTGGCGCGAGCGCGCTCGGCTATTATCAGAATGCGCGTTCGCTGACAGACGAAGTCCGCGCCCGCCTGGCCATGCCATTGCAGCGGGTGCTGTTTCCCGCGTTCTCCAGCTTGCAGGCAGATGATGAGCGGTTGCAACGGACTGTCGTTCATAGCGGCCGCTTGCTAGCGGCGGTGATAGTGCCCGTGGGCTTCGGTATTTCCGCAGTCGCTGATGAACTCGTTCCAGTCCTCTACGGACCGCAATGGCTCGATATGATACCGGTGATGAGCATGTTCGGCCTCAGCGCTGCGGTGCGGGGCTCGGCGGCAATCGCATCGCCGTTGTTCAATTCGTGTGATCGCGCCGGACTCTCGTTCCGTTACAGCTTGCTTGGAACAGCCATAATGGTGGCAGCTGTCTTGATTGCAATGCCACATGGCATCGCGATGGTTGCGGCCGCCGTAGCGCTGGCATCGTGTTACGCGCTTTTCGCCTTGCGTGCCAGCATTGTATTGATTGGTCTGGGGACGAAGGATGTATGGACACTGCTTGGGCCACCCGCAGTAGCAGCGGGGATAATGTGGGCAATTGTCGGGATTGTTCGCCCATACGTTGTCGATCTTCTCAATTCAACAGGATTGATATTGCTGGTACATATCCTTCTTGGTGCGTCGGTTTATGGTTTGGTGCTGCACCTTGTCTCCAGGCAATACCTTCGTGATTTTATTGATGTTGGGGCGCGTCTCGTCAAGTCTCGAAGGCTCTAATGTCGGTACATTATTCGCATCAATATTATGTCTGCAAATGAAAAATACAATAGATATCCTTCCTGAGGCTGCCAACCTCAGCGATTCAGAAATATCTTTGGAAAACGTGCCTCAATGGGGAGAACAGGCGTTTGAGTGGAGAGACAAATCCACCTACGGTCAAATTCTGACCGAGAGATACCTGATACCCTTGGAAAATGCCTTTGGCGCTCACGGTGACGTTCCACTTGTGCACCAAAAAAGAGTCGCCATGGATCTGCAATCCTATTTCGCCACGGATTGGCTGGAGCGTGCGCCGACCGTTATAGTTGACCCGGCAATGGCAGATCGCTTTCACGTCTTGCTTGGCCGAATCATGCGATTCATCAGTCTCGAAGCCATCGCATCACTTGAACCGTGTGCAGTCCCTGTCGAGATCAAGCACGCATTGCTGTCCTACAAGGGTCTTGAGGCTTATTCGCCGGTGGTTGTGGATGCCTATGACCATGATCAGGGATTGATACGACTCAACTACTACATTCATGGAACAAGAGCGCGCGAGCAGTTCTTCATCGATGGGTATGAAATCCAACCGGTGTTTGGGAAATACCGCGCGTGCAATTTCTTCCGGCGAACATTGTTTCGACAGCGTATTGCATGGTTGCCAGTTGGCAGAAGCGGCATTCTCAGCGTTCGATTGAATGGCCATCGGGTCCAGGTCTCTTTGGATTCCGCTGGTTTGGTTGCCGGGAACACCTCGGATGACCGACCTCGCGATTTGCCCTTGGACGATGTTTGCTATGCATATCCCCGCGGGAGGGGCAGGCGAGAACAGTTGCCATGGACTGTGGCGAGATTCAAGGCTGGATTTCTAGGTCTCTTGGCGGCAATGCCATTCGCCAGACGTAGATTCAACAAGGCTTGGATATTTATAGACCGTGACGTCGATGCGGATGATAACGCGGAGCATCTTTACCGATGGGTCTGCAAGAACCATCCTGAAATCAATGCCTGGTTCCTGTTGAATCGCAAGTCTGCAGATTGGGATCGATTGGCGGCCGAGGGGTTCCGCCTTGTTCCTGCAGGATGGAAAAGAAAGCTGCTAATTCTAAATAGCCAGCACATCATATCATCCCATTCAGAGTTCGAATTTGGGGGATTTGATCCAAAATACTATGGTCGACAAATGGGATGGCGATTCTCGTTTGTTCCCCACGGGATCTCAAAGGACGATGTCTCCCATTGGTTGGGGCGCAGGTCATTCGACCTTTTCTTTACGACAAGTCCGGCTGAATATCGCTCAATTGTCGATGATGACACGCCCTACAGGTACACTTCTCGCGAAGTCAAGTTGACGGGCTTCCCGCGTCATGATGAACTGGCTAGGTTGCGGTCGGCCTCAAATGGCAAGAGTCCTAACGTTATCCTTATCATGCCCACTTGGCGCGCAAACCTTGTCGATCAGCGATTCCTGTCGCTAAGTGAAACACAGCAAGCAGAACTTCTTCGAGAAATTAAGTACTTTCGATACTGGAGAGAATTTCTTCAGTCGCCTTGCCTCAGAGCGTTGGCTCAGCGGTTTGACAAGAAACTGGTGTTTATGGCTCACCCGAATTCGATTGATTATCTTGATCTGTTCGGGATTCCAGAGTATATGCAGATTTCAACCAAATCCGATACAAAGATGCTTCCCCTTATCAATGACAGTTTGGCACTGGTGACTGACTATACTTCAGTTGCATTTGAAATGGCAAATCTTAGACGAATGGTATTCTATTATCAGTTTGACAGGGATGAATTCTATCGAGGGGAGCACAACTGGCGAGAAGGTTATTTTGATTATGTCCGAGATGGATTTGGCCCCGTCGCAGATACGAGCGATGGACTTATCGCGAACATCGGCGAATTCTTGCAATCAAACAACAGTATAGACGAAGCCTACCTCCGCCGAATGATTGAAGCCATGCCTGACCGCGAGGGGGGGGTTTGCTACGATGTGTTTAACATAATATCAAGTTCAAGAGTGAAAGCAACGATACAGCCTTCGAGAAGTCCAAGAGTATCCGCCAGTGCGTCTAGCGAACTGATGCGATGAATGCGTATTGAATATATTTTGTATCCTCTAGTGCTTTAGGGAAGATTCTGTATGCCAATCGCCGCAGCAGCGATTTAGTCCACCATGTTTCGTGGATCCCTTCAATATGCTGAATTTCAAATCCGCACTCCTCAAATAGGCGTATTGCGCTTATGCGAGTGAAGAAGCGTAGGTGAGTGCTGTCCCGAATTCCATTGGCTTCATATCGAAAGTCCTTGTCGATAATAATATGTAAAAGATTATCAATCTGGCGTATATTGGGTATTGATGCAATGATTGTACCGTTCGGAGCGAGCTTACGTTTTGCTAAGTGGAGGGCAGCCCACGGATCAGGCATATGCTCAAGTACATCGTTCATTACGATTGCATCAAAATACGAGTCGGGTAAATCAATTTCGTTGGAGAAGAATCCGCAGATAACGTGGTCAAGAACAGATTGAGCCTTTTCGGCCGTGACCGGGTTGGGCTCAATCCCCCATATTTCTATTTTTCTTGACTGCTTCAACGACGCACCGAATGTTCCGGTGTTACAACCAACATCAAGGATTACTTTGGAGGTTTCAGACACAAGCCGTGCCATCTCCTGACGTGGATTATCCCAATAGCGATCTTGAGTAGCGTTCATGGTTTATTTCCCGGATACATTCTTGATGGCAAATGTCGGTGTGATTCATTCGGTTTCATTGTACGATAGTTCTGTTGATGCGTTTGGTCGAGGTAATCAGTCTGAAACTTGACTGTTGTTCACTGGCCCCCTTTCTTGTCCTAGATGGGCGCCTATTGCGAAGATCTCCGAATCGGAAAGAGAATGAAAATTGCGCTGCTTTGTTCTGGCCTGGGTCATGTCGATCGTGGTCATGAAATTTTTGCCCGCGACCTCTTCGAGATGCTCAAAGGTGCCGTTGATATCACCCTGCTCAAGGGGGGGGGGGCGAACATGGTGGGTGAGCGCGTGGTTGATAACATACCGCGCAATTCCATTTTGCTGGCCCACATCAAACTGCCGGTGTCGCCCAAATGGATGTCGGCGGCGCAGGAAGAGGAGCGCCTTCGGGTGGAGACCGAAACCTTCGCCTACGCTTCGCTGAAGCCACTGCTGGAGGGGGCCTATGACGTAATTCACTGCCTTGAGCAGGAGGTCTGCACTATCGTCTATGCGCATCGTCACCTATTTGAACAGACGCCCAAGGTGATCTTTTCGAATGGTGGCGCCCTACCGGCACGCGACCTGCCGGATTGCGACTTTGTCCAGGAACATACGGGCTACAACTTGTCGCGCAGTAAGCGCGACAAGGCTTTCATGATCCCGCACGGGGTTGACTGCAGTCAATTCCACCCCGGAGTGACCACGGATTTTCGCCAGCAGCATGGGATTCCCTCAGATGCCTTCGTGGTAATCAGCGTCGGAACGGTCTGCTACTGGCACAAGCGTATGGACTACGTGATTCGCGAGGTGGCCGCGGTGCCGGGAGCGTACCTTGTCATCGTCGGTCAAGAGTCCGCGGACACTGCGCAGATAGTGAAATTGGGCAAGGAATTGATGGGCGCGCGCATCATCTTCACGCGGATGCCGCACGATGAGTTGCCCAGAGCCTACAAGGCGGCCGACGTGTTCGTCCTCGGTTCACTATTCGAGACGTTCGGGATCGTCTATATCGAAGCGATGGCGATGGGCTTGCCGGTCATCTGCACCAACCATGTGAACCAGCGCTCCATAGTCAGGGACGGGATCTTCATCGACATGAGCAAGTCTGGAGCCTTGACTGCAGCGCTGCGCGAGACCGACCCCGCGCTTCTTGCTTCACTTCGAGCCAAGGGGCCGGAGAACGCGGCGGTGTATTACGACTTGCCTCTGCTACGCCAGCGCTACATCGATGAGTATCGACGCATTGCCGAATCCCCAACGATGCTGCCAAGCTATTCGCCGCGTACCAAACTTGCTGCCAATCTGCGTAATGGCTTGCGCCGTCTGGTCGGGGCGATCCGTTAGGCGATCAGCGCCACTTATCGCTTGTCGAACAGGGAACGTGCTGTGGACGCGGTGAGGTAGGCGGCCGCTTTCCAGTCTAACGGGGCGTGACGCAGGGCGGTCAGGAAAGCTCCTCGCGCGAGCCGGAAAGACCCTAAATGGTAATGGAGATAGCCGAAACTGAAGGCTAGTCTTGCCAGGCGTGCCTCGATAGCAGGCTTTGGAACCACGGTTCCATCGGCTGAGATCAGGCCCCAGCGGCGGATGGCACGGCAGATAACATCAAATTCGTTGTTCGTCAGGGTCGGCTTGCTGGTGAGGCCGCCCGGGGTGCTCCGATAGAACGAAAGGGTTGCGGCCAGCTTGTGGATTTCGCAGTGCTGCGAGGCACGTAACCAGTAGTCGTAATCCTCGCCGGTGACAAGATCGGTGTCGAAATAGCCAATTTCGTGTGCGATTGACCGCCGCATCATGACAGTCGAGGTGTGCACGCAGCACTCAAACAGAAGGTGCGGGTAGATCCATCCCGAGAGACCGGGGTCAATCGTGCAACTTGGTTTCGGCAGCAGATCGAATTGCGGTTCCTGGAAAACGCCAGATGCATCCGACTGTCGGACATGCCACTCGTGATACACGATGCCCACCTCGGGGTGCGCCACAAGATAGTCGGTTTGCGCTGCCAGCTTTCCGGGAAACCAGCCGTCGTCGGCATCAAGAAAGCAGATGAACTCGCCGGAGGCCAGCCGCAGGCCGGTATTTCGTGCTGCCGATGCGCCGGCGTTTGGCTGGCTTACTATCTGGACATTGGGGGCATGGCGTCTTACCAATTCCACCGTTCCGTCAGTTGATCCGTCGTCGATCAGCAGGATCTCAAGTGGCAAGTAGCGTTGCGTGTCTATGCTTTCAAGTGCCTCCAGAATGAAGCGTTCGGCATTGTAGGCAGGGATGATGACGGAAACCAGTGGTTCCGGAGTACTCAATGCTTCTTTGCTTGAATGCAGATTGGGCGCGGGGTTCATCGGGCTTGATGTGGCTGGGCAGCGGTTGGGGCAGCTGGGCCGTAACGGCGGAAATTGTCGACTAGACGAAGGCCAAATCTGAGGCGCGTGCGGTCCCAGGGAGTGAAGCGAGGCACCTGCCAGGGGTCGGTCGTCGCCCGGGCTGCGCCAGGTGTGGTTGTCAGCGCGGCAGAAAACCCAAGCGAACGGAGCATGCGGACATGTTCGTCCTTGTAGTCGGTGCCGTACTTGCCGTTCGGGTAGGCGAACAGGGGCACCGGCTGCCCCAGTAGTGACTCGAGCCTGTCGCGGCTTTCGGTGATTTCCTGCCGTGCCTGGGCGTGAGAGAGCAGGGCAAGGATTGGATGGCTGACGGTGTGCGCGCCGATAGCCATGCCACTGTCACGCAGTTCGATCAGCTGATCGCTGGTCAGCATCAAGTCCCGCGGCAGTTCTGCGCCACACGCCTCTGCCACGGATTCGACCATGTCGAGGCGTTTGTCTGGGGGGAGGTGCTTGATGGCCGGGATCAGTCGATCGAGGGCGGCGCATTTCTCGGCGGAAGTCGCCACGCCTACAGTGCCCAGGTTGAGACGGTCGGCAGCGATCTTGTCGGCCCGCGCGTGGCGGACCGCTTCGATGATGCGGTCGTTCCACATGATACCGCCGTCGAGGAAGCCGGTTGCGATGAAGAACGTCGCGTGCAGGCCGTGCCGTTTGAGAACGGGAACGGCACAGAGCAAATTGTCGGCATAGCCGTCGTCGAATGTGATGGCGGCCGCCCGGGCGGGGAGACTGCCGGTTCCAAGCCGGACAACGGCCTCGTCAAGCGGCAGTACATTGAACCATTGTTTGATCCACCCCATCATCTCGTCGAATCTGGAGATGCAGGGATCGCCTGCAAGCAGCGGATCAGGCGCAGCCAGGACCCGGTGAAAGATCAGAACGCTCAACCGGGCGCGGATTCCCGCAGGTGAGATGGCCGAGCAAAGGGTACGGACGATCATGTCACCGGCTCACTCCAATGCGGGGCGGTGGCTTGCGACGTAACCCGATCGCCTCAAGGAACGGCACCTCAGTCTCACTCTCCCAGGCACGGCGTTTGACCCACCCGTAAGCGAGCACGACCATTACCATGACGTTGTAGGGGAGGTCGAAGTAGGTCATTGAGAGGAAGGCTCCGCCGACAGCGTAGCCTATCAAGCAGACCTGCGCCATGGCGCCGAGATCGGCAGCCCAACTTGCTTGCGGAATTCTGGCAGCTTCCTTGCGCAACCTGCCTGCTGTCAAGTAGGTGGCAATCCAAAGTGCCAGGTAGATAGCCAACCCGACGAAGCCGTGGTTGCCGAGAATCTGGAAATAGATGCTGTGAGCTGCTATCACGTCAGTGTTGTATAGACCATAGAGTGTAAAGAAGCGCTGGTGCTGGTAGGACATGCCGCCGCCAAAGAAATGATTCTTTGCAACCTCCCAGGCGACATGCCATCCGTTCAGGCGTCCGATGGCCGAGGCGTCTTCCTCATAGCTCTGGATGGTACTCATGCGTGCCCACCATGTTTCAGGCATCAGCGGCAGGGCGAATACGAACAACAGGCAGATTACTACCGCGACTGCCAACTTGTTCTGGCTCCGCCACCAGAAGACCGAACCCATTCCCACGATGGCTATCAATGCACCGCGAGATTGACTTCCTACGGCTGATGCAACACAGAGCAACATTGTTGCGGCCATGATCTGCTGCTGCCAACGCTTTGTGAGTTGTCGCAGCAAGAAATACATTAGCGGAATCGCCATGATCAGCGACAAAGCGAACTCATTGTTATCGGCTATGAAGGATTCCGGGGGTCCCCAGACTCGGTAGTTTCCACCAGTCAGGATCGTAAAAAGGCCACCCTTGGCTCCCAGCAGAGCCAATGAACCTGTGGTGACCCAGGCGAACGCAACAATTTGCTGTTTGGTGCGCAAGAGGCAAAGGGCAACCAAGGTCATGAAATATATCTTCATGACCTTGGTCCACTGCGGATAGTCGCCGTCCACATCGACTCCGAGAAGCCATGAAACGGTGATCCACAGCGCGAGCGTCACGAAAATAGTGACGGGTGGGCCTTGAAAGGGAGACTGGCGTTCGCGCGTGAAGAGCAACCCAACAAGCGTGCATCCTGCGGCGATGGCTGCCAGTGGCGCGCTGTAGGCAATTCCCCAAGCGAAGCGGTGTGGGTTCATTATGCTTAGCCATGTCCACAGGAGTACCCCGATCCAAGGACGCCGCAAGGCGAGAACGGCAGCTACGGCGACGATAGAGATGATCAGGAGATCGCGCATTCTAGGGCAGTGGGACGTGGCTGACGATGTATCGGAATTTTCCAGATCGTTCGGGCTGTATGGCCTCGACTTTCTGCACATCAACGGTGACATTCTTGCCGAGGCGGGCTTGGATTCCGGACTGAATACTATTGGCCACCGCCGGACTGTAGTCGCCGTTTGCCACTATCTGGACCTCTGTATGGTTCAATGAATGCTGAATGACCTTGAAAGCCGCAACGCCGGGCAGGTCCCGTATCGGGTAGATGAGCGCGAGTCCGTGCATCACTGTTCCATCAGCGGCAACAACAAAATCGGTTGTTCTTCCCTGAATCTCTTCGAGAATCGGCAGGCCTCGACCGCAAGCACACAACGTGGTGGAGAGCGCACCCATGTCGCCAGTCCGATAGCGAATAAATGGAAAATCACTTGTTGCCAAGTGGGTGATAACAATTTCGCCTACTTGACCGGGTGCCAAGACATGGCCGTCACGGTCCACAATCTCGACAATTATGTCTTCTGCGGTGAGGTGCATGCCACCCGCCGGGCATTCGTGGGCAATAAAGCCGGCATCGCGACCACCATAGCCGTTGGCGACGGGGCAGCCAAAAATGCGGCTGATCACGTTGCGTTGTTCTTCGTAGAGTCGCTCGGAGGTCACAAATGCCACTTTGATGCCAAGCCTGCTCATTGATTGCCCCCGCTTTTCTGCATGGCGGGCAAGCAGCGAAATTGACGAAGGGTAGCCGAACAGCATTCTTGGGCGGGTGCGCGTGATGGTCAAGATGAACTCATCGAGTTTGGCCTCACTCATTTGGAAGGCCGGGAGTAGTTGTGTTCGCATCAGCCGATCGCGCCAATGCCGGAGTCGATCCTGCGCAGACAGTTCGATCGGGCTGCCCCAGACCACAATCTCGCGGTCGCCAATATCGACATCCCACCAGCGAGTAGCACGCCACTTGGCGGCAACATCGTGGCTGACGCGCTCGGTGCCAATGAAGAAGATTAGCGGCTCGCCGGAAGATCCGCCGGTATTGAAGCGTGCCAACCCCTTTGCAACTTCCGATTTCATCCGGTCACCTTCGGCACGGATGATGGTTTTGGTCAGCAATGGGAGCTGATTGAGGTCGGCGAGAGAACTTATACTCTGGGGTTTGAAATCGAGGCTGGCAAAGCAATCGCGGTAGTAGGGAACGTGGTTCCTGACTTTCACGAGCAGGTTACGCAAGCGCTCAAGACGGTATTGCTCAAGTTTCTCTTGAGACCACCATTGTGAGTCCTCCATGGCTTTGCGAATGGCTAGCGTATTGTGTTTCTTTAGCGTTTCTTGCAAAGGGAACAGGAGGTTTGCAACCAGGCCGGTGTAGAGTCCCATAGCGATCTCCTTAGGCAGGAAAAGTCAAGGGCTGGCGGACTCTGCCGTAGACCTCACCGAGTACTGGCCAAACCCGCTGCCAGGTGAATTTCTGCACTTCGGCCAAGCCGTTATCAAGCAGTTTGTTAGATAGGGCAATATCGTCCATCAAGCGGAGGATGGCTTTCGCCATCGCATCAGGGGATCTTGGAGGCACCAGCAATGCCGTTTGCTCATCCCTGACGATGAATGGTACGCCTCCCACGCTCGTGCTGACGACCGGAACCCCGCTCGCCAGTGCCTCCAGGACAGAGTTGGGCATGTTGTCGACAAGGCTGGGATTGATGGCGATATCTGCTGCTATGTAGGCTTGCGCCATGGCGTCGCGGTCCAATCGACCCGTAAAGGTGACGGCACCGGCGAGGCCAAGGTGCCGGGCCAGCGCGGCAAGCGATTCAGCCAATGGGCCGGAACCGGCTATGGTCAGCGTGGCATCGGGATGGTTGCGGTGAACGACTGAAAAGGCACGAATCGCGGTTTCGTTGTCGTAGATGGGTTCGAGGTTGCGCGCAACCAGAAGATGGCGCCGCGCAGTCCGATGCGGCGCAGGGTTAGTGAAGTGAGCGAGATCGACTATGTTGGGCACAATGGAAGCCGTCATGCCAAAACGAGCAAAAACCGCCTTTAGGAACTCAGATGGAACAATGAGCGCCGCTGCCTGGCGCATGGAAATACGGACGGATCGCGCCGATTTGGCGAGGAACGCATCCGCTTCTCCCCCGCGATAGTTGATAACTGCCGGCACGCCACGGAGCTTCGCCATCCAGACGGCGGGTGCCGCGAAAAGATGCCAGGACCATCCGGAGTTGGCCATTACATGGATTACATCGCAACGCCCCGCAAGTTGCCAGAGCGCGTAGCAATAGGGGAACAGACGGAGGAGTGCCCTGATGATCGGCAAACCGGAAACACACTGGGGACGATAGGACACATTGGTCTGGACAAGCGAGACAGTGAGTCCTTCGCCTTGAAGAAGTTTGGCAAGTTGTTGCGTTTGGTTGGCCATGCCACCGTAGGGCGGGGGCAAGGGGCCAACCAGACCAATGTGCAGCGAACTTTCCACGCTAATGCCCAAACTCGTTCAGCACTCTTGAATAAGGCTCGCGGTATTTGGCGACACTGTTGTGCCAGTTTCGAACGTTTTCAACAAACTGGCGCCCATTGGCCTTTAGTTCTGGCCAGCGTTCGCTATTCTTGAATAGCTCCAAGATGGCTTGTGCGAGCGCCTTTCGGTCGCCCGCCTTGAAGAGGGTGCCGGTCTTGTTGTGCTCGACGAGTTCCTTGTGGCCGCCGACATCCGATGCCACAAAAAGCTGGCCTTGGGCCATGGCTTCCAAGGGTTTGAGGGGGGTGACGAGTTCGGTCAGGCGCATCGGGTGGCGTGGGTAGGCGAGGATATTGATCAGATCGTAGTAACGGCCAACCTCTTTGTGGGGGACGCGGCCGGCAAAAATAACGACATGCTTGAGGCCGAGCTGTTCGGCCTGATGGCGCAGGTTTGCTTCCTGCGGGCCGCCGCCAACCAGTAGAACACGGATATCAGGCTTTTGTTCAATGATGGCGGGCAGCGCTTCCAACAGCAGGTCGAGGCCTTCGTAGGCATAGAAAGAGCCGATAAACCCTATGACGGCTTTGCTGGTCAGTCCCAATTTTTTCAGCAGATCCGGGTCGGGCGGGGCGGCCAAGCTGAACGCGTCAACATCCACCGCGTTGGGAATGACGGTCACTTTGTCCGCTGCAATGCCTCTGGCTACGATATCGGCCCGCAAGCCTTCACAGATGGTGAAGACGTGGTCAACTTGCTGGATGGCACGGGTTTCGAGCCTGCGCGTCGCGCGGTAGCGCAGACTGCCTTCGGTTGTCGTGCCGTGGTCGACCGCTGCATCTTCCCAAAATGCACGGATTTCATAGACGACGGGGATGCCGAGCCTACGGGCCACTTTGATGGCTGGGAGCACATTGAGAACTGGGGAATGGGCATGAATGATGTCGGGGTGGACTTCACGGGCGACTTCTTCAAGCCGTGTTTCCAGAAGCTTCATCAGGGCAAGTTCTTTGCCGATTGGCAATCTCGCTAGTGTGCCGGTCGCCACTGGGGTGCGGTAGAAACGCAGGCCATCCACATCCTCAAGAGGGGCCGATGTTTCGCCTTGTTTTGGCGACGTGAGGTGAAAGGTTTCCCAGCCGAGGGCGCGCTGCTCGCGCAAAAGCGCGGCGGTGCGGAAGGTGTAGCCACTGTGCAGGGGAATGGAATGGTCGAGAACGTGGAGGGTGCGAATCATGCTGGCCCGCCTTGTTCCATGACGTTGCGCAGAAAGGCTTCGAACATCAGAAGCGTCCAGATCGATGCGCTGTAGTCACGGCTGCCATTGTTGTGGGCATTGACCAGGTGTTGCAGATATTCGCGGTTGAACCAGCCGGTATCGGCCAGACGAGGGCCGAGAAGTGAATCTTGGACGCGTTTTTTGAGCGGGCCGCGGAACCAGCGGGCGAGCGGAACCGAGAAGCCCATCTTCGGACGATAGAGAACGTCGTCAGGGAGAAAAGGCTCCATCGATTTCTTGAGGAGGTATTTACCTTCCTGGCCGCGAATTTTCATTGAAGAATTCAGCGTGGCCAGCCATTCGACCAGTTCGTGGTCCATCAGCGGTTCTCGGACCTCAAGCGAGTGCGCCATGCTGGCCCGGTCGACTTTGGTGTTGATGTCACCGACCAGGTAGGTCTTTAGATCGAGATACTGGATCAATGCCAGCGGCTCATCGGTCTTGGCGTTCGCGGCATGCTGGTTGAAGACCTCGATGGCATTGTAGCCGCCGATGGCTGATTTGAATTGCGGGCTGAACAGTTGATTGCGCATTGGCGCGCGCAGGATCGAAACCGAGTGGAAGTAGGCTTCGACCGAGCTGCGGGCGATCCCTTCGAAGGTCGTCTTGGCGCGAAACACTCGCGGCGCCCAATCGGCCTTGGGGTAGAGCTTGCCCAGGGCACCGAAGACCGGACGGCGCAAACTCAGCGGCAGGGCCGAGCGCATTCTTTCTTCCATCAGGTGGAGGCGGTAACGGCGGTAGCCACCAAAACTCTCGTCACCGCCATCGCCGGAAAGGGCTACGGTAACGTGCTTGCGGGCCAGTTGGCAGACGCGGTAGGTCGGGATCGCCGAGCTGTCGGCGTAGGGTTCGTCGTAGAGTTTGGCGAGGGTATCGATCAGGTCGAAGTCGTCGCTCTCGACAATGTCGAGATGGTGGTTGGTGCGGTAGCGCTCGGCCACCATCTTCGCAAATTCTGACTCGTTGAACGCGGGGTCGGAAAAGCCGATTGAACAGGTGTTGACCGCAGCATTCGAGAGCCCCGCCATCATCGCGACCACAGCGCTGGAGTCGACGCCGCCGGAAAGGAAGGCGCCGAGCGGAACTTCCGAGATCATGCGCAGGCGGATCGATTCTTCGAGGCGGCGGGTCAGTTCGGCGCAGGCGTCGGCATCGCTGATCGGATTGTCGAGGGTAAAACGAACATCCCAGTACTCGCGTGGTTTGCTGGCCGGTTGGCCACGGCGCAGCAACAGAGTATGGGCGGGTGGCAGCTTTCGGGCTTGCTTGAAAATGGCGCGCGGTTCGGCGACATAGCCGAGGGCGAAATATTCTTCGACGGCACAGGGGTCGATTTCGCGCCTGAGGCCGCCATGGGCGAGGAGCGACTTGAGTTCGGATCCAAAAAGAAAGGTGCCATCGTCGAGCAGCGCGTAGAACAGTGGCTTGACACCGAGGCGGTCACGGGCAAGGAAGAGGGTTTCACGGTTGCGATCCCAGAGGGCGAAGGCGAACATGCCGCGGAAGCGGTCGACGCAGTTTTCTCCCCAGGATTCCCAGGCGTAGACGATGACCTCTGTGTCGCTACGGGTGTGGAAGGTGTGACCGAGGGCCTGGAGTTCAGGGATGAGTTCCTGGTAGTTGTAGATTTCTCCGTTGAAGACGACACAGACGCTCTGGTCCTCGTTGTAAAGAGGCTGCTGGCCGGTGGACAGGTCGATGATGGAGAGCCGGCGATGGCCAAGACCGACCCCGGGTTCGACATGCAGGCCGCCTTCGTCAGGCCCGCGGTGGAATTGCGATTCGTTCATGCGACTGAGAAGCGCGCGATCGATTTCGCGTTTGCCTCGGGTATCGAATATTCCGGTGATGCCGCACATGTGCTTCTGCTTCCCCTAGGCCGATACGCCGGCGCGGGCCAGCGATTTGTCATAGATGCCCAGATAGGCGGCCACCATCGCTTTCAAGCTGAACTTTTCTTCCACGCGCTCACGACCGAGTTGCCCCATGCACCGGGCACTGGCGGGATTATTGGCGAGTGCGACGATTTTCTGCGCCAACTTCTCCGGGTCGCCCGGTGGTACGAGCTGGCCCGTAATGCCTGCTGCTACGAGATCGGCATTGCCACCAACATTGGTGGCAATCACGGGCAAGCCTGAAGCCATCGCTTCAAGGATCGTGTTCGAGATGCCTTCGGCGAGTGATGGCAGAACAAAACAGTCCAGACCACCCATGATCTCCGGGACATCATGCCGCTCCCCCGGCAACCAGGCGAGATCGCTTACCCCTGCAGCGGCAAGCAGTTGCTCGCACTCTGCGCGCAACGGGCCGTCACCGATTATCGCCAGCCTGACGCGTGTTCGAAGTGCGGGGTCGATATGCAGCGCGCGGACAAAGGCCCGCACCAGCATGGGTTGGTCCTTGACCGTCTGCATGCGGCCAACCGTGCCGACAACCCAGTGATCGCTGCGCGCGAAAGGGCAGCCCGTTGGCGAATGATCAGGCCCGACGAGATGAAAGCGATCTGTGTCGACGCCGTTGTATACCTGTAACACCTTGTCTTCCGGGACCTTGATTCGGGTGGTGAGATATTCGCCAAGGTCGCGCGACAGCGCCAGGTAATAAGTCACGAACGGCCGATAAAAGCGTCGAATGCGCTGATAGGCAAGGTTCGATCCGTCGAGATCTCCCACATCACGCCCGTGTTCGCCATGAATGCGCACCGGAACGCCCGCGGCCCACGCCGGCAGCTGCGCTTCAAGTGCAGCCAGGTTGCGGCTATGGACAACCGCCGGGCGCAGGCGGCGGAAGAGGGCGAACAGCTTAGGGAAAAGCCAGATGCCATGCCCAGGCGTCTTGTTCAGTGAAATGAATTCAACGTCGTCACGGCAGATGCGCTTGCGGAAATCCGTGACCTCGGTCAGGGCGATCACGGCGTGACGATAGTGATTGGGCGGCATGTGGTTGATCAGGTTGACGACGCCATTTTCGAGCCCCCCTGTATCAAAGCGGTAAATGACATGGGCGATAAGCGGGCGCGGGTCATTCACGCTCACCGCGCCTCTCGCGACGCAGCAAGAAGTTGCTGAATTTGTGGGCTTGCAGCTTCGGCGAAGGCTGCAAGGCTGGCCGGTGCCAATGTTGCCGGCGCGTAGAGCATGATCACAGCCGAGTCGTCACCATTGCCACGCAAGCGGGAAAGCGCTGTCAGCAGCTTGGCGGTGATGTCGCTCGTCGTCAGGCGACCATTGACCCAGTACCATTGCCAGACGACAAAGCGCGATTCAATGCCGCTTTCCTTGCTGAGTATTTCTGCCGTTCGCACCTGCAAAGGCATGTCTGGCAGGCTTATCCGGGAGGATCCGCGCGAGATGACAGACCAGATGCTGTCGTTGCTTCTGACCAGCATGTTGGTCGAGGTGATCAGCTTGCGCTCGTAATCCTGACTGCGGTAGTAGCCAATATAGATGCCAACTTTCCTGTTTCCGTCGTCGAAGGATTGCTGCAGGGTTGCCGAAGGCCTATCGTAGGCAGGTCTCCAGGCGGTAAAGGCGGGCGTCTCGGACCACGCTGGTGGCGCATGCAACTCGCCAATCGCGGCGGCCGCTGCCTTGTCGGCATTCGAAACTGTCAAGAAGGCGAGTGGGCCGGCCGCTGTTGCCGCAGCAATCGCCAGCACGACAAACCATGCTGGCGATGTTCCGGTGGTTTTGGCGACTTGTGTTGGGTGACCGGGCATCTCCGCCGGCGCGACCTCACTCCACCGTGCGCCGATTGCGAACATCGCCATGATCACGATACCGAAGAAGACCCAACCATAGATCAAGTGATCGACGCCAACGGCAAGCGTATTTCCTGACAGATGACCAATCATTACAATCATGTACGCACGAAGCCAGTTGGCGAAGACAGGAACAATGAAAGACGCCACGATGAAGATGAGCCTGCGGCGCAAGGATACATAATTCAGATACGCGAAGAGCGTGCCAACAGTGATTGAGGCAATGAGGTAACGAATCCCGCTGCAGGCTTCGACGACCGACCAAGTGCCTGAGGGGATGACGAACTGCATGCCTTCCTGGATGACTGGAAGTCCTGATGCGCGAAGCGCAAGGACGGTGAACCATGCGGTCCATTCCATCAGCGTCGGCGTCATGAAATCACCGATTGGTACGCAGAGGAGGAGGAAGGCAAGGGGGAAGGCAATCTGGCGGCTGACGCGGACTCCGAGGATGGAAATGATCGTGAGGATCAGGGTGACGACCAAGGCAAACTGGGTCAGTGCGTTGACTGCAGTCAGTTCGCCCATTAGCCAGAAAAACACGGTCGCTGCGAGCGGAAGGACAAACCAGAACGTCGGTTCGGGCCTCAGAAGGGTCAGGTCGTTGCGCTTGCGCCAGATCAGCCAGAGACTGATCGGTGGCACGACGAAGGCGTGGGCATAGGTGTCCGAGCGGGCCCAGATTGCCGCCATGGCACGTGCCGTATCCCAGTACCAGAAGAGTACCCATGCCATTGTTGCCAGCAGCAGGAGCAGGGTCTTCGGCCAAGTCCTGGTAGGGAGCACAGCGGTTTCGTCTGTCATTGCGGCAACTCCCGGGGAGAAGGAAGATATCTGTCGATTGCCGCGAGATGTGCTTCCCAACTGTAGCGCTCGACAACCCGCTGGCGGGCTGCATGACCGATAGCGATTGCAGAACCTGGAGCGTCCAGTACCCGGCTCATTTCGGCAATGTACTCTGCCGGGTCGACGGCGATGAGCAGTTCCGTGCCCTTTTCGGCGTCGACCGCAGCGGCGCACTCAGCCGACGCGATGACCGGTCGCGCCATTGCCATAGCCTCCAGTATCTTGTTCTGGATTCCGCGCGCGATACGCAGCGGCGCCACGACCGCGGCCGCATGCTGCAGATAGGGGCGAACATCGGGAACAGTTCCGGTGACCACAACGGTTTCGCTGGCTAGCGCCAGAACCTCGGGCGCAGGGCTGCGGCCCACGATATAGAAACGCACGCGGGGCCAACGCTGCAGAATTCGTGGAAGAACCTCGGCTTTGAACCAGGCCACTGCATCGACATTGGGCAGGTAGTCCATTGCGCCGGTGAAGACGACCGGCACCTCATCATCCCGGTAGGGCGACGGACGAGTTGCGTCAGGGGAGAAGTAGTGGGCATCGACGCCATTGGCCATCGCTTCGACCCGTACGCGACACTCGGGTGCCTGCCCGCAGAACAGCGCTTTCTCGTTTTCCGTGACGAAGAAGGAGCGCGTACTCCGGGCCGCCATTCGCCGCTCGTAGTCAAGGAGCAGCCTGCCCTCACGGCGGTAGAGCCAGGACAATGGCCAGCGATGCCGCGGCGCATATTGCGTCCACTTGGCTGAATCGACGTCGACGAAGTCGATCAGGGTGGGAAGGCGTTGAAATCCCTCAATGTACTGGGCCATGGCCGAAGAGAAGATCAGCGCAGCATCGATATTGTGGGTTTGGCTGATCTGTCTGACCCACTTCGACAGGCCAGTGCTGCGGTAATAGCTCAATGTCAGAGGCTCGCCGGATGCCAGGGCAGTCAGGCTATGCAGCCTTGCCAGTCGCGGATTCAATCGGCTTACATGCAGTTCGGCACAAAGCGCGCGCGCCGCATCCACATGCGCCTCATCCTCGGGGTCGTCGATGAAGGTGCCGAGAAATACACGATGCCGTCGGGCAAGGTGCTTCAACAAGTGATACGA
Source organism: Azonexus sp. (assembly GCA_040275885.1). Classification (GTDB taxonomy): domain Bacteria; phylum Pseudomonadota; class Gammaproteobacteria; order Burkholderiales; family Rhodocyclaceae; genus Azonexus. The sequence goes on along the minus strand of JBEOKN010000004.1, from coordinate 28,788 downwards.
ACGCACCTTGTCGCCTTTGTTGGGCGGGTAGGGGAGGCGATGAACGAGGTAGAGGATGTTCGCCATCTTCTGCTCAGCCGAGGTTGCGGACGATGTGTGGCCCCAGCCAGTTGGCCAGACCGATAGGCATGCGTCGCCATGCCTCGATGAAGAGGCGATACTTGGCATTCGCCGGATTGTTCTGGGGAATGCTGTTGCGCTTGTAGAGGCAGTATTCGTAATGCAAGGGGGTCGGCTCGAAGCCCCAGTTCTTCTTGAACGCGAATGAGCCGGTACCGTGCTTGCTGCGACCGTAATCGAAGACTTTGACGCCGCGCTCACAGGAACGCCGCATCAATTCCCAGTACTTGAAGTCGTTTGCCGCCAGGTGGCGGGCGCTTTCATCGTCGCCGGCGTAGTAGGGCAAGACCTCGTCGCGAAAGTAGAAGGAGAGAACGCTGCTCAGCAGTCGGCCATCCGGGGCGGTCACTGTAAGCACTTCGCAATCCTGACCAAAGACCCGGAGGAGCGTGTCGAAGTAACGTCGAGGCATGGCTGGCGTGCCATGGCGATGAACGTTATCTGCGTAAAGGGTGAAAAAGCGCTCGCTGTTGCGGTCAACCGTGCTGATCAGCCCGTTCTTGATGCCCTTGCGCACCATGGCCCGCTGCTTGCGCGGGATGGCCAGCATGTTCTCTTCAACCTCGGGCAGGATGCGTTTGCGGAAAGTTACGTAGAGGTCCTGCGTCGGCCAATCGGCATGTCGGGGGGCTACATTGCGGAACTCCAAGTGGTCGACGCCAAGCCTCCGTGCCAGTTCCTGCGCCGCTTTTTCCAGTTCCATGGTGGCTTCGGCGTCGATTGACGCGATGCCACCGTAAACAGCAAAGGGCATGGCGACCAGTGCATTGCCGAAAAGCCGGCTATTGACGTGGGCAAGCGGGAGAACGCCGCGGATTCCGGCATTGCTGTCAGCATACAGAAAATAAGCAGAGTGCCGGAACACCTGACTGATGATCTCCTGCCATGCTGAACGATGAAAGAAGCTGGCTTCCGGACAGGCGAAGACAAATTCGTCCCAGCGCAGTGCGGTGGCGATATCGGCCTGATCAAGATGACTGATTGTCAGCATGCCTGTCAGACGTTGGCGAGAAAAAGCTCGTCCATGCGGCCCCAGCGGAAATCGCCGAGCAGACGGTGCAGGCGGGCTTCCATGTGATGGATGTTTACATAGTGTCGGAATCGCGTTTTCGCACTAATCCCCGGAATACGGGGCTGTTCGGAATCGATTTCCCACGGATGGAAATAGAAAACCGCGGGAAGCCGGTCTGAGTGATTGACTCGGCGCAGCATCCAGCGCGACAGTCCATAAGGCATCAAACGGAAATAGCCGCCACCGCTCGCTGGCCAGTTGCGGTTCAGGAAACGTAGCGTGGTGGCTGGGATTTCCAGTAGGCCGCCAATGACATGGGCGTGGCGAGGCGCTTCGGGCATGCCGTAATGGTCGTGGCGAATGGGATAGATACTCGAACTGTAGCGATAGCCGGCGCGTTCAAGGCAGTCAAAGGCCCAGAGGTTCTTGGCACCGATTGAGAAGCTGGGGGCTCGATAGCCCTTGACTTCCTGACCTGCGAGATCCTCAAGGATCAACTTGGCGAGATTGATGTCGGCGAAGAACGCGGCATCGGTTTGGTCGCTGGCACGCTCGTGGCCGTAGCCATGACTCGCCAATTCATGCCCCTCGGCGACAATTCGCCTGATGACCTCGGGGTAGCGCTCGGCAAGCCAGCCAAGGGCAAAGAAGGTGGCTTTGACGCCATGCTGATCCAGCATCAGAAGAATACGGTCCACGTTGCGTTCGACCCGGCACTCGCGGGCTGGCCAATCACTGCGCGGGATATGCGGAGCGAACGCGGAGACCTGGAAGTAATCCTCGACGTCTATGGTGAGGGCGTTGATAACCTTTTCGGATTGCATGGGTTCGGGGCTCAGGCTTTCGCCTCGGGCGGATGCTGGTCGAGAAGCCATCGGGAAAGGTCGCACGCGATGCGTTCAGCCGCGCGACCATCCCAGAGTTCTGGAACGCGCCCCTGTTTCCCGTGGCCTGCAAGAATTCCGCCGGTTTCTCGACGAATTGCGTCGGTGTCTCGGCCTACCATCGTGTTGGTGCCTTGCTCGACGGTAATCGGACGTTCGGTATTCTCGCGCAGTGTCAGACAGGGTATGCCAAGCGCCGTCGTTTCTTCCTGCAGACCGCCGGAATCCGTCAAAACGATGCGTGCGCCGGCTATCAGGCCAAGCATCTCAAGGTAGCCTTGTGGTGGCAGGAGCATGAGGTGTGGATTGTCGACGAGGTGGCACAGACCGAAGCGTTCGATGTTGGTCCGGGTCCTTGGGTGCAGGGCGAAGATCAGTGGGAGCTGGTGGCTGATTTCGTTCAGAACCCTCAGCAGCGAGGCGAGGGTCTCCGCTTGGTCAACATTCGATGGGCGATGAAGCGTCACAACGCCGTAGCCCTCCAATCCACCGAGCACGGCGGCGTCAAATCCGCCCCCAGTAAGGGTCGCGGGGGGTGAGCGCGCGAACTCAAGGTTATGGATAAGCGAGTCAATCATGACGTTGCCGACAAAGCAAACGCGGCTCGCCTCGATTCCCTCGCGAACCAGGTTATCCTCGGCCCTACGCTCAGTTGTATAGAGTCGATCGGCGATCTGGTCGGTCAATAGGCGATTGATCTCTTCCGGCATCTTGCGGTCATAGCTCCGCAAGCCCGCCTCGACGTGGACGACAGGGATGCCCTTCTTGACAGCGACCAGCGTGCAGGCCAGGGTCGAATTCACATCTCCAACAACGAGTACGCAGGAGGGGCAGTGCTGATCGATGACCGGCTCGAAGCGCCGCATGACCTCGGCGGTCTGGACTGCATGCGAGCTCGAACCGACTTCGAGATTGATATCGGGCCTCGGTAGACGCAGGTCTTCAAAGAGTTTGTCATTCATATCCTTGTCATAGTGCTGGCCGGTATGAACGAGCAAGCTGGGTATGACCGGGATGCTCTTGCTGAAGGCGCGCAGAATGGGCGCCATCTTCATAAAGTTAGGGCGTGCGCCGACCACGCAGATAACAGGCCCGAGATCAACAGGCCACTCTGGCTGGTTCATGCTTGCTCCGTTGGCTGAGGTTCGCTGTCCTGCTGGGCGATTGATGGGACCAACCTTTGCAGCAGCGAGAGTGTTGTTCCGTTGATGATTTCCAGTTGCCGCAAGCTCTGTTCAAGGCGTGCAAGGCGCTCATTGAATTGCCAGGCATTGAGCCCGGCCAGAAGATGGTTCAGTTCTTCAGGGGACGAAATACCAATCCCCGGGCCGGAGTCGGGAGACTCCGGCCGCCGCCGATTTACTGACCTGCGTGGTGCAATGATATCGGCTTCGGCTTCGGCATGGCCCGGATCAAGTTCAGTAGCTTCTGAAGAGGCGTCTCTTCGCTGACTCCGTGACGCGCCACGCGTTTCATCCTCAATTTCCTGGGCGACTTCCTGGACGTCGATTGCTTGAAATTCCTTTTTGTCGGTCAAATAGCCAAGTAGCAACAGGCGATCGCAGACGGAATTGATACGACGTGGTATTCCGCTAGTGGCTTTGAAGATCGCTTCGAATGAATCGTCGGAAAACGTAGGGCAACCCGTCGCCCCTGCATGTTTGAGCCGGTGTTCGACATAGCCCCGGGTTTCTTCGACATCCATCGGGCCGATGTGGCATGAGGCGATAACACGCTGCCGGAACTGCATCATCTGTGGGCTTTGCAGGATATCTCGGAACTCCGGCTGGCCGATCAGGAAGCTTTGCAGAAGCGCATGGTTGCCAAACTGGAAATTGGAGAGCATGCGCAATTCTTCGACGGCTCGTGCCGTGAGGTTCTGCGCTTCGTCGACAATCAACAGGCAGCGCTTTCCCTTGCTGGTCATACTGATCAGAAAGGCTTCCAGAGACATCAATACGTCTGACTTGGCGACGTCCCGGGTTCGTATGCCAAACGCGGCGCCCACCAGACGCAAAGTGTCTTCTGCATCGAGCTGGGTACTAACCAAATGCGCGGCAATGACTTTATCTTGATCGAGACTCTCAAGCATGCCGCGGACAATTGTCGTCTTGCCGGCCCCGACTTCGCCGGTAATGATGATGAATCCTTCGTTCTGATGCATGCCGTATTCGAGGTACGCAGTAGCCCGCCGGTGCTGCTTGCTGGCGAAATAGAACGAAGGATCCGGGTTGAGCTGGAAGGGCTTGCTGGTCAACCCATAGAATGCTTCATACATACGCTAAAAGAACGTGGCCACAGTGCCGACGATTGAATTGGCACTATAGGGACTCGTGTCGCTGTCGAACTGCGTGTGGTTAGCATTGATGGAGCCTACGGTCTTGGCGCCGAAGCGTGTTGAGACCCCAAGTTGGTAAGTGGTCATCGTGGTATTGAGGTTGTTCGTCAATCCGCTCTGACTTTCCATTCGCGAGCCTGATAGATTCAAGCCGGTAAGTGGAGTCAGTCGATGCGAGAGGGTGGCCGTGTAGCCCCGCTGCACGATCGTCGAGAATTGGCCGGCCACCCCGGTATTGTTTCCAAGAACGGTAAGCGCCTCGGTTTCATTGCGCGCGGCGACGAAGGTGATCGAATTGCGACTGCCGTACCAAACCAGGGAGAGTTGCTGGTTGCGCTGGACCCGCGGACGGTTGGATAGATAGTCGCTCACCGCTTGGGCGTTTGGTGCGACCCCGATCTGATTCAGGTAGTTTCTCACATAGGCATCGCGTGCGATCGGATCCGGAATGAGACTGGCGAATATCTGAAAATACTGGTCGTAGACCGTACCCGCGCCCGTGCCCGTGAACTGATTCGGGATCAATGCAACATCCTTGGTGTCGGTATAGCGAATGCTACTCAGAGGGAAACGATGGCTGAGAAGTATGTTGTGACCCGTGCCAAAAAAGCGATGTTCCCAGAACCCCGCAGCTTGCGTACGCTCGGTGGGGGTCCAATCGAAGCCGCCGCCATAGGTACTTTGCCCCTGACTGTTGATCGACTGATAGTTATTGGTTTCCCAGCCGCCACTGCCCCGGAGGCGGAATTCCGGGAAGAACCTGTAGATGAGCACGCCACTGAGACGCCCGTCCTGGTAGTTTCGGCCGCCGCTGTAATCGGTGTTTTGCTGGCTGCCGTCAATGGCCCAGTTCAGGTTCTGAAATCTTGTGGTTCCGCGCACCTGCCCCAGCCACTGGGAAAGCGTGACGTCGGAAAGCGAACCGCTCTGGGAATTGGTGACGGCCGCGTTATAGCGCAGGAAATAGTCTGCAGAGCCTGCCAACTGGCCTCTGATGTATGGTGAGAGGCGGTAGGTGGAAGTTTCGGTGGAGTTGCTATTGTTGTAAGCATTGTTCGGACTCTGCACACCGAACGGACTAATGATCTGCTGCGCTATTTGTCCACTGAAATCGAGAAAGAGCCAGTTATCGATCGCCTCCAGCGTACCGAATGCGCTTAGCGCATTCTGTGTCTGATTGCCGTTGTTGCCAGATGAATAAGCAATGCCATTCAGCGCGTAATCGAGATACAGTTTCAGGCGAGCAGTTCTCGCATCGATATGGATTCCGGGCGACACCTGCGATATGAGACCAGACTGTTTATTGGTCGAGCTGAGATCGATGTTGTCGGTAAGGGTCTCCGTCAACCCGATCCGGGGAACGATGCTCCATGTTCTTCCAGGATTGCCACCATCCGATGCCGTCCCTGTCTGAGTGCCTGGATCTTGCGCCCCCGCGAAGCCCGGGGTGGTCTGGCCCATGGGGGCGATGGCTGAATCCGACTGCTGGGCCATGACCGGCAAGGTGAAGCAGCAACAAAGAACGCTGGTGGTCGCCACCAGTCGAACGGTGTCACTTTTCATTGCCATACCCGTACCCGTAGGCGTACCCGTAGCCGTAGCGCCCGGACGCTGACTGATTGATCTTGTTCAGGATCATCATCTTGAGCGGGCAGGCTTCGATGGTGGAAAGTGCTTCGCTCACCGCGGCTTGTGTGGTGTCGCCAGACTGCACGACGATGACGATCTGCCCCATATGGCTCGCGAGAGCACGCGCCTCGGTGGTCATCAAGAGTGGGGGCGAGTCGAAGATGATGATTCTGTCCGGATATCGCTTTGACATGTCGTCAAGAAGCCGGATCATCGCATCGCTCGCAAGCAGTTCCGTTGCTCGGGGATGTGGGGTTCCACTCGGAAGAATCGAGAGGTTTTCGATGTTTGTACGTAGCAGCACCTGCGAAATATCAAGGGAGTTGCCCTTGACGACATCAAGGAGACCTTCAGCAGGAGGGAGTCCAAGCATATTGAGAACCGACGGTCGGGCAACATCCGCGTCGACAAGCATCACGGTATTGTCCAGTTCCATGGCGATACTGATGGCGAGGTTGACCGCGGTGAAACTCTTGCCTTCACCGGGCAGGGCACTGGTGATCATGATGAGATTGCCATTGGCAATCGGTGATTCCCCTTTGCCCATGGCATTGGCAATCAACGGGCGCTTGATGACCCGGAATTCGTTGGCCAGTAGCCCCCGGGACTGACTCGGAACAAGGAGTCCAGCCGCTTCCATCGCTTCAAGATTCAAGTCAGTCCGTTTCGATGAATGTATCGAAATGGCTGCGGTTGACGCGTCGCGCGGTGCGATTTCTGGGCCACCTTCAGGAGTCGTTTTCTCGCCCAGAGAAAATGCTGCCGCAATCTGCGCCGTTGAAGCTTGCAACGGCTGAGAATCGTCTGGCAATTCAACACCTGCCTGACGCAGTTGCTCCAGACGTTTGGCTGCTTGTTCAATAAGGCCCATTGATTGTCCTCAGGCAGCGCGTTGAGAAATGAAGGTGAGCACGGCAACTCCTGATCCATATACGACCACGAGGGCGGCACCGGCCAACAGGAATCGGATCAGACTGGAACGCTCGTGTTTCTCGCGAGCTTCGTTCGGGATAAGCGACACTATCCCCAGCACCGGAAGCCCTGTCTTGTCGCGCAATGCTTTACCATCGAAAAATACGGGTCGCAGTTGACTCGCTATGAAAGCCACCAGCAACCCACCGGTGATCGCCAGCAGGAGCCCGAGCGGGAGGAGTACCAGACGGTTAGGTGCCACCGGCTTCGCGGACGCGCGCGGGGGGTCGATCAGTCGGAAATCGGCGCCGCCACCAACTGCTGACTCAAGATCTCCGGTCAGTTCGGCTGACTCGCGGCGAGTGACCAGCTGCTCGTAGTTCTTTTTGTGAATTTCGTAGTCGCGGTTCAGTTGAGTGAACTCAACTTGGAGTTGGGGCATGGATTTCATCAATTCCTTGGCCCGCTGGTACCTTGACTCGAACTCGGCGACCCGGGTCCGAAGCGAAGCCACGTTGGCCTCAGCTTCCCCGAGAGATACCTTGAGTTGCTGGAAAACCGGGTTGTTGCTGATGCTGGCACCCGGATTCACCGCCGCAAATTTCTGTCTGGAAATGATCTCCTGCCGTTTCTGTTCCTCAAGATCCTTGATTAGCCGTCGCGTTCCGATCACGTCGGGATGCTTCTCGGTGTATCTCTGCAGCAGCGTGTCGAGGTTGCGCTTCTGGACATCAATGCGGCCATCAATTTCGGGAAGGGATATGCCGGCATCGGCACCCGGTGACTCAGGCAGAAGCACGGGTTCCTCTCCGACAATCTGACGCCGCAAGGCATCTCGGGAATTCTCCGCTTCCCGAAGGTCGAGCCGGGCCTTCTGGAGCATTGCTGCAATCTCTGACAAGCGGTCGACGCTAGTTATTCCATCGGCTGTCTGGATGTCCATGTTGTGCAGCTTGAAATCCTTGAGCCGGCCTTCAGCTTCCTCGAGCTTCTTTTCGTAGTTGCGAATCTGCTCTTCGATAAACTTGCGGGCCGACTCCGAATCCTGACGCTTGCTGCCGAGACTCGACTCCACGAATATTGACACCAAGGACTGAACGACCCGCTGCGCCTTGGCCGGGTCGGTGTCGCGATAGGCAATGGTATAGAGATTGTCACGGTTGGTGCTCTTGATCTCCAGCGTCTTTGTCAGACGGTCAATCAGTTCTTCCTGGGCGGCCTTCCCTTGGACGTTGAGGTCAACATCCGACATGCGGATGAGTTTCTCGATATTCGGACGGCTGATCAGCGTCCTGCTCAACATCATGACCTGCTGGTCGATGTTGGGCTGGATGGCAAGGCCGGACATGAGCGGCTTCAGTATCGACTGTGTGTCGACGAAAATCCGGGCGGACGCTTCGTACTTGTCTGGAATTCGCAGGATGACAGCAGCGGCGATTGCGCCGATGAGCCACGCACTCAGCATGCCCAAGCGGCGATGCTTCCATGCCCCGCGGAGTAGCGTTCTAACTTGCTGGAGAATTTCGTCCATCTGAATTGGTCCGGGTTCGCCCGCCGCCGTGGAATCATTCCACGGCGGCTCGGTTGCGTTTGGTGAATCAGAACCAGCTCTGCGGAATGATCAGGATATCGCCGGGCTTCATGTCCACGTTGGCTGACAGGTCACCCCGTTTTACCAGGTCCTTGAGGCGAACAGCATACTGGGCATTGTCTTCCGAGAGCCGAAGGATCGTCGCCCGATTGCCGTCGGCGAAATCGGTGATGCCGCCAACGGCGATCATTACATCGAGCACGGTCATCTTCTGCTTGTAGGCGAGCGTCTGCGGTTTGGCAGCCTCCCCAACGACGCGAATCTGCTCACTGTAAGGTCCGACAAACTGGGTCACAATGACGGTAACTACCGGGTCACGGATGAACTTGCCGAGTTCCTTCTCGATGTCACGTGCCAAGGTCGAAGGATCCTTTCCCAGTGCTTCGAGATCGTCTACCAGAGGAGTGGTGATCTTGCCGTCAGGACGCACGGGAACGTTCATCGACAGTTCGGGATTGCGCCATACGACGACGTTCACGCTGTCACCCGGTCCGATCTTGTAGTTGTAGTCTGCCGTCGCGGCGGCGACGGGCGCTGGCGGATAGCTTGAACAGGCGACAAGCGTACCTGCGGCAAGTGCCGCAAAGAGCCATTTGGCGCAGGAAGCTACTGCAGAAGTAGTGGTTGACATGGTTTTCCCCAATCAAGTCGCAGACAAAGCCTGCCAATCAAAGTGACAGGAGGTGATGATAACGGAAACATCCCCGGCGTAAAGGTCAATGGTTTCCAAGCTACATGAACTATTTCACAGTTGTATGAAAATCGTCACCCATGGTGGCGAAGCGCGATTGCGGTGTTCATGAGGCGGACAGCGCGCTCATCGGGCTGTGCGGCGACTGTGGACTTGTAGGGAGGCGTCTCGGGATGCAAGCCTGGCAAATTCCTTCGGCCCAGACTCATCGATTCCGTACCGTTGGAGGTGGCGATTTGCTTTCTGTCTTCGGCCTCTGAGCGACTAAAGGCGACAGACAAGCGCTGCCAAGGCAATGGCGTTGAGGCGTCGTTGCGCTTCAGTGTCGGGTTTCTTTACATACAAAAAATACAAATCGCATATCAGTGCGCGAGAACCTGTTGAAATTTCGACGCTTTTGCCAGATTTCCGTGAAATGCTTCACGGTCGCCGAGCAGATGAGGAAATATTTCACGGTTTTCGCGGAAGGCGGCTGCGTCGGAAAAACTTACACCGTGACAGCGCCAGTACGTTGATTCCAATGAAGTTTCGGCTGGCATGCAAATTGCTTTCCTTTGGGTGCTTGCCAACCTTTCAACTGGAGTCTTTTGCAAATGCTCACACGTACACTCGCTGCCGTCTTCGCCGCCCTTGTTGCATTGCCGGCATCGGCCTATACCGTCGACGGCAATCTGACTGATTGGGGAATCAATCCCAGCACTTACCTTCCCGGCAGCCAGATTAAGGGCTACACGATCGACAAAGACTCGACCGGAGGCTCCGGGGCGTATGTCAATCCTGGCTGGGGCGGTCAAGCTTACGACGCTGAAGCGCTGTACGTCGATGTCGTTGGAGGTACACTGTATCTGGCGCTGATTACCGGACACAATCCGGCGATGACGAATTCCAACGGTTGGGCGCCGGGCGACTTCCTCATCGACTTTGGTCGCGACGGGACGTTTGAATACGGTCTCAAGACGACTGGAGCGAACAGAGGGTCACTGCTCAAGATCAACAAGGAGAGTGATCTGAATTTTGGCCTGTTCAACGACCAGGGGACGCCCTATCCGGGTGGTCGCAATGCGGTGTCGATCAAAGAAAAAAAGGGTGCCTTGATCCCGGGCAATACCTCGCTTGCAACCAGCGGGCCGTTCACTGGCTATGGCATCTACACCAACGACGTCCATTACGCTTATGAAGCATCCATCGATCTCACCCTCTTCGATCCCAAGTACAGCGGGATGGCATTCGACGTGCAATGGGCGATGCAATGCGGTAACGACATCATCACTGCTGACCCGATTGCCGGGTCCGTACCCGAGCCGACGAGTCTTGCCCTGTTTGGCCTCGCGCTGGTCGGGCTGGGTGTGAGTCGGCGTCGCTGCAACCGGGTGGCGCTTGCTTAAACGTCGGCCTCGACCAGTCCGCCGTCCTTCTCCATCCAGGCCCGCCGGCCGGCGGCTTCGCCCTTGCCCATCAGCAGGGTGAAGGTGCCGGTCATTTCGGCGATGGTTTCGCGGCTGGCCCGGAACGGCACGAGGCGCCGGGTATCCGGGCAGAGAGTGGTTTCCCAAAGCTGGTCGGGATTCATTTCACCCAGACCCTTGAAGCGGGAGACGGTGATCTTGTTTTCCGAGACGCCGTCGTCGCGCAGCTTGACCAGCGTCTGTTCCTTCTCGGCCTCGTCGAGGCAATAGACCTTGCGCGTGTGGCCGCGCGCCTCGACATCGACGCGGAACAGCGGCGGCTGTGCGACGTGGATGTGGCCGCGTTCGATCAGTGCCGGGAAGTGCTTGAGGAAGAGAGTGAACAGCAATACCTGGATGTGGCTGCCGTCCACGTCGGCATCGGACATGACGATGATGCGCCCATAGCGCAGGCCGGAAACATCGACGGTATCAATCTGGCTGATACCGTGCGGGTCGACGCCGATGGCCACAGAAATGTCGTGCACCTCGTTGTTCTTGAACAACTGGTCACGGTCGACTTCCCACGTGTTCAGTACCTTTCCGCGCAAGGGGAGCACTGCCTGGGTCTCCTTGTCGCGCCCCTGCTTGGCAGAACCGCCCGCTGAATCGCCCTCGACCAGGAAGACCTCGTTGCGCGTGATGTCGTCGGATTCGCAGTCGGTCAGCTTGCCGGGCAGGGTGGCGATGCCTGAGGATTTCTTCTTTTCGACCTTCTGGGTCGACTTCATGCGGTTCTGCGCCGCCTTGACAGCCAGTTCGGCAATCTTCTTGCCGAAGTCGGCATGGCTGTTCAGCCACAGTTCGAAGGGGTCGCGCACCATTTGCGAGACCAGCTTGTAGGCGTCGCGGCTGGTCAGTTTTTCCTTGGTCTGGCCCTGGAACTGCGGGTCGAGCACCTTGGCCGAGAGCAGCCAGGTCATGCGGCCGCAGACGTCTTCCTGCGCCAGCTTGACCTTGGCCGGCAGGATCGCGTGGTGGTCGGCGAAGGTCTTGACCGCCTCGAAGACTCCCGCTTTCAGCCCAGCCTCGTGGGTGCCGCCATCAAGCGTCGGAATCAGGTTGACGTAGCTTTCCGGCTTGCCGCCACCTTCCTCGAACCAGGCGAGCGCCCAGGTCGCGCCTTCGCCGACGGCGAAGCCGTTAGGCATCTCGACATATTTCTCGCCAACGAAGATCGGCGCCACCGGCTGGCCGACCATAAGTTCAGCGAGGTAGTCGGTCATGCCGTTGCGGTAGCACCAGCTTTTCGGTGTTTCGCCCTCGATTTCGAGGTCGACCGTGACATTCGGCATCAACACCGCCTTGGAGCGCAAGACATGCTCCAGATGTGGCAGATTGATTCTTGGCGAATCGAAGTATTTTGGGTCGGGCCGGATGCGTACCGTGGTTCCGGTCGTGCGTGGCCCGCAGTCGCCGATGCGACGCAGCGGCTCGGTGACGAAGCCGGCACCAAAGGCCATATGATAAACGCCGCCACCGCGCCTGATTTCCACCTCCAGCCGGGTGGACAGCGCGTTGGTGACCGAAACGCCAACGCCGTGCAGGCCACCCGAGAAGCGGTAGGCGTTGCCGGCTTCCGTCTTGTTGAACTTGCCGCCGGCGTGCAGCTTGCAGAAGACCAGTTCGACCGCCGGCCGGCCTTCTTCAGGGTGAATTTCGACCGGAATTCCGCGCCCGTTGTCGGAGACCTCGATTACGCCGTCAGAGCGAACCAGCACGCCGATACGCTTGGCATAGCCGGCCAGCGCCTCATCGGCGGAATTGTCGATGACCTCCTGGATAATGTGGGTCGGACAGGTCGTCCGGGTGTACATCCCCGGGCGCTCCTTGACGGGTTCGAGATCCTTGAGGACGCGGATGGATGAGGCGGAGTATTCAGTCATTGATCTGGAAAATGGGCAGAAGGGGCAGTCGACCGCGCCAGGGCGGATCGCCCTCGAGCGCGCCGAATTCTAACGGTTTCCTTGCCGAGTGCGTGGCTTCGCGCATTGTCGGCGGCAATGAAAAGTGCTGGCCGGAACGAAAAAGGGCCGGCAACACCGACCCTTTCGAGCACATGGACGACCGGGACGATTTTATTTGCTCTTTATGGCTCTGCCTGCCGGCGTGCTGCCGCCCTGAACACCAAGCTGGCCACCGGTACCAAGTCCACCTTGCACCTCCTGCGCCTTGTAGTTGCGCACAGCCCTGACGATGTTGTTGTAGGAATCGGTGAAGGCGGCGACGATGACCTTGCCTTCCGCGGTGTTGCTGTAACCGCCGGCAACGCCGCCACCACCACTGCCGAAGAGTCCGCCCAGCATGCCGAAGTCGACGTTGCGGGCGCTGCCTTCGGCGGCAGCCAATTGCACGCTGGAGCGATTGTCGATCAGCGTCAGGATCGTGCTTGCTTCCTTGGCGTTCATGCTGCCGCCCACCAGTGCGCCCACAGAGCCACCGAGACGGCCGCCGATTGCGGCGCCAGCACCGCCGGCGTTCTGGTTGCTGAAGGTGATGGACGGACTCATCGAATAGTCGGCGGCGACCATCTGGCCCTTGCCGAAATTGGATCCCTTGCGCATCTCGCCGGACTGTTCGAGCGCCCGCTCGCCCATGATGTTCTGCATTGCCCGACCGCGTTCGACCACCACGAAGCAGTTGGATTGTTGCACCAGCAGCTTCAATACCGGCACGGTCGAGCCGAGCCGCAACTGGCCGGTCAGATAGCCATACCAGGAAGCACGGGTGTCTTCAACGATCGCCAGTGTGCCGAGCGTTGCCGAACACCTTTCGAGCTGTGCATTGGCGTTCTGGACGTTGGATCCGCCCGCCGAACCAGTGGCAGTCGTTTTCGCTGCCGGCGAACCCATATCCATGTTGGAACATCCGGCAAGTGCCGCGCATATCAAGCTGCCTAAAAACAAACGATGACAGGACTGGTGAACAGGGATCATGGCAATCTCCTCTTGAGTGGTTCTTGTAGGACTGTTCGCTGAGATCGGCAAACCGCGCAAGCGTTCAATATCCTTTGAATGCCCGACTTGTTCCAGGCCATATCGCAGGTAGGCAACGACTCCGCTGGCGATCATAAGCGACACAACCAGCAGTGTATCTTACAGCCGGGATGAAAAGCAGCCTTGGGAGGTTCTTCGGTAGAATCGGGCACATCTCAAGAAACGGACTACGTTGATGGCCGGAGCCAGCCTGCTTGCACTGATCGACGACATCGCGTCGGTTCTCGATGACGTTGCCCTGATGACCAAGGTTGCAGCCAAGAAGACGGCGGGCGTCCTTGGCGACGATCTGGCGCTGAATGCGCAGCAGGTTTCCGGCGTGCGCGCCGAGCGGGAGTTGCCGGTCGTCTGGGCGGTTGGCGTCGGGTCGCTGAAGAACAAGGTGATTCTGGTGCCGGCGGCGCTGGCGATCAGCGCCTTCATTCCCTGGGCGGTGACGCCGCTGCTGATGATCGGCGGCCTCTATCTGTGCTTCGAGGGCGTCGAAAAACTCGCGCACCGCTGGCTGCACGGCGCCGATGAAGGCGAAGCCGGGCACGCGGGGGAACTGGCCGCGCTGGCCGACGAAAATGTCGATCTGGTGGCCTTCGAGGCGGACAAGATCAAGGGGGCCATCCGCACCGACTTCGTGCTGTCGGCCGAGATCATCGTCATCGCCCTGGGAACTGTGGCCGACAAGCCCTTTGCCCTGCAGGTCGCGGTGCTGTCGGGCATCGGCCTGATCATGACGGTCGGCGTCTATGGCATCGTCGCCGGCATCGTCAAGATGGATGACCTCGGCGTCTACCTTCTGCAAAAGCCCGGCGCGCTCGCCCGGGGAATCGGCAGGGGACTGCTGCTGGCGGCGCCGAAGCTTATGAAGTCGCTGGCGGTGATCGGCACGGCGGCGATGTTCATGGTCGGCGGCGGCATCCTGACTCATGGCATTCCGACCGTGAACCATGCCATCGCCCAGGCCGCCGAGGCTTCCGGGGTCGCGGGCGGCGTCGTGGCGCTGGCACTCGACGTGTTGTTCGGCATCGCCGGCGGGACATTGGCCCTGCTCGGCGTCAAGGCGATCGACAAGTTGCGCGGCAAGAAGGAGTAGGGCGCGTCAAGCGAGAAGGGTGACGACGATTTCGCGGCGGTGACCTTGCGTGCGGTGTTCGAACAGGTAGATTCCCTGCCAGGTGCCGAGCAGCAAGCGGCCGCCGGCGAAGGGAACGGTCAGCGAAGTGCCGGTCAGCAGGGAACGCGCATGGGCCGCCATGTCATCGTCCCCTTCGAGATCGTGGCGATAGGCCGGATCGCCATCCGGCGCCCAGCGTTGCAACAGGGTTTCGAGATCGCGGCGCACGGTCGGGTCGGCATTCTCGGTGATCGCCACACCGCAACTGGTGTGGCGGACGAAAATGTGGGCAATTCCCGCGCCGACCGCGGCAGCCCGCACGATACCAGCAATTTCGCCGGTGATCTCGACGGACCCGCGGCCGCGGGTGGCGATGGTCAGTCGGTGCTGTTCGCTCACGGCCGGCGCGCCTGCGAATACGAAATGCGGTAGATCGCCCCGGCCAGGTCGTCGGAAACCAGCAGCGAGCCATCCGGCAGTTCCAGTACGTCAGCGGGCCGGCCCCACGCCGATTCCCCCTGCAGCCAGCCGGTGGCGAAGGGCTCGTACGAGACAGCCCGATTGCCGTTAAACCTGACCAGCGTTACCCGGTAACCGGATTTCCGGGAGCGGTTCCACGACCCGTGTTCGGCGATGAAGATCTGGCCGCGATACGACTCGGGGAACTGCCGCCCGCGATAGAAGCGCATTCCCAGCGCGGCGACATGGGCGCCGAGATTCAGCGCCGGTGGCACGAATTCGCTGCACGGGCGCTCGCCGCCGAACTCGGGATCGGCAAGCGTACCGCCGTGACAGTAGGGATAGCCGAAATGCAGGCCGGCCCGCGGCGCGTGGTTCAATTCGTCGGGCGGCAGATCGTCGCCCAGCAGGTCGCGCCCGTTGTCGGTGAACCACAGTTCGCCGGTTCCGGGTTGCCAGTCGAAGCCGACGCTGTTGCGCACGCCGCGTGCGACTACCTGGAGATCGGTGCCATCCGGCCTCATGCTGGTGATGACCGCGAAGCGTTCCGGGTCCGGCTTGCAGATATTGCACGGAGCCCCGACCGGCACGTAGAGCCGGCCATCCGGACCGAAGGCGATGAATTTCCAGCCATGGTGGCGCTCCCTCGGGAAATCGTCCCGGATTGTGAGCGGCGCCGGGGGATCGTCGAGGTGCCCACCGACGCCGTCGAAGCGCAGGATGCGGTCGACCGCCGAAACATGGAGATTTCCATCGCGGAAAGCGACGCCGACGGGCATCGTCAGGCTGCTGGCGACGACAGTGGTGCCCGTCGCCCGGTATTCACTGTCGAGTTGAACGGCATGGACCTTGCCTTGAGTGGCGGAACCCACGTAAATAATATTGCCGTCACCGAGGGCCATCTGCCGTGCGTTGGCAACCCGCGCCAGAACCTCGATCGAGAATCCGTCGGGGAGACGGATCGCGCCGAGCGGCAGGTTGTCGGCAAAGGCAGTGGGGCTGGAGGAGAATAGGGCCAAGGCAGCGCCGATGAAGCGAAGAATCATCCGGGAAGTTGGATGGACGCCAGAGTTGGTGAGGTGCTCAGTATAGCGACCTCGGCCGCAGGCATGCCAGGCGGCAAGATGGCTTGTCAGTCAAGCGAGGCGCTTGGCGGATTTTTCGAGCGCAGCGCGGAACTCGGCGAAGGAAAGTTCGCGGACAACGGTTGCGGCGAGGGTGTCGCGCAGGTCAAAACTGGCATGGCTGTCATCGTTCGACTGAAAGCCATTTGCAGGCGCCGAGTTGGGGCCATGGCGCATCGGGGACTGTATATTGACGTTGGGAAACATGGCGTTTTCTCCCTTTTTCTGTCGGGTGTGGCCATGATGCCGAACCACGGCATAAGCTGCCGTGATCGAATTCACGAAACTGGAGAAAAAGTGAAATCGGCGGGTCAGACAGCGTGCCACCGACTGGTGAAATCCTTCTCATGCCAGCCCAGGTGCCAATCTGGCGCTATATGAAATTTCTCAAGAAATTGAGGCAATCAGGCGGCTTATCGCGATTTATTTATTTGACGATTGATAAACTGATCGAGACAAGTTAAATTGCCCAGACTATTTAATTTCAGGAGGTAATCATGGATTTGTCGTCTCTCACCGTTGTTGAGTTGCGCGACCTGCAGCAACAGATTCCCGCCGAGTTAAAGCGGCGCGAGGCCCAGGACAAAGTCAGGGTCCTCAATGAAGCGCGTGCCTTCGTCAAGGCGCGGGGCTATGCGCTTGAGGAACTGGTTGGAAAGGAAGCCAAGGCCAAGGGGCCAACCGGCAAGGTCAAGGTCAAATATCGTCATCCCGATAACGCCACGCTGGCGTGGACCGGCCGTGGTCGACAGCCGAAATGGGTGGGCGAATGGTTGAGTGGGGGCGGCACGCTGGAATCGCTAGCGGTCTGATATGCAAATCCTCCTGAGCAATGACGACGGCTATTTCGCGCCGGGTATTCTGGCGCTGGCGGATGCGCTACGCGGACTGGGCGAAATTGTTGTTGTTTCTCCGGAGCAGAATCGGAGCGGGGCCAGCAATTCATTGACGCTGGACCGCCCCGTTTCGCTGAAACAGGCTGCAAACGGGTTTTATTTCGTTAATGGTACCCCGACGGATTGCGTCCATCTGGCGGTCACAGGAATGCTTGATTACATGCCGGACATTATTGTTTCGGGTATTAACCACGGCGCCAATATGGGCGATGACACCATTTATTCGGGAACGGTGGCCGCGGCGACCGAGGGATTCCTGTTGGGGATTCCCTCCATTGCAATTTCATTGACCAGTTTTGAAGGCAAGAATTTCAATACGGCCGGACGCGTTGCGCGTGAGCTTGTCGAGCGTTTTGTCAGTAATCCGATCTGTGAGCCGGTATTGCTGAATGTCAATGTTCCCGATGTTCCCTATGCTGACCTGTGCGGAACCGAAGTGACCCGTCTCGGCAGGCGCCATAAAGCCGAGCCGGTTGTCAGGATGCGCTCACCGAGGAACGATACGGTTTACTGGGTGGGTGCCGCAGGCGCTGCGGCCGAAGCCGGGCCGGGAACGGACTTCAATGCGATCGAGCGCTGCTGCGTTTCTATCACGCCGTTGCAGGTCGATCTGACGCACACGGGGCAGTTGCAGGCGATCGCGAACTGGATGCGATGAGCGGTCTCGGCCTGCATGGAATCGGGATGACCTCGCAGCGTACGCGCGCGCGGATGGTCGAGCGCCTGCGCGAGAAGGGTATCCGCAACGAAGCCGTGCTCAAGGCGATGGCTGCGGTTCCCCGGCACATCTTCGTCGAGGAAGCGTTGGCATCGCGCGCCTATGAAGACACGGCCCTGCCGCTCGGCATGGGGCAGACCATTTCCCAGCCCTTCGTCGTTGCGCGGATGATCGAACTTCTGCTCGACGGTCGTGCGGCACTGGGCAAGACGCTCGAGGTCGGCGCCGGTTGCGGCTTTCAGGCGGCGGTTCTGGCGCAGCTGACATCTGAGGTATACTCCGTCGAGCGGCTTGGGCCGCTGCTGGAAAAGGCCAAGGCCAACATGCGCCAATTGAAGCAGTTCAACGTCCGGCTCAAGCATGCCGATGGCCAACTTGGACTGCCCGAGGCGGCGCCATTTGACAGCATCATTGTCGCTGCGGCCGGATTCCATGTGCCGCCGGCGCTGCTCGGGCAATTGACGATTGGTGGGCGGCTGGTCCTGCCGGTCGGTGGTTCGGAGCAGTATCTTTCGTTCATCGAACGGACGCCGCAGGGATTTGTCGAATCGCGGCTCGATCCGGTTCGCTTTGTCCCACTTCTCTCAGGAACGCAATGATTCACGTATTAACCCTGGCAGTTTCCGCCCTTCTGATCGCCGGTTGCATGTCACAACGGCCGGCGCCGGCTGTAGACCGCGGCGCCTCGGCTTCAGCCAGAGCCACAGCGCAGGCAACGGGTGGGCCCGGATACTACACTGTCAAAAAGGGCGATACGCTCTACCGCATTGCCCTCGAGCATGGTCAGGACTACAGGGATGTCGTTGCCTGGAACAGTATTGCCAACCCGAATTCGATCAAGGAAGGCCAGATCCTGCGCGTGGCGCCGCCGGTGGCGGCTGCAGCCACCAGCGGTGGTCCGGTAGTTGCCCAGCCGGTGGTTACCGCCCAGGTGGTCGAATCGCGGCCGCTGGATGAGCCTGGCAGACCCGCAAATACACCGGCTGCAATTTCCGCCGAGGGTTTGAAGCGCGAGCCGCGCGGCGGCAAGGAACCGTATTCTGATGAGGCCTACGCGCGTTTGAACAAAGGCGGCGATGTCTCTCCCAAACCGCAGCTTGCTGCGGTTGACTCCAAGCCCGAGGTCAAACCCGACGCGCAACCGGAAGCTGCTGCCACTGGCCCTGATGATGTGGCGTGGCTGTGGCCATCGTCGGGCAAGGTGATTTCGTCCTACAGTGAAGCGGGGAACAAGGGTGTCGATTTTGCCGGCAAATCTGGTGACCCGGTGCTGGCAGCGGCGGACGGCAAGGTCGTTTATGTGGGTACGGGTATCCGCGGTTTTGGCCAACTCCTGATCGTCAAGCACAACTCGACCTTCCTTTCGGCTTATGCGCACAACCGCAAGATTCTGGTTGCGGAAGGCCAACAGGTGACGCGTGGTCAGAGAATCGCCGAAATGGGGAATACCGACAGTGATGCTGTGAAGCTGCATTTCGAGATCCGCAAACAGGGCAAGCCGGTCGATCCCATGGTTTTTCTGCCGAAGCGCTGAGCGGCGAAGCGCCTCGACTTCCCGACGGCGAGTGTTTGACAGACCGCCGCGTATCCAGCGAGCGCTCTATGGGAGCAGCATCCGTTGGCGAATTGCGGCGGCCAACTGGAACACCGACATGGCGTAGAAGCTGGAGCGGTTGTAGCGCGTGATCACGTAGAAATTGTTGTAGCCGAGCCAGTACTCGGTCGGCCGGCCGGGGGAGACGAGATCGACCAGCGTCACGGTGGCCTGCGGGTTGGCATCGGCGCTGATTCCCTGCTGCGCCAGATCGGCGGCGAGCAAAGTCGGCTGGATGCCGGCTTCGATGAGGCTGCGTTCCGGCTCGCCGCGCGTCCGGGCGGGAACGGCGATCGGCTGGCCGGCCTCCCAGCCGTGCTGCTCGAGAAAATGCCCGACGCTGCCGATGGCGTCGTCGATGCTGCCGGAGAGGTCGATTTTCTGGTCGCCGTCGAAGTCGACCGCATAACGCCGCTGGCTTCCCGGCATGAACTGCGGAATCCCGATGGCGCCGGCGAAGGAGCCGCGCACGTTGACGGCGTCCATGCCGTTTTCGCGCGCCAGCAGCAGGAGCTGCTCGAGTTCGGTGCGGAAAAAGTCGGCGCGGCGCGGGTAGTGGAAGGCCAGCGTGGCCAGTGCCTCGAGCACGCGGAAACTCCCGGTATTGGCGCCGTATTCCGTTTCGACGCCGATGATGGCGACGATGATCTCGGGCGGCACCCCGTAGAGCGCGCTCGCCCGGGCCAAGCTGAGGCGGTTTTCCTGCCAGAAGCGGACGCCGTTATTGATGCGGCGCTCGGTCAGGAAACGCGGCCGATAGCGTTCCCAGGAACGCTGGAGCGGTGACACCGGCGGCCTGATCAACTGCAGCACCTTTTCGTTGGGCCGGATCTGGGCGAACTGCAGCAGCAGTTCGTCGGCGTTGAAGCCGTGGCGCTGTTCGAGGTCGCGCGCAAATTCGATGACCGCCGGGTCGCTGGCGAAACTGGTCGCCGCCATCGCGGCGTTGCCAAGGCAGGCGCAGGCGGCAAGCAGCAGGGCGCCGAAAGTGTGTTTCAAGTCGTTCTCCGTCAGGGCAGGCGCGCCAGGGCGCCGCGCAGTGTAGTCAGGTCGTCGGGAATTCCGCTGTAGCGCGCCCGCAGGTAAGCGAAGACAACCTCCCTGAACGCCGGCGCGAGCGCCGGTTGCTCGCTTTCGACACGCCGGAGGAGGATCAGCGGTGTTTCCCAGGGTGCGCAGTTTACTTTGCTTCGCGCCAGTCGGCGCAAGGCTTTTTGCCAAAGCCGGGCGGCGGGGTCGAGACGTGGCCGCTGATGCAGGGCCCAAGCGGTGGTCGCCAGCAGCAGGACGCCGCAGATGATCGCCAGCGCGGCGGCCAGCTTGTGCCAGTCGGCATCGGGCATGCCGAGGCGGGCCATGAGTTCGCGCTGGCGCTGCGGGTTGTAGCCGAGGATGTACTGGTTCCACGCATTGTTGACCGCCTCCCAGCGAAAGACCAGGGTGCGTAGCCAGTTGCTGCGCAACTGGATCAGCGCCGGCAGCGGTTCGCCGGCCGGCATCGCGGCGGCAATGCCGCCCTCGACGCGGGCCGGCGAAACCGCAGCGGTCGGATCGACGCGCGTCCAGCCGCGTCCAGCGAGCCAGATCTCGGCCCAGGCGTGGGCATCGGACTGGCGAACGACAACGAAGCCGTCGACCGGATTTGCCTCGCCACCCTGATAGCCGGTAACAACACGGGCGGGCACGCCGGCGGCGCGCATCAGGAAGACGAAGGCCGAGGCATAGTGCTCACAGAATCCCCGTCGGGTCACGAAGAGGAAGTCATCGACCGGCTGTTCGCCGAGAAGCGGCGGTTGCAGCGTGTAGAAAAAGTCTTCGTCGGAAAAAAGGCTCATAGCCTTGCGTGCCAGGCGGGCGGGATCCGGGTCAGCCGCTTTCCAGGACTCGGCTAGGGCGCGCGCGCGCGGATTGCCCGCGGGCGGCAGCGTCAGGTTGCGCCGCAGCGCAATGGCTTCCTCATCGGCGTTGAAGCGGTAGTCCAGCGTTGCCGTCAGGGCAAAACGCTGGCGCTGGCTCAGCGGTTCGCGGCTGGTTGCGGTCAACGTGCTGGAAAGGGCAAATTCCGGCCCCAGGGCGCCGGGCACGTCGAGTGCCAGCAGCCAGCGTTGCTGTTGGGGCTCGAGGGTGGTCTCGTAGGCGATGGGTGGCGACAGCTGCTCGACCTGCGGCGGGCGACTACGGCCGATCTGCGGCTTCCAGGTGAGGCCGTCGAAGCCTTCGAGAACGGGTCCGCGCCAGTAGAGTTTGTCGCGCTGTGGCGGAGGCTCGGTGAAACGCACGCGGAAGGCAATCTCACTGCTCAGCGCGAGGTTGGCGATGGTGCCCGGGCTCATCTGGTCGGACAGTCCGCTGCGGCCGCTGTGGGCGTCCTGCGGCAGGCCCCAGAACGGCCCGGCAACCCTCGGAAACAGGAGGTAGAGGACAAGCATGAAGGGGATCGCCTGCAGCGTCAGCAGACCCGCATAGCGCAGCGTGGCGCCGGTGCTGCACGACCGGCCGCCATGCAGGCGGATCAGCGTCGCCGTGAGCAGCGTCATTGCCGTCAGCAGCCAAATCCCGGTGGGAATGCTCTGCGAGTAAAAGTAATGGGTCAGCAGCAGGAAGTAGCCCAGCGTGACGACCACCGTCGCGTCGCGCCGGCTGCGCAGTTCGAGCAGTTTCAGGGCCATGAAGACGACCAGCATGGCAACGCCGGCATCGCGCCCGAATAGGGTGCGGAACTCGAACAGGACGCCGCCGCAGGCCGCGGCGACCGCCAACCCGAGCGCCCAGCGTCCCGGCAGGCGTTCGTTGCGCCACCACAGCCAGCCGCCCCAGGCGAAGAGGCCGGCAGCCAGCGCGCTCAGCCAGAACGGCTGATGCTCGGCGTGGGGCAGAGTGGTGGCCAGTGCCGCGGCAAAAAGCCAGGGCGCGGCGCCGCGATCGAGGGCTTCGGTCGGACGAGTCGTCATGAGGGAAAGATCGCCAGTGCTTCCAGGCAGCGATGGCGGTGCAGGTCGCCGCTATCCGGCGCGATTTCCTGTCCCGGCAAACGTAGACCGTAACAGGCGTCCGCCGCCGCGGCCGCCATTACCCAGCCGGCAAGGGTGGCAATGCGCGCCTCGGCCGCGGCCGCCTCCGGCGTCAGCGACCAGTCGAGTTGCAGTTCGGTCTGCGCGCCGCCGGCGAACTGCTTGACCAGCAACGGACGCTGTCCGCCATCGCGGGCGCTTGCTTTCCAGGCTACGTGACGCGGCGAGTCGGCCGGTTGGCGCTCGCGGAAACCGGAAAAGTCCTCCTGCCCGCCGTCGCCGTGGTGATCGCCGCTCCGTGTTGCTGGCTGCTGTGGCGGCAATGGCGTGGCCAGCGGTTGCGGGTACACAAGGCAACGCATCGCCGGTTGCAGATAGCTCCAGGCGACGAACAGTCCGAGCGGGTAGGTCGTGGCCAGACGGGTGCGCGGCAGATCCAGCCAGCCGCGGCGCAGCGACGCAACCGGCACGGCGACTTCGCTCAGGCCGTGGGCGGTGACGGCAGTGGCGACGCTGCGGGATTCGTCGCCGGCGCGCAGTTCGAGAGCCAGTCGCGACGAATTCCGGTCGCTCGCCAGGTGGAGCGGAAAGTAGGCGACCTCGCCGGCAAACACCGGCTCGCAGCGCCCAGGCGTGATGACCAGTCCGTGCAGGTTGCGGAAAGTGTGCACCATGCCGGTGAGCGCGAGGCCGACCAGAAGGAAGACGAGGGCGTGGCCCAGCGCCAGGTTGTAATTGATGGCGCCGGTGAGCATCGCCAGCAAGGCGGCGGCGAAGAGCAGACCGGCGCGGGTCGGCAGGATGAAGATGCGACGTTGCGCAAGACGCAGCGGCGCGGTCCCGTCGCTCTGCCAGCGAAAGAGCCGGCGCTTGAGGTCGGCGACGATGGCCACCGCCTCAGGGAATCGGCACCGAGCGGATCAACGCCGAAATGTCCCCGGCCTTGGCCATCCCGGTTCCCTGCGTCGAACGCAGACGATGGCGAGCGACAGCGGAGAGCACTTCTTGAACATCGTCGGGGAGTACCATGTTGCGGCCGGCGAGCCAGGCCCAGGCGCGGGCTGCGGCGAGCAGGGCGAGTCCGGCCCGCGGCGAAAGGCCATGCTGAAAGGCCTGATCATGGCGGGTGGCCTCGACCAGCGCCTGCACGTAGTCTATCAGCGATTCGGCGGCATGTACCGCCGCGACCTCGCGCTGCAGCGCTGGCAGATCCTGCGCCGCGATTGCTGGCGCCAGTTGATCTGCCAGCGCGCGCTGGCCGCCGGCCGTCAGCAGGGCGCGTTCGGCATTGCGGTCGGGGTAGCCGAGTTCGATGCGCATCAGGAAGCGGTCCAGTTGTGACTCGGGCAATGGAAAGGTGCCAATCTGGTGCGACGGGTTCTGGGTCGCGATGACGAAGAACGGCTCGGGCAGCGACCGGGTTTCGCCTTCGACCGTGACCTGACGTTCTTCCATGGCCTCAAGCAGGGCGCTCTGCGTCTTCGGGGTCGCGCGGTTGATCTCGTCGGCGAGGACCAGTTGGGAAAAGACCGGACCGGGCAGGAAGCGGAATTCGCCGCGCTGGCGTTCGTAGATCGAAACCCCGGTAATGTCTGCGGGGAGCAGGTCGCTGGTGAACTGGATGCGCGAGAACCCGAGCCCGAGCAGTCGCGCCAGCGCATGGGCCAGCGTCGTCTTGCCGACGCCGGGCAGATCCTCGATCAGCAGGTGGCCGCCGGCGAGCAGGCAGGCGACAGCCTGACGGATCTCGCGATCTTTGCCAAGGATGACACGACCGGCTGCGGTGAGAACCTGATCGAGCGGGCGCGGCTTGGTGGCGAGGGGCTGGAGGGTTGCAGCGAACATCGGGTATTTCCGGAAAATGGTGGTGCGGTCCATTCTAATGCTTGAAGCGGCGCGCTGATTGGGTCGATAATCGGACATCGCCGTGCTCCTTCCTGGTGCGCCGATTCGCCGAGAAAGAACTTGTGACGACCACTGCCTTTATCACCCATCGCGATTGCCTGTTGCACGACATGGGCACGCATCACCCGGAGTGTCCGCAACGTCTTACGGCCATCAGCGATCACCTGATCGCTCAGGGGATTGACGCTTATTTCAACTATCACGACGCACCGCTCGCCACCTTCGAACAACTGCTGCGCGTGCACCCGGCTTCTCATCTGGAGCGCATCAAGCGCGCCTCGCCGACCCACGGCGTGGTCCACCTCGACCCGGACACCGCCATGAACCCCCACACCTGGCAGGCTGCGCTGCGGGCTGCGGGCGCTGGCTGTCAAGCGGTAGACCTGGTCATGAGCGCCGAATGCGAAAACGCTTTCTGCGCTGTCCGACCACCCGGCCACCATGCCGAGCGCACCAATCCGATGGGCTTCTGCTTCTTCAACAACGTTGCCGTCGCTGCCCGCCATGCACTTGCAGCACATGGCCTCGAACGCGTCGCGATTATTGATTTCGATGTCCATCATGGCAACGGCACGGAGGACTGTTTCGCTGGTGACAATCGCGTACTGATGTGCAGTATCTTCCAGCACCCCTTCTATCCGTACAGCGGCACCGACAAGCCGGCAGCCAACATGTGCAATGTGCCGCTGGCGGGGGGTAGCGGCGGCGCGGAGTTCCGCGAGGCAGTCACGCAGATCTGGATGCCGCGCCTGCGAGAATTCAAGCCGCAGATGATTTTCATCTCGGCCGGATTCGACGGGCACTACGAAGATGACATGGGTGGCCTCGCCCTGCTCGAGAGGGATTACGCCTGGTGCACCGAGAAATTGAAGAAGCTGGCGGCGGAGTTCTCCGACGGGCGCATCGTTTCCATGCTCGAGGGCGGTTACGTGATGACCTCGCTGGCCCGCAGCGTCGGCGCCCACCTGCGCGTGTTGGCTGATCTCTAGTCCGTGCTACCTGCTGCTGAATTCCTTCGGAAACGGGGCGCGGTAGGGTAAAATCGCGCCCTCTCTTTTCTGTTTCTGGTGTTTAGCCGGATGAATCCATGGCGTTAATTGTTCAAAAATACGGTGGCACCTCGGTGGGCAACCCCGAACGCATCAGGAACGTCGCCCGGCGTGTTGCCAGATTCCAGGCGCAAGGTCACCAGGTTGTGGTCGTCGTGTCCGCGATGAGTGGCGAAACCAACAAGCTGATTGCCCTGGCCAAGGAAGTGCAGGCCAATCCCGACCCGCGCGAACTGGATATGGTGATGTCCACCGGCGAGCAGGTCACCGTCGGGCTGCTGGCCATGGCGCTCAAGGGTGCCGGCTGCGAAGCCAGGAGCTACACCGGCGGTCAGGTCAAAGTGCTGACCGACAGCACCTTCACCAAGGCGCGTATTCTGTCGATCGACGAAGCCAAAATGCGCCACGATCTTGATGCCGGCAACGTCATCGTCGTCGCCGGTTTCCAGGGCGTCGATGCCGACGGCAACATCACGACTTTGGGCCGTGGCGGTTCCGATACTTCGGCCGTCGCGTTGGCTGCCGCGCTGAAGGCTGACGAGTGCCAGATCTACACCGACGTCGATGGCGTCTACACGACCGATCCACGCGTTGTTCCAGAAGCGCGGAAGCTCGAAACCATCACCTTCGAGGAGATGCTGGAAATGGCCAGCTTGGGCTCCAAGGTGCTGCAGATCCGCTCAGTCGAATTCGCCGGCAAGTACAAGGTCAAACTGCGCGTGCTTTCCAGCTTTGAGGATGAAGGGGAAGGCACGCTCATCACCGTTGAGGAAGAAAGAAACATGGAACAACCGATCATTTCCGGTATCGCCTTCAACCGCGACGAAGCCAAGTTGACCATGCTCGGTGTGCCGGACAAGCCAGGCGTCGCCTACCAGATACTGGGCGCCATTGCCGAGGCCAACATCGACGTCGACATGATCATCCAGAATGTCGGCCACGACGGCACGACCGACGTGTCCTTCACCGTTAACCGCGGCGATTTCGCCAAAGCGACGACCATTCTCGAAGGTGTCAAGGCAACACTCGGCGCGCGCGAAATCACCGGCGACAACAAGATCTGCAAGGTCTCTGCCGTCGGCGTAGGCATGCGCTCGCACCCGGGTGTCGCCAGCCAGATGTTCAAGGCCCTGGCGGACGAAGGCATCAATATCAAGATGATTTCCACGTCCGAGATCAAGATCTCTGTCGTCCTCGACGAAAGATACCTCGAACTGGCCGTTCGTGTGCTGCACCGCACGTTTGGGCTCGATCAACAAGTTTGACCGCAAGGCGCGGAGGCTATATCATCCGCGCCTTCGTTGAAGTATGGATCCGGAGACGTGGCCGAGAGGTCGAAGGCACTCCCCTGCTAAGGGAGCATACGGGCATAAACCTGTATCGAGGGTTCGAATCCCTCCGTCTCCGCCAGTAATAGCAAGTAAGCCCATGATTCTATGGGCTTTTTTGTTTTTATTGGATTTATAACTATCAATTCCACTATCAATTAGTGACCCGGTTGGCTGGTCGCTACCGTCGTGCAGCACCGAATTTCTAAGCGGCCCCCAGCGGTTCTGCAGCGATCCGGGGCTCGCTGGCCACCCGCTGCCAGGCTCGCTCGATGGTGCGCTCGGACGCCGTGGCGACCGACCTGGCCGAAGGGCCGGAGACGCCGATCGCAGCAAGCGCCTTCAGGGAGCTACGCCGGTCCATTCGCCTTCTCCGAGATCGTTTGCGCCAGGCGTAGCAGCGCGGCGCGCGGCAGATTGAACTGAGCCACCCGCCGGCGGTATGGCTTGGCCATTGTTGGCCAGGTCTGGTAGAGGTCCAGCGTGTGGATATCGCGCGTCTCGTCGTGCGTGAAGTCGGCTTCGAGGACGTAGGTCGGGGTCTCGTGAATGATGTGCATGGTCATGGCTCGATAAGGTGGTTGAGGCGGCACCAGCTGCTGACATACGCCGCCGTGCTCGCCGGTTGCAGCAAGGTCGCGCACCATCCGGCGGTGACCGGGTCGGGCTGGTGGTAGAGGAGGGCGCCGGCATGCACGCGATCGCCTGGCCAGACCTTGGGGCCGTCCAGCGTCTGGCGGTAGCCCAGGCGGCGTTTTAAGTTGCGGATGCGCTGGGCGGCGTCCGCGGGCAACGCATCGTGGAAGGTGCGCATGGTCAATCTCCTGTTTATCCGTGCGTAGCAAACAAGGGTATTCAGTTCCTGATCGACACTCCCCGATGACTGGAGAGCCACTCCACCCTGTGATGTCCCCACCTCGCCATATCCTGCAAATTCGGCAACCCTGCAACAAGCCTCGCGGTCACCGCTGAATTGGTCACCGACGCAGGATCAGGCCGACATCTTGCAGCATGCCCGTCCGCTATCGTATCAATCGTCACCGGCGCATCACATCCCGGAATGTATTCCAGCGTCACCAGGGCCTCGCGGGCACCGCAATCCTTCACCGCCTTTAACGCAAGCTCTCGCGCCAGATAGCCCCCAAGGCGAGCCGCCATCTGCAGGGCATCTCTGAGCAACCATCTTGCGTTTGTTCCAGGGTTCCCGGTGTTGATTGGATTCGATGACAGGCTCCTCCGTTGTTGATCGGAGTCTGATTGCTCTCCTTCTGGGCGAACGGCGGCATTTCGGCGCAATGCCCAATGAGTACAATCGGCCATCAAGAGCCATTCGCCGGCTAAACCTGTCGGGCCGGTTCAGACTGCGAGCAGACGGTCGGCTTTCCGTAGCCACCAGCAGGTCCGTGCCCTGATCCGTCGGTCAAGCGGTCCGAAGTTCATCGGTAGGTTACAGAGTGGAGCGGTCGCTTTGGGCGCCTGCCCACCGACAGCAGGTCGGCCTCAGCGGACGATCAGCAGCATCAGGATGGATGAATCCAAGACGGAGAGCGGCCGCTGGTTCTGGCTGCCCATGGATACGAGTTTTGCGGATATCCCCATATGTGTGTTGGCGAACAGACCTCATGTCACGCCTTGGCTATTCTGGACTCGAATGCGGGGACGCTTGAAATAGCGACGCCTGATTGTTAGGCCAAGCTTGGCCCATCCGGTTTTCAACAACAAGGAATGAATGCCATGTCTAAAAGAGACGAATACGTTGCAAAAATGAAACTCCAACTCGATGAGTTGAATGCAAAGATGGACGAACTGGAAGCAAAGGCAAAGGCAGCAAAGGAGGAGGCGCGCGACAAGTACAAGGAAGAGATGGGCAAGTTGCGTCATCAATCCCAACTCGCTGTCGCCAAGCTTGATGAGTTGAAAGCCAGTGGCGAGGACAAGTGAGCTTCCCCCGAAATTTCGTCTGCCAAGGGTGACCTAA
>JBEOKN010000003.1:0-23975 GCA_040275885.1 Azonexus sp. | reverse complement strand
CCATGACCGGTGGCGTGCCGATATCCAGGTTGATTTCGCTGCTGCCTGGCGCGGCAGCCACCGGGATCGAAAGGCAAGCAAGCAGGATGAGAATGAATTTCATGTGGTTTCCAGAAGGTTACTTGCCTGCCAGCAGCAGTTTCAGGTCGGCGGCGACATTGGCGGGCGTCTCGCCGTGGCGCAACAGCAGCCTCAGACGCCCTTGCGGATCGAAGGCGTAGCTTCCAGTCGAGTGATCAATACTGTACGTCTCAGGCGTCGGCCCCGGTTGTTTTGTATAGAAGACCTTGAATTCCTTGGCCAAGGCCGCGATGGTCGCATCGTCACCCCGGAGGCCAATGAAACTTGGGTCAAACAAGGGAACATAAGCGGCCAGCAGCTCAGGTGTGTCGCGCGCCGGATCCAGTGTGACAAAGAGCACTTGCACCCGCGCCGCATCGTCGCCAAGAAGCTTTATGGCGTCACGCATCGCGGCCAGCGTCGTCGGGCAGACGTCGGGGCACTGGGTATATCCGAAGAACAGCACGACGACCTTGCCCTTGAAGTCAGCCAGACGCCGGCCTTGCCCGCTCGGGTCGGCAAGACTGAAGTCCCTGCCCCAGTCGACCCCGGAAAGGTTGGTCGCATGGAAGGTGGGCGGCTCGGAGCACCCTCCCAGGAGCAGAGCGAAGGAAAGGATGAAGGCGAAAAGTTTTTCCATGGAAGACAGCGGCACGGGACAGTTGATTTCGGGAAGCGATGCCAGCGGGCAATGCCTGCGATTCGGAAGGATGCCATCGACTGGGAGAGACTTCATTGTAAACGCTAACCGGGGTCGGGACAGACTCGGGGAGAAGAAAAGCTGCGCGTCAGGACTTGCGCTGGACCGTCGACCGGTTGGCCTGCGCGTGATGCTGCCTCCCCTTGCCGAACTTCCCCGGCGGCGCGGTCTATGGTCGGTGGGCGCGAAGCTTTGCTGCTTGCCGGGGAACGACGTTACGGTTGAGCCATGGCGGCGGTATACTGACCGATTATCAAGTTGAAAGCATTTCATGGCCGTATCGGACGATACCGCGAGCATGGCGCTCTTTTGTGATTTCGAGAACATCGCCCTCGGTGTGCGCGACGCCCAGTACGAGAAGTTCGACATCCGGCCGGTGCTCGAACGCCTGCTCGCCAAGGGCAGCATCGTGGTCAAGAAGGCCTATTGCGACTGGGAGCGCTACAAGGCCTTCAAGGCACAGATGCACGAGGCCAATTTCGAACTGATCGAGATCCCGCATGTCCGCCAGTCGGGCAAGAATTCGGCGGACATCCGCCTTGTCGTCGACGCCCTCGATCTCTGCTATACGAAGCTGCACGTCGATACCTTCGTCATCATCAGCGGCGACTCGGATTTCTCGCCGCTGGTTTCCAAGCTGCGCGAGAACGCGAAGCGGGTGATCGGCGTCGGCGTCAAGCAGTCGTGTTCCGACCTGCTGATCGCCAACTGCGACGAATTCATTTATTACGACGATCTGGTGCGCGAGCGCAATGGCGGCCGCCGCGGTAGCCGCGATGCAGCCCAGCGGCGCGCAACGGAAGAGGATGGGAGCCGCGGCGAGAAGCTGGAAGCGCGCAAGACCAAGGCGGTCGAGCTGGCGGCCGAGACTTTCGCCGACATGATTGCTGACCGTGGCGAAAGCGAGCGGATCTGGGCCTCGGTGCTCAAGGAAGTCATCAAGCGGCGCAACCCGGGTTTCAACGAGACCTACTTCGGCTTCCGAAGTTTCGGCAACCTCCTTGAAGAAGCGGCGAATCGCGGCTTGCTTGGATTCGGGCGGGACGACAAGTCGGGGGCCTATGTGACCCGGGTCGCAACACATCCGACTTCGAGCGACGAGACGGTAAGTGAGTTGGTGACCCCGCAGGTTGCGCTGTCGAGTGCCGCGGTCGACGTTTCTGACGGGCCAAAACTCGAGTTGGCGGCTGAAGGCGAGGCGAAAAGCCCTGGTCGTCGCCGTGGCGGTGGTCGTCGCGCCCTCAAGGAGGGCAGGGAGTCGTTGCGCGCGGGGTCAGGCTCCGTGTCCGAGCCGGCACCCATGGCGCTGCCGCCGGCAACGGCCGGTGACGCCGCACCTCCAGTTGCTGAGGAAGTTCAGCCGGCCAAGTCGCGCCGGGGTGGCCGTGGTCCTCGCCACGCGGTGGCCGCTCCCGGGGCTTCGGTGCCTGATGTGGCAGAGCGTGGTGCAGCGGCTGGGGCGCCAGAGCCAGCGGTGAAGCAAGCCGCCCGTGCGCCCCGCAGCCGCAAGCCGAAGCTGGTCAGCGACGCTGAGTGAGCGTGGCGGGGCTTCAGATGACGGCCAGCAGCGGTGCGCAGGCTCTCGGCCTCGCGCTTGCCGACCACGAAAATTAGCCGCCACCGCACTCGGGATGTCAGCGCGCCGGCCTCGGAGGCGAGCTCCTCATGTCCCTTGGGGTCTCGGCAAATACAGTGGCCGTCGTCATCACTCAGCTATCGGATGTTCACAGGCCAGTGGCACAAAATCCGTGAACCCGCCGCAGCGGGCTTTCGTGATGCAGATCACAAGCAGCCGCTCAGGCGGCGGCCTGCATCGGAATATGGTGTCCGCGACGGGTGATGCGGTTCTGCGAATCGACATAGATCAGTTCCGGCGCGTACTTGGCCAACTCGACCTCGTTGTAGGCGGCAAACGTGGCGATGATCAGGATGTCACCCGGCGCGGCGCGACGGGCGGCCGAACCATTCACCGATATGACGCCGGAACTGCGTTCGGCGCGGATCGCATAGGTGGTGAAACGCTCGCCGTTGTTGACGTTCCAGATGTCGATCTGTTCGTACTCCCTGATCTTGGCGGCATCCAGCAAATCTTCGTCGATGGCGCAAGAACCCTCGTAGTGCAGGTCGGCATGGGTTGCCGTCACCCGGTGCAACTTGGATTTCAACATCGTTCTCTGCATGGTTTCACTCATCCAGATGGTTTGGGGAAGCGCATTGTAGCGGCACTGGACCCTCTGTCAACGGCTTTTTGCGCCGCGAAAAAGTGCATCAAATCTCGATATTGTCGATGAGTCTCGTGCTGCCGAGGCGGGAAGCGGCCAGCGCGACGAGCGGAACGCCGATGCCTTGCGGCGGCGACAGGTCGGCCTGTTGCCGCACCGCAACATAGTCGGTTTGCCAGCCCGATGCGGTCAACGCGGCCTTTGCGGCGTTTTCCAGTTTGGTCATTTCTCGCTCACCTTGCCTGAGAGCGTCGCGGATTCGCTTCAATTCCCGGAACAGGCGTGGCGCCTCGGCACGTTCGGCGGCGCTAAGATAAGCGTTGCGTGACGACAGCGCCAGACCGTCGTCTGCACGGATGGTTTCGCCGCCGATGATGGCGATCGGCAGGGCGAACTGGCGGGTCATGTTGCGGATTACCATCAGTTGCTGGTAATCCTTCTTGCCGAACACGGCCGCATCTGGCTGGACGCAGTTGAACAGCTTGAGCACGACAGTGGCGACGCCGCGGAAATGTCCCGGGCGAAACTCGCCGTCGAGCTGGTGCTGGATGGCTGGTGGCTCGACCACAAATTCCTGGGTTTCAGGATAGAGGTCGGCCTCGCTCGGCGTGAACAGGACGTCGACGCCGGCGCAGGCCAGCTTGTCGCAATCGGCCGGGAAAGTGCGCGGGTACTTGTCGAAATCCTCGTTCGGCCCGAATTGCAGGCGATTGACGAAAATCGACGCGACGACCGTGTCCCCGTGGGCGCGCGCCTGCTCCATCAGGCTGATGTGGCCGGCGTGCAGGTTGCCCATGGTCGGCACGAAAGCGATGCGGCCGCGCCCCTCGAGTGCCGCGCGCAGGTCAGTGATGGCTGAATGAATTTGCATTGTCGGGGACGTCGGGCGGTCAGCCGCTGTAGGTGTGCTCGGGCGCCGGGTAGCTGCCGTCCTTGACGGCGGCGACGGCGCGGGCGGCGGCATCGGCGATGCTTGCCGCGCCGTCCATGAAGTTGCGGACGAACCTGGCTTTCTTGCCCGGCGGGATGTCGAAGGCGTCGTGCAGTACCATCACTTGCCCGGAACAGTCCTTGCCGGCGCCGATGCCGATGGTGATGATCTTCAGTTGGCCAGTGACTTCGGTGGCCAGAACGGCCGGGATTGCTTCGAGGACGATCATCGTCGCACCGGCGTCCTGCAACGCCTGGGCATCATCCTTGACGCGTTGCGCGGCGGCTTCGCCCTTGCCCTGCACCTTGTAGCCGCCGAGGGCATGGACCGACTGCGGGGTCAGGCCAACGTGGCCGCAGACCGGGATGCCGCGGCTGACGAGGAAGGCTACCGTGTCGGCCATTTCGCGGCCGCCTTCGAGCTTGATCATCTGCGCACCGGCCGCCAGCAGCGTGACGGCGTTGCGGAAGGCCTGCTCCGGCGCTTCCTGGTAGCTGCCGAAGGGCATGTCGGCGATGATGAAGGGACGGTCGCTGCCGCGCTTGACTGCCGCCGTGTGGTAGGCGATATCGGCGACGGTCACCGGCAGTGTCGTGTCGTGGCCCTGGATGACGTTGCCCAGCGAATCGCCGATCAGCAGCACGTCGACGCCGGCGCCGTCGAGCAGGCGGGCAAAGCTGGCGTCGTAGCAGGTGAACATGACGACTTTCTCACCAGCTTGATAGCACTTGGCGAGGTCGGCCTGGGTCAGGCGACGGGTGATGCTTTGAGCGGACATGGGCGTGTTATGAGCGGAACACGAAATAGACGGCGCCTAGGATACACAGTGCGGCCCACAAATAGTCAAGCTTGAGCGGCTGATCCATGTAAAAAATGACGAAGGGCACAAAGATGGTCAGCGTGATGACCTCCTGCAAGATCTTCAGTTGCGCGAGGCTCATCTCGCTGTTGCCGATCCGGTTGGCGGGGACCTGGATCAGGTATTCGAACAGCGCGATGCCCCAGGAGATCAGCGCTGCGATCCACCACGGGTTTTCGTTGAGGTGCTTGAGGTGCGCATACCAGGCGAAGGTCATGAAGACATTCGACAGCCCGAGCAGAACCACCGTCTGCCACAGCACCGGGATGTGCGTGCCGAACAGGGTCACAGGCGGACGGCACCCTGACTGGCGACCGCCGGCAGCCAGGCGGCGACGCTGCCACGCCCGGGGATCGTCAGGTCGGGTGCGATCTCGGCCAGCGGGCGGAGGACGAAAGCGCGCAGATGGAGTCTTGGGTGAGGCAGCGTCAGGTGCGGCTTGTCCATTTCGCTGTCGTTGTAGAGCAGCAGGTCGAGGTCGAGGGTGCGCGGCCCGTTGCGTTCGCGACGGTGGCGTCCGAAACGGACTTCAACATCGAGCAGCGCAGTGAGCAGCGCTTCGGCGCCGAGGGTGGTCTCCAGCGCGGCTGCCGCGTTGATGAAGTCGGGCTGGTTCCTGAGACCGACCGGGGCCGTGCGATAGAGCGACGAGGTGCGCAGGACGCGGCTTCCCGACAGGTCGGCGAGTGCCGTGAAGGCGGCAAGAACGGTAGCCGCCGGCTCGCCGATGTTGGCGCCGAGGGCGACGTAGGCGGTGTTCACTGGGTGCTGTTGCGGTCGACGCCCGGTACCGCGGGATTCCTCCGCCGGCGCCGGCGCTTGCGGTCGCCGGCCTGTTCCGGCAGCAGCATCTGCGCCCTTCCTTCGCCGTCGGCATTCTGGAAACGTGTCCACCAGTCGCCCAGCTCCGCTTCGACTTCGCCGGATTCGGCACGCAGCAGCAGGAAGTCGTAACCGGCGCGGAAACGCGGATGTTCGAGCAGGCCGTAGGGGCGCTTGCCGGCGCGCGACTCGAAGCGCGGCTGCAGCGACCAGATATCCTTGATGTCGCCGGCAATGCGCCGGGTGATGGCGAGCTTCTCGCCCTGCACGTCGAGTACCGTGTCCATCGCCTGATAGAGCGCCGGGATTTTCGTTTCACCGGCAGCTTTCAGCTTTTCCCAGTGCGCCAGCACCTCGTGCCAGAGCAGCGTGGCGAACAGGAAGCCGGGCGAGATGCCCTTGCCCGCGCGGACGCGGTCGTCGGTATTGGCCAGCGCGAGCATGACGAACTTCTCGCCCATTGGTTGTTCGAGAATGACGTCGAGCAGCGGCAACAGGCCGTGATGCAGGCCTTCGTCACGCAAGCGGGTGATGCAGTTAACCGAATGGCCCGAGGTCAGCAGCTTGAGCATCTCGTCGAAGAGGCGGGCCGGCGGCACGTTTTCCAGCAGTTCTGCCATTTCGCGGATCGGCTTGCTCGCCGCCGGATCGATGATCAGACCAAGCTTGGCGGCCAGGCGCACGGCGCGCAGCATGCGCACCGGGTCCTCGCGGTAGCGGGCGCGCGGTTCGCCGATCATGCGCAGGGTCTTCTGCTTGAGATCGCCGACCCCGTGGTGGTAGTCGATGATCGCTTCGGTGGCCGGATCGTAGTAGAGCGCGTTGGCGGTGAAGTCACGGCGCGCGGCGTCGTCGGCCTGCGAACCGAAAACGTTGTCGTGCAGCACGCGGCCGTGTTCGTCGGTCTTGGTATTGGCATCGAGCATGCCGCGGAAGGTGGTGACCTCCATCGTCTCCTGGCCCATCATCACATGGACGATCTGGAAGCGGCGGCCAATGGCGCGCGACCGGCGGAAGGCGCGGCGGATCTCATCCGGCGTGGCATCGGTGGCGATGTCGAAGTCCTTGGGCTCGGCGCCGATCAGCAGGTCGCGTACCGCGCCGCCGACGACATAGGCCTTGTGGCCTTGCTGCTGCAAACCTTCACAGACGCGCCGGCTGCCGGCGCTGATGCGGTCGCGGGTGATGCCGTGGCGCGAGACGGGGATGACCGCCGGTTCGTGGTGGCTGGCGACGGCCTTCTTGCTGCCGAAGACGCGGGAAATGAGTTTGCGGATCACGTAGTGCCGTTCAGGAAGCGCATGGGGCGCTGCGAAAAAGCGCCGATTCTACCGCAAAGTGATGATTTTCCAGCCCATTTCTCGGCTGTGCCGGTGCAACTTCTGGTCCGGGTCGACGACCACCGGCGTTGTGACCTTGCACATCAGCGGCAGGTCGTTGTGCGAGTCGCTGTAGAAAAAGCTTTCTGCGAAGCTGCCCCACCAGAGGCCGAGCGATTCGAGCCAGCTTTCGACGCGTTCGACCTTGCCGTCGCGGAACGAGGGCGTGCCGCGCGGGCTGCCGGAAAACGCCCCGCTCTGCGGGTCGACCGCGGCAACCGTGGCGATCAGGTGGGCGATGCCGAATTCGCGGGTGATCGCGCCGGTGACGAAGCTGTTGGTGGCGGTGACGATGGCGCACAGGTCGCCGCTGTCCAGATGTTGCCGCACCAGTTGACGCGCCGGTTCGCCGATCAGCGGGCGGATGTGGCGATCCATGTATTCGCGGTGCCAGGCATCGAGTTCGGCACGCGCATGACGGGTCAGCGGCGCCAGCTGGAAGGCCAGAAACTCGTGGATGTCGAGCGTGCCGGCCTTGTACTGGTCGTAGAACGCGATGTTCTTCGCCTCCTGCACTTCGCGGTCGACGACGCCCTTGCCGATCAGGAATTGCGCCCACTCGAAATCGGAGTCGCCGGCCAGGAGGGTGTTGTCGAGGTCGAACAGGGCAAGGTTCATTGTCTGAGATCCAGCGGCAGTGTTTCGTTGAGCAGTTCGCGCAGCAAGGGCAGCGTGACGGCGCGTTTGTGTTCGAGCGTGTAGCGGTCGAGCGCGCCGATGAAGGCGGACAGGGTGCGCATGTCGCGCGGAGCATGGCGCATCAGGTAATCGATCGATTCTGGGGTCAATTTGAGGGCACGTTCCCGGGCCTGGGCGGCGAGGGCAGAAGCCTTTTCGGCGTCGGACAGCGGCAACAGGCGATAGATGAGCCCCGAGCCGAGGCGGGTGCGCAGGTCTTCACGCAGCGCGAGATGGGCCGGCGGCCGGTCGGCTGCGGTCAACAGCTGCCCGCCGGCCATTTTCAGGCGGTTGAAATGGTTGAACAGGGCGATCTGCCCGGTCTCGTTGAGCGCTTCGACATGGTCGACGGCCATTTGTTCGGCACTGGTGGCGTTGCTCAGGGCCGGGTCGAGCAGCGCATCGATGCTGGTGAAACCGCTGGCCAGCAGCAGATGCGAGCGGCCCGATCCCGCTTCGCCCCACAGGCAGAACGAGGTCTCGGAGTGGGCTCCAGCCAGCCAGCCGGTCAAGGCAGCAACTGTTTCCGCGTTGCCGCCGGCGACGAAATTGTCCAGCGTCGGCGCGCTCTCCGGCAGCAAATCGAGAATCAGTTGGTGCATGGGTGTTGGACGAGGACAGGGACAGCAATTTTAGCATTGACCATGACTCCACCATTTCTTGCTCCGCGCTTGACTGCGGTCAGTTTGTGGCGGAAGATGCATTTGGCAAGTGGTGTCGGGTTCCTGACTGTCGCCGGGTTGCGCCGTGACCTTTGGATACCACCAGAGTGGGCAGGTCTTGCACCGCCCGGTGCGTCGCAAGGAGGGATGACTGCCCCCCATGGACTTGAAGCTGTTTGCCGCAGCGCCGAGCCAGCGAAGTTACCGTCTACCCTGGCCCTCTCTCAGATCAAGGAGAATACTTATGGCTACCAAATCAAAGGAAAACCCGGAACAACATCGTATCTGCAATGTCGTGGAGTCAAGAAAGACGGAGCGCGACTGGAACATCGGCAATGCCATTGCGGCCAGCGCGATCGCGGCGCCGGCCGCCGCCCTGCCGGCCAGCGTGGACCTGCGCGCCGCCTGGTGGGACATCGGCGATCAGGAATCGACCGGTTCGTGCGTTGGCTGGGCATCGACTGACGGCGTCGCACGCTACCACATGGTCAAGGCCGGCAAGTTGCCGCAAGACGGGCGGCTGTCGCCGCGCTGCACCTGGATGGCGTCGAAGGAAACCGACGAGATCACCAATCGGCCGGAGACCTTCATCGAAGGCGCCGGAACCAGCCTCAAGGCCGCCATGGAGTTCCTGCGCAAGTACGGGTCGGTACCCGAGTCCCTGTTGCCCTTCCATGTGGCCACCGCGATGTACCTGGGTAATGAAGATACGTTTTACGCGACTGCGGCAACCCGTCGCATCGCATCGTATTTCAACCTCGGCAAAAACTTCGCCGACTGGCGCAAATGGCTTGCGACCCACGGCCCCTTCATGGCCGCATTGAACGTGGACGCGACCTGGGATAACGCCAAGGCGACCAAGGGCAAGCTGGATACTTTCAAGCCAGCCACCACGCGCGGCGGCCATGCCATCTGTGTTGTCGGCTATACGGCGGACAAGCGCTTCATTGTTCGCAACAGCTGGGGCACGGGCTGGGGTGACAAGGGCTTCGGCTATGCCAGCGAGGCCTATATCACTGCCGGCTTCTTCAACGAGAGCTACGGCGCGACCCTCTAAGCGAGCGCCATGCGCGAAGCCGGGCCGAAGGCAGGAATGCGCATCCGGTCCCTGGCCTGGCTGACGGTGCTGGCGGGTGCATGTCTCATGCATGCCGCCAGTGCAGTTACGTTTCCCAACTCGGAACCTGATCCCCGGGCGATGCTGACAATTGGCGAAAGCGACAACGGACGAACGCTGGATATCGGGTGCGGTGAGTCGGTACGCGTAAGCCTGCCGGAGAATGCGACCACCGGCTACCGCTGGGCGATTGATCGCTACGATGAGCGCGTGATCGAGGCGATTGCCAGCGAAGCCGCTTACCCGGCGGGTACTCCTGGGTCGGGTGGCGAGGTTGCGTTCACCTTGCGCGGCAAGAATGTTGGCAGCGGAGAGGTCACGTTGAAATACTGGCGCCACTGGGAAGGCGAGTCGTCGGTCAGAGCACGCTTTCAGGTCAGGCTCAACGTGCACCCCTAGCCTCGCCGGGAAGCGGTCGTCTGTGGCGCGGCCAGCAGGACGCCGCGGGCGCATTCCGGGGATCGGAGAAACCGGGTTTGTTCAGCGGCTTGGCCGGTTTTGCCGGGCGGCGAGCCTTGGCTTGCGGTAAAATTTGCCCTCTTTCAACCGTCGACCGCGACAGTCAGCTGCCATGACCCAGAATAGCCCCCTTTCCTATCGTGATGCAGGCGTCGATATCGCTGCCGGCGATGCCCTGGTCGACCGCATCAAGCCGCTCGCCAGAAAAACCCTGCGCGAAGGCGTACTTGGCGGCATTGGTGGATTTGGAGCGTTGTTCGAGGTGCCCAAGCGCTACCGGGAACCGGTGCTGGTTTCCGGCACCGATGGCGTCGGCACCAAGCTGCGCCTGGCTTTCGCGCTGGACCGTCACGATACGGTCGGGCAGGATCTGGTGGCGATGAGCGTCAACGATATTCTCGTGCAGGGCGCCGAGTCGCTGTTCTTTCTCGACTACTTTGCCTGCGGCAAGCTGCATGTCGATACTGCTGCCGCCGTCGTCGGCGGCATCGCCAGAGGTTGCGAACTGGCCGGTTGCGCGCTGATCGGCGGCGAAACCGCGGAGATGCCTGGCATGTACCCGGATGGCGAGTACGACCTCGCAGGTTTTGCCGTCGGCGTCGTCGAGAAATCGAAGATCATCGACGGTTCGACGATCCTGCCGGGCGACGTCGTGCTGGGCCTGGCTTCTTCCGGCGCGCACTCCAACGGCTACTCGCTGGTGCGCAAGATCATCGAACGTTCGCAGCCTGACCTGAATGCTCCCTTCGATGGCGAGCGCACGCTGGCCGACGTCTTGATGACGCCAACCCGCATTTACGTCAAGCAGGTGCTGACGCTGATGCAGAAGGTCGACGTCAAGGGCATGGCCCACATCACAGGTGGCGGCCTGCTCGAAAACGTGCCGCGGGTGCTGCCCGACCACATCGTCGCCGAGTTGGAGAAAGCCGCCTGGCCCCGCCCGAAGCTGTTCGATTGGCTGCAGGCCGAGGGCGGTGTCGCGGAGAATGAAATGCATCGGGTCTTCAACTGCGGGATCGGCATGGTCATCGTCGTCGGGGCGGGAGATGCCGAGTTGGCGCAGGCGGCGCTGAAGGCAAGCGGCGAAGCCGTTTATCGCATTGGCAGGATACGGGCGAGGCAGGGTGGCGAAGCACAGACCGTCGTGGTCTGAGCGCCTGCACCGGGCTGCCGCGCTGGCGTGCAGCCTGCTGTTGGCTGGTTTGCCCGGGTCGCTGTGGGCGGCGGAGAAGGCCGCGCAAAAACCGGTGCCGGCCAAGAAGGTTGCCACCAAGAAGGTTGCCATCAAGAAGGGCGATGGCAACAAGGGCGATGGCAACAAGGGCGCCACGCGGCCTGCACCCGGATCCGCTTCGGAGATCGGGACGGCGGAGATCGTCGAATCGCAGTTGACCGGATTGCACGGCTCGGCGAGTTACTACTCTCAGGATTTTCACGGCCGGCGTACGGCGACCGGGGAAATTTTCGACTCGCGTGGATTCACTGCTGCCAGCAATGGGTTTCCGCTCGGCAGTTGGGTTGCCGTCCGGCGCCTCGACAACAACCGGTGCGTCCTGGTCAGGATCAATGACCGCATGCACGCCCGGAACCGGAAGCGCATCCTCGACGTTTCCCGCGCGGTTGCCGAATATCTTGACATGATTCGTGCCGGTGTCGTTCTGGTGCGCGCGGCACCGCTGAAAGCCGGCGAGCGCAACGATCGTTCCTGCCATGGCGCGTTCGAGCCCGATGAGCCGGAGCAAGGCCCGGGCTTGCCCCGGAAATCGCTGGCCCCCGCGTCCCCGGCTCAGCTCGATGCGATGCATTAGCCGGAAAGATTTCGCGCCATGCCATCACTTGGATACAATATCGGCCGCTACTTACTCGTTGGTCAGTAGCGAGAATGGCACACGAGATGAACAACAACAGACGGTTAGGAATTGTTGCCTTGGTGTTGGCCGGGTTGGTCGGCCTCGGTTATGTTGCCTATACGGCGAATCGAGTGCCCGCTGCCAACACGCCCACCGGCAATAACGGTGGGAGCAAAGCTCCCGGCGGCCCGGCTGGCGGCTTCGCGGTGGCAGTCGAGGTGGCGCGGATCGGCACCCGCGATTTCTCCGACGAGGCAAACGCGGTCGGCAACCTGAAATCCAACGAATCGGTCGTCATGCGTGCGGAAACTCCCGGGCGTATCGCGGCGATCAGTTTTCTCGATGGCACGATCGTCAGTCGCGGCACGCAGCTGGTGGCGCTCGATGCGGCAGTCCAGGAAGCTGAACTGCTGCAGGCGCGGGCGAATCTGGCGCTGGCGCGGAACAACAACCAGCGCAACCAGGAGTTGCTGGAAAAGAAGTTTCTCAGCCAGCAGGCCCTCGACAACTCCAGGGCGGCGCTCAAGGTGCAGGAGGCCGCCGTCCAGCTGGCCGAGGCCAAGGTCGGCAGGATGCACATCAAGGCGCCGTTCACCGGCATGGTCGGCCTGCGCAACGTCAGCGTCGGCGACTATGTCAAGGAAGGCCAGGAACTGATCAACATCGAGGATCTCGCCACGCTGCGCGTAGACTTCAAGCTGCCGGAAACCTATCTCGGCCGCATCATCAAGGGCCGGGTCGTCGAGGTCAGTACCGATGCGCTGCCGGGGCAGCAGTTCAAGGCGGTGCTCGACGCGGTCGACCCGATGGTCGACCAGAACGGCCGGGCGATATCCAGCCGGGCGCGGCTCGACAACGGCGCCGGGAAGTTGCGTCCCGGCATGTTCGTCCGCGTCCGCCTGTTGTTCGGCGAGCGCCGGAATGTCCTGATGGCGCCCGAGCAGGCGATCGTTCCCGGCACGCAGCCTATGGTGTTCAAGGTCGTCGATGGCAAGGCGGTCGCCGCCGGGGTCCAGCTCGGCGTGCGCCGTGCGGGGCAGGTGGAGATTGTCGACGGGCTCGCCGCCGGTGATTTGATCGTCACCGCCGGCCAGCTCAAGCTGCGCGATGGCGCGGCGGTGCGGGCGATTGGCGAGGGCGCGCCAGCAGCACCGGCACCGGCAGGGAAGGATGGCATGTCCGGCATGGTGGCTGAGCAGCCGAGGCCGGCAGAAGCCAAATGAAAATTTCCGACGTCTGCATCGGGCGACCGGTTTTCGCAACGGTGCTCTCGCTGGTCGTCATGCTGGTCGGCATCGTTTCCTATACGCGCCTGCCGGTGCGCGAGTACCCGAAGATCGACGAGCCGGTGGTGACGGTCGACACCACGTATCGCGGGGCCTCGGCCGAAATCATCGAATCGCAGGTGACCAAGCCGCTCGAGGATTCGCTGGCCGGTATCGAAGGCGTCGAGGTAATCACCTCGATCTCGCGCGCCGAGAACAGCCAGATTTCCGTGCGCTTCAAGCTCGAACGCGCGCCGGATTCGGCAGCGGCCGACGTCCGCGACCGCGTTTCGCGGGTGCGTAACAAGTTGCCCGATTCGGTCGACGAGCCGGTGATCGCCAAGGTCGAGGCCGATGCCAATCCGATCATCTGGATCGCCTTCTCGTCAGACAAGCATTCGGCGCTCGAAGTCACCGATTTTGCCAGCCGCATCGTCAAGCCGCGCCTGCAGACCTTGCCGGGGGCGGCCGATGTGCGCGTCTTCGGCGACCGCAAGTTCGCCATGCGCATCTGGCTCGACCGCCTCCGCCTTGCTGCCTATCAGCTGACCCCGGCCGATGTCGAGGACGCCCTGCGCAAGCAGAATGTCGAGGTGCCGGCCGGACGCATCGAAAGCCGTGAGCGCGAGTTCTCGGTGGTCGCCAATACCGACCTGACGAAGCCGGAGGAGTTCGGCGCCATTGTCGTCAAGACGGCGAATGGCTACCCGGTGGTTATCACCGATCTCGGGCGCGTCGAAATCGCCGCCGCATCCGAACGCAGTTCGGTTCGCTTCAACGGCCGTTCGGCGGTGGCGCTCGGCGTCATCAAGCAGGCGACCGCCAATCCGCTCGAGCTGTCGAAGGCCCTCCGTGCCGAGTTGCCCAAGGTGACCAGCGAACTGCCCCCCGGCATGCGCGCCGACATCGCCTACGATTCGTCGATCTTCATCGACCGTTCGATCGAGGCGGTGTTCAAGACCATCGGCGAGGCGATCCTGCTGGTGCTGGCGATCATTTTCTTCTTCCTGCGCAATTTCCGGGCGACGCTGATCCCGCTGGTGACCATCCCGGTCTCGCTGGTCGGCGCCTTCGCCATCATGTTCGTGCTCGGTTTCACGATCAATACGCTGACCCTGCTGGCGCTGGTGCTGGCCATCGGCCTGGTCGTCGACGACGCCATCGTCATGCTGGAAAACATCTACCGCCACATCGAGGAAGGCATGCCGAAAATGCAGGCGGCCTTGCAGGGATCGCAGGAGATCGGCTTCGCCGTCGTCGCGATGACGCTGACCCTGGCCGCGGTGTACGCCCCGGTCGCCTTCATGACCGGGCGCACCGGCAAACTGTTCGTCGAATTCGCGCTGACCCTGGCCGGTGCTGTGCTGGTTTCCGGCTTCGTCGCGCTGACGCTGTCGCCGATGATGTGTTCGCTGCTGCTCAAGCACGAGGAAAAGCACGGCAAGGCTTTCGTCGCCGTCGAGAATTTCCTGCACTGGCTGAATTCAGGCTACAAACGGGTGTTGACCGCAGCACTCAAGCGCCGCTGGATCATCATGACCGGTTTTGTCGCGGTCGCCACCTCCTGCGTCGCGCTGCTCGGCGTGCTGAAATCGGAGCTGGCGCCGGTCGAGGACCGTGGCGTCATTCTCGGCGTCTTCCTCGGGCCGGATGGCGCGACGCTCGACTACACCGACAAGTACGCGCGCCAGATCGAAGGCATCTACAGTGAGACCAAGGACGTTGAGCGCTTCTTCGTCGTTTCCGGCAACCCGACGGTCAGCCAGGGCATTTCCTTCGTCGGCCTCACCGACTGGAAGGTGCGCGACCGTCGTTCGCCCGACGTCGCCAAGGAGTTGTTTCCGAAGTTCGGGAACATTCCCGGCGTCCTGGCTTTTCCGGTGACGCCGCCGTCGCTCGGCCAGAGCCCGCGCGAACGGCCGATCAATTTCGTCATCGTCACCTCGGCCTCGTATGAGGAACTGCAGCGGGTGACCAGCCAGTTCCTCGGCGAACTGGCCAGGAACCCCGGGCTGACCAACGTCGATACCGACCTCAAGCTGAACAAGCCGGAACTGTCGGTCGAAGTCAGGCGCGACAAGGCGGCCGACATGGGTGTGCCGGTCGAGAGCATCGGCCGCGCGCTGGAGACGCTGCTCGGCGGCCGCCAGGTGACCCGCTTCAAGCGCGACGGCGAACAGTACGATGTGATCGTCCAGGTTGCCGACCACGATCGCCGCAATCCGGAAGACATCCGCGACATCTATGTCCGTGGCCGCGACGGCAGCATGATTTCGCTCGACA
Source organism: Azonexus sp. (assembly GCA_040275885.1). Taxonomy (GTDB): domain Bacteria; phylum Pseudomonadota; class Gammaproteobacteria; order Burkholderiales; family Rhodocyclaceae; genus Azonexus. Next base: position 8,688 of record JBEOKN010000003.1, on the reverse strand, counting down.
ACCTGGTCGGTGTCAGCGAGACCATCGCGCCGCGCGAACTGAACCACTTCGGCCAGCGCCGCGCCGTGACCATCACCGCCAACCTGGCACCGGGCTACACGATGGGCGAGGCGCTGAGCTTTATGGACGGCATTGCCACGCAGCTTCTCAAGCCCGGCTACGCGGTCGATTACAACGGCCAGACGCGCGAGTTCCGCCAGTCGTCGTCCTCGCTCGGATTAACCTTCAGCCTGGCGCTGGCCTTCATCTATCTGGTGCTGGCGGCGCAGTTCGAGAGCTTCCGCGATCCCTTCATCATCATGCTGACCGTGCCGCTGTCGATGGCCGGTGCCTTGCTGGCGCTCTGGCTGAGCGGCGGCACGCTCAACGTCTATAGCCAGATCGGCCTGGTGACGTTGGTCGGGCTGATTACAAAGCATGGCATCCTGATCGTCGAGTTCGCCAACCAGTTGCAGGAAAAGGGAATGGAACTGAAGGCGGCGGTCATCGAGTCGGCGACGCTGCGCCTGCGGCCGATCCTGATGACGACCGGCGCCATGGTGCTCGGCGCCTTTCCGCTGGCGCTGGCGACCGGTGCCGGGGCGGAATCGCGCCAGCAGATCGGCTGGGTCATCGTCGGTGGCCTGCTGCTCGGCACCTTTTTCACGCTGTTCGTGGTGCCGACGGTGTATACGCTGCTGGCGGCACGCAAGGGGCCGGTGGCGGTGCCCGCCTCCTAGGCGCCGAGAAACCCGGCGACCCGTGCGGCGACCCTGTCGGCCAGCGCGGGATCGAGGCAGTCGTAATTCTCGGCGGTGAACGAGTTGGTCAGCCAGGTGATCTGGCGCTTGGCAAGTTGGCGAGTCGCGAAGATGCCGCGATCACGGAGTTCCATTTTCGGAATCGTCCCTTCCTGCGCCTCCCAGGTCTGGCGGTAGCCGACGCAGCGCATCGACGGCAGGTTCAGGTGCAACGTGTATTTCTGGCGCAGGCTGCGCACTTCGTCATCGAGTCCGGCCGCCAGCATTGCCTCGAAACGGTGGGCGATGCGCTCGTGCAGTTCAGTGCGTGCGGATGGCAGCAGGCCGATGGAGAGCAAATCGTAAGGCGGATGCTGACGGTCGCTCGCGGCCAGCAGTTCCGACATCGGCCGCCCGCTAAGTCGGCAGATCTCCAGCGCGCGCTGGATGCGCTGGCTGTCGGTCGGGTGCAGCCTTGCTGCGGTCGACGGGTCAAATATGGCCAATTTCGCGTGCAGCGCAGGCCAGCCGACAAGCGCCGCTTCGGCGTCGATTTGGGCGCGCAGTGCGGCATCAGCCTGCGGCAGGTCGGCGAGGCCGTGCAGCAGCGAGCGGAAATACAGCATCGTGCCGCCAACCAGCAGCGGCACCTTGCCGGCGGCGGTGATTTCGGCCATTGCCGCCAGCGCATCGGCGCGGAAACGGGCGGCGGAATAGCTTTCTTCCGGCGAGATGAGGTCGACCAGGTGGTGCGGATAACGCGCCAGCGTCGCCCGGTCCGGCTTGGCGGTGCCGACATCCATGTGGCGGAACACCTGCGCCGAATCGACGCTGACCAGGGCTACCGGGAAGCGGTCGGCGAGCCCCATGGCAACGGTCGTCTTGCCCGAGGCGGTCGGGCCCATGAGCAGGATGGCGGGCGGCAGGCGGGGCGGTTGCATCGCGGCGAATGCTACCACGCACGCGGGAGGCCGCTCCGGCCTATAATCTGCGGATCATAGGGGAAAACCATGTCGCTCGTGTCATGCCGCGCCTGCCGCCACACCGTCGATACCTCGGCCGAGGCCTGTCCGGGTTGCGGCGCCACCAACCCGGGGCGCCGGTTGAGCCGCCAGCAGAGTGATATGATCATTCTGCTGATCCAGTTGATCATCGGCATCGGCCTCCTGTTTGCCGCCGGCTCGTGGGTCTGGCATCAGGTGGGCCCGATCATCAAGACGCAATTGTCGAAGCCGGCTCAGTAGTCAAGGCTCAGGGCGCGGTTCGCTGTGGACGGCCTTGAGTTTTCTTCTTGTTGCCCCCATGTTCCAGCGACCTGTTCAAATCCCGGAGATCCTCGCCATGAAATTTCGCCTCCTCGCCGTTTTTGCCATTGCCGTCTCGCTGCTCTCCGGCTGCGGCTACAACCAGATCCAGATCAACGACGAGGCGGTGAATGGTGCCTGGTCGGAGGTGCTCAACCAGTACAAGCGTCGCGCCGATCTGGTGCCCAACCTGGTGTCCATCGTCCAGGGCTATGCTGCGCACGAAAAGGAAGTGCTGACTCAGGTCACCGAGGCCCGCACCAGCGTCGGCAGCATCAAGGCGACGCCGGAACTGGTCAATGACGAAGCCGCCTTCGCCAAGTTCCAGAAGGCGCAGGCCGATCTCTCCAGCGCGCTCGGCCGCCTGCTGGTGGTGTCCGAAAATTACCCGCAGCTCAAGGCCGACGCCAATTTCCGCGACCTGCAGGCGCAGGTCGAGGGAACGGAAAACCGCATCACCGTTGCCCGCAACCGCTACATCAAGGCGGTGCAGGAATACAACGTCTCGGTGCGCACCTTCCCCAACAACCTGACGGCCATGGTCATGGGCTACAAGCCCAAGGCCAATTTCGCCGTCGAAGACGAGAAGGCGATCAGCAGCGCGCCGAAGATCGACTTCAGCGCCCCCAAGCCGGCTGCCCGGTAACTCGGCGATGAGGCGCCTGGCTGCGAGCCTGGCGGGGTTGCTGCTCTGCCTGTTCGCCGTCTTCGCGTGGGCCGGGCCCGGTGGGGGAGCCGATGGGTTGGTGGCGATCCCGACACTCTCGGCACGGGTGACCGACCTCACCGGGACGCTCGGCGCCGGGCAGAAGGTCGCGCTGGAGCAGAAGCTCGCGGCCTTCGAGGCACGCAAAGGCGCGCAGGTGGTGGTGCTGGTCCTGCCCAGCACGCAGCCGGAGACCATCGAGCAGTTCGGGATTCGCCTCCTCGATACCTGGAAGATCGGGCGCAAGGGTGTGGACGACGGCGTCATCCTGATCGTCGCCAAGGATGACCGGCGGCTGCGCATCGAGGTTGGTTACGGCCTGGAAGGCCGGCTCAACGACGCCACGGCGAAGCGCATCATTTCCGAAACGATCACGCCGCGCTTCAAGGCAGGCGACCTGCCCGGCGGCATCGATGCCGGGGTCGATGCCATCCTCAAAGTCGTCGAGGGCGAGGCACTGCCGGCGCCGGCTGCGCGGAGCGCCGCGCCACCGGGCGTGGCTGGCATCAGTGAGGCGCTGCTGTTCGGCATCCTGATCGCGGTCGTCGTCATCGGCACGGCGCTGCGCCGCCTGCTCGGCAATTTTCTCGGATCGGCGGTGGTCGGTGGCGTGACCGGCGGCATTGGCTGGCTGCTGCTCGGCGGCGTGGCCGGGATCGTCGTCGGTGTGCTGGCCGGAATTTTCCTGGCGCGCTTCGGTCTTGACCTGGTCCTAAGCGGCATGGCCGGTCGCGGTGGTCGGGGCGGCGGTGGCGGCTTCGGCGGGGGAGGCGGCTTCGGGGGCGGGGGCGGTTCGGGTGGCGGCGGTGGCGCCTCGGGGAGCTGGTAAATGAATATTGCGCGCTTGTTCAAACACCTCTCGACGCCGCCGTGGATTGCTGCGCGCCGCTTCGGCCCGGCCCTGTCAGCCGAAATCGGTGCCGCCGTCGAGGTTGCCGAGGCCGGCCAGCGCGGCGAAATCCGTTTCGTCGTCGAAGGCCCCTTGCCCTTTGCCGAACTGTGGCATGGCCGCAGTGCCCGCCAGCGTGCCGCCGATGTCTTCGGCAGTCTGGGCGTCTGGGATACCGAAGGCAACAGCGGCGTCCTGATCTACGTCCAACTCGTCGACCGCCGCGTCGAAGTGCTCGCTGACCGCGGCATCGCTGCCCGGGTGGGCCAGGCCGAGTGGGATGCCATCTGCCGCAGCATGGAGGCCGCCTTCAAGCTTGGCGAGTATCGTAGCGGGGCGCTCGCTGCCATCCAGCGTGCCGGCGAACTGCTGACCGAACATTTTCCGGCCGGAAAGCAAAATCCGAACGAACTGCCGGATCAGCCGGTGGTCATCTGATTCGTGATCGGGGTGCAGGACTGGGCATGACCAGATTCCTGAGGCAGCGAGCCTCGCGCATGCTGGATCGAAGCCCGGACGAGTGATAACCTCTGGCTCTCGCAAGAAAAACAATCAGGCCTTCGAGGAGACGATCATGACTCACGCATTCCGACTTCACCAGACCGGCGGCCCCGAAGTGCTCGCTTGGGAACAGGTCGAGGTGCCGGCGCCGGCGGCAGGCGAGGCGATTGTCCGCCACCACGCAGTCGGCCTCAACTTCATCGACATTTATCACCGCACCGGCCTCTACCCGCTCCCGCTGCCGTCGGGAATCGGCCTTGAGGGGGCTGGAGTGGTCGAGGCCATCGGCGAGGGCGTGACCGAGGTCAGGGTCGGCGATCGCGTCGCCTACGCTGGCGGGCCGGTCGGCGCCTATGCCGAGGTCCGCAACATCCCGGCGCATCGCCTGCTCAGGCTTCCGGAAGGGATCGGCTTCAACACCGCTGCCGCGATGATGCTGCAGGGCCTGACTGCCGCCTATCTGTTGCGCAAGACTTGCCGCGTTCAGCCTGGCGACGCCGTGCTGATCCATGCTGCTGCCGGCGGCGTCGGGCTGATAGCCTGCCAGTGGGCCAAGGCGCTGGGAGCGACCGTGATCGGCACCGTCGGCTCGGCGGCCAAGGGCGAACTCGCCAAGGCCCACGGTTGCGACCACGTGATCAACTACTCGACTGAAGATTTCACCCGGCGCGTTCGCGAGATCACCGGCGGGGAAGGTGTTTCGGTCGTCTATGACGGCGTCGGCAAGGATACCTTCATGGGTTCGCTCGACAGCCTGCGGCCGCTCGGCATGATGGTCAGCTACGGCAACGCATCCGGCCCGGTGCCGCCGCTTGATCTGCTGCTGCTGTCGCAGAAGGGCTCGCTCTTCGTCACCCGGCCGACGTTGATGCACTACACGGCCAGGCGCGCCGATCTCGAAGCGCTCGGCGGCGAACTGTTCGCGGTCGTCGCCTCCGGCAAGGTGCGCATCGAAGTCAATCAGACCTATCCGCTGGCCGATGCCGGCCAGTCGCATCGTGATCTCGAGGCGCGCAAGACCACCGGTTCGACCGTCCTCCTCCCATGATGGCGAGAATCCGGGCCGGACTGGTTTCGCTGCGCGACCTGTTTGCCACTGCCTGGTGGATACTCCTGATCGTCGGCATCGGCTTTGTCGTGGCCTTCCAGTTCGTCGAACCGGCGCCGCCCAAGAAGATCGTCATCACCACCGGCAGCGATGCCGGCGCGTATTACGCCTTCGCCGGGCGCTACGCTGCCATCCTGGCGCGCAATGGCATCACGCTCGAGATCAGGACGTCGGCCGGCTCGCTGGAGAACCTCGATCGGCTGGAAAAGGATGAGGCGCAGGTCGGCTTCGTCCAGGGCGGCGTGCTCGAGCCGAAAGCAGACCCCGACGACGAGGATTCGGACTCCGCACTGGTGTCGCTCGGCAGCGTCTTCTACGAACCGGTCTGGATCTTTTACCGGGGCAGCCGGACGGTCGAGCGCCTGACCGACCTGCGCGGCAAGCGCATCGCCATCGGCCAGGAAGGATCCGGGGTGCGCCAGCTGGCGCAGCAACTCCTCGCCGCCAACGAACTTCCGCCTGGCGACCATCTGGTCCCGCTGGCCGGGCTCAAGGCCGCAGAAGAGCTGCAACAGGGGCGAATCGATGCGGCCTTCATCATCGCCGCCGAGAGTGCGCCTGTCGTTCAGGTTCTGCTGCGTTCGCCCGGGATCAGGGTCATGAGTTTCTCTCAGGCCGACGCCTACCAGCGCCGCTTTCCGTTCCTGACCAAGCTCATGTTGCCGCAGGGCGTCGCCGACCTGGTGCGCGACTACCCCCCGGACGACGTGACCGTTCTGGCGCCGACGGCCAACGTGATCGTCCGCGCTGACCTCCACCCGGCCCTGCAGAGCCTGTTGCTGCAGGCGATGACCGAAGTGCACGGCAAGTCCGGCTTCTTCAACAAGGCGGGCGAGTTCCCGGTTTACAAGGATCGTCTGGTGCCGCTGTCGCCCGAGGCCGGGCGCTACTTCAAGTCCGGCGCGCCATTCCTGCAGCGTTACCTGCCGTTCTGGCTGGCGGTTCTCGTCGACCGCCTGATCGTGCTCCTGATTCCGATCGTCGCCTTGCTGATCCCGTTGCTCAAGGTGGCGCCGGCGATCTATTCGTGGCGGGTGCGCTCCAAGATCTTTCGCTGCTATGGCGAGCTGAAGTATCTTGAGGACGATCTGAAACTGCGCTTTGACGCGGCAAAGCTGCCGCAATACCGGAGCCGGCTCGACGGGCTCGACGAGGAAGCCAGAGGACTGCGAGTTCCCTTGGCGTTCACCGATTTGGTCTATACCCTGCGCGTTCATGTTAACCTTGTACGCCAAACACTCAAGAACCTGGAGGGCAGGACATGAAGGCATTTCTCGTTGCCAATCCCAAGGGGGGATCCGGCAAAAGCACGCTGGCGACCAACCTGGCCGGCTATTTCGCCAGCAAGCGTCACGAGGTGATGCTCGGCGACATCGATCGTCAGCAGTCGTCGCGCGAATGGCTGGGGATCCGCCCCTTCGCGGCAGCGACCATCGACACCTGGGAAATCGGCCTCGACGCTGTCGCCCGGCCACCGACAGGTACCAGCCATATCATCCTCGATACCCCGGCCGGCCTCCACGGCAGGATGCTGGAGCGGGTGCTCAAGCTCTCCACGCGCGTTATCGTGCCGGTCCAGCCGTCGGTTTTCGACATGCTGGCGACGCGGCATTTTCTGACTGAACTGCTGGCCGAGAAGGCCGTGCGCCGGGGCAAGGCCGACGTTGCCGTGATCGGCATGCGGGTCGATGCGCGGACGCGCGCCGCGGCTCAGCTGGAGCGTTTCTTCGAAACTTTCGATCTGCCGGTGCTGGCCTATCTGCGCGATACGCAGGTCTATGTGCAAGCTTCGGGCGCCGGCCTGACGATCTTCGATCTGCCGCGTTCCCGGGCGGCGCGGGATGTGGAACAGTGGCAGCCGATCATCGAATGGGCGGAAGCCAGCGGGCATCCAGCGTCCAGTGCCCACACCGAGGATGCCTGAGGCCTGACCGCCGTCATGGGCCAAAGGCCCATTGACCTGCCGGTTGCGGTCGACACCATTTAGGTGCCGATTTCCGCGCCGCCGCCCCGCTCAGTTGGCGAAGGCGGCGATTCCCGTCTGCGCCCGGCCGAGGATCAGCGCATGGACGTCGTGCGTGCCCTCGTAGGTATTCACCACTTCGAGATTGACGAGGTGGCGGATGATGCCGAACTCGTCGGAAATGCCGTTGCCGCCGAGCATGTCGCGCGCCGTGCGGGCGATGTCGAGCGACTTGCCGCAGGAGTTGCGCTTCATGATCGAGGTGATCTCGACCGACGCCGTACCGTCGTCCTTCATGCGGCCGAGGCGCAGGCAGCCTTGGAGGCCGAGGGTGATTTCGGTCTGCATGTCCGCCAGCTTTTTCTGGATCAGCTGGTTGGCGGCCAGCGGGCGGCCGAACTGCCGGCGGTCGAGCGTGTATTGGCGGGCCGTGTGCCAGCAGAACTCGGCGGCGCCGAGCGCACCCCAGGCGATGCCGTAGCGTGCCGAGTCGAGGCAGGTGAACGGCCCCTTGAGGCCGCGCACTTCCGGAAACTCGTTTTCCGCCGGCACGAACACCTCGTCCATGACGATCTCGCCGGTGACCGACGTGCGTAGCCCGACCTTGCCATGGATGACCGGTGCCGAAAGGCCGGGCATGCCCTTCTCGAGCACGAAGCCGCGGATCATCCCGGCATCGTTCCTGGCCCAGACGACGAAGACATCGGCGATGGGCGAATTGGTGATCCACATCTTGCTGCCCGACAGCCGGTAGCCGCCAGCAACGGCTCGCGCCCGCGATTCCATGCTGCCGGGGTCGGAGCCGTGGTTCGGCTCGGTCAGACCGAAACAGCCGATCCATTCACCGCTCGCCAGCTTCGGCAGGTATTTCTGTTTCTGCGCCTCGCTGCCGAATTCGAAAATCGGCACCATCACCAGCGACGACTGGACGCTCATCATCGAGCGGTAGCCGGAATCGACGCGTTCGACCTCGCGCGCGATCAGCCCGTAGCTGACGAAGTTGAGCCCGGCGCCGCCGTATTCGGGCGGGATGGTCGGGCCGAGCAGGCCCATGGCGCCCATTTCGCGGAAGATGGCCGGGTCGGTCTTCTCGTGGCGGAAAGAGTCCCGCACGCGCGGCAGCAGCTTGCCCTGGCAATAGTCGCGCGCCGCGTCGCGGATCATGCGCTCGTCCGGCGTCAGTTGCGTCTCGAGCAATAGCGGGTCTTCCCAGCAGAATTGCGCCTTGGCCATCGTTGGTCCCCTCCTGTTGTCGTTCGGAGGGATTGTAATCAACTTGGGCGCTGCCGGCAGGCGGGCTGTCGCGGTCGACAGGCAGGAGTGGCCCGAATCGAGACCAGACTGCCGTGTGCTGCCGGACAATTCTTGCCGACGGGGAGCGCCGGCGGACGGAGACAGTTGCTATGGCATAATCTTCCACACACCATAGTGCTGACGAGGGATCGCAAGGTGACTGCCAACAACGCACCAACTTCCAGCATCTTCATCAGCTACCGCC
>JBEOKN010000002.1:0-77571 GCA_040275885.1 Azonexus sp. | reverse complement strand
ATTGCAAGACGCTGGACGAGATGAAGGAAAGGCAGATGGCGAAGTAATTCGCGAACCTGTCCTGCTGCGCCCGGTGACACGCGGGCAACTGTCGCCAGTTCCACAAAATGCCGGCGACGGCATCCGTCAAGACATGTCGCGGTCGACGTTCGAAATGATGCAGAAATGAAAGGGCGCCTTCCGGCGCCCTTTCTGCTTTATTGCCAAAGACTGACGACTACCCTGCGGTCTCATCCTGCGACGCAGCTTCCAGTGCTGCCACCGGCCGGGCAGCAGCCTCGTCGGCTGCAGCCGCCTTCATCGACAGCTTGACGCGACCGCGGTCGTCGGTTTCCAGGACCTTGACGCGCACCACCTGGCCTTCCTTGACGTAGTCCTCGACCTTGGCAACGCGCTCCTGGGCAATCTGGGAGATATGCAGCAGACCATCCTTGCCCGGCAGCACCGAGACGATGGCGCCGAAATCAAGAATCTTGAGCACGGTGCCCTGGTAGATCTTGCCGATCTCGACTTCCGCCGTGATGGCATCGATACGGCCACGCGCCACGGCGGCGGCTTCGGCACTGGTGGCGGCGATTGTGATCGTGCCGTCGTCCTGGATGTCGATCGTGGTGCCGGTTTCTTCGGTCAGCGCACGAATGACGGCGCCACCCTTGCCGATCACGTCACGGATCTTCTCGGGGTTGATCTTGAAGGTGTAGAGACGCGGTGCGTAGGCCGACATTTCTTCACGCGGGCCGGCCGCCGCCGACTGCATCAGGCCAAGGATGTGCAGGCGGGCTTCCTGAGCCTGCGCCAGCGCCACTTTCATGATTTCCTTGGTGATGCCCTGGATCTTGATGTCCATCTGCAAGGCGGTGATGCCGGCGGTCGTGCCGGCTACCTTGAAGTCCATGTCACCGAGGTGATCTTCGTCGCCGAGGATGTCGGTCAGCACGGCAAAACGGTTGCCGTCCTTGATCAGGCCCATGGCAATACCGGCGACGTGCGCCTTGAGCGGCACGCCGGCATCGAGCAGCGCCAGACAGCCACCACAAACGGAAGCCATCGAGGAAGAGCCATTGGATTCGGTGATTTCCGACACCAGACGCATCGAGTAGGAGAAGTCTTCCGGCTTCGGCAGCACGGCGAGCAGCGCGCGCTTGGCGAGGCGGCCGTGACCGATTTCGCGACGCTTCGGCGAACCGACGCGCCCAGTTTCACCCGTCGCGAACGGCGGCATGTTGTAGTGCAGCATGAAACGGTCGCGGTATTCGCCAGCCAGCGCATCGATGATCTGCTCGTCGCGGTTGGTGCCGAGCGTGGCAACTGCCAGCGCCTGGGTTTCGCCACGGGTAAACAGCGCGGAACCGTGGGTGCGCGGCAGGACGCCGGAGCGCATCGTGATCGGACGCACGGTGCGCGTGTCGCGGCCGTCGATGCGTGGCGCGCCCGACAGGATGCGACCGCGCACGATTTCGCCTTCAAGGGCGAACATGATGTCCATGACCTCGCCGCCCGACGGCGGGTTCTCGACGCCTTCGCTGACGGCGGCGATGACCCGGGCGTAAATATCCTTGATTGCCTGGGTCCGCGTCTGCTTGACCGTGATGTTGTAGGCGGCCTCGAACTCGGGCCTGGCGAGCTCATGCACCCTGGCGATCAGCGGCTCGTTCTTCGCCGCCGGAGTCCAGTCCCACTCGGGCTTGCCGGCCTCTTCGACGAGCTCGTTGATGGCGTTGATCGCCTTCCGCGACTCGGTGTGACCGAAAACCACGGCGCCCAGCATGACTTCCTCGGACAGTTGATCACATTCGGATTCGACCATCAGCACGGCGGATTCGGTACCGGCGACGACGAGATCGAGCTGGCTGTTCTTGAGCTGGCTCATCGTCGGGCACAGAACGTACTGGCCGTTGATGTAGCCAACGCGAGCCGCACCCACCGGACCGTTGAACGGGACGCCGGAAATTGCCAGCGCAGCGGAGGCACCAAGCAGGGCCGGAATGTCGGAATCGACTTCCGGGTTCAGCGACATTACTGTCGCAATGACCTGAACCTCATTGTAGAAACCGTCGGGGAACAGCGGACGGATCGGGCGATCGATCAGACGGCAGGTCAGTATCTCCTTTTCCGAGGGACGGCCTTCGCGCTTGAAGAATCCGCCGGGAATACGGCCGGCAGCGTAGGTCTTTTCCTGGTAATCAACGGTCAGCGGGAAGAAATCCTGACCTGGCTTGGCGTTCTTGGCGGCGACGACCGTCACCAGAACCACGGTTTCCTCCATCGACACCAGCACGGCGCCGCCAGCCTGGCGGGCGATTTCGCCGGTTTCAATGGTGACTTGATGGTCGCCATAGGCGAAGGTCTTTTTCACGACATTAAACATGTTTTCCTTTCACTCTCATCACAATGAACAACAAGACAACAAGCGACAACGAACAAAAAAGCGGCCGGGACTCGTCCGGGCCGCTCTCTCGGGTGCCTGGGTCCAGCTTATTTCCGCAGACCGAGGCGGGTAATCAGGGTACGGTAAGCATCGACGTTCTTGCCCTTCAGGTAATCCAGCAGCTTGCGACGCTGGCTCACCATGCGCAGGAGTCCACGGCGCGAATGGTTATCCTTCTTGTGCTCCTTGAAGTGCGGGGTCAGATCGTTGATGCGTGCAGTCAGCAGGGCAACCTGGACCTCCGGGGAACCGGTGTCGCCCAAGGCACGCTGGTAATCGGCAACCACAGCTGCCTTGATTTCGGTAGTAAATGCCATTTCAAACTCTCTTTCATGGTGATGACGCCGCCCCAGTTTGATAGAGCCTGCGCCTGATTGGGACATTCTTTCCCGTTGGCAACGGAAAGGCGCGGATTGTACCAGCTTAGTCCGCCAATTGCACCAGTCTTCTGGGCCACAAACGGCCGTCCGGCGCCAGCTCGCCGACACCGATCAGCCTGCGGTCGACATAGACACGGATTTTTCCGCCCAGGCCGGCGGGCAGGGCGACCGGGTTGCCATGGCGAAAGCGCTGTGCCGCCTCACCATCGAGCGTGAGCTCTGGCAAGCTGTGCAGCAGGGCGTCGACCGGTTGCAAGAGCCCTGCCCGCTCCGCTTCGTCGAGCGCCTCCAGTTGCGCCAGGGTCACGGCCGATCGCAGGTCAAGATCACCGACGCCGGTCCGGCGCAAAGCCGCCAGGTGGGCGCCGCAGCCAAGCAGGCGGCCAATGTCGGCAGCCAGCACGCGGATATAGGTGCCCTTGCTGCAGGCGACCCGCAAAGTCAGGCTATCATCGAAAAAACTCAGGCCGTCGATGGCGTGGATGGTGACAGCCCGTGGTTCCCGCTCAACTACGACACCCTGACGCGCCAATTCGTAGAGTGGGCGGCCATTGCGCTTGAGCGCGGAATGCATCGGCGGCACCTGGCGGATGGCGCCGGAAAATTGCGGCAGGACCCTGAAAATGTCGCATTCGGAGACGTCGACCGGAGCAGTCGCGATCACCACGCCTTCGGCATCTCCGGAATCGGTGGCGACACCCAGCTTGATCACGGCCTCGTAGGTCTTGTCGGCATCGAGCAGATCGGCCGAAAACTTGGTCGCCTCACCGAAACAGAGGGGCAACAGGCCGGTGGCCAGGGGATCCAATGTTCCGGTGTGCCCGCCCTTGGCCGCAGAAAACAGCCGGCGCGCTTTCTGCAGGGCATCATTGGAGGTCAGTCCGAGCGGCTTGTCGAGCAGCAGAACACCATCGACCTGTCTCCAGGCTTTCCTGAATTGCACGGGACCCCTGTTATTCGGGCGTTTGGTCACTCAGGGCGTTGGCCTGATCGATCAGGTGCGAGAGGCTGATGCCGTGGGCAACGGAAGTGTCGTAGATGAAATGAAGCTCGGGTAACGTGTGGATGCTGATCCGCCGGCCGAGTTCCCGGCGCAGGAAACCCGCCGCACGCTTGAGGCCGTGCTCGATCTCGTCCAGATGCTCGTCGTTCAGCGTCGTGAAAAAGATCTTCGCGTGGGCGTAATCCGGCGTCAGTTCGACCGCCGTCAGGCTGATCATGCCGACCCGCGGATCCTTCAGTTCTGTGCGAATCAGGTCGGCGAGGTCGCGCCGAACCTGCTCCGCGACCCGATCGCTGCGCTGAAAACCCGCCTTCTTCATTTCAGCGAGCGCGCCACTTCCTGAATTTCATAGACTTCAAGCTGGTCGCCTTCCTGGATGTCGTTATTGTTCTTGAGCGACAGCCCGCATTCGAAGTTGCTGCGCACTTCCTTGACATCGTCCTTGAAGCGCTTGAGCGAGTCGAGTTCGCCGTCCCACAGCACTACGTGCTTGCGCAACAGCCGGACTCGCGAAGTACGCCTGACGACGCCTTCCAGCACGTAGCAACCGGCAATCGCCCCAACCTTGGAAACATGGAAGACCTGGCGAATCTCGACCTGGCCGATGATCTGCTCGCGTTTTTCTGGCGACAGCATGCCGGAAAGGGCTGCCTTGACCTCGTCGACCGCGTCGTAAATCACGTTGTAGTACCGGATATCGACACCGAAGGTTTCGGCCAGCTTGCGGGAATTGGCGTCGGCGCGCGTGTTGAAGCCAATGATGACCGCACCGGAAGCCTGCGCCAGATTGACGTCGGATTCGCTGATGCCGCCGACGGCACCGTGAATGATCTGCACACGGACTTCCTCGTTCGACAGTTTGGCGAGTGTCTGCACCAGTGCTTCCTGCGAACCCTGGACGTCGGCCTTGACGATGAGCGGCAGGGTCTTGACCTGGCCTTCTTCCATCTGCTGGAACATGTTTTCCAGCTTGGCCGCCTGTTGCTTGGCCAGCTTGACGTCGCGGAACTTGCCCTGACGGAAGAGCGCAATTTCGCGGGCCTTCTTTTCATCGGCCAGAACAATGGCTTCCTCGCCGGCTGCCGGAACGTCCGAGAGCCCGAGAATCTCAACCGGAATCGAGGGTCCGGCCTCATTGATCGGCTTGCCGTTCTCGTCCAGCATGGCACGCACGCGCCCGGAAACCTGACCGGCAAGCACGACGTCGCCACGTTTGAGGGTGCCCGAGAGGACCAGCATGGTCGCCACGGCGCCACGGCCCTTGTCAAGACGAGCCTCGATGATCAGGCCCTTGGCGGGCGCATCCCGCTGTGCCCTGAGTTCCAGAACCTCCGCCTGGAGCAGAACCTGTTCGAGCAATTCGTCGATACCGGTACCCTTCTTGGCCGAGACCGCCACAAATGGCGAATCGCCGCCGTACTCCTCGGGAATGACGCCTTCAGTAACGAGTTCCTGCTTGACGCGGTCCAGATTGGCATCGGGCTTGTCGATCTTGTTGACCGCAACGACCAGCGGGACACCAGCCGCCTTGGCATGGTGAATCGCTTCCTTGGTCTGCGGCATCACGCCATCGTCGGCAGCGACAACCAGGATGACAAGGTCCGTCGCCTTGGCGCCGCGCGCGCGCATCGCCGTAAAGGCCTCGTGGCCCGGCGTATCGAGGAAGGTCACCATGCCGCGATCGGTCTGGACGTGGTAGGCACCGATGTGCTGGGTAATGCCACCGGCTTCGCCAGCTGCCACCTTGGCCCGACGAATATAGTCCAGCAGCGAGGTCTTGCCGTGGTCGACGTGGCCCATGACGGTGACCACCGGCGCGCGCGGCTCCAGCGGCACATCCTGGTGCCCAGCAGCCTCTTCGATGAAGGCATCCGGATCATCCAGTTTGGCGGCCACCGCCTTGTGGCCGACCTCCTCGACCACGATCATGGCCGTTTCCTGATCCAGCACCTGGTTGATAGTGACCATCGAACCCATCTTCATCATGACCTTGATGATTTCAATGGCCTTGACCGACATCTTGTGCGCCAGATCGGAAACCGAAATGGTTTCCGGTACATGGATCTCGCGGACGATGATTTCAGTCGGCGCCTGGAAACTACCCTGGCCATCGTCTGCATCGTGGCCATGCTTCCGCTGTCCACGCCGGCCGCTCTTCCAGGAACTGCCTGGATCCGCCGAACGCGTCTTGATTCCCGGTTTCTTCCGGTTGTCATCGGTGCGACCGTTGCCGCCCTTCTTGGCATCCTTGCCGGGCGCATCGGGTTTCTTGTGCAGCGTTCCCTTTTCCGGCGCAGCTTCCTGCGTCTTGGCCTGAGCGGCAGCCTGTTGCGTCGCCTGGCCGGCGAGCCTGGCGGCCTCTCCTGCAGCCTCCGCCTGCTGGCGCAGACGGACCAAATCACCGGCGCGGGCCTGCTTTGCCTTCAACTCCTGTTCCTGAATCTCGCGCAACTGGCTGAAGCGACGATCCTGCTCCGCGCGTGACTTCAATTCATCCTTGCCGATCACCGAAGCCAGCGCGGCCGCCGGCTCTTTCTGGGAATCCCCCTTGGCGTCGACATCCGCTACGGCCACAAGGACCGGCGGGACTCCGGCCACCGGCTCTACGACAGTCTCGGCCACCGGCTCCACGACAGTCTCGGCCACCGGCAAGCCGACCGGTTCCGGGGCATGATCACCGACCTCGCGCTTGATCAGGACACGCTTCTTGCGCGTCTCGACTTGCACCGTCCGGGCGCGGCCATGCGAATCGGTCGCCTTGATCTCCGACGTCTGCTTGCGGGTCAGTGTAATCTTGGTCTTCGAGTCGTCGCCATGCGCGCGGCGCAGGTAATCGAGCAGCTTTGCCTTGTCCTGATCGGTCAACGCGTCGGCGCTGTCATTCTTGCTGAGGCCGGCCTTGCTCAACTGCGCGAGCAGGGCAGACACCGGCATCTTGAGTTCTGCGGCAAATTGCGAAACAGTTGTTGCAGTCATGCTTGCTACCCTCCCGCTCACTCAAACCAGTGAGCACGCGCCTTCAGAATAACTTCCTTGGCACGCTGTTCGTCAATGCCAGTCATTTCAACGACTTCATCCACTGCCAGTTCGGCAAGATCGTCACGGCTCTTGATGCCCTTGCCTGCCAGTTTGGCAGCCAGTTCCCGGGTCATTCCATCCAGATTCAGCAGGTCCTCGGCGACGCCTTCGAACTGCTCCTCGTTCACGATGGCCTCGGTCAGCAGAATATTGCGCGCGCGGTTGCGCAATTCATTGACGATCTCTTCATCCAGGCCTTCGATTTCGAGCATCTCGGCCAAAGGCACGTAGGCGATCTCCTCCAGCGTCGAAAAGCCCTCGTCAATCAACAGACCGGCAAGTTCCTCGTCGATGTCGAGCTTTTCCATGAAAGTGATCCGGGTCACCGCATGTTCCGCTTCGGAGCGCTTGGCCGACTCATCCTGCGTCATCAGGTTGATGGTCCAGCCGGTCAGCTCGGAGGCCAGGCGAACGTTCTGGCCATTGCGGCCAATGGCAATGGCGAGATTGTCCTCATCGACGACGACGTCCATGGCATGCTTTTCTTCATCGATGACGATCGAGGAAACCTCCGCCGGCGACAGCGCGCCGATGACGAACTGGGCCGGATCAGCCGACCACAGCACAATGTCGATGTTCTCGCCGCCGATTTCGTTGCGCACCGCAGTGACGCGCGAACCGCGCAGGCCGACGCAGGTGCCGATCGGGTCAACGCGCGGGTCGTTGGACTTGACCGCGATCTTGGCGCGCATGCCCGGATCGCGGGCACAAGCCTTCAGTTCCATCAGGCCATCGGATATCTCCGGCACTTCGAGGTCAAACAACTTGATGACGAAGTCCGGCGAGGTGCGCGACAGGATGATCTGCGGTCCGCGTGCATTGCGGTCGATGCGCAGCATGTAGGCACGGACCCGGTCGCCGATCCGCAAGTTCTCCTTGGGAATCATCTGGTCGCGCGGTAGCAGGGCTTCGATCTTGCCGGCTTCGACAATGGCACTGCCCCGCTCCATGCGCTTGATGGTTCCATAGACGATATGCTCGCCGCGATCGAGGAAATCAGCCAGGATCTGCTCGCGCTCGGCATCGCGGATCTTCTGCAGGATGACCTGCTTGGCCGCCTGGGCGCCGATACGACCAAAGTCAATCGGCTCCAGAGGTTCCTCGAGGAAGTCGCCCGGCTCAATCTCCGGATCGTCCTTCTGCGCCTC
Source organism: Azonexus sp. (assembly GCA_040275885.1). GTDB lineage: Bacteria > Pseudomonadota > Gammaproteobacteria > Burkholderiales > Rhodocyclaceae > Azonexus. Next base: position 69,534 of record JBEOKN010000002.1, on the reverse strand, counting down.
GGACAAGGGCATCTCAAGGAACTCATTGACGTATGCACTGTCGGGAACGACCTGCCAGCGACGAAACGACTCGTAGTTGCCGGTCTCCCGGTCGACAGAAACCCGCACATCGGCCTCGTCATGAATGCGCTTCTTGGTCGCCGACGCGAGGGCCAGCTCGAGAGCGCCAAAGACAATTTCCTTGCTGACGTATTTCTCGCGGGCCAAAGCGTCGACCAGCAGCAATATTTCACGGCTCATGGGCTAAAACCTCCTAGTCCTTCAGTCGAATCGCGGCACCAGACGTGCCCTCTCGATATTGTTCAATTCGAGTTCCACATCATCCTTCTCCAGCCGCAGACCAACCGTGCCATCCGTGCAGTGCAGGAGTTCGCCCTGGAAGTTGCGGCGGCCACCCTGCGGGATGCGCAGCTTGATCTGGATGCCCTGCCCGGCGAATCGCGCGAAATCCTCAGGCTTCTTGACCACGCGGTCGAGGCCGGGCGAGGAGACTTCGAGGCGGTCGTAATCGACGTTCTCGACCTCGAGAATCCGCGAAAGCTGATTGGACACGCGCGCACAGTCGTCAACGTCGACTCCGCTCTCCTTGCCCGGGAGGTCGATGAACACGCGAATCGTCCGGCCACGCGGCGACATCTCGATATCGACGAGTTCATAACCCAGACCGACCACGGTCGTCTCAAGCAGCGCGTTTAAGTCCATAGTCACAAACAAAAAATGGGCGAAACGCCCATCTCACGAAAAAGATGCCCCGTCAGAAAAGACGAGAGGAACAAACTCGTGAATTATAACGACTTTGCCCCTCCCCGTAAATGAATCTGGCGGACTTTATGCACTCTCACGGGGCGTCGGCGGCGGCGTGATCCATTTTTCCAGCTCCCGCAGGAATGCCTTGACTTCGCTCTCTTCCAGCTCGCGCGCGCGCCCCCGTTTCAACTGCGGCGGCAGCGCGAACGGGCCGTAACGGACTCGGATCAGACGGCTCACCGTGCAGCCGACCGCTTCGAACATTCGGCGCACCTCGCGGTTGCGCCCCTCGGACAGGGTCACGCGATACCAGCGGTTGGCCCCCTCGCCGCCGCCTTCCTCAAGACTGGCAAAGCTGGCCGGACCGTCCTCAAGCTCAATGCCGTCGAGCAACGACTGCTGCGACTCCGGCGTCAGCCCACCGAGAACGCGGACCGCATATTCGCGGATCAACCCCGAACTCGGATGCATCAGCTTGTTGGCGAGTTCGCCGGCGGTGGTGAACAGCAGAAGACCGGAAGTATTGAAGTCGAGCCTCCCGACAGCAATCCAGCGACCGCTGCGGATGCGCGGCAGCGCGGCGAACACCGAGGGCCGGCCCGCCGGATCATCGCGCGAGACGATCTCCCCCTCGGGTTTGTGATAGAGGACCACACGCGGCGTCCGGTTCGCGGCAACACGCACGTTGACCAGCCGGCCGCCGATCTTGACCTTGTCGGTCGGCACCACGCTCTGGCCAATCTGCGCAGTCACGCCGTTGACCGTGATCCGGCCGGCGGCTATCCATTCTTCCATTTCACGCCGCGAGCCAACGCCCGCCTGGGCGAGAACCTTCTGCAGACGCTCGGGCCTGGCTTCGGCGAGCGGCCGTCCGTCGCGGGCGACGCTGCCACGATTCGCGCGCCCCCCCGTATTGGGTGCAGGACGACGGCCCGGAGCAACCGTTCTTGGTCCAACCTCTGCAGCAGGGGCCGTGCGATGCGGGGCACGCCCCCTTGGGGTTTCATTGCCGCCCCGCACCGGCGCTTTCTCCAAGTTCCCCAATTTTCCAGGACCGCCATCCCTTCGCGAATGGGCGCGGTCGACGGCCTTTTCCGCCCGGATTTCAGAATCTGCCGCCTGTGATTGACGGAAGGGCGTGCGCTTAGTTTTCATGATTCAGCTCCAGTGCCTGGCCGATCTGTTCGAGTGGCGGCAGTTCGCTGACGCTGCGCAGCCCGAGATCGTCGAGGAATTTCTTGGTTGTCGCAAACAGCGCCGGCCGGCCAGGCGTGTCGCGATGCCCGACCGCATCTATCCAGCCACGTTCCTCGAGTGTCCTGATGGCATTGGTACTGACCGCGACCCCCCGGATTTCCTCGATATCACCGCGCGTCACCGGCTGCCGGTAGGCGATGATGGCCAGTGTTTCAAGCATGGCGCGCGAATAGCGCGGCGGCTTCTCGGGGTTCAGGCGTTCGAGGTAAGGCAGATACTCGGCGCGCGTCCGAAAACGCCAGCCCGAAGCGAGCGGGAGCAGCTCGGCCGGCCGCGCGCTCCATTCCTCGCGCAACTCGTCGAGCAGCTTGCGCAGGGTTTCGCCCGACAGTTCCTCGTCGAACATCCTGCTCAACTCCAGCAGCGTCAGCGGCTCGCGGGCGGCGAGCAATGCCGCTTCAAGAATTTTCTTGACCTGGCTCGCTTCCACCTTGATGCACTCTCACGTAAATGGGCTGAAAAGCCTCGGTTTGGGTGAATTCGATCAGTTTTTCCCGGGCCAGTTCGAGCATCGCCAGGAAGTGGACGACCAGGCCGGCCACCCCCATCAGCGGATCGAACATCGTTTCAAACTGCACAAAACCGCGCCGCGACCGCAACAGGCGAAGGATGATCCCCATGTGCTCGCGCACTGACAACTCCTCGCGGCCGATCTTGTGGTGCTTGTTCAGGTTCGCCTGACGAACGACAGCCAGCCAGGCCTCCCGGAGATCGTCGAGGGACACCTCCGGCAAGCGAATGTACAGCGACTTCTCGACCAGTGTTTCGACCCAGAAGAACTCGCGCTCGGCCTGCGGCAACTCATTGAGCCTGAGGCCGGCGATCTTCATCTGCTCGTATTCCATCAGCCGGCGCACCAGTTCGGCGCGCGGGTCTTCCGCCTCGTCAGCAGCGCCTGCCTTCGGACGCGGCAGGAGCATGCGCGACTTGATCTCGATCAGCATCGCCGCCATCACCAAATAGTCGGCGGCCAGTTCGAGATTGCTGGCGCGCATGCCTTCGATGTAGTCGAGATACTGCCGGGTCAGCGGCGCCATCGGGATATCCAGGATGTCGACGTTGGCCTTGCGGATCAGGTAGAGCAACAGGTCGAGCGGGCCTTCAAAGGCATCGAGCATGATTGCCAACGCATCGGGCGGAATGTAGAGGTCCTGCGGCAACGTCTCGAGCGGCTCGCCATAGATGCGGGCAAACGGTGCCAAAACGACTGCCTGGGGAAGGTCGACCGTGGCGCTCATGGCTGGGAAGCCGCAACGCGGCCCGTGCTCTTGTAATGCAGATGCAGATTGCGGAAATAGATCAACAGGCCGAGGCCCTGGCCGAAGATGAACACCGGGTCACTGCGATGAATCGCATAAACCGTCAGCACGAGACCGCCGAGAATACTGAAATACCAGAAAGCAACCGGCACCACCACGCGCTTTTCCTTCTCGCTGGACCACCACTGGACGACAAAACGCATCATGAACAGTGCCTGGCCGCCAAAGCCGATGATGATCCAGATCAGCGCGTCCTTGTCCATCAACGGTATTCCAGCCCCATCGCCTCGCGCACGTCGCGCATGGTCTCGCGTGCCAGTTCGCGGGCCTTTTCGCAACCGTCGGCAATGATGCTCCTGACCAGCGTCGGGTCATCGAGATAGACCTGCGCGCGCTCGCGCATCGGCGCCTGTTCGCGCAGGATGCCATCGATCACCGGCTGCTTGCATTCCAGGCAACCGATGCCGGCGCTGCGACACCCGTGGCTGACCCATTCCTTGCAGGCAGCATCGGAATAAACCTGATGCAGTTGCCAGACCGGGCACTTCGCCGGCTCGCCGGGATCGGTGCGACGCACCCGCGCCGGATCTGTCGGCATGCCGCGCACTTTCTTGGTCACCGATTCCGCGGATTCACGCAGCGTGATCGTGTTGCTGTAGGACTTGGACATTTTCTGCCCGTCCAGCCCCGGCATTTTGGAAGCCTCGGTAAGGAGCGCCCCAGGCTCGGCGAGGATCATCTTGCCGGTGCCTTCCAGAAAACCGAACAGCCGTTCGCGATCGCCCAACGACAGATGCTGGGTCTCATCAAGGAGCGCTTTGACCTGCTCGATGGCCGCACGGTCACCCTCCTGCTGGAAGCGAGTGCGCAGTTCTTCGTACAGCCTGGCCTTCTTGCCGCCCAGCTTCTTGAGCGCTTCGCGCGCCTTGTCTGCGAAGCCCGGCTCACGGCCGTAGAGGTGGTTGAAGCGGCGGGCAACTTCGCGCGAAAACTCGATGTGCGGCACCTGGTCCTCGCCCACTGGCACCTTGTCGGCACGGTAGATCAGGATGTCGGCCGCCTGCAGCAGCGGGTAGCCGAGAAAGCCGTAGGTCGACAGGTCCTTGTTTTCCAGCTTTTCCTGCTGATCCTTGTAAGTCGGCACGCGCTCCAGCCACCCGAGTGGCGTCATCATTGATAGCAGCAGGTGCAGTTCGGCGTGCTCCGGCACCTTCGACTGAATGAACAGCGTGGCCTGGCTGGGATCGACCCCGGCGGCCAGCCAGTCGATGACCATGTCCCAGGTTGCCTGCACGATACCCTGAGGATCGTCGTACTGGGTTGTCAGCGCATGCCAGTCGGCGACGAAGAACAGGCAGGGATAGTCGTGCTGGAGCCTGACCCAGTTTTTGAGGACCCCGTGGTAGTGGCCGAGATGCAGCGACCCGGTGGGGCGCATGCCGGAAAGGACACGTTCTGCGTACATGGTTGATCAGTAAAGCCCAAAAATGGATTCGATGGCCCGCGCCGCGAGAATCACCAGCGGGTTCATGACGGCGCCGAGAATACCGGTGAACAGCAGGAGCAGCAAAATCGGAAAGCCCCAGCGCTCGACCTTCGCGAATCTCCAGGCCAGTCCGTGCGGCAGCAGGCTGACGGCTATCCGTCCGCCATCGAGCGGCGGCAGCGGCAGCAGGTTGAGGACCATCAGCACGCAATTGACGATGATGCCAACCTTGCTCATTTCGGAGAGCGGCAGCGTGAACACGTTGCCCGGCAACAGCCAGGCCAGCTTGAGCATGAGCGCCCAGCAGAAGGCCATGAACAGGTTGGCGCCCGGGCCGGCGGCGGCAACCCAGAACATGTCCTGCTTCGGGTTGCGCAGGCGGCTGAAATCGACCGGCACTGGCTTGGCGTAGCCGAACAGGAAGGTGCCGCCGGAAAACAAAAGGATGGCTGCGGGAATCAGGATAGTGCCGACCGGGTCGATATGGCGTAGCGGATTCAGGCTGATGCGCCCCAACCGGAAGGCAGTCGGGTCACCAAAGTGACGCGCGGCGTAACCGTGCGCCGCCTCGTGCAGCGTGATCGCGAAGATCACCGGCAGCGCCGAGATGGCAATCGTCTGGATCACGCTTTCGAGCATGCCGGTCAATCCAGCCCGAACGGCGCGAGCGAACCACGGCCGGCACGGATCAGCGCGGGGACCCGGCCGGTCAGGTCGATGACCGTGGTCGGTTCGGTGCCGCAATGGCCGGCATCGAGGATCAGTTCGATCTGGTCGTCAAGGCGATCCTGAATCTCCCAACCCTCAGTGAGCGGCGCGTTGTCGCCCGGCAACTGCAGGGTCGTCGTCAGCAGCGGCTCATTCAACTCCTGGAGCATGGCCAGCGCGACTGGATGATCGGGAACGCGCAGGCCGATCGTCTTGCGTTTGGGATGCATGACCCGGCGCGGCAGCTCCTTGGTTCCTTCGAGGATGAAGGTGTAGCTGCCGGGCGTTGTCGCCTTGAGCAAACGGTACTGGGCATTGTCGACACGGGCAAAATGCGCGATTTCCGAGAGATCGCGCACCATCAGAGTCAGGTGGTGGCGGTCGTCGATCTGGCGAATCAGGCGAATGCGGTCCATGGCTTCCTTGTCGTCGAGGTGGCAGCCAAGCGCATAGCAGGAATCGGTTGGCAACGCGACGACGCCTCCGTCGCGAATGAACTCGGCGGCCTGCGCCAGCAGACGATGTTGCGGCGACTCAGGATGAATGCTGACGACGCGGGCCACGGCTCAGCTCAACAGACGCCACACCGGCTTGAGGTCTTCCGGGAGTTGTGGCAGCTTGCCGAGATCGACATAGCTCTCTTCCGGTCCGTGAAAATCCGAGCCGCGCGAGGCATGGAAGGCATAGTGCCGGGTCAGCCTGGCGAAATGCATCACGTGATCGGGAGAATGGCTGCCGCAGGTGACTTCAAGCCCTTGCCCACCGACATCCTTGAAATCATCGAGAAAATTCCGCATCTGGCTGCCCGACATCTTGTAGCGGGCGGGATGAGCGACCACCGCCACGCCACCCGCCGAGGTAATCCAGCCGACGGATTCCTCGAGCGTCGCCCAGCGATGATCGACATAGCCGGGCTTGCCTGGCGTCAGATAGTTCTGGAAAACGCCTGCCATGTCGCGGGCGATGCCGATCGAAACCAGATAGCGGGCAAAATGGGCGCGCGAGATCAGGATCGGATTCGTCACGAAACACTGCGCGCCTTCATAGACGCCGGGAATGCCGATGGCCGCCAGCGCGTCACCCATCCGCCTGGCGCGCTCGATGCGGCCGCTGCGCAGTTCATCGAGGCCGGCGGTCAAACGGGGATGCGCCGGATTGAAGCCGAGGCCGACGACATGGACAGGCACTCCCTGCCACTCAATCGAAATCTCGACCCCGCTGACGAATCTCATTCCGGCTTCCTCAGCCGCCTGCCGGGCGCTCCCCAGACCACCCAGATCGTCATGATCGGTGAGCGCCCAGAGGTCGACACCATTCGCCGCGGCCCGTCGCGCGACGTCCTGTGGCGACAGCAGGCCGTCAGAAACCACGGAATGGCAATGGAAGTCGAAGTTGGCTGGAGTCACGGGTAACAGGCAAAAAAACAATCGGTTAGTCTAACATGAACCCGCCCTTTGCCCGAATTCGCTTGTACGGCGCGGAGGTTGCCTCGCACCGGGCATCCGGCTATAGTGTTCTCCATTCCGTGGGAGAGTGCAGATCCGTTCTGCCGCCGAAGGCGCAAATTCACCCGAAAACGCTCAGGCAAAAGAACCGCGGAACCGGTGTCAAACCGGAAACTCTGGAGAGCGATGGCAATTGTTGCACCTTGGGGACGCCTCCTCAAGAACTGCGGTTGACATCCACCGATGGGGCAAATCTCTCAGGTATCGAGGACAGAGGGGTGAAACGCAAGACCTTGTTCTTTCGTTTCACCCTTTTTTCGTCTATGGAACTGACGTCAACAAGCGCCTGGAGATGATCAACATGCTCAAGAAAACCATTTTGAACTCTGCCCATCGTGCACTCGGTGCCCGGATGGTCGACTTTGGCGGGTGGGACATGCCGGTCAACTACGGTTCGCAGATCGAGGAGCACCACGCGGTGCGCAACGACAGCGGGATGTTTGATGTCTCGCACATGTGCCCGGTTGACTTGGTCGGCACCGATTGCCGTCCATTTCTCTCACGCCTGGTCGCCAACGATGTTGCCAAACTGACTGTTTCCGGCAAGGCACTCTATACCGCGATGCTCAGCGAATCTGGCGGCGTCATCGACGACCTGATCATCTACTTTCTGAGCGAGACGCACTTCCGCATCGTCGTCAACGCCGGCACCGCCGAGAAGGATCTGGCGTGGATGCAGGCCAAGGCGGCCGAGTGGAAGATGGAGGTCACCATCACCCAACGTCGTGATGGCGACCACGCGCTCGGCATGATCGCCGTGCAAGGTCCGAACGCCCGCGCCAAGGTCTGTCAGGTACTACCGCAAGCCAGAGCAGCAACCGAAGGCCTGAAGCCCTTCTTCGCCGCCGAGGTCGAGCAGTATTTCATCGCCAGCACCGGGTACACCGGCGAAGATGGCTTTGAAATCATGATGCCAGCGACGGAAGCTGAAGTGATTTGGCAGAAGCTCCGGGACGCCGGCGTCGCGCCCTGCGGCCTCGGCGCCCGCGACACGCTGCGTCTCGAAGCCGGCATGAACCTCTACGGTCAGGACATGGACGAGACCGTATCCCCGCTCGACGCTGGCCTGGCCTGGACAGTCGCCATGAGGGACGATCGCGATTTCGTCGGAAAATCCGCGTTGACCGCAGCCGGCCAGAAACAGCAGTTCCTTGGCCTCATTCTGCTCGACAGGGGCGTACTGCGCGGCCATCAACACGTAATTACTAAACAAGGTGATGGGGAAATAACTTCAGGTAGCTTCTCACCAACATTGCAGCAATCCATCGCCCTCACCCGCCTGCCACTTGGCGTCGCCATTGGCGATGAAGTCGAGGTCGACATCCGTGGCAAGTTGCTCAAGGCCAAGGTCGTCAAACCCGTATTCGCCCGCAACGGCAAAGCAGTCATCTAGCTACCCCCATCCAGGAGAAACCCATGTCCAACGTCCCCGCCAACCTCAAGTATGCCGCCTCGCACGAATGGATGCTGCTCAACGCCGACGGGACCGTCACCGTCGGCATCACCGACCACGCCCAGGAAGCGCTGGGCGACCTCGTTTACGTCGAACTGCCGGAAGTCGGCGCGCATTACGATGCCGAAAAGGAACTCGCCGTCGTCGAGTCGGTCAAGGCCGCCGCCGATGTGTACGCGCCGATCGCCGGTACCGTCACCGAGGTCAATCAGGCCGCCGCCGATGCGCCGGAGACCGTCAATCAGGACGCCTACGCCGCCTGGCTGTTCAAAATGACCCCCGACGACGTGGCCGACCTTGACCAGATGCTCGACGCCGCAACCTATCAGGCCGTCGCAGACGCCGCCTGAGCGAGGACCGCCCATGCCGCTCAATCAACCGCTCTCCGTGCTGGAACAACACGACGAGTTCATCGGCCGTCACATCGGCCCCTGCCCCAGCGAAATCGCCGCGATGCTGGCCACCATCGGCGCCGCCAGCCTCGACGAGCTGATAGCCCAGACCGTGCCCGCCGGCATCCGCCTGCCGGCCGATCTGACGCTACCCGCGCCGCAGCGCGAGCACGAAGCGCTGGCCGACCTCAAGGCCATCGCCCGCAAGAATGTCATCAACAAGTCGTGCATCGGCATGGGCTATTACGACACGCTGACGCCCAAGGTCATCCTGCGCAACGTCATGGAAAATCCGGGCTGGTACACTGCCTACACGCCCTACCAGGCCGAAATCGCCCAGGGCCGCCTGGAAGCGCTGATGAATTTCCAGCAAATGATCGTCGACCTGACCGGCCTGGAAATCGCCAACGCCTCGTTGCTCGACGAAGCCACCGCCGCTGCCGAGGCCATGGCGATGGCACGCCGCGTCTCGAAGTCCAAGTCCAACCGTTTCCTCGTCGATGTCGCCTGCTTCCCGCAGACCATCGACGTCGTCAAGACGCGCGCTGCTTTCTTCGGCTTTGAACTGGTCGTTGCAGCGGTCAACCCGGAAGATTGCCGAGAAATCGAAAGTGAAGATTTCTTCGGCGCCCTGCTCCAGTACCCGAACGACAATGGAGAAGTCCGCGACCTGACCGCCACCATCGCCGCGCTCAAAGCCAGGGGTGCGACCATTGCCGTCGCCACCGACCTGATGGCGCTGGTCCTGCTCAAGTCGCCGGGTGCCATGGGCGCCGACATTGCACTCGGTTCCAGCCAGCGCTTCGGCGTCCCGATGGGCTTCGGCGGCCCGCACGCCGCCTTCTTCGCCACCCGGGAGGCCTTCGTCCGCTCGATGCCGGGCCGTATCATTGGCGTTTCCAGAGATGCGCGCGGCAACACCGCTTACCGTATGACGCTGCAGACCCGCGAGCAACACATCCGCCGCGAGAAGGCCAATTCCAACATCTGCACCTCGCAGGTGCTGCTGGCCAACATGGCCGGCATGTTCGCCGTCTATCATGGCCCGCAAGGCCTGCGGACGATCGCCGGGCGCATCCACCGCCTGACCGCGATCCTCGCCGAGGGCCTGAAGCGTGCCGGCATCAAACTGCTGACCGGGCAGTTTTACGACACCGTGCATTTCGAACTTGGCGCGCCCGCCAAGTCGGTTTTCAGCGATGCATTGGCTGCAGGTTACAATTTGCGTCGAGTTTCGGCAACCGTGCTGGGCATTTCCTTCGACGAAACCACCACCCGCAACGATGTCGCCACCCTGTTCAGGATCATCGCCGGGGTCACGCTCAACATCGATGCCATCGACGCCCAGGTAGCCGCCGCCGACTCGGCCCTGCCTGATGAACTGTTCCGCAGCGACGCCATACTGCAGCACCCCGTGTTCAACACGCACCACACCGAACACGAGATGCTGCGCTACCTGAAATCGCTGCAGAACAAGGACCTGGCTCTCGACCACTCGATGATTTCGCTGGGGTCGTGCACCATGAAGCTGAACGCGACCAGCGAGATGATCCCGGTCACCTGGCCAGAATTCGGTGGCCTGCACCCGTTCGCGCCGCGCGACCAGGCTGTTGGCTATCTGGAAATGATTGGCGGCCTGACCGAGTGGCTGAAGACCGTCACCGGCTTCGACGCCATCTGCATGCAACCCAACTCCGGGGCGCAAGGCGAATACGCCGGTCTGGTCGCCATTGCCCGCTACCACGCCAGCCGCGGCGACGCCCATCGCAACGTCTGCCTGATCCCGAGGTCGGCGCATGGTACCAACCCGGCCACCGCCCAGATGGCGAACATGAAGGTCGTCGTTGTCGATTGTGACGAGAACGGCAACGTCGATGCGGTCGACCTCGAAAGCAAGGCCAGATTGCATGCGGCCAACCTGGCCTGCCTGATGCTCACCTACCCGTCGACGCACGGGGTGTTCGAGGAAGCCGTGGGCGACGTCTGTGCCATCGTGCACCGGTACGGCGGTCAGGTCTACATGGACGGCGCCAACCTCAACGCCCAGGTCGGGCTGACCTCGCCCGGTTTCATCGGTGCCGACGTCAGCCACATGAACCTGCACAAGACATTCGCCATCCCGCACGGCGGTGGCGGACCCGGCATGGGCCCGATCGGCCTCAAGGCACACCTGGCGCCGTTCATGGCCGACCACGCCGTCCAGCCGACGGGCGACGCCCACCGCGTCAATGCCGGCCAGGGCGCGGTAGCTGCCGCCCCGTTCGGTTCGGCGTCGATCCTGACCATCTCCTGGATGTACCTGGCCATGCTTGGCGGCGAAGGCGTCAAGAAGGCCACCCAGGTCGCCATCCTGAATGCCAACTACATCGCCCGCCAGCTGAACGCACACTACCCGGTGCTCTACGTCGGGAAAAATGGGCGCGTGGCCCACGAGTGCATTCTCGACATCCGCCCGATCAAGGCCGCCACCGGCATCACCGAGATCGACATCGCCAAGCGCCTGATGGACTACGGCTTCCACGCGCCGACGGTGTCCTTCCCGGTCGCCGGCACGATCATGGTCGAGCCGACGGAATCCGAATCAAAGGCAGAACTGGACCGCTTCATCGGCGCGATGATCGCCATCCGCGCAGAAATCCGGCAGATCGAGAACGGCGTGTGGACCGCCGACAATAATCCGTTGACCAATGCGCCGCATTCGCAGGCGGATGTCGTCGATGCCGACTGGACTCATCCGTACAGCCGCGAACAGGCTGTTTTCCCGCTGCCCTGGGTGAGAAGCAACAAGTTCTGGCCAAGCGTCAATCGCATCGACGACGTCCATGGCGACCGCCACCTGAACTGCGCCTGCCCGCCGCTGGAGGCCTACGCTTCGGAGGGCGTGGAAAAGTGAGCGAGGCGAGTGCAGCGCAAGGCGCCCGGCGCGCAGCGACGAGACATACCTGCAAGGTAGGCGAGGACGCGAGTACCGGGCAACGCGGCGATGTGCCGCCGCAGCCGCTTTTGCGCGCTTTCCGCGACTGATGGCAGTCGATCTCTCTGCTCTGGCCAAATGGCCCGACGTCCCCGCCTGCTACGACTGGCTGTCGCTCGACCGGCGCGGCGACTGGCGATTGCAGGGAGAGCGCATCACGCACGGTGGGCTGATCGCCTTCATCAACCGGCAATATGGTTGCGATGACTCGGGCTGCTGGTTCGTGCAGAACGGCCCGCAACGGGTGTTCGTCAGCCTCGCCTGCACGCCGTGGATCTTCCGCTACGATGCGGGCAACTTCATCAGTCACACCGGCGTACCGCCGGGCGCACTTAGAGCGATTCATCTCGATGAGGGAGGCAATGTGCTGCTCGAAACTGCGCTCGGCATCGGACTCCTCAACGACCGCGACCTCGCCGGATTTGCTGCCCAGTGCCGCGATGCTATGGGCAGGCCGGTTGAGGAAACCGCCTTCCTCGCGCTAATGGGCGGCAACCCCGGCGACATCCGTTGGGAAAGCATGGCCATCAAGTCGATTGCTGCGGTCGACGTGCCCGGGCGCTTCAGTTTCCAGCCGATGCCGAAGGTGACGTAATGCGCGCTGCCGGTGATGCTGCGATTGACCCTGAGCAACCACACGATTGATACTGCGGCCATGTTGCTGAAGCTCCTGCCTGTTCTCCACGTCGTGGTCCTTGTCGGCATCTCGCTGCGCATTTTCTCGCGGCGTACCGCTCAAGGGATCGCGATCGCCTGGCTGCTGCTGGTCATCCTGATCCCGGGTGTCGGCGCACTGATGTACCTGCTGATCGGCGAACGCCGTCTTGGACGGGTCTGGATGGAGCGCGCCAGCGTACTCCGCCCACAACTCCTGCAATGGGCGGAAAGCATCCCGAGCACCAAGATCGCCTTGCCGACATGCCTGTCAAGCGGCGGCGAGAGTGTCAGCCGCCTGGCACGCTCAGCGGTGGGGTTGCCGCCGATGAGCGGCCATCGCCTTCAGTTGCTGGCCGACAGCGGCTCAATCATGCGCGCGATGATCTCGGACATCAACGCCGCCCGCGTCTCGATTCACATGGAGTTCTACATCTGGAACGACGGCGGCTTTGTCGATGACCTTGTCGATGCGCTGGTCGGCGCCGCCCGCCGCGGTGTCGCCTGCTCCACACTGATGGATTCGCTCGGCAGCCGCCCGTTTTTCAAGAGTGAGGCCATCAAGCGCCTGCGCGATGCCGGCATCCGCGTCGTCGAAGTCCTGCCCGTCAATCCGCTGCGTGCGCTTTTTATCCGCTTCGATTTGCGTGACCATCGCAAGATCGCGGTCATCGACCGCCGCATCGCCTATACGGGCAGCATGAACATCGCCGATCCCCGCTTCTTCAAGCAGGATGCCGGGGTCGGCGAGTGGGTGGATGCCATGGCACGCATCGAGGGACCTGCCGCCTGGGTGCTCGAGACTGTGTCACTGTCGCTGACCTCATTGCAGACCGGTGGCGACTTCGCGCCGCTACCGCCGCCTGACCTGCCGCCAGCCGGCCATGGCCATGTCCAGATCTTTCCATCAGGACCGCAGACCTCGCGTGTGCGCATTGACGCGCTGTTGCTGGCGGCGATCTACGCCGCCCGCCGCGAGATCGTCCTGACCACGCCGTACTTCGTTCCCGGCGAGGCCCTGTTGACGGCACTGCGTTCGGCCGCCCTGCGCGGCGTTCGCGTCATCCTCATCGTTCCCGAGAAGATCGACTCGCGCCTGGTGCGCTACGCCAGTCAAGCCTACAACGAGGATCTGCTCGAGGTCGGCGTGACTATCTTTCAGTTCCGCGACGGATTGCTGCACACCAAGAGCATGGTCGTCGACGAGGAATTCACCATTTTTGGCACCGTCAACCTCGATCTGCGCAGCTTCGAACTGAACTTCGAGCTTTCGCTGATCGCCTTCGACACCGAATTCTCATCGGCAATGCGGGCCTTGCAGCAGGACTATGAAGCGCGCTCGCACGTTCTCAACCTCGACGAGTGGCGCGCCCGCCCCCGCAGCCGTCGCCTGCTGGAAAACGCGGTCCAGATGATGAGTCCGCTGTTATAGATGCGTTGCTGGTGACACGGCACGAAATATTCGATTGACAGCCCGCGAGAAGGTTCGGGATACTCGCTGCAGCCCCCCAACGCGTTGAATTTTCTGCCTTTTGTTGAAATTGGCCAGATCGACAGCGCAGCTAGGGATTTCCGCGTATTGTTCCCCGGCGCCGCAGACACTCAAAGAGACATACGGCAGCGGCAGCCGCGACATTCAGGGAGTCGACCGCACCTGGCATCGGGATTCTTATCCTGAGTCGGGCCGCGGCAATCAACTCCGAGCTGACCCCCTGCCCCTCGGCGCCGAAGACCCAGGCCAGCGGGCCTTCCCAGCACGCATCGTAAAGCAGGGTCGCGTCGTCCAGGCAGGTGACCGCCGTTGTTCCCCGGTAGTCGGCCATGAAGGCGCCAAGATCGGCATCCTCATGGATGGTTATCGCGAAATGCGCGCCCTGCCCGGCCCGCAGCACCTTGGGCGACCAGGCTGACGCGCAGCCCGGTCCGAGCAGAGCCTGCCCGACGCCCGCCGCCGCCGCGGTGCGCAGGATCGCTCCGACATTGCCGGGATCCTGGACACCATCGAGCAAAATGGCATCATTTCCGAGGTCGACCGCAACCGCCGCGGCCGGCATTGCCACAACAGCCAGCAGGCCGCTCGGCGTCTCGACCAGACCGAGATCACGCAGGAGGCTGTCGGCCAGAACGAGAATCGCGCGTCCGCCAACGAAATCAGCGATCTCGCCGCCGCCCAGCGCCGATTCGCTGACCACCAGCGTCTCGACCGGGCCGTTCAGCGCTTCGTAGGCTGCGACGAGATGGACACCATCGAGCAGGGTTCGCCCGGTGTGGCGGCGCTCACGGCCGGATTCCGCCAGACGCTTGAGGCTCTTGAAGAACGGGTTGGCGCGCGACTGGATCAGCTTCATCTCAGCGCGAGCCGCCGGGCCACCGGCCCGAAGCTGCGGCGATGCACGGGCGATACGCCATGTGCTTCCAGCGCCCGGATATGGGCTGCCGTCGGGTAACCCATGTGGCTGGCGAACCCATACTGCGGATAGCGCACATGCAGCACGCGCATCGTGGCATCGCGAACCGTCTTGGCCAGAATCGATGCCGCGGCGATCGAGGCGATCTTGCCGTCGCCCTGGATCACGGCGGCAACCGGAACAGAGAGTTGCGGGCAGCGATTGCCATCGATCAGGGCGCCGGTCGGGCGGATGCCCAATCCGACCACGGCGCGCTGCATGGCAAGGAGGGTCGCCTGCAGGATATTGAGGCGGTCGATTTCCGCGACCGTCGCCTCGGCGACCGCCCACGCCACCGCCCGTTCGCGGATCAGCAGCGCCAGCGCCTCGCGTCTCTTCTCGCCCAGCTTCTTGGAGTCGTCGAGCCCGGCAATCGGTCGTTCCGGATCGAGGATGACGGCGGCCGCCACCACCGGCCCGGCCAGCGGCCCGCGTCCGGCCTCGTCGATACCGCAGACGAGGCCGGACGGGATGATCAGTTCAGGCATTCGATGACTGCCGCTGCGGCCTTCTGCGCGTTGTTCTGGCGCAGTTGCAGGTGGATGTCGGTAAAGGCGTCAGCCACCGCTGCGGCATTTTCCTTGTCTTCATAGAGCTTGACCAGCGCCTCGGCAAGGTTTTCCGGGGTCGCCGCGTCCTGCAGTATCTCCGGCACCACGAAGCGCCCGGCGAGGATGTTGGGCAGACCGACGTAGGGCGACTTGACCAGACGCTTGCCGATCCACCACGAGGAAGGCGCCATCTTGTAGGTGATGACCATAGGCCGCTTGATCAGTGCCGCTTCGAGCGTCGCCGTTCCGCTCGCTACCAGCGACACATCGGCGGCTCCGAGTGCATCCTGCGCATGTCCGAACAGCAAACGGAACGGCACGTCGTCGGCCTGCTGCGCATGGATCGCCGTTTCGAACTGCAGGCGCGTCTCACGCGTGGTCAGCGGTACGACGAACAAGGCGTCGGGCAGGAAGCGCTGGTGAATAAGCTGGGCCGTCTGAACGAAGGTATCGGCCATCTTCTCCAGTTCGCCCCGGCGGCTCCCGGGCAGCAGCGCAAGAACGGGCACGCCACGCGGCAATGCCAGCTTGTCCCGCACCGCCGCTTTGCTGGTTTCCATCGGAATCATGTCGGCCAGCGGATGCCCGACATAGGTCACGGGAATGTTTTCCTTTTCGTAGAGCGGCGGCTCCATCGGAAAAAGCGCCAGCAGGCGATCGACGGAGCGCCCGATTTTCTTGATCCGCCCGCCACGCCAGGCCCAGATCGAGGGACTGACATAGTGGATGGTTTTGATTCCGGCATCCTTGAGTTCCCGTTCAAGGCCCAGATTGAAATCGGGCGCGTCGACGCCAATGAAGACATCCGGCAGCGACTCGAGGAGCCGTTTCTTCAGCTGGCGCCGGATGCCGGCGATCTCCCGGTAATTCTTCAGCGCGTCGACATAGCCCATGACCGACAGCTTGTCGATCGGCCACCAGGCTTCGAAGCCCTGAGCCTCCATCCTGGTCCCGCCAATACCGTAGAAGGTGGCCTCCGGCAGTTGTTTCTTCAGCGCCCCGATCAGGAGGCTGGCCAGAAGATCCCCGGATGCCTCGCCCGCCACCATGGCAATCCGGACAGCCTTGGCCATCAGCGAATGATGCCGCGCTTGGATGTCGCCAGGAAATCGACCATGAGCTGAACATCCGGCTGCGTTTTCGCCTGCTCGGCCAGCTTGCCCTTGGCCTCCTCGAGCAGCAGGCCCGATTTGTAAAGGGTGCGGTAAGCGCGCTTGAGCTCGGTAATGGCCTCGCTGGTGAAGCCGCGACGCTTGAGTCCCTCGACGTGGATGCCATAGGGCTGCGCGGAGTTGCCGGCAACCATGAGGTAGGGCGGCACATCCTGGAGGACGAGCGAGGATGCGGCGGTAATCACGTGCGCACCGATCCGGCAGAACTGGTGCACGCCGGTAAACCCGCCAAAGATGACCAGGTCGTCGACCGTAACATGCCCGGCCAGCGAAGCACCGTTGGCAAAAATGGTCTTGTTGGCAACGTGGCAGTCATGGGCGATGTGCACGTAGGCCATGATCCAGTTGTCGTCGCCGACGCTGGTCACGCCACCGCCCTGAACGGTGCCCAGATTGAAGGTGCAGAACTCGCGGATCGTGTTGCGATCGCCGATTTCCAGCCGCGTCGGCTCGCCGGCATATTTCTTGTCCTGCGGCATCTCGCCCAGCGAACAGAACTGGAAAATGCGGTTCTCGCGACCGATCCGGGTATGCCCCTTGATCACCACATGCGGACCGATCTCGGTATCGTCACCGATTTCGACATCGGGACCGATGATCGAATAGGGGCCGATCTCGACGTTGGCACCTATCCTGGCAGCGGAATCGACGATGGCTGCGGGATGGATCATTTCAGATGTCCCGCTTGGCCGACATCAGCCTTGCTTCGGCCACCAGTTGACCATCGACGCGAGCCTCGGCCTTGAATTTCCAGACACCGCGCATGTGGCGCTCGATCTCGACGTGCAGGTGCAACTGGTCCCCGGGCATGACAGGTTTCTTGAAGCGCGCCTCGTCGATGCCGGCGAAGAAGAACAGACTGTTCGGGGTCGGCTTCTCACCCGCAGTCTTGAACGCCAGGATGCCCGCGGCCTGCGCGAGCGCTTCCATGATCAGCACCCCCGGCATGACCGGATACCCCGGAAAATGGCCGACGAAATGCGGCTCGTTGATGCTGACGTTCTTGTAGGCATGGATCCACTTGCCCGGTTCGATGGCGACAACTCGGTCGACAAGCAGAAAAGGATAGCGCTGTGGCAGGTGCTCAAGAACTTCCATGATATCCATGTAATCAATCCTTTATTTCAGCTTGTTTAAGTAATTTTTCAATATCTGAGACGCGCTCCGCGAGGTGCGACAGGCGCCGTATATGCGCTGCGTTGCGCACCCATTGGTCGTGGACGTCGAGCGGAAAGACGCTGGTGTAGAGCCCGGGCTTGGTGATGCTCTTCATGACCAGAGAACCACCGGAAATTGTCGTTCCGGGCGCCAGGGTGACGTGACCAGAAATCATCCCGGCCCCGCCGACGATGCAATGTTCGCCCAGGATCACGCTGCCGGCGATCCCGGTACAGCCGGCCAGCACGCTGTGCGGTCCGATGTCGCAATTGTGGGCAACCTGGACCAGGTTGTCGATCTTGCAACCGTCGCCGATCACGGTATCGTCCAGGGCGCCGCGGTCGACTGTCGTATTGGCGCCAATTTCGACATCGTCGCCAATGGTGACCCCGCCGATTTGCGGAATTTTGATCCACTGGCCACCCTCCGGCGCAAAACCGAAGCCATCGGCACCGATCACCGCGCCGGAATGCAGGATGGCACGGCTGCCGATGCGGCAGCCGTGGTAGATCGTGACATTCGGATAGAGGACACTGCCCTCGCCGACCGTGACATCATCGCCGATAACACAACCAGCGTGAATCACGACTCCTTCGCCCAAGGCAACGTCGCGGCCAATGCTCACGTGCGGGCCGACGGCAACACTTGCAGGCAGCGGCGACTCGCTCACCGCCGATGGATGGACACCGTTTAACCGGGCCAAGGCCGGGTTGAGCAGGCTGGCGACCCGCGCGTAGTAGGCGTAGGGATCGCCAGTGACGATGCGCGGCCCGGCAAAATCATCCGCGAAAGCGGGGGCGACAATGACCGCCGCTGCCCTGGTCATCGGCAACTGAGGTCGGTATTTCCGGTTGGACAGGAAGGCGATCTCCCCGGTGCCCGCGGACACCAAGGTGGCGACACGCCGGATCTCGGTTTGTCCGTCCCCAAGCACATCGCCGCCCAGTTGGGCGGCGATGTCGGAAAGCTTCAGCGTGACCCCGCCCTGACGGGTCATTACTTGCCTTCGGCCAGCGCCTTGATCACGCGATCCGTAATGTCGAGTCGCGGACTCACCCAGACCACATCCTGAAGGATCAGATCGAACTTTTCTGCCTCGGCAATCTGCTTGATCGCCTTGTTGGCCTTTTCGATCACTGCCGCATTTTCCTCGTTCTGACGCAGGTTCAGGTCTTCGCGGAATTCGCGCTGGCGGCGCTGGAACTCACGAGAAAGTTCGGCAAATTCCTTTTCCTTGGCGCGGCGCTCGGTTTCCGCCATCGTCACGGAATTTTTCTCAAGGTTTTCCTGTAGCCCCTGCAATTGCTTGGACATCTTCTGCAAGTCCTGATCGCGGCGAGCAAACTCCCCTTCGAGTTTCTTGCCAGCCTTTTGCGCTGCGGGGGCGTCACGGAAGATGCGTTGCGTATTGACATAGCCAACCTTCAGTTCGGCCGCAGCCTCACCGGCAACCAATAGCGCCGTGGAAATCAACGACGCCAGAACAAACGACTTAGCTTTCAACATGACACTCCTGACTCAAAAATTTGTACCCAACTGAAACTGGAAGGACTCGGTCTTGTCGCTGGATTGCTTGTTAATCGGATAGGCAAAGCTGAACTTGAGCGGGCCCATCGGTGAAATCCAGGCGAAGGACAGACCCGTAGAATAGCGCAAACTATCGTCGATGCCAGGCACGCCTTTGTCAGTGCCACTGACGGCCCAGACCTGGCCCGCATCAACGAACCACCCGAGGCGGACGCTCTTTTCCATGCCCGGGACGCCCCAAAGCAGTTCGGCTTGGCCGATCAAGCGCTCATTGCCACCGATTGCATTGCCGTAGATGTCTTGCGGACCGAGGCTGCCCGCCTTGAAACCACGAACGGTGTTGACGCCGCCAGCATAGAAATTCTTGTAGAACGGCAAGCTGGCAGTGTCGCCGTAGCTGTCGCCATAACCGATCTCGCCATTCAACATCAGGGTGAATGACTTGGAGAGCGCGAAGTAGCGCTGCAATTGGTAGGAGGCACGGTAGAAGGTCAGATCCCCGCCCGGAACCGCAACTTCCAGACTGGCCTTCTGATACCAACCCGTCGTCGGGAACAGATAACTGTCCTTGCCGTCACTCACCCAGTTAGCCGAGACGGGAATGGTCACGTTCGAATTCCCGTTCTGCTGAATAAACGCAATCGTCGAGGGAGAACTTGTGGTGAAAGCCGTGATGTCGGTCCGGTCAACGCCGATGCCGAAACTGAGCGCCTGCTTTTCACCGATCGGGAAGCCGAAACGAACAGCAGCACCGTCCGATGACGACTTATAGGGATTCACGGCGTTCGTCGTCGACGTACTGGTGTCTACATTACGGTGATAGAGATCAAAGCCCAGGCTGATGCCATCCACCGTGAAATACGGGTTCGTATATGAAAACGAATAGAGCTGATTGACCTTGCCTGAATTGACCGCGATGGCAACGTTGTTGCCGCTGCCGAGAAAGTTGTTTTGGGCGATCGAGCCGGACAGGACGATACCTTCGGTACTCGACAGGCCGATACCCAGCATCAGGTTGCCTGTCGGCTTCTCGACGACATTGACATTGACGTCCACCTGATCCGAGGTTCCGGGCACCGCGGGAGTCTCGGTGGTTACCTCGGTGAAATATCCGAGCCGGTCGAGGCGGGTTTTCGAGAGGGCAATCCGATCGGCGTCATACCATCCGCCTTCCATCTGACGCAATTCTCGACGGATCACCTCGTCCCGCGTTCTTGTGTTGCCAGTCACATTGATCCGCCGGACATAAACCCGTTTCCCCGGGTCGATGAAGATCGTAAATGCAACCTGTCGCTTTTCCTTGTCGATGTCGGGGGCGGCGTTGACGTTGGCGAAAGCGTAGCCTTCCTTCCCCAGGCGTTCGCTGATTGCCTTGGTCGTGTCGTTCAGCCGCTCGCGCGAGAACGCGTCACCGGCCTTGATGACAACCAGTTTGGCGAGTTCCTCTTCACTGATCGAAAAGTCACCCGCCAACTTGACCGAGGAGACCTGATACCTGGCTCCTTCGGTCACATTGATCGTAATGAAGACATCCGTCTTTTCCGGCGATATCGAAACCTGGGTCGATTCGACCGCAAATTCGAGGAAGCCACGGTTCATGTAGAACGACTTGAGCTTCTCGAGGTCTGCCGTCAGCTTCTGCCGCGAATATTGATCGTTCTTGGTATACCAGGTAATCCAGCCCGGCGTCGTCAACTGAAACTGGCTGACCAGTTCCTTCTCACTGAATTCCTTGGCGCCGACGATGTTGATCTGCCTGATCTTGGCGGAATCGCCTTCATCGACAGTGAAATTGATACCGACCCGGTTGCGTTCGAGGGGTGTTACGGTCGTCGTGATATTCACCGCGTACTTGCCCCGCGTCAGATACTGCCGCTTCAACTCCTGCTCGGCCTTGTCCAGTTGTGCGCGATCGAAGATCCGCCCGTCGGCGATACCGACCTCCTTGAACGCCTTGACGATGACATCCTTCTCGAATTCCTTCATCCCGACGAAATCTATCTGCGCAATAGCCGGGCGCTCCTGGACGATGACGACCATGACATTGCCGTCACCTTCGATACGGACATCCTTGAAAAAGCCGGTGGCATAAAGGGCCTTGATGGCCTGAGCCGCCTTTTCGTCAGTCAGCGTATCGCCGACCTTGAGCGGCAGATAGCTGAAGATCGTTCCGGCTTCGGTACGCTGAATGCCTTCGACACGAATATCCTTGACGGTGAACGATTCGAACGCCAGTGCTGGGAGCGCGAACAGTCCGACGACCACAACTGAGAGCAGGGATTTCTTCATTATTCAGCCGGAAATTAGACGATTCATGTCATTGAAAAAGGCGAAAGCCATCACGACGAAAAGAATGGAGAGACCAATCTGCTGGGAAATCTCCATGGCCCGCTGAGAGAGCGGCCGCCGCCTGACAACTTCGAGCGCATGATACATCAAATGCCCCCCGTCCAGAACCGGTATCGGGAGCAGATTGAGAACCCCAAGGCTGATGCTGATCAGGGCCATGAACTTGAGGTAGTAATCGATGCCAAGGCGCGCCGACTGGCCGGCGTAATCGGCGATGCTCACCGGCCCCGAAAGGTTGCGCCACGAAACCTCGCCGGTCAGCATCTTGCCCAACATCACCAGGCTGAACACCGACTTGTCCCAGGTCTCCGCGAGCGCCTTGGTGCCCGCCGCAAGGAAGTCGTAGCGAACGAATATCCTGATCTCGCGTCCTGTATCCGGGGTCTCGGCAACGGCGACGCCGATCCGGCCGATCCGTTTGCCGTGCTCGGAAATGGCCACCGGAACGACGTCGACCGCAACAATCTGCCCGTTCCGTGACAACTCGATGCGCAGTGGGCGTTCGGCGGCATCGCGCACCTGCAGCACGAAATCGTACCAAGTCGGCACAAGCGTTCCGCCAACCGCGAGAACCGTGTCGCCGCTGCGGATTCCGGCAGCCTCACCCGGACTTCCAGGCATCACCTTGCCGACGACCGGCGGCACGTTCGGGCGGAAGAACCGGATCCCGAGACGCCCCAGTGCGTCACCTTCCCAACCCTCCTCGCCGGCGGCCTGCAGCGGCAAGCGTCGAATGGCGATCTCGCGCTGCTCGTTGATGACCTCGAGTTCGGCGCGTTCCTGAGCGGCTGCCTTCTGCAACAGGATCCAGCGCAGGTCGTTCCAGGTAGCGACCGGCTGCCCATCAACCGAACGCACCTCTTCGCCGTTCACAATACCGGCGATGGCGGCCGGCGAGGCCGCCGGCGGCGTGCCAAGAATGGGTCGCATTTCGTTGCTGCCGTACATGAATATGGCCCAGTAAAGAACTATGGCGAGGGCGAAATTGGCGGCCGGACCCGCCGCAACGATCAGGCTCCGCTTGCCCACCGATTGCCGATTGAAGCTGCGATGAAGCTCATCGGGAGCCACCTCATCCTCGCGCTCGTCGAGCATCTTGACGTAACCGCCCAGCGGAAAAATGCCGATCGCCCATTCGGTGCCGTCCTTCCCCAGACGGCGCCGCCAAAGCGCGCGGCCGAACCCGACCGAGAAGCGCAGGACCCGGACACCGCACCAGCGGGCAGCAAGATAATGCCCAAACTCATGCACCACAATCAGCACACCAAGAACGACGATGAAAGCCAGCAGATAGAACGGTATTTCGCTCACTTGGCGCCACCTTCCCTGACCAGACGTTCGGCAATCCGGCGCGCCTCGGCATCGGCCATCAGCACGTCGGCAAGACTGCTCTCGCGCGCCGCCGGCAAAGCCGCCAGTGTCGATTCGATCAGCCGGGGAATACCGAGGAAAGGCAAACGGCGATCGAGAAAAGCGGCAACGGCCACCTCGTTTGCGGCATTGAGGATGGCCGGGGCCGTTCCCCCCGCGCTCAATGCCGCGTAGGCCAGTTGCAGGCAGGGAAAGCGATCGAGGTCTGGCGCTTCAAAGTCCAGCCTTGCCAGCGCGAACAAGTCAAGCGACGGCACACCCGCATCGATGCGCTCGGGATAGGCCAACGCGTAGGCGATCGGCGTTCGCATGTCGGGATTCCCCAACTGGGCAAGAACCGAACCATCGGCATATTCTACCAGCGAATGAATCACGCTCTGTGGATGAATGACCACCTGAATCTGCTCTGGCGAGCAGTCAAACAGCCAGTGCGCCTCGATCACCTCGAGGCCCTTGTTCATCATGGTGGCGGAGTCGACCGAAATCTTCTGCCCCATCACCCAGTTCGGATGCGCACACGCCGCCTCAGGTGTCACCTCGTTCAAATCGACGGGCGACAGGGTGCGAAATGGCCCCCCCGACGCCGTCAGCAATATCCGGCGCACGCCACAATCCGCCATTCCACGTGAAAAATCCGATGGAAGTGATTGAAATATTGCATTATGTTCACTATCCACGGGCAGCAAGAGTGCCTCATGCTCGCGTACCGTTTGCATGAACAGCTGACCGGCCATGACCAGGACTTCCTTGTTGGCCAGCAGTATCTTCTTGCCTGCCCGTGCCGCCGCCAGCGTCGGTTCGAGTCCCGCGGCACCGACGATGGCCGCCATCACGATATCGACTTCGGGGTGGGCCGCCATTTCGCTCAGCGCCTCGACTCCGTGGCGCACCTTTGTCGGCAAGCCGGCATTGCGGCAGCGCCGCCCGAGTTCATCAGCCAGCGCGGCATCCCGCACGACAGCAAACATCGGGGCAAATTCGCAGACCTGCTCGAACAGCTTGTCGACCTGGCTGTGCGCGCACAGCGCAAAGGCGTGAAAGCGCTCGGGATGGCGACGAATCACGTCGAGGGTGTTGACCCCAATTGAACCGGTCGCGCCAAGAATCGTGACGTTCTGCCGAATCACCCGTGGCCCCGTACCAGCAGCCAGAGAAGCGCCACGACGGGCAATGTCGAGGTCAGGCTGTCGATCCTGTCGAGGACGCCACCATGTCCGGGCAGCACGTTGCTGCTGTCCTTGATTCCGGCCTGGCGTTTGAGCATCGACTCGAACAGGTCGCCGATGACACTGATCGCCGTAACCCCCAGCAGGCAGAGGACCCAGAATGGCAGGCCGACCGGCGCGAAGGCGAAGCCAAAACGCAGGGCAAGGCCGTAGAGTACGACGCCAAAGGCGGCGCCAACGGCGCCTTCCCAAGTCTTTCCGGGACTGATCGATGGCGCCAGCTTGTGCTTCCCAAACGCCCTTCCGGAAAAATAGGCCGCCACGTCCGCCATCCAGACCACAGCGAGGACGGCCAGCAGGACGCCAGGACCGGGAATTCTGAGCTGGACCAGTGCCAACCAAGCCGGGAAGAGAACGACGAAGCCGACCAGCAAGCCAGGAAATCCGTGGGGCAACTGCCATTTCGCGCGCAGCCAGAAAGGCATGAGGGCACCCCAGAAAGCGCCGGCAATCAGGTAGACGCCAATAACCCACGGCGCCGCCACCCCGGTTGCCGCCCCGACGCCCATGGCCGCCGGCGCCAAGAGCAAGACTGCTACGCATACGGCACTCAGCGCCGCCCCGACAAGGCCCCGCTGGGCACCGCCCAGCGCAAGCAGGCCGCCCCATTCCCAACCAGCGATGCCAATGAACATGGCTGCCAGCAAGGCCCAGTAGCCCTGGGGCAGCAAGAACAGGCTCGGCAGCAGGAGTCCCACCAAGACCAGCGCCGTAATGACACGGGTTCTAAGCATCGGAATCGTCGCCAGCGACCTGCGCGCTGGTTCGTCCAAAGCGCCGCTCGCGTTTCTGGTAGGAGGCGATTGCCACGTCGAAATGGGCACGATCGAAGTCCGGCCATAGGGTCCGGGTGAAATACAGCTCGGTATAGGCAAGCTGCCAGAGGAGGAAATTGCTGATGCGCTCTTCGCCGCCGGTGCGAATGAACAAATCCGGCTCGGGGGCAAAGTTCATGGACAGGAAGGACTCAAGATCGCCTTCGGTCCAGCCGGACTTCTTTGCCGGTTGCGCATTTACCATGGCGTTGACTGCCTGCATGATGTCCCAGCGGCCACCGTAATTCGCCGCAATAGTCAAATGCAGGCGCGTATTCGCAGCGGTTCGCGCCTCTGCCGCAACGATGAGTTCCTGCAGGCGCTTTTCGAAACGCGAGAGGTCGCCGATGACACGCAAGCGGACCCCGTTGCGGTCCAGCTTGTCGACTTCCTGCTCGAGCGCCTTGATGAAGAGTTGTAGCAGAAGACTGACCTCCTCGGACGGGCGACGCCAGTTCTCTGAACTGAAGGCAAACAGGGTCAGAAATTCCACACCGCGCTCGAGACAGGAACGCACATTTTCACGGACCATCTCGACACCTTTGGCATGGCCGGAAAAACGTGGCATGAAGCGCTTCCTGGCCCAGCGGCCATTGCCATCGAGAATGATGGCGACGTGCCGGGGCACGGCTGCTGCCGCCGGGACCTGTTGCGTCGAACTGGTGAAGAGAGCCATGCGGCCTGCGATCAGCCTGAAGCGGCGATCAAACCTGCATCAGCTCGGCCTCTTTCTGGCCGAGCATCTTGTCGACATCGGCAATGTGCCGGTCGGTCAGTTTCTGGATGTCGTCCTGCGCCCGGCGCTCGTCGTCCTCGGGAATCTCTCCCTTCTTCAAGGCGTCCTTAAGGTGTGTGATCGCATCGCGGCGCAGATTACGAATCGCTACCCGGGCATTCTCGCCTTCGTGCCTGACGACCTTGATCATCTCCTTGCGCCGCTCTTCGGTCAGCGCCGGCATCGGCACCCGAACCAGTTCGCCCTGGGTGGCAGGATTAAGACCGAGATCGGAGTCACGAATCGCCTTCTCGACCTTCTGCACCATGTTCTTCTCCCACGGTTGCACACCAATGGTCCGGGCATCGATCAAAGTAATATTGGCAACCTGATTCACCGGCATGAGCGACCCGTAGTAGTCCACCTGGACATGATCCAGAAGACCAACGTGTGCCCGGCCCGTACGAATCTTCTGGAGGTCGCTCTTCAGCGACTCCAAGGTCTTCTGCATCTTGTTTTCGGCGTTGTTCTTGACTTCAGGAATCATCTCCATCTCCCTCAGCAATAGACCAGCGTACCCTCATTCTCCCCGCAGACCACCCGCTTCAGCGCGCCGACCTTGAAAATCGAGAATACGTTGATTGGCAACTTCTGGTCACGACACAAGGCAAGCGCCGTGGCATCCATGACTGCGAGATTTCTCGCGATGGCATCGTTGAAACTGATCCGGTCGAAGCGGGTCGCGGCAGGGTCCTTCTTTGGGTCAGCGGAATAGATGCCGTCCACCTTGGTCGCCTTGAGCACGATTTCCGCACCGATTTCCGATCCGCGCAATGCCGCGGCAGTGTCGGTGGTGAAGAAAGGATTGCCGGTCCCGGCCCCGAAGATGACGACCCTGCCTTCTTCCAGATAACGGATCGCCTTGCCGCGAATATACGGCTCGACGACCTGCTCGATACGCAGGGCTGACTGCACCCGCGCATTCAGCCCCGCTTGACGCATCGCATCCGAAAGTGCCATGGCGTTCATCACCGTGGCCAGCATCCCCATGTAATCGGCAGTAGCTCGATCCATCCCGGTCGCCGTTCCTGCCATGCCGCGAAAGATATTGCCGCCACCGATGACAACCCCGATTTGCACACCCAGGTCGGCAACGTCCTTGATCTCCGAGACAATCGCGGCGATCGTCTGCGGATTGATGCCATAGGCATCGTCACCCATCAGGGCTTCACCCGAGAGTTTCAGAAGGATACGTTTGAATCTGGGTACGCTCATCGCCTTTCCCTGCGAATTACTTGTTCGCGGCGGCCGCCGCGGCCTGCGCAGCAACTTCGGCGGCGAAGTCATCCACCTTCTTCTCGATGCCCTCACCGACCACGAACAATGTGAAGGCAGCGACGGAGGCCCCTTTGGCCTTCAGCAACTGCTCGATCGTCTGCTTGCCATCTTCGGCCTTGACGAACACCTGGCCAAGAAGCGTCACGTCTTTCAGGTACTTCTGGACAGTGCCTTCGGCGATCTTTTCCAGCATTGCTTCCGGCTTGCCGGCCTCGCGTGCTTTTTCAATGGCGATGCGGCGCTCGGTATCGAGCAGTTCGGAGGGGACTCCGGATGCATCGAGCGACTTCGGCTTGGAGGCCGCGATATGCATCGCCAGATCCTTGCCCAACTGGGCATCACCGCCGACGACGTCAACCAGCACGCCGATCTTGGAGCCGCCATGCACGTAGGAAGCCAAGGTTCCTCTGGCCTCTATGCGCGCCAGTCTGCGGAGCGTCATGTTTTCGCCGATCTTGCCAACCAGGGCGGTGCGCGTCGTTTCCACTGTGCCCTCGGCCATGGGCAGCGCCGACAATGCGGCGACATCGGCCGGGTTGCGGGTGGCAACCAGTTCCGCGCAGCCCTTGGCCAAGGCAAGGAACTCTTCATTCTTCGCGACGAAGTCGGTTTCGCTATTCAATTCGATCATTGCGCCGACTGTGCCGTCACCAGCAACAAACAGGCCGACCACACCTTCCGCAGTAATACGCGTCGCCGCCTTGGTTGCCTTGTTGCCTAGCTTGACGCGAAGAATCTCTTCCGCCTTGGCCATATCGCCATCCGCTTCGGTCAATGCCTTCTTGCACTCCATCATGGGCGCGTCGGTCTTGCCGCGCAGTTCGGACACCATGCTTGCGGTAATTGCCGCCATACGTTTTCTCCTGAGCTCTCAAAACTGGCGGGGCGCGCAGCCCCGCCCCAGCAAACCTACTCTGCGGACTGTTCCTCTTCGACGAACTCGTCATCGCCACCCGCAGCCACGATCTCCTGGATGACCTGGCTGCGACCCTCAAGAATGGCATCGGCAACGCCGCGGGCGTACAACTGGATGGCGCGGGATGAGTCATCATTGCCCGGGATCACATAATTGACGCCTGCCGGAGAATGGTTGGTATCGACGACGCCGATGATCGGCACACCGAGCTTGCTGGCTTCGGTAATCGCTATCTTGTGGTAGCCGACGTCTATGACGAAGATGGCGTCGGGCAGGCCCTGCATCTCCTTGATCCCGCCGATCGACTTGTGGAGCTTCTCCATTTCACGACGAAAGGTCAGCGCTTCCTTCTTCGGCATGCGCTCAAGGTCACCAGCCTCGATAGCCAGTTCCATGTCCTTCAAGCGTTTGGTCGAGGTCTTGACCGTCTTGAAGTTGGTCAGCATGCCACCCAGCCAGCGCTGGTCGACGAAGGGTGCGCCCGCACGCTGCGCCTCCTCGGCAATGGTTTCACGCGCCTGACGCTTGGTACCGACGAAGAGAATAGTGCCGCGGTTGGCGGACAACTTCTTGACGAAAGCCATGGCTTCGTTGTACTTCGCCAATGTCTGTTCGAGATTGATGATGTGGATCTTGTTGCGGGCCCCGAAGATGTACGGCGCCATCTTGGGGGACCAGAAACGTGTCTGGTGACCGAAGTGAACACCGGCCTCCAGCATTTGACGCATGGTTACGGACATACAAAAACTCCTTTAAGGGTTGAACCGCCACCCGCCAGCAACGCCCGCCAGTTCTGAAACCTGGCAGACACCCTTAATCGGCGGATGTGAGGATTGATTGCACAAACCATTTGTGCAACCGCATTTTCGCGACGTTCGCCGCGAAAAAACTCATGGATTGTAGCACTGTGGCGCCATGTAGATAAAGCTCAACAGTCGTCCTGTTTCAGCGCAAGCAATTGCAGCATGCGCACCAGATAGGGCTGCCAGTCCGGCATCCGCAAACTGAAGTGCTTTTCCAGGCGCCGACAATCGAGCCGGGAATTGGCCGGGCGCAGCGCGGGGGTGGGGTACTCACGGCTCGGAATGGAGACGATCGCCTTCGGCTTCAGGCACAGATCCCACCCAGGAACGACGCTGGCTTGTTCGACGATGGCTTGGGCAAATCTGTGCCAGCTGACAGGTCGACCGCAGCAGAGGTGGTAAAGACGCTGCTTTTCACGGTTCATCGCACGACCGTTGCGCAGATGGGAGAGCACGATACCGGATACGGTCGCGACCAGCGCCGCCGGTGTCGGCGAGCCGATCTGGTCGCCGACCACATTCAGTGCATCCTTCTCGCGGGCCAGGCGCAGGATGGTCTTGACGAAGTTGCTGCCACGCGCGCCGAAAATCCAACTCGTCCTGAAAATGACAGACTTGCAACCGGCAGCGCGGATTGCCTCTTCACCAGCCAGCTTGCTCCGACCATAGACACTCAACGGTGCGGTCGGGTCGCTCTCGCGGTAGGGCGTGGGCTTGCTTCCGTCAAAGACGTAATCGGTCGAGTAATGAACGAGCAATGCGCTTAACTCTGCCGCCTCTGCCGCCAGCACACCTGGCGCCTCGCCATTGATGCGCATGGCCAGTTCAGGCTCGGATTCGGCACGATCTACCGCCGTATAGGCCGCTGCGTTGACAATGACCGAGGGCCTGAGCTGCCTAATGAGCAAGCGCAATTGATCGAAATCGGCGAGATCGCACTCGCCACGCCCACAGGCGATGACCGGCCCCAGCGGCGCGAGCGAACGCTGCAACTGCCAGCCGACCTGACCGTCCTTGCCGAGGAGAAGAATGCTCATAAGCTCTCTAAGAGATGCAGAAACCCGTAATTATGCCATCCATAGCGCAAGCGGATGGCGCCACCGGCTTTGAGAAACGTTTTCAATCCTTTATCCTTGGCCCTCCCCAACCGTTCAGCAACCCGCGCAGTCATGAGCATCTCAATCAAGACGCCCGAAGAAATCGAGAAAATGCGGATCGCCGGGCGTCTCGCCTCGGAGGTCCTCGACTATGTCGAACCGTTCGTCAAGGCAGGCATCACAACCGATGAACTGGACCGTCTTTGCCATGACTACACGGTCAACGTGCAGGGCGGCATTCCGGCGCCGCTGAATTACGCTCCGAAGGGCTACAACCCCTATCCCAAGTCGATCTGCGCCTCGGTCAATCACCAGGTCTGCCACGGCGTGCCGGGCGACCGCGTGCTGAAGAATGGCGACATTGTCAATCTCGACGTCACGCCGATCAAGAATGGTTATCACGGCGACACCAGCCGGATGTATCTGATTGGCGAGCCGTCGATCCAGGCCAGGCGCCTCTGCGAAATCACTTTCGAATGCCTGTGGCTGGGCATTTCCGTGGTCCGCCCGGGCGGCCGAATCGGCGACATCGGGGCCATCATCCAGAAGCATGCGGAAAAGAACGGCTACTCGGTCGTGCGGGAATACTGCGGGCACGGCATCGGCGCCAAGTTCCACGAAGATCCGCAGGTGACCCACTACGGCAAGGTCGGCACCGGTCCACTGATGGAACCCGGCATGATCTTCACCATCGAGCCGATGATCAACGCCGGCAAAGCCGGCATCCGCGAAATGGCGGACGGCTGGACCATAGTCACGAAGGACCACAGCCTCTCCGCGCAATGGGAACACACCGTGCTGGTCACTGCCGCCGGCCACGAAGTCCTGACACTCTCGGCCGGCTGCCGCCCCAAGCCTGACTGGATCACCTGATGAGCATCGATGTTGCGGCACTGCGCAACGAGGTCAAGGCCGCGCAGGAGGTTCTGAACGCGGACTATGCACAAACCAACGATGCTGCGGCACTGCTCGCGAACCGTTGCCACCTGGTCGATGACGTCCTCACCCGACTATGGATCAGTCTCGAGTTTCCGGCCTCGCTGACGCTTGCCGCCGTTGGTGGCTACGGGCGCGGCGAACTCTATCCCGCTTCCGACATCGACCTGCTGATCCTGCTGCCGCAGGAGCCCGAGGCCACCGTGCAGGAACAACTGGAGACGCTGGTCGGCAACTTCTGGGACATCGGGCTTGAAATCGGCCACAGCGTAAGGACGATCCAGGAATGCCTCGATGCCGCCGCCGGCGACATCACCGTCCAGACCGCCCTGCTCGAGGCCCGACGGCTCACCGGCAACAAAGAACTGTTTTCCGCGTTCGAGAAACGGTTGCGCGGCAACCTCGACCCCCTCGTATTTTTCGAGCGCAAGCGGCTCGAGCAGCAGGAACGACACCTGCGCTACAACGAGACGCCGTACAGCCTGGAGCCCAACTTCAAGGAGGCGCCGGGCGGATTGCGCGACCTTCAGGCGATCTTCTGGACGGCAAATGCCGCCGGTTATGGCAAGAGCTGGTCCGACCTCGAGCAGCACGGCTTCCTGACCAGCGAGGAATGCCTGCATGCCCGGCGCTACGAGGAGTACCTGCGACACCTGCGCATTCGTCTGCACCTGATGACCGGGCGCCGCGAAGACCGGCTGCTGTTTGATTACCAGAATACGCTGGCGGCGCAGTACGGCCTCGAATCGACCCCGGCCAAGCGCGCCTCGGAACAACTGATGCAGGGCTACTACCGCAATGCCAAGGGTATCACCCTGGCCAACACCATCTTGCTGCAGAACATCGGCGCGGCGCTGGCACCGGAAAACGAGCAGATGCCCCAGCCAATCGACGAGAATTTCCAGGCGGTCGGCGGGCTGCTCGACATCCGCAGCGACGGTGCCTTCGATGGCAATTCGGCGCTGATTTTCGACAGCTTCCTGGTCATGCAGGAAAACTCCGACCTACACGGCATGACTGCCCGTACTCTGCGCGCCCTGTGGCAAGCGCGTGATTTGATCACCCCGGAGTTTCGGGCAGATCCCGCGAACCGTGTCGCCTTCCTCAAACTGCTCCAGGGCAGGCGCGGCATCATCCATGAACTTCGCCGGATGAACCAGCTCGACATCCTTGGCACCTATCTGCCAGCTTTCGGGCGCATCGTCGGGCAGATGCAGCACGACCTGTTCCATGTCTACACGGTAGACCAGCACATCCTGCAGGTTGTGCGGAACATCCGGCGCTTTTCGATGAGCGAGTTTGCGCACGAATACCCGATCTGCTCGCGCGCGATCGTCGGGTTCGACCGCCCCTGGCTGCTCTACGTGGCGGCGATCTTTCACGACATTGCCAAGGGGCGCGGCGGCAATCACTCGGAGCTCGGCACAGTCGATGCGCAAGCTTTCTGCGAAACTCACGGGTTGTCCGCCGCAGACACCGAACTGATTGTCTGGCTGGTTCGCCACCATCTGATCATGTCGCAGGTCGCCCAGAAAGAAGATCTTTCCAATCCCGACGCCATTGCCGGCTTCGGCCGTCTGGTCGGCGACGTCCGCCACCTGACCGCTCTCTACCTGCTGACGCACGCCGACATTCGCGGCACCAGCCCGAAGGTGTGGAACACCTGGAAAGGCAAGTTGCTGGCCGACCTCTACCATCTGACGCTGGATTATCTCGGCTGCGACAGCCAGCCGGCGGCACAGGGCATCATTGCCGAACGGCAGGCCGATGCCATGCGCCTGCTGCGTTTCTTCGCGCTCTCCGACACGGTGCACCAGCGCCTGTGGAAAGAACTGGACACCGTCTATTTTCTGCGCCATTCGGCCGAAGAAATCGCCTGGCACACGCGTTCGCTGCATTACCGCATATTCATCGACAAGCCGGTCGTGCGCGCGCGCCTCCATCAGGATGGCGAGGGCCTCCAGGTGTTTGTCTATACCAAGGACCAGCCCGACCTGTTCGTCCGCATCGTGGCCTTCTTCGCCCGCTCTGGCTACAGCATCGTCGACGCCAAGATTCACACGACGTCCCACGGCTACGCGCTCGACAGCTTTGTCCTGCTCGACGTCGCCGAGCAGCACAACGACCGCGAGATGATTTCCTACATCGAGCACGAGCTTACCGACCGCCTGTACCGCCAGACTCCGCCGGAAGCCCCGTCTGCAGGCCGTCTGTCGCGTCAGGTCAGGAACTTTCCGATCAAGCCTGAGGCCAGCATCGAACCCGACGACAGGGGCACCAACTATGTCCTGACGCTGACCGCCGCCGACCGCCCCGGACTCCTCTACACAATCGCGACTACCCTCGCCGAGCATGGGGCCAACCTGCACACCGCCAAGATTTCGACGCTCGGCGAACGCGTGGAGGACGTCTTCCTGATCAGCGGCGGCGACCTTCGCATAAGCAGGCGCCGCATCCAACTCGAAACCGAGATGATGGAACGGCTGAAGGTCTAGCCGGAGGTTACGGTCGGCAAGCTGCCATTCTGGCAGCCCACCAGTTCCTCGATCACTGCCCGGACACGGCCCATGGCCTCCTGGAGGACACTGTCCAGGCTCTCGAAGCGGATGCCATTGGCGCTGCTGCCGCGCCCCGCAGCATGGTTGGCGACGACACTGATCGCCGCATAGGGCAGTCCGAGTTCGCGGGCCAGCACCGCCTCGGGCATTCCGGTCATGCCGACCAGGTCGCAACCGTCGCGCTCGAGCCGGTTGATCTCGGCCGCGGTTTCCAGTCGCGGCCCCTGCGTCGCCGCATAGACGCCGCCGCTCTTCATCGCGATGCCCAGCGCGGCGCCGGCCTCGGCGATCCGTCGCCGCAGTTCGCGGTCATAGGGTTCGGTGAAGTCGACATGGGTCACTGCCGACCCGTTACCCTCGAAGAAGGTTCCCTTGCGCCCCGACGTGTAGTCGATGATCTGGTCGGGAATAACGATTTCGCCCGGCTGCAGGTCGGCCCGAATACCGCCGACCGAGGCCACCGAAATGATGCCCGTCGCCCGGTGGTGATGCAACGCCCACAGGTTGGCCCGGTAATTGACCAAATGTGGCGGGATCGTATGCCCATAGCCATGACGCGGCAGGAACATTGCCGGCTGGCCGCAGATCTGACCGAACACCACGGCGCCGGAGGGTTCGCCATAAGGCGTGCGGACCACCTCGCGATGCGAGACATCGAGGTTCGACAGCATGGTCAGCCCGCTGCCACCGATGATTGCCAGCATTCAGCTCTTCCTTTCGGCCAGCAGCGAGGCCAGAGTCGGCACGACCCCGGGCACCCCCGGATACGCGCGGCGGATGCGGGCGTCGCCCAGCCCGTTGCCTTCGAGTTTCCGGTACAGCGCATTGCACCGTAGGGCAACGAATGGCAGGTCGCGCAGCGTCGTACCCAGATGATAGCGCAACAGCGTGTCGCGTCCGATGTCCTTGGCCTGCCAGGCAATTGCAGTGCGGTCGACAAGATGCAGGGCGCGCACCATAGGCAGCTTCGCCGCCAACTCCGCGACGTGGCGATGGACGGCCTCACGATAGGCCGCCACCGCCTTTCCCCCGTCACTCGCTGCCGCCCCGGTTATCGCGGCGGGTGCGCCCATCAGCCAGCAGACGACGACATCGGGGGCAAATGCCTCGATTGTCGCCAGTTGTTCGTTCGTCAGCGCCGTCACATCGGCCTGCATCAGCTTCACCCCGCCGGCCGCCTCGCCCAGGCGCGCGGCGCTGGCTGCCAGGCATTCCGGCAGCGTGTCGATAGCCAATACCGCCAAGCCACGGGTGACCAGCGCCGCGGTGCCGAAACCGGGCCCGCAGCCGATTTCGAGCACGCGCCCGCCGGGCACCAGTCCGGCCATCCACGCATAATCACCGCGCTGCGCATAAGCCTCGCCTTCATTCCTCCAGTAGGCGAGAAACTCGCTGACGCTGGCGCCGCTCAAATGCTCTCTTCCCTGACCGCATAGATAGCCGGCAGATTGCGCCAGGCGCCATGGATATCCATGCCGAAGCCGAAGACGAAGCGGTCCGGCACGGTCAACCCGACAAAATCGGCCGAAACCGGCTTGCTCCTGCCGTTCAGCTTGTCAACAAACACCGCCAGCAGGACCTCGGCGGCACCGAGTCGCTTGAGGCTCTCCTTGACCGCCGCCAGCGTGACCCCTTCGTCGAGGATGTCGTCGACGACAAGGACAGTCCGGTCCTTGACCGGAATCCACGGCGCGCTGCGCCAGGAAATCTTGCCACCCTGCGTCTCCGGGCCGTAACGCGTCGCGTGCAGATAATCGAAGTCGAGTGGAAAATCGAGCTTCGGCAGCAGTTGACCGCAGAAGACCACACCCCCTGTCATCACGCACAAGAGCAGCGGATTCCGCTCGGCCAGTTGGATACGGATTCGCTCTGCCACCGCGTCCAAGGCCGCCTGGACGGTTGCTGCGGAGTGAATCAGTTCGGCATCTGCCAGCAGTGCGCGCACCTTGCTGTTATCCATTCAGACCTCCAGCGACTTCAGGTAGGCATCGAACGCCGCCCCGACTTCCGGATGGCGGCGGCCGAAAACGACACTCGCCTGCAGATAGCCGAGCTTCGCGCCGCAGTCGTAGCGGGCGCCGGAATACCTGTAGGCCAGCACCTGCTCTTCGCTGAGCAGCGAGGCGATGCCGTCGGTGAGCTGGATCTCGCCGCCGGAACCGGCCTTGATCATCTCGAGATGATGAAAGATGCGGGGCGTAAGGATGTAGCGGCCGACGACAGCCAGCGTCGATGGCGCTACTTCGGGCTTGGGCTTCTCGACGATGGCATTGATCTGCTCCAGCCGCTCCGCCACCCGACTCGCGTCGACGATGCCGTAGCTCCCGGTGTCGGCGCGCGGCACGTCCTGCACGCCGAGAACCGAGCAGCGATAGTAATCGTAGGTGTCGGTCATTTGTTTCATCACTGGCGGGTCACCGTCGAGCAAATCGTCGGCAAGCAGCACCGCGAACGGCTCGTCGCCGATCACCGGCTTGGCGCACAGTACGGCATGTCCAAGGCCGAGCGCTTCCGCCTGGCGGATGTAGATGCAGTTGATGTTCTTGGGAATCATGTTGCGCACGAACTCGAGAAGTTCGCTCTTGCCGCGCATCTCCAGCTCGGATTCCAGTTCGTAAGCCTTGTCGAAGTGGTCCTCGATCGCCCGCTTTGAGCGACCCGTCACGAAGACCATGTCGGTGATGCCCGCCGCGACCGCCTCCTCGACTGCATACTGGATCAGCGGCTTATCGACGATCGGCAACATTTCCTTGGGGCTGGCCTTTGTTGCCGGCAGAAAGCGCGTGCCCAAACCGGCGACCGGAAAAACTGCTTTCCTGACTTTTTTCATTCTTCCACTCCCTTGTCGAGCAATTTCAGTAATTCTGCCTCATCGATGACCCGAATGCCCAGTTTGCGGGCATTTTCCAGCTTGGTGCCGGCGTCCTCGCCGGCAACCACAAAATCGGTCTTTTGCGATACCGCACCGGCCACCTTGCCGCCGGCGGCCTCGATCAGCGCCTTGGCCTGGTCGCGCTTGAGCGATGGCAGCGAGCCGGTCAACACCAGCGTCTTGTCCGAAAAAACGCGCGGCCCTGACTCTGCCAGCGGTCCTTCCGCCCAGACCAGACCCGCCGCCCGCAGGCGGGCGATGATTTCACGGTTGTGCCGCTCGCCCACGAAGGCGGCAATGCTCGCGGCAACCACCGGCCCGACGTCCGGCACCTGCTGCAAGGCGGCATCATCGGCCGCGAGGAACGCCTCGAGGCTGCCAAAATGGTGGGCCAGATCGCGTGCCGTCGCTTCACCGACATTGCGGATGCCGAGCGCAAAGATGAAGCGGGCGAGCGTTGTCTGCCGACTCTTCGCAATCGCCGCCACCAGTTTCTGCGCCGATTTGTCGCCCATGCGCTCAAGGCCGGCCAGCGTCTCGCACGTCAGCGCGTAGATGTCGGCGGGCGAATGAACCACCCCGGCATCGACAAGCTGCTCGACCAGCTTGTCGCCAAGGCCCTCGATGTCCAGCGCGCGCCGCGCCGCAAAATGCAGCAGCGCCTGCTTGCGCTGCGCCGGACAGTAGAGTCCGCCGCTGCAGCGGGCGATCGCCTCGTCCTCCCCCCTGATCACGGTCGACCCGCATTCCGGGCAGATTATCGGCAATTCGAAAGGCGGATGCAGCGGCTCACTGCTGAACAGGTCGCGCATCGGCCGTCGCTCCGGGACGATGGCGACAATCTCCGGGATGACATCGCCGGCACGGCGGACAATCACCGCGTCGCCGACCCGCACATCCTTGCGCCGGACTTCATCCTCGTTGTGCAGCGTCGCGTTGGTCACCGTAACGCCGCCGACGAACACCGGCCTGAGCCGGGCCACCGGCGTGATCGCCCCGGTGCGACCGACCTGAACGTCGATGCCGAGCACCTCGGTCAGCGCCTCTTCGGCCGGGAACTTGTGGGCGACGGCAAAGCGCGGGGCGCGCGAGACGAAACCCAGTTGCATCTGATCCGCCAATCGATTGACCTTGTACACCACACCGTCGATGTCATACGGCAAGGCGGGCCGTTTCGCGCCCATCTCGGAAAAGTAGGCGAGCAGGCCCTCGGCGCCCGGCACCACCCGGCGTTCCGTCGCCACCGGAAGGCCCCAGGCGGCGAGCAGGTCCATCAATTCGCCGTGGGTCGTCACCGCCAGGGCCTCACCGCCAGCCCCGACTCCGTAAGCGAAGAACGACAGCGGGCGGGCAGCGGTGATCCGCGAATCGAGTTGGCGCAGGCTGCCGGCGGCCGCATTGCGGGGATTGGCGAACTCCTTCTCGCCGCGTGCGCGCTGGCGGGCATTTAGCTGGGCGAAAGCATCCTTGAACATCAACACCTCGCCGCGAATCTCGATGACCGCCGGCCAGCCGCTGCCGGCCAGGCGCAGCGGAATGCAACGCAAGGTCCGCAAATTGGGGGTGACTTCCTCGCCGGTCGTCCCGTCGCCGCGCGTTGCACCGCGGGTGAACAGGCCGTTCTCGTAGGTCAGGCTGATCGCCAGACCGTCGAATTTCGGCTCAACCGCGTAGTCGACCGCGACGGTCGAGTCCAGCCCGTCGTGGACACGCTGGTCGAAGGCTGCAACCTCGACCGGGTCGAAGGCGTTGTTCAGCGACAGCATTGGTACGCCATGGACGCAGGGCGGAAACTCCCTGAGCGGCGGTCCACCGACCCGCCGGGTCGGCGAGTCGGGGGTCAGCAGTTCCGGGTAGTGCGCCTCCAGTCCCTCCAGTTCGCGGAACAGCCGGTCGTACTCGGCGTCAGGAACGGTCGGCGCGTCGAGGACGTAGTAGGCGTGATTGTGGCGCTCGATCTCGGTGCGCAGCTCCCGGGCGCGCTCGGCGGCGGGTGCCGGCGCAACCATCAGGAGAACAGGCGCAACGCTTGTGCCGATCCTGCGGGCAAACCGTAACTGGCCATCGTCGCTTGCGGCTTGCCGATGAATTCGCGCCGGATGTGATCGAGTTGCACCTCGTTCAGCGGCTGCCGGTTGTCGTCGACCAGCGTTCCCTGCAGGGTATCGGCACAGCGCTTGGCGAGTTCGACCATTTGCTGAAAGACGCGCTCCCCGTGGGCGACGCGCGGCACGTCGAGAACGAAGGTCAAGCCATGCGTCGTCATGTTGCGGATCGATTCCGCCGAGAAGCGGGTCGCTTCGAAATTCTGCAGCGTAAATTGGGTCCGGCCGTCATCGTCGCAGCGCTTGAAGGCACCTTTGTCGCCCAGCATCATCCCGGCCGCTTCGGCCAGCGCACGGATCTTGGTGCCGGAGAAGGGCACTCCGCGGCTAACCAGATTGACGCCGATTTCGAGGTCGACCGCAGCACAGAAACGATCGATCTCGGCAGCCTGATCGAGAAGGCGACTGGCCGGCATGTCGGCCACCGCCAGCAACTCGTCGGCCAGTTGCTGCATGGCACCCGTGAAGGTCGCGAGATCGGCCCCGGAAACCGGCCCCATGCGATCGACAAGCTGCAGACCGACGCGCAAGCGACGCACCGGCGTTTCGCTGTCCGGGACGATGCGCTCCCACTCGCGGGTGCGCTCGTTGAAGTGCACCCAGTGAATCGGCTTGCTTACGCGTTGCAAGGACTCGTGTTGCGAATGAAGTATCTGTACCGCCGGCACCGGATCGACCAGTTCCATCGCCACGATGAATTCCAGGCGGGGATCGAGCAGGAACCCGGGAACCAGCCCTGCGGGGAGCTCGGGCACTTCCGCTGGGCCGCCCGGCGCGGCGGCCGAAACCGCGTCCGTCCCGCCGGTCTGTGCCATGCTTTCGCTGCTGCCTTCCGCGGCCACCGGCTCGCCGGCTTCTCCGGCCAGCCGCCCGTCGGCCAGCACCGGTTCCCGGCGTTCCATCGCCGCAACCGGCGCCTCGGCGCCCAGCTCCGGTTCGCTGCGGCCGGCTTGTGCGGCCTGCGCGGCAGCGCCGAGCAGAACATCATCGTGCTGCGGCCTGAGAACAGCTTCCGCAAGCTTGCGGTGACGGTATTCCTGCCACTTGTTGTAGCCGAGGACGCCGGCCACCGCCGCCGCGCCCAGGCCAATCAGTCCCATCTGGAGTTCGGTCATTTCAGTCTCTTCCTGAACACGCCCCTACGCCACATCCCTCATCTTCAAGGCTTCTTCAATATCCACTTCGACGACGCGCGAAACGCCGGATTCCTGCATGGTAACGCCGACCAGCTGCTCGGCCATTTCCATCGAGATTTTATTATGGGAAATAAACAGGAACTGCGTGTTCGCCGACATTTTCTTGACCATGGCGCAGAAACGCTCGGTATTGCTGTCGTCAAGCGGCGCATCGACCTCGTCGAGCAGACAGAACGGTGCCGGATTGAGCTGGAACATCGAGAAGACCAGCGCAATCGCCGTCAGCGCCTTTTCGCCACCCGAGAGCAGATGGATGGTCGAGTTCTTCTTGCCCGGTGGCTGGGCGACGACCTGAACGCCGGCATCGAGAATTTCCTCGCCGGTCATCACCAGCTCGGCGCGACCGCCACCGAACAGTTCCGGAAAAAGTTGCCCGAAATGGCCGTTGACCGTATCGAAGGTGTTTTGCAGCAGGTCGCGCGTTTCGCGGTCGATCCGGCGGATGGCGTTTTCCAGCGTCTCCATCGCCTCGTTGAGGTCGGCCGCCTGCATGTCGAGGTAACCCTTGCGCTCGCTCGCCGTGTCCAGTTCTTCCAGCGCCGCGAGGTTAACCGCCCCCAGTTCGGCGATGGCATTGGCGAGCCGGGCAATCTCGGCCTGCAAGCCGGCCGGGCGGGCCTTGCCGAGCTCCTGCTGCAGGATCGACTCGTCGGCACCGGCTTCCAGCAATTGCTGCGCCAACTGCTCGACATTGAGCGCCACCGCCTGTTCCCGGAGCCTGAGGTCGCCGATACGTGCCCGCAGCGGCTCCAGTCCCTGCTCTATCCGCAGCCGCTGCTCTTCCAGCGCGCGCAGCGCACTCGTTGCCGACTCCAGGGAGTCGCGACACTGCGCCAGCGCCCTTTCCTTTTCCTGCCGGGTTGCCAGTGCCAACTGCAGGCTTTCTTCCATGACGTCGGCAGGTGCCGCCTCCACCTGCTCGGCACATTGCGCGCGGTCGTTCTCGATGCGGCCCAGTTCACGCTGCGCCAGCGCCTGCTGGGCGAAGATGTCCTGCAGCTTGCCCGCGGATTCGCGCAACGAGAACTGCGCCTCGCGCAAGGCGCGGTCGAGATCGGCATTGCGCTCGCGCTCGGCGCGCACGGCGCGCTCGGCTTCGTCGAGCCGTGACTGGGCGCCGGCGACCAGGACACGGATACGGGCCAGACCCTCGCGCACCTCGGCGATCTTGTCGTCGGCGGCCAGGTCGCGCTCACGCTCGGCCTCGTCCTCGGCAGCCAGTTCCGCCAACTGCTCCTGCATGCGCTCCTTCAGTTCGCGGTGGCGCTCGAGGGCCTGGCCAAGCCTGAGCACCTCGAGTTGCACCGCATGCACGCGCTGCTGGCGGTCGGTCACGTACTGGCGGGTTTCGCCCATTTCCTCCTGCTTGTCGGAGAGCTGCTCGTCGAGCACGCCAAGTCGCTCGCGTACGGCTGCGGCCTGTTCCTCGGCCACGGCGATGCCGGCGCCGAGCGACTCGATCTCGCGCTGGCGTTCGAGGAGGCCGTGCTCGCCCTTGTCCGGCGCGAAGAAGGTGACGCTGGCACGGGTCAGCACGTCGCCACCAGCGGTCACCAGCATTGCCCCCGAGGGCAACCCGGCACGACGCGCCAGCGCCGCATCGAGGCTGTCGGCGGTGAGTACCGGAGCCAGCCAGTCGGCGAGAGCGGCGGCAAGTGCCGGGTTGTCGCTGCGCACACGCTCGCTCAGCCGCCCCTCGCGCTCGCCGTTCGCCACATCGGCCAGCAGGGTCACGGCGAGCCGGGCAGCGGGCCGGTCGTGCAGCCATTCGTCCAGCTTGGCCGGGTCGTTGCAGGGAATGGCGTTCAGCCGCTCGCGCAGCACCGCCTCGACGGCATCCTCCCAGCCGGCATCGACATGAATCTGCTGCCACAGCGCGGGTGCGTCTTCGAGTCCGTGGCGGCGCAGCCATTCCGGCAATTCGCCCGTCTCCCGGGCCCGCGCCTGCATCTGCTCGAGCGCCGCCCGCCGTGCCTGGCCGGCGGCCAGTTCACGCTCGCAGCACTGCAATTCTTCCTGGACCTGGCGACGGGTCGCTTCGAGTTGCGGCAATTCCTGCTGCAACTGCAGCAAATGATCCTGATCGCCGGCCAGTTCCTCGCGCAGCAACGCCAGCTCCTCTTCCTTTTCGGCGAGATCCAGCGCATCCGGCGCATCCTGGCCACCACCCTCCTCGCGCAGCCGCTCGCGGCGCTGGGCAATTGACTGCAAGGCGCGCTGGGCATGCCCCTTGTTGGTCAGCTCGACTTCGAGACGCTGCTCGCCGTTGCTCGTCCGGGTCCGCAGGCGCTGCAGCTCGTCCCGGGCCTGGGCATGGCTTTCCTCGACCTGCGGCGCGATGTTCATCTGCTGGCGCAGGCGCTCGTCAGCCT
This sequence comes from Azonexus sp., assembly GCA_040275885.1. GTDB lineage: Bacteria > Pseudomonadota > Gammaproteobacteria > Burkholderiales > Rhodocyclaceae > Azonexus. The sequence goes on along the minus strand of JBEOKN010000002.1, from coordinate 27,575 downwards.
CGGCGACGCGCAGGCGGGTAGCCTCCTGCAATTCCTCCCATTTCTGGCGGTCGACCGCAAGCTTCTCTGCCGTCCGGCTCCAGTGCGCCAACTCGTCTTCGAGCTGGAACAGGCGTGCTTCAAGCTGATTGCGCGACTCGCAGCGATGGCGGATCTCGGCCTCGAGGCCTGCCACTTCGGCATTGGCCGCGTACATGTCGCCCTGCGCCTGGTGCAGCGCATCGCCCGCGGCAAAGTGCGCCTCGCGGGTTTCCTCGGCGCGCGCCTCGGTTTCGCGCAGCGCCGCATTCTGTGCCTCAAGATCGGTCATCGCGCGCTCGACGTCGAGCGCCACTCTCTGCCGCTCGCCCTCGGCTTCACGCTTCCTGACCAGCCACAGCACCTGCTGGCTCTGCGCCAGTTGTTCATTCAACAACTGGTAGCAACGCGCGACTTCGGCCTGCGCTTCCAGCTTCTCCATCTGGCTGCCGAGTTCGAGGCGGATATCCTCGACCCGCGTCAGGTTTTCACGCGTATCCTCAAGCCTTCCCTGGGTTTCCTTGCGCCGCTCCTTGTAGCGCGTGACTCCGGCCGCCTCCTCGAGGAAGACCCGCAGGTCGTCCGGTCGCGCTTCGATGATGCGGGTGATCATTCCCTGGCCGATGATCGCGTAGGCGCGCGGCCCAAGCCCCGTGCCAAGGAAGAGGTCGGTGATATCCTTGCGCCGCACTTTCAGATTGTTGATGAAGTAGTCGGATTGCCCCTGGCGGGTCAGCACCCGCTTGACCGACAGTTCGGCATAGTGCGACCACTGTCCGAGCGCGCGCCCAAGCAGGTTGTCGAAAATCAGCTCGACCGAAGCGCGCGAGACCGACTTGCGGCTCGTCGTCCCGTTGAAGATGACGTCCTGCATCGACTCGCCGCGCAGCTCCGAGGCCTTCGACTCGCCCAGCACCCAGCGCACGGCGTCCATGATGTTCGATTTGCCGCAGCCATTCGGCCCGACGACGCCGACCAATTGCCCAGGCAGGGCAACCGCGGTCGGATCGACGAAGGACTTGAAGCCGGCGAGTTTGAGTCTGGTCAGGCGCATGGGATGACGGCAGGCGCAGGAATGGCCTGCCTTGATGGGGGCCGTATAATAGCATCCACTCCATTTCGATGAATCCAAGCATGTCCAGCCAGCCGACGAAAAGTCTCGAAACCTTCCCGAATCCCGCAGTCGATCGCGATTTCCACATTCACATGCAGATTCCCGAATTCACCTGCCTGTGCCCGAAGACCGGCCAGCCCGACTTCGCGACGCTGCTTCTCGATTACATCCCCGACCATCTCTGCGTCGAACTGAAGAGCCTCAAGCTCTACATCTGGTCTTACCGCAACGAGGGCGCATTCCACGAGGCCGTCACCAACCGCATTCTCGACGACCTGGTCGCCGCCACCGCCCCGCGCTTCATGCGCCTCACCGCGAAGTTCTATGTCCGTGGCGGCATTTTCACCAATGTCGTCGCCGAACACCGCCAACCGGGCTGGCAGCCGGCACCGCGCGTCGACCTGAGCATATTCGACAGCGAGTCCGGCACCGGTGGCTGAATGAACGCCGACGATCAATTTCTCACCCGCGCCATCGAACTGGCGCAAAAGGGGAGCGAACTCGGTCAAGGCGGCCCGTTCGGTGCGGTCATCGTCTGCGACGGAAAGGTCATCGGCGAGGGCTGGAACCGGGTTGTCGTCAGCCGCGACCCGACGGCACATGCAGAAATCTGCGCGATCCGCACCGCCTGTGCCGCGGTCGACCGCTTCCACCTGCCCAATTCCACGCTCTACGCTTCCAGCGAACCCTGCCCGATGTGCCTCGCGGCCGCCTACTGGACGCGCATCGAGCGCGTCGTCTTCGCCAACAGTCGGGCCGAGGCCGCCGCCATCGGCTTCTGCGACGACGACCTGTACAGCGAACTCAACCGCCACTTCGAGGCGCGCCGCATGGTCATGGAACACCGCCCGATGCCCGATGCGCTGGTGCCCCTGCAACGCTGGGCCAGCAATCCCGACCGCACGCCGTATTGACTGTGGAAGGCGAGACTTGACCTGACATCATGTGTCAGGCTGAGTGTCTCAGTCCGGCCAGACGAGCAAATAGACTCTGCGACACCGAGGGTCAAACCTCAGGCAACGAGTCCACAGGACTATGTACCCCCCGGCCGCCATCCGGCATCGCCACGCCACCGCGCCCAGCCTCCTGATCGGCACTCCACAGCACCCGCGCCCGCGCCAGTTGCTCCCGTAGCCCTGTCACAAGGCGTTGCGGCAACATGACTGCGCGATCCTTTCCGCCCTTGCCCTCGCGCACAATGATCGTGCTGAGGCCGAAGTCCACATCCTTCACCCGAAGCTGCAAGCCCTCATTGATTCGCATCCCCGTGCCATACAGCAACTGGGCAAACAGCCGATGCTCGCCCTTCAGAACGCAAAGAATCCGCGCAACTTCATCGGGAGACAGAACGATGGGGAGGCGTATCTTCGTGCGCGGCCGCCCAATCTCCTTCATCCATGGCAAATCGACACCGAGCACTTTACCGAAAAAGAACAACAAGGCCGAAAGTGCTTGCTTGTGCGTCGATGCTGCCACATTACGCGTACTGGCCAGCCAGGACAGAAATGCTTCCACCTCGGTGCCGCCCATCGTAGCCGGATGCCGAAGGCCATGAAATCGGATGAACGCTCGTACCCAATAGACATAGGAATCCTCTGTGCGTATGCTGTAGTGCAAATAGCGAATGCGCTCGCGCAGTTGATCGAGCACTTTCACGGACTGAAGAGGGGGCAACGGGGCAGTGCTGCTTTTCACGATTATTTAATACTGTGTAAAATTACAGTATAGTTGCCGGAAAGCCGCGCTGCAAGTCGCTCTTGGTGCAATTGACGACGCCGAGTTAGGGAGCAAGCGTCGGAGTTATGCAGCAAAACTGCTCCCGATAACAAAGTTAGACATTTTTTTCACCCCACCCTACCTTTTGAGGAAAACACAATGCTTGATCACATGACCTTTCGTGTAAGTGATATTGCTCGCACCAAAGCGTTCTACAGCGCAACCTTGGCTCCATTGGGCTATAGCCTGAACTTAGAAGGAAGTCACGATGGAATGAATATGCTTGGTTTCTCTCACCCAGATGCAACAGAACCTGATGGAAAAAAGGTTGATGTTTGGTTTGTGGACGGCACCTCACCTTACGGAGGAGCTCCCGCCACAACGAGTTGCCATCTTTGCTGGAGAGCCGAGAATCGAGCGCAGGTTGATGCGTTTTATCAAGCTGCTATTGCTGCAGGTGGCAAGGATTACGGTGCCCCAGGTTTGCGCCCTCATTACCATCCCAATTATTACGGCGCGTTCGTTATCGACCCCGAGGGAAACAACATTGAGGCAGCATGCCATATACCCGAATAAGATTCGCCGCGTTGCAAGCAATGTCTAACCCGGCAGTCCACACGGACGCTGCGCGATAAAGCCGCGCAGCGCCGGTGACTTTTACGTTGACGCTGTAGAAAAACCCACTTCCCGCCCGATTTCCGGCAAAAAATGGTGCCGGGTGATCTGCGCCATTTTGCTTTTTAAGCCTTTGAACTGGTCGACCGCAGCATTCTCCTGTTGGGCTGCCGAGCGCCCTCCGGGCGAGGGGGCTTTCGCTTACTGCCGGTACGTTTGCGGCCTCCATGATCGGAACCGCCGCGTTTTCCCACAAACCGTGGATTGCAGGCGTTCCCTTTGACGCGCTTGAGGACTTCTTGCACTCAGTTACCGCAACGGGGATGGGGTTCGCATTTTGCTTTGGCGTTGTCGCTAGGTTTGTTCGGCGAACGCGCGCGGAACTACTGAACCGCGCACTGGACGTTCTCGCCTTGGTCGCTGCAGCAACTATGCCCATAGTTTCGGCTGTCTTCGTTGGAAGCGGCGGCTTGATCCAACGAGCCATGTTTGTTGTCGCTTATCTCTGGTATGGCACGGAAGCGCTTGGTATTTGTAAATCGCACGGTCGGTCACAATGATGCATAACCCGGCGGTCGACCTCGCTCCCTTCGGTCGCTGGACGCTATGCGTCTCGTTGATTCCGCCAGGAGTATGGTTGCGGTTATTCGTGCACGGGCCGCTATGGTCCGTGCCAATCGGTTGTTGGCACGCGGAAATCTGGAGGGTGCCCTGGCACAAGCCCAAGGTGGCCTGGATGTTCTCAGAAAACCTTATGTCCTCCGCCAGAGCCCGCCGGAAGGTTCAGCGCTTGTGTTCCTGACGATCCTGGCAGAGGACATTTCATCACATGGTGCAGCCAAGGGCGCCACTGCTGATGATTTGGCCGACTCTATTGCTTTCCTGAAACAGATCACCGCTAACCCGCTGCCTGAGGTGTGTTCATACATCCCGTTCCTGGAGGCGCGTCTTGCGGCATCATCAGGACAGACATCAGTGGCCGCAGCAGGAGTTCGCGCCGGCCGAGGCGGACACGCCATTCGACCGGGTAGGTGATGCCGGTGCGCGGCGATTGCCAGTGGCGCAGGGGTTCGAAAACGACCGCCTCCGCCGGCAGGATCTCGGCGTTGCCATTGCCCTGGCGGACGCTGGCAGCCGACCATAGCGCCTGGTTGTGGGGATCGCGCAGGCGGAATGCCATCAGCGCGCTGCCGTCATCGAGATTGACGCCGATCCAGTCCCAGCCCTGCGCTTCGTCGGGCAGCAGTTCGCTTGACCATTCGTGATCGAGCCAGGCGCGGCCGGTCACGCTCTGTGACTTGCCGGCGAGCGTCACACTGCCGTCGACCGTGAGTTGGGGGCGGCTGTAGTAGTAGCTGGCATGACGCGGGTCGCGCGCCTTGGTGCTGTACCCGGCCTCGCCGTTGAGGAGCGGCGGCCCGTCGGGAACGAGATTCAGGGCATACCCGAATTCCCTGCTGCGGACCTCGGCCCGATAGCCGCCGGCGTGCTGCGCGAAACGCCAGTCGCCGACCCAGGCGCCGGTCTCGCCGATGGCAAAGCCGGCCCGCCCGAAGCCGACGCGGGCGGCGCGTTCGTCATGGCGCAGGCGGCCAAGCGCCTGCCGAGGTCTTCGCTCGCGAAATCATGTGCTTGCAATCCAGTGTTGCACTTCAGACTTGAAACCGCCCTGCAATTCGCCTGATCGAGCCTTCAGGCAACGCTGAACCTCATTTGTGCGCGACGACATCACGCGCCGCGGCAACAAGGCACCGCACACGCTGTATGTGCTGGACGAGACGACAGTGGGCCCGCACATGGCGGATGTGGAGAAGCTGATCCGCGTGCTGCACCGGTTGGTGGACGGCGGCCATAGCGTGGTCGTCATCGAGCACGACCTGGACCTCATCGCCGAGGCCGACTGGATCGTCGATCTGGGCTCCGAAGGCTGCCGCGTGGTGGTGGCCGGCACGTCCGCGGCGGTTGTGGCCTCGGGCTCGCGCACCGGGCTCTCGCTGGCGCTGGTGCTGAGCCGACGGCTGGGGCGGACCTAGCCGCCGGTGGTCGCGCCGCGCAGCTGCGCCACCGTGGCCACGCGCTTGAGCAGTTCGCGGTCATTCCAGGGCTTCTTGAAGATGCCGTACAGGCCTTGGCAGTCGTTGACGCGGGCGCTGAGTTCCTCGTGACCGGTGATGGCGATGATCGGCAGGTCCTCGGTTTCGAGGCTGCCCTGCACGTGGGCGATGACCTGGAAGCCGTCGAGTACCGGCATCTCCAGGTCGGTGATGAGCACGGCGTAGGACTTGCGCGAGAGCAGATCGAGCGCCTGTTCGCCGTCGTTGGCCACGTCGACCACGAAGCCGGCGCCTTCCAGCAACTTGCGCAGCTTGGCGCGGGCCACTGCAGAGTCGTCGGCCACCAGCACGGCCAGCGGCTGGGCGGTGTCGGGTGCCCGCGACACCGCAGGAAGCCGTGGCGGCGGTGGCTCAGGCCTCGCTGGCGGGGGCGCCGCCTCGGCTGTGGCGGCCGGCAGCGACGCCGGCGCGACGGGCCTCTGCGCATGGCGCGCCGTGTCGTCCGCACGCCGGGCAAAAGCCAGCACGCCCACCACCACGGCCAGCACGGCCAGGAAGGTCAAGGCGTAGCCAAGCAGGCCGGACCCAAGCCAGCGGCCAATCGGCGCCAGAAACTGTTCGAGCATTTGCTGCACGGATAGGAAATTCAACCACATGAGAGCAAGTATGGCACGGGCGAAGGACACCCAAACGACGGATAGATGCGATGGATGCCTCACTCCTTAATTGCTGAGGAATTGTGGCACAGCGATAAAACAGTCATCAATCAGGAAGGAACCACCCTGCATGGGTTGGATCCTCTGATGGATACGGCATCAAGAAGGATAGGAAATTCAACCACCTTCCCCGAAGTATCTCCGCACCTTCCACCCATCGTCAACCGTAACTTCCCGCCAGTTTTTCCGCCGGGTACGCGCGCGTTTATCATAGACGCCCGCAACTGGCTCATGCCGCCTTCGTAGGCCCCCTAAACGAAGTCCGTGCAGCAAGTGTGGGCAAACCCTTCGTTCCTTTGGACGATGTGCGATGAGGTCGTGCACCGCACCTGGGCTTGAGCGTTCCTGACCGCCCACTTTCTCGCCGCCCCACCATCGCCTTTGGGTCGCTTCTTGCCTGTCGGTCGTTATCTGAGTTGACGCCATCTGTCAGATAAAGTCTGCACTTCAACCTGTTAGCGGCGCTCGACGCGAAACTCCAGCCGGTTTCCGTTCGCATCGACGCCACTACCCTTCCAGGAACGGCAGGTGATCGCCTCCCAGCGCAGCGGAATCTCCCGGCCGTCGCTGCAACGCACGACTCCGGCGCCGGCTTCGCCGGCACAACTGCCCGGATTCGGCGAGATCAACGGCGGCAGAGTCTGGCCATCGCAAGTCAGACGGCCTTCACGATCGTCGAGCGCAAACCTCCCGCCACCGGAATTGCCCGGATAGCCCTTGCCGCGCATCTCGCCCGGCACGTCGCTCAGGCTGCCGCGTGCCTGATAGCCGACGGAACAGGCCGCGAGCAACAGCGGAATGGCAAGAACAGTGACCAAGGCGTGATTGTTCACAAGGCAGCCCAAAAGTTTTCAGCGATAATCGCTATTCTGCACTTACTCCACTTCGATCGTGAATCCGCACCTCGGCCAACTCCACCCCTACCCCTTCGAGAAGCTGCGCGCCCTCTTCGCCGGCGTCACGCCGGACCCGCAATACAAGGAGATCAAGCTTTCCATCGGCGAGCCGCAACACCCGACGCCCCCCTTCATCATGGAAGCGCTGGCCGGCGGTCTGACGGGCCTGGCCAACTATCCGACGACGCAGGGCATTCCGGCCCTGCGCCAGGCCATCGCCGCCTGGTGCCAGCGCCGCTACGGACTGGAACTCGACGCGGAAAGCGAGATTCTTCCGGTCAACGGCTCGCGCGAGGCACTATTCTCCTTCGCCCAGACGGTGATCGACCCCGGCCGGGGTCATGTGCCGCTGGTCGTCAGCCCGAATCCGTTCTATCAGATCTACGAAGGCGCCGCCTATCTGGCCGGGGCCGAACCACGCTTCCTCAACACGCTGCCGGAAAACGATTTCGCCTTCGACTACGGCGCCCTGTCCGAAGCGGAATGGGCGCGCGTCCAGTTGTTCTATGTCTGCTCGCCGGGCAATCCGACCGGCAAGGTGTTTTCGCTCGACGACTGGCGGGCCCTGTTCGCGCTGTCCGACAAGTACGGCTTCATCATCGCCTCCGACGAGTGCTATTCGGAAATTTTTTTCGACGAGGCCAACCGGCCGATCGGCTCCCTCCAGGCGGCGCAGCTGCTCGGCCGTAGCAACGAGCGGCTGGTGATGTTTTCCAGCCTGTCCAAGCGCTCCAACGTGCCGGGCATGCGTTCCGGCTTCGTCGCTGGCGACGCCGCGATCCTGAAAAGATTCCTCCTCTACCGCACTTACCACGGTTGCGCAATGCCCCCGCCGGTGCAGACCGCTTCCGTTGCCGCCTGGAACGACGAGGCGCATGTACTCGACAACCGCAACCAGTACCGCGAGAAATTCGCGGCCTGCACGCCGCTGATCGCCGAAGTGCTCGCCACCGCCATGCCCGACGCAAGCTTCTATCTGTGGGCAAGGACGCCGATCGCCGACACCGATTTCGCGCGCGGCTTGTTCGAACACTATAATGTCATCGTTCTGCCCGGCAGCTTCCTTGCCCGCGAGGTCGGCGGTTTCAATCCGGGCGCCGGTTTCGTCCGCATCGCACTGGTTGCTTCGCTGGCAGAATGCTTTGATGCAGCAAACCGAATTCGTCAATTTGCCCAACTACTGTAATCAGAGAGAAAATCGATGAGCCATCCGCTGCAAGCCACCATAGAAGAACTTTGGGAACGCCGCACCGAATTGTCGCCCGACTCCCCGCCGACGACCATCGCCGCCATCAACTCGGTGATCGGCGAACTGGACACCGGCAAGCTGCGTGTCGCCGAGAAGATCGCCGGCGAATGGATCACCCACCAGTGGATCAAGAAGGCCGTGCTGCTCTCCTTCCGCGTTCGCGACAACCGCCTTCAGATTGCGGGCGACCTGCGCTTCTTCGACAAGGTCGATTCCAAGTTTGAAAACTGGACCCGGGAGCAGTTCCGCCAGGGCGGCTTCCGCGTCGTTCCGCCAGCCGTCGCGCGCAAGGGCAGCTACATAGCAAGGAATGCCGTACTGATGCCCTCCTACGTGAACATTGGCGCCTACGTAGACGAGAACACCATGGTCGACACCTGGGTGACGGTCGGGAGCTGCGCGCAAATCGGCAAGAACGTCCACCTTTCCGGTGGGGTCGGCATCGGCGGCGTGCTCGAGCCGCTGCAGGCGAACCCGACCATCATCGAGGACAACTGCTTCATCGGTGCCCGTTCGGAAGTCGTCGAAGGAGTCATCATCGGCGAAAACTCGGTCATTTCGATGGGCGTCTACATCAGCCAGTCCACCCGCATCTACGACCGCGAAACCGGCGATGTGACGTATGGCAGGGTTCCGCCGGGTTCGGTCGTCGTCTCCGGCAACCTGCCGTCGGCCGATGGCAAGTACAGCTTATACTGCGCCGTGATCGTCAAGAAGGTCGACGCGCAGACCCGCGCCAAGACCAGCATCAACGAATTGCTGCGCGCCTGATCCAAGCCCCACGACACCGGAGGCCCTGAATGATCCTCGACAAACTGTTCCAACTGATGGCGGAAAAACAGGCCTCGGATATTTTCATCTCCGCCGGCACGCCGATCCACATCAAGATCCAAGGCAACACCATGCCGGTCAATCAGCAGGTCATGCTGCCCGACATGATTGACAAGATCGCCTACGAACTGATGTCGCCCGATCAGGCGAAGACCTTCGATGTGGCGATGGAGATGAACCTCTCCTTCGGCGTGCGGGAGATCGGCAACTTCCGCATCAACATCTTCCGCCAGCGCGGTTCGACCAGCATTGTCGTCCGCTACATTCTCGGCAACATCCCACTGCTGTCCACCCTCGAACTGCCGCCAGTCCTGGCCGACCTGATCATGGAGAAACGGGGGATGGTTCTCATCGTCGGCGCCACCGGTTCCGGCAAGTCGACGACCATCGCCTCGATGCTCGATCACCGCAACGCCAATCGGGCGGGACATATCCTGACCGTCGAGGATCCGATCGAATACCTGTTCAAACACAAGAAATCCATTGTCAACCAGCGCGAAATCGGAATGGATACGGTTGACTGGGCTGCCGCGCTGAAAAACGCCATGCGTCAGGCGCCTGACTGCATCCTGATCGGCGAGATCCGCGACAAGGAAACGATGCAGGCTGCCATTGCCTATGCGCAGACCGGCCATCTCTGCCTGGCGACGCTGCATGCCAACAACAGCTACCACGCGCTGAACCGCATCATCAGTTTCTTCCCGCTGGAAAACCGTCCGGCCCTGTTCCTCGACCTGTCGGTTGCTCTGCGCGCCGTCATGTCGCAACGCCTCGTCAGAAATCCGAACGGCCTGCGGCTCCCTGCCTGCGAAGTCATGATCAACACCCGTCACATCAGCGATCTGATCGAGCGCGGCGAGGTCCAGGGCATCAAGGATGCGATGGAACAGAGCCTGGCCCCGGGCTCGCAGACTTTCGAGCAGGATCTCTTCAGGCTCTATAGTGAAAAGAAGATCTCGCTCGAGGAAGCACTGACCAATGCCGATTCGCCGACCAATCTGTCCTGGCTGATCAACAATTCCGAGATCAATCACGGCTCCAAGGACGAGAGGAAAGCTACCGGCGCGCTGGAGTTCGACCGCGTCGAACCCGGCGGGGCTTCCTTCAAGGAATTTGCGCTCAGCCTCGGGGACGGCGAAGAATAGGTCCGTCAATGGCCGACCCGACCCTGGCACTGGCCCGGCAACTCATCGCCAGGCCTTCCCTGACGCCGGACGACGCCGGTTGCATGGAGATCATCGCCGAGCGCCTGCAAGCGCTCGGTTTTTCCCTCGAGTTCATCAACCGCAATGGCGTCACCAATCTCTGGGCGCGCCGCGGCGCGGCGCGGCCGTTGTTCGCTTTCGCCGGCCACACCGATGTCGTGCCAACCGGACCGCTTGAACGCTGGACAGCGCCGCCGTTCGCCCCTGAGATCCGCGACGGGTTGCTCTACGGGCGCGGCGCCGCCGACATGAAATCGTCGCTGGCAGCGATGTTGACCGCGACCGAGGCCTTCGTCGCAGCCAACCCGCAGCATCCCGGCTCGCTCGCTTTCCTGCTAACTTCCGATGAGGAAGGCGATGCCACCGACGGCACCGTCGCCGTCGTCGAAGCCCTCAAGGCTCGTGGCGAAGCACTTGATTTCTGCATCATCGGCGAACCGACCTCGGTCGACACCCTCGGCGACATGATCAAGAATGGCCGCCGTGGCTCGCTGTCGGGCAAGCTGACGGTGAAAGGCATCCAGTGCCACATCGCCTACCCCCATCTGGGACTCAATCCGATCCACCTGGTGGCGCCGGCGATTGCCGAATTGGGCGATGCCGAGTGGGATCCGGGTAACGAAGATTTCCCGCCAACGACCTGGCAGATTTCCAACATTCACGGCGGTACCGGTGCGACCAACGTCGTTCCGGGCAGCGTCGAGATCAAGTTCAACTTCCGCTTCGGCACCGCCAGCTCGGTCGACAGCCTGCGGCAGCGCCTGACCGCAATTCTCGATCGCCACAGCCTGGAGTACGACATCGACTGGACCCTCGGCGCCCGCCCGTTCCTCACCGGCCGCGGTCCGCTGGCGTCGGCAGCGGCAGCGGCGATCCGCGACATCTGCGGCATCGAAACCGAGCTCTCGACCACCGGCGGCACCTCCGACGGACGCTTTATCGCCGAAATCTGCGACCAGTTGCTCGAAATCGGCCCGGTCAATGCCACCAGTCACAAGATCGACGAGAGCGTCGACGTTGCCGCCTTGCCCCAACTGTCCGCCATCTACACCCGCATTCTCGAAGAGTTGCTGCGCGTATGAGCGATCCCGCCGCCCGCAATGAACTGCTCACGGTTCGTGACTACCTGCGCTACGCCGTCAGTCGCTTCAACGCCGCAGGATTGTCCTTCGGCCATGGCAGCGATAACGCCTGGGATGAAGCCGTCTACCTGACGCTGCACACACTGGCTCTGCCACTCGACCGCCTCGAACCCTTCCTCGACGCCCGCCTGCTGCCGCTGGAGCGCGACGCACTGCTGGCAATCTACCGCCGCCGCTGCGAGGATCGCCTGCCGGCGGCCTATCTGACCGGAGAGGCCTGGCTTGTCGGTCATCGCTTCTATGTCGATGAGCGCGTCATCGTACCCCGCTCCTTCATTGCCGAGTTGCTTGAGGAGCACCTGACACCGTGGGTCAATGATCCCTGGTCCATTCAATCGGCGCTCGATCTGTGCACCGGCTCGGGTTGCCTGGCGATTCTGGCCGCGCTTGCCTTCCCGGAAGCGCGGGTTGATGCGGTCGACCTCTCGCCAGAGGCAATTTCCGTCGCCCGACGCAATATCGCGGATTACGGCCTGAATGACCGCATCAACATCATCCAGTCGGATGCCTTCGGCAAACTTCAGGGCAGGCGTTACGACCTGATCATCGCCAACCCGCCCTATGTCAATGCCGCCGCGGTGGCAGCGCTGCCGCCGGAATACCTGCACGAGCCAGCCATGGCGCTTGGTTCAGGCGAGGATGGCCTCGACTTCACCCACATCATTCTGCGCGAAGCGAAGCGGCATCTGACCGACGATGGCCTGCTCGTCGTCGAGATCGGCCATAACCGCGAAGCACTGGAGGCCGCCTGCCCGGCGCTGCCCTTCACCTGGCTCAACACCGCCGCCGGCGACGAGTTCGTCTTCCTGCTGAACGCTGCGGATCTTCCGGACTGAACGCCGGAGCCCTGATGTCCACGGCAATTCCGCCGTTCGCGATGCCGAGCCCTTACGAAACGGAAAGCGGGACGGTGTTGATGCTCGAGCCGCGATCTGCCAGCGCCGGCGAATTGCGCGCCCAGCTGCTCGACGAAAGCTACCCAAAGCCCTTCGTCATCGACGACGGCAAGCAACGTTACCTCTATTTCAATGTGCGTTTGATGCAGAGCGCCATGTCGTTGCGTGCCCCGAACGCGCTGGAATTGCAGTACACGCAGAAGATGATGGCCTTCCTGCTCTTCAGCCCGCACCCCAAACGCATCGATCTGATCGGACTCGGCGGTGGCTCCCTGATCAAGTTCTGCTATCACCGCCTGCCCGGCACCCGGTTGACGGCAATCGAACTCGATCCCGATGTAATTGCCTGGCGCCACGCCTTTCTACTACCGCCGGACGACGCCCGCCTGCAAGTCGTGCACGCCGACGGCGCCGAGTATCTGGCGCAGACGGCAACGGGCATCGACGTCCTGCTCGTCGACGCTTTTGACCGACGTGGCTTCGCACCGAGCCTGGCCAATCGCGATTTCTTCGCCAACGCTTTCGCGAAACTCGCGGGCAACGGCGTTCTGGTCATCAATCTGGCCGGCGAGCGGGAAACCTATGCCGAAATGATCGGCGAAGCGCTGGCGGCCTTCGACGATCAGGTGATCGTCATTTCCGCACCGGAAGATGGCAATCACATCCTGTTCGCCTTCAAGGAACGCCATTTCGAGCCGCGCTGGCACTGGCTGCACAATTTCGCCAAGGAACTGCGCTCGCGCCACGGCCTCGACTTCCCGGCCTTCACGCACCAGCTCGAGCGCTCCACCAAACTTGGGCTGGCCCGCCGCGAAGGCCGGCGCCGCCGCTGAAATTACTTGTCGCCGCCCGCCTGCTCAGCACGCTGCTGCGACTGCAGGCCAGCCTGATCGATCTTCTGCTGCATCTGCTCCATCGTTGTCTTGCCCTGCTCGAGTTCCTGTTTCTTGATGACGGCTCCGGTCGCCGCCGTTGATGCCGTTTCGACACCGCACGCACTAACCGCCAGGGCAAGCACCAGGGACACCAAGAGTTTCATCTTCCCGACTCCACAAGAAATCTGTTCAATCAACCGCCGCGAGAATTGCCCGCAACAACTGCCAGCAACGCCCGACCGACCCAATTTCCACCGCTTCCCCCGGCGCATGGGCGCCGCGGATCGTCGGTCCGAAGGAGACCATATCCAGCCCCGGATACTTGGCGCCAATGATGCCGCATTCCAGCCCGGCGTGGATCACCTGAACCCGCGAATCGCCGTCGAATTCCCGACGATAGACTGACTGGCACAAGGACAGCAGCGCCGAATCGGGATTTGGCGCCCAGCCCGGGTATTGCCCCGCTTTCACGGCAACACTCCCGGACAAGGCAAAGAGGCTGACGATCTCGTCCGCCAGCGCTGCGCTACCGCTCTCGACCAGGGAACGAATCATGAAGGCGCACGATCCGCCGGAAGAATCCAGCGCCACCATCCCCAGATTGTTCGACGTTTCCACCACGCCCGACACCTGCCGGCTCATGCGCCGGACGCCATGCGGTGAGGCATGCAGCGAGGCCAGCCACACGGCCTGCTCGCGCGCAGCCAGCAGGCGCACTGCCGCAGGCTCCGGGGAACATTCCAGCGCGATGCCTTCATCCACCCCGGTCAGTTCCCGACGCAGGCATGTCTCCCACGCCGCCAGGGCAGCAATCAGCTGTTCCGCAGCCGGTTCGGGGATCGCCACCACCGCCACCGCCTCGCGCGGCAATGCATTGCGCGCCGTGCCCCCGTGCAGGCTGGCCAGACGCAGCGGCAGCCGGTTCTCAAGATCACGGAGAATGCGCACCAGCAGTTTGATGGCATTGCCCCGTTCCTCGTGAATATCGACCCCGGAATGGCCGCCACGCAGGCCCCGGAGTCCGATCCGCCAACTGAACCAGCCCTCCGGTACAGCGTCAGAGTCGCCGTTGCGCCAGACGTTCACATCCAGCCCGCCGGCACAACCGAGATAGAACTCGCCCCATGCTTCGGTATCAAGATTGAGCATCAGGCGCCCGCTGAGTGCGTCAGGGGCCAGACCGCGCGCACCGCCCATCCCGGCTTCTTCGTCGACCGTCAACAGCGCCTCGATCGGGCCATGCTGCAATGTGCAATCCTCGAGAACCGCCAGAATCAGCGCCACGCCAACGCCGTTGTCGGCGCCCAGCGTGGTGCCCTCGGCAACCAGCCAGCCGTCGCGGCGCACGGGGCGGATCGGGTCACACGAGAAGTCATGCGGCGTATCGGCATTGTTCTGACACACCATGTCGAGATGCGCCTGCAGGATAAGGCCGGGAAGATGCCCCTTTCCGGGACTTGCCGGCTTGCGGATAATCAGGTTGCCCACGGGGTCGACCGCAGCAACCAACCCGCGTTGCAGCGCCCACTCCAGCAAATGTCGCCGCAACAGTTCCTCTTCCTTCGATGCCCGCGGGATCGTGCAGAGTGCGGCGAAATGCCGCCAGACGATGGCGGGTTCCAGCCCCGAAAATACGGCTTGTGTCGCCCAACCGGTCATGGCGCGGCTCCAAAGAAAACCCCCGCAGACCTTGCGGGCTGCGGGGGCTTGAATCTGGGGCGACCGACGGGGATCGAACCCGCGACAACCGGAATCACAATCCGGGACTCTACCAACTGAGCTACAGCCGCCATTAAAGAAGGCGCGCATTGTAACGAAGATTGCCGGTGGCTGTCTATACAAGGGAGGCGCATTGAGTCAGTCGTGCAGTGGCGATGTAAGATTCGCCGGTCAATCGGGCGGACCCTGCCGAAGCACGCGCTCCATGAATGTAAGGAATGGCGGCTGGGCCCGACTAAGGATTGAGCACACTCTGGAGAATGGCAATGCGTGACACCTATCCCCTGCTGGTCAATACGGATTTTCCGGCCATTCAGCGCAGGAGGCCGGAAACCCTGCAAGCAAACCTGGGTTATCGGTGCAATCAGTCCTGCGCCCATTGTCATGTGGCGGCAAGCCCGACGCGAACGGAGGAGATGAACTGGGAGACAATGACTCTGCTGCTGGAATTTTCCCGGAGACATCAGATTCAGACGCTGGACCTGACCGGCGGCGCTCCAGAATTGAATCCACACTTCCGCCGTCTGGTCAGCGAATCCACGGACATGGGGATGCGGGTCATCGATCGCTGCAACCTGACCATTCTGAGCGCGCCGGGTTGTGAGACACTGGCACATTTTCTGGCCGACCAGCAGGTGGAAATCGCCGCCTCTCTACCCTGCTATCTTGAAGAGAACGTCGACAAACAGCGCGGTGACGGGGTTTTTCAAGCCAGCCTTGACGGGCTGCGTCGGCTCAACACCCTGGGATACGGCCTGCCGGAGAGTGGCCTTATCCTGAACCTCGTATATAACCCGCTCGGTGCCAGCCTGCCGCCCGATCAGGCGACACTTGAACAGGCTTACAAGGAGCAACTGGCGACACGCTACGGTATCGTATTCAACCAGTTGTTCACCATCGCCAACATGCCAATCCAGCGCTTCGGCAGTCAACTCCTGTCGCGCAAAGAGTTCGGCGACTACATGAATCTGCTGAAGAACTCGTCGAAACCGCGAAATCTGGAAAGCGTGATGTGCAGGACGCTGATTTCGGTTGGCTGGCACGGTCAGGTATTTGATTGCGACTTCAACCAGATGCTAGGCCTACCCTTGGGAGGTGAACCGGCGCGCCTCATCCATCTCGGCGAACTGCTCGACGCCGATTTTTCCGGTCGACCCATCCGCGTTGCCGACCATTGTTACGGCTGCACAGCCGGCCAAGGCAGCAGTTGCGGCGGCTCGCTGGTCCAGGAGGCAACGCCTCAAGCCACAACGGCAGTTCAACGACGCATACCCATAGAGGAGTGACCCCAACGGGAAGTGTGTTTCTCTCAGCTTCTCGTTTTCGCTAGGGCGGAGGCGGTATTGAGCCGCCGACCTCGGCAGGTCACGCCAAAGCTTCCGGAATCGCCTGCGCGAGAAAGTTGTAGACCGCGCGGATGCGGGCGCTCGAACGAATCTCACGGTGCACAGTAAGCCAGACGGGAATCGCACTGATCACGTCGGGAAGGATGCGCCGGACCGCGGTTTCACGGTCGCCCAGCCAGGTTGCGGCAAAGCCGATCCCCAGACCGGCACGCAGGGCTTCCCAAAGCACGAGGTGGTCGTCGCTGCGAATAGCGAACGCGTCGCGCCCGATCGCGACTCCCGCCTTCTCGAACCAGCGGATGATCAGATCCCCTTGGTCAAAGCCGATGAGATCGTGTTGCCGCAGGTCGGCCAGCGTCTCGGGCTCGCCGCGACGGCGCAGGTAGTTTTCGTGGGCATAAGCACCCACCTCGAGACTGCCGATGCGCCGCGCGATGAGTGAACTCTGCTCTGGCCTCACCATACGGATCGCAATGTCGGCTTCGCGCCGCAGCAGGTTGCTGATGGCGTTGGACGCCACTACCTCGATGGCGATCCCGGGTTCCTGTGCCCGCAGCCTGGCGAGAATCGGTGGAAGCAGTTGAACAGCCACTGTCTGGACCGCCGTAATGCGCACGGCGCCCACCAATTGCTTGCTCTGCCCGGTCAGCGTGCGGCCGATGGCATCCGCGCTGTCTGCCATGGCCCGGGCGTGATCGGCGATGGACAGCGCGATCCGGGTCGGCACGAGGCCGCGCCCCGTACGTTCGAACAACGCCGTACCGAGCTGGCTCTCGAGCTCTGCCACATGCCGCCCAAGCGTCGGCTGGCTGCTCCCGAGTTGGCGCGCCGCAGCGAGCAGGCTCCCACGTTCGAGCACTGCCAGAAATGAGCGCATCAGCGTCCAGTCAAAGGAGGATGCCTCTCGCGAGCTATTCATTTTTGAGATCGTGATATGCCATCACATGCAATTGTGCAGGAACTGGCAGGTCCGCACAATGTGGACTCTTGCAACTTCGTCAGGAGCACACCATGTACCCCGATATCGCCATCAGTGCTGCCCCGCTCGTCTTGACGGTCCTCGCATGCCTGGCCGCCGCCCTTGCGATCCTGGCAATCTCGCTTGTGCGCAATGCAATCAGCCAGCGCGCGAGCAACACGGAGACTGCGCAGCGGGTTGCTCTTCCCAAGCTGCCGCCGGGGAATCCGCCTGGACAGAGACTTCCTGGGCAGTGGAAGGCATTCGCCCATCAGAACAATTGCTGCATATTTTCGTAAGCGCCTCTTGATCCAATCGCAAACCGGCCACCAACTGTGAACGGAAAAAAGGGCGAGCCACCATGGCTCGCCCTGCAGAGCGCCACCGATTACTGAACGCGAATTTCGACGCGCCGGCTTTCTTCCGGGCTACCGCTCCCAAGCGTTGAAATTGGCCGGGCTCCCCCAGGCACAGCGTCGCACTCTACTGTTCCCCGTTCGGAAACAGAACCGCTGGCATCATCTCGACATGTTGGTCATCGCTTCCCAGCCAGACAACACCGTCCTGAATCGTGCATTGCAGGCGCATGTTGCGGCGCGCCAGGCCGGTCAGCGCCCGTGCATCCTCCGGACTGAGCGAAAGGACCCGCAGGTTCTTCTGGCGGGCGACCTTGGCGGCGGTCTGTTGCCACCAGATGTCGGCAGCCCGCCCCCCGTAGCTCAGGATGACAACGTGGCGCGAGCGGTTGCAGGCGCGACGGATGGCTCTTTCGTCGGGCAGGCCGACGTCGATCCAGCGTTCGATGCTGCCGGTTGCATCGCAATCCTGCAGATCGGCTTCATCCTCGGTCGACAGCCCGCGCCCGAAACTCAGCGTCGGCGACGCGTTGAGCGCAAAAACGAGCAGGCGGATCATCATGCGCTCGTCGGTTTCCGACGGGTGGCGTGCGATGGTCAGCGCGTACTCGCCGAAGTGGCCACGGTCAAGGTCGGCGAGTTGCAGTTCCGCCTTGTGGATCGTCGCTTTGAGTGCCATGCCTGCCCCCTTCAAGTGCCGGCATTATCACATGACGATTGCGCCAAACAGGGATAGGATAGAGCGCAACGACGTTAGGGAGTACGACCCATGAATACAGCCCGCATCAGCCTCACCTTTCTCGCCGTGCTGTTGGCCGCTACCGCCGGTGCAGCGGATGCGCCAAAGCGCAAGTCCGGCCTCTGGGAGATCAAGACCCAGATGGCCGGCATGCCCTCGCAGGGACCGATGCAGATGTGCGTCGATCAGGCCAGCGACAACCTGATGCAGGAACGCGCCAAAGAGAAGAGCAATTGCCCGGTGATGGACGTCAATCGCGGCGCCGGCAAGGTCACCATACATTCGGTGTGCAAACTCGACGGCACCACTGCCACCACCGATGCTGTCATCACCGGCGACTTCGACAACAGCTACCGCAACGACATGCAGATCCGCTACAACCCGCCACAGCATGGCATGAGCGAGATGAAGATGACGCAGGAAGCGCGCTGGCTCGGCCCGTGTAAGCCGGGCCAGAAGCCGGGCGACATCATGATGCCGGGAATGCCGCCGGTAAACGCGGGCAACATGCAGGAAATGATGAAGGATCCGCAGGTCCGCGAAATGATGAAGCGCCAGCAACAAGGGCGGTAATGACTCGCACCTGTTATAAAATTAGCGAACGCTAATCGACAGGACCTGCCATGCGCCAATTTCTTCTTTTCTCCAGCCTTGCGCTGTGCGCCCTGCTGGCCCGTGCCGAAGTCATCAACATCGACAATGCTGAACTGGCACAGCTGGTCAAGAGCGGGGTCACGGTGATCGACATCCGTACCCGGCCTGAATGGGAAGAGACCGGGATCGTTTCCGGCAGCAAACTGCTGACCTACTTCGACGAGCGCGGGCGGGCCGACCCGGCGGCCTGGCTCGAAAAACTGAAGCCGCTCGTTAGACCGGGCGATCCGGTCGTCGTCATCTGCCGTTCGGGCAACCGGACGAGGCCGGTCAGCCAGTTGCTTGCGCAGCAAGCCGGCTATGCGAGAGTCTATAACGTGAAGGATGGCATCAAGGGCTGGACCGCAAGCGGCGGCGCTGTCGTGCCGGCCGCTCAAAGCATTGCCGCCTGCCGCGCCGATAAGTCTTGCTGATCCAGGCTGTTGACCAAAAACGCTGCCCGACCTGCGAATGCTGGTGCGGCGAACGGCAACCGGGTGAGCGACCGGGTACCGTGGCAGTCGCGGGAGAAGCCGTTACCGGCCTGTGCGTTGGTGGCGGCTGGGACGGCTCCGAGCGGCGTGCCCGGTCGACCTGTGGCCACTGGCGAGTCTGGGCAGCGCTCGAACCCACGGGCGCCAGTGCACTCCGGTAGAATGCGGCCCTGCGGCTTTCCCGGGGCATGTGTCCCCAGCGAGCGCCGCGACCGCGCCGGGAGATCACCATGCAAGACCAAGCACTGACCGAACTTCTGCAGGCCGCACTCGCCGCCCGCCAGTCTCTTATCGCGCGCTTGCACGACGAAGACACCGATGCCTACCGCCTGTTCAATGGCAGCAGCGAAAAACGCCCCGGTCTGACCGTCGACCGCTACGGTGACCTGCTGCTGATCCAGACCTTTCATAACGCGCTCGACGGCGATGAACGGGTCGCCATCGAGAATTTCTACGCCGCCGTGATGCCCGGCCTGACCGCGATCTACAACGATCGCAGCCACCCCAACTCACGCGTCGCCAACCCGTTGCCGGCCGAGGTGGTGAGCGCGGCACAAGAGCCGCGCGAGATTCACGAAATGGGCGTGCACTACGTCATTCAGGCGCGTCACGGTGGCCAGGACCCATGGCTCTTTCTCGACATGCGCGCCGGTCGCCGGCGGGTCATGCAGGAGGCCTCGGGCAAGTCGTTGCTCAACCTGTTCGCGTACACCTGCGGCATCGGCGTCGCCGCCGCCAAGGCCGGCGCAGCGCATGTCGTCAACATCGACTTCGCCGAATCCAACCTCAAGGTGGGGAAGGAGAACGCCCGTCTCAACGATCTGCCGATCCGCCTGCGCTTCGTCCACAGCGACGCCTTTGCCGCCATGCGCCAACTTGCCGGCATCGGCCAGCCGGCGATGGTCAGGGGCAAGCGGATGCCTGCCTTTCCCAGGCTCGACCAGCGCAGCTTCGACCTCGTCTTTCTTGATCCGCCCCGCTATGCCAAGAGCCTGTTCGGGGTCGTCGATATCGTCAAGGATTACGCCGCGCTGATGAAGCTGGCGCTGTTATGCACGACCGCGGGTGGAACCCTGATCTGTTGCAACAATGCCGCGGAAATTTCGCGCGAGGTCTGGGCCGACCAGCTGGCGCGTTGCGCCGCGAAAATCGGGCGGACGATCCGTGAATTCGAATGGATCGTGCCTGAAGACGACTTCCCCAGCCACGATGGCCAGCCACCGCTGAAGATCGCCCTGTTGCGCGTTTAGCAACACCCCGTAACCCAGAAACGGAAGGCCCGGAATGTCCGCACGAAAAATTCACGCCATCCACCGCGCCGCAAGCAAACAGACGGACGCACCTGACCTGCTGTTCGTCCATGGCGGCTACGTTGACTCACGTTGTTGGGACATCCATTTTCTGCCCTACCTGACAGCGCTTGGCCACAACTGCCACGCTATCGATCTATCCGGTCACGGCCTGAGCGATGGCAAGGACACCCCTGACCGCTTCGGCATCGACGACTACGCCGACGACTTGCGCCAAGCGGTTGCGCGCCTCCCCGACAAGCCGGTGCTCATCGGCCACTCGATGGGCTGCGCGGTCATCGAACGCTTTCTCGAGCGGGATTCCGCCCTGGCTGCCGTGCTCATGGCGCCAGTGCCACCGACCGGCACCCTGGGCTCGGTCATGCGGCTGGCACTGAAACACCCCGAGATGTTTTCCGAAATCACCCGCCTCAGCCACCAGGGAACGCTCAGCCCGACCAGTCTGGCGCTGATGCGCGACATCTATTTCTCGCCGGCAACCCAACCCGCCGAACTGCTGGACTTCGCACATCTGATCCAGCCCGAGTCGGAGCGCGCCATCGCCGACATGCTGATAATCGGCCTCAGGCACCATCGCCCGCAACCCGAGATTCCAGTCCTCGTCATCGGCGGCGAGCAGGATTCGCTCTTTCCGCCGTCCACCGTCAGTTTCACCGCCTTGCGCTGGCGGGCGCAGCACACACGCATCCCCGACTGTGGCCACATGCTGATGCTGGAACATCAGTGGCGCGCGGTCGCCGATGCACTGGCCCACTGGCTCGAAACGGCAGGCTGCCGGCGGCGCCCGACGGCTTCATCGGGCTGCGTCGCGACGGTCTGATGGGGTCGTCTTCCGTCACCCGGACCCGACGCCAGCCGCCTTCATTTCTTGATCGGCTGGTTGCGCCCGGAAAACTGGTCGCTCAGGCGAAACGCCGCGTCGCTGAACTGGCCACCAGGATTCTGGGTACAGTAACGATTGACGAAATTCTCTATCGTGGCGCTGGAAATGCTCGACACCTGCTGGGTTTGCTCGCCGTAATTGTGGCCAGTCAGGAATCCGCGGATCCAGACCACATGGCTGTGCCTCTGCTCTTGGTCATCCTTTGCAGCAACCCACGCAGCGCACGACATGTCGTCGAAACCGAGAATGTTGAGCGGCGTGGCTCCAACCGTGGCCGCCAACAGCGCGGCACATGGCAGGCAAGCCAGTTGCGTCAGTTTGATCATGGAGTCGTTCCTTTCCGGTCGATCGCGAAGGGCAGGCGAGGCGCCCTGTCAGCCTGCACACTTGAGAACTGAAACTGCAAAACGGTGCAATTATCTCATTGCCGCTGATGGAAACGCCAAGCAGCCCTGCACAAGCGCCAGACGTCCGCCTGCCGGAACGGAACTCGAAAATATCCCCGCAACGTTGTCCCGCCGAGGCGAAATCGGCGAAAATCGCTTGTTTCATGCGGTCGACCGCAGCAAACCCCCATTTTCCGAGGATTCTTCATGTCCAACGCCGAACAGCCCACCACGGTCCAGCAAGACGAGAATCAGCTCATCGCCGAGCGCCGCGCCAAGCTCGCCGAGTGGCGCAAGACGGGCAAAGCCTTCCCCAACGACTTCCAGCGCGAGAATACGGCGCTCAAGTTGCTCGAAGGCTACAGCGACAAGACATCCGAAGAACTGCAAGGCATGCCGGTCGAAGTCAGGGTCGCCGGGCGCATGATGCTGAAGCGCATCATGGGCAAGGCTTCCTTCGCCACGCTCCAGGATCTCTCCGGCCGCATCCAGATCTACGTCACCCGCGACACTCTCGGCGAGGATATCTACGCTGACTTCAAGACCTGGGACCTCGGCGACATCCTGGGCGTGGTCGGCACATTGATGAAGACGCGGACCGGGGAACTGACCATCCAGGCGACCGAGATCCGTCTGCTGACCAAGTCGTTGCGTCCGCTACCGGACAAGTTCCACGGGCTGGCCGATCAGGAGATGAAGTACCGTCAGCGTTACGTCGACCTGATCATGAACGAGGAAACCCGCGTCACCTTCCTCTCCCGCAGCCGCATCGTCGCCTCGATCCGCAACTACATGAGCGGGCACGGCTTCCTCGAGGTCGAGACACCGATGATGCATCCGATTCCCGGCGGCGCCTCGGCGAAGCCCTTTGTCACCCACCACAATGCGCTCGACATGCAGCAGTTCCTGCGCATCGCTCCCGAGCTCTACCTGAAACGTCTGGTCGTCGGCGGTTTCGAGAAGGTCTTCGAGATCAACCGCAACTTCCGCAATGAAGGCCTCTCGCCGCGCCACAATCCCGAATTCACGATGATGGAGTTTTATGAGGCCTACGCCGATTACAGGAACCTCATGGACTTCACCGAGGGCCTGCTGCGCCATGCGGCGCGCGAGGCGCTGGGACGCGAAGTGTTTCACTACGGGGGCCGCGAACTCGATCTGTCCAAGCCCTTCCGGCGCATGACCATGGTCGAGGCAGTAAGGCATTACTGCCCACAATACAGCGATGCCCAACTCGCCGATGCCGACTGGCTGCGCGAGCAGCTTGCCGCGCGCAAGGTGGAGATGAAGGGAGAGCCCGGCCTCGGTGCACTGCAGTTGATGTTTTTCGAGGAAACCGCCGAAGCCGAGTTATGGGATCCAACCTTCATCATCGACTACCCGGTCGAGGTCTCTCCGCTGGCTCGCGCGTCCGACACGAATCCCGGGATTACCGAGCGCTTCGAGCTGTTCATCGTCGCCCGCGAAATCGCCAACGGCTTCTCGGAGCTCAACGACGCCGAAGACCAGGCAGCCCGTTTCATGCAACAGGCGAAGGCCAAGGAAGCAGGCGACGAGGAAGCGATGTATTACGACGCCGACTTCATCCGCGCCCTCGAGTACGGACTGCCGCCGACCGGCGGCTGCGGCATCGGCATCGACCGCCTCGTCATGCTGCTGACCGATGCGCTGTCGATTCGCGACGTCATCCTCTTCCCGCAGATGCGTCCCGAGTAATACGCGTGGCCGACACGCAACTCGAAACTGCCGCCCGCGCAGCGCTGGCCACCGACCCCAGCCGCGCCCGCGTCTTCGAGTACCAGGGCCGGCGCTATGCCGTCAAGCGACTGGCTGCAAAGCCACGCCATCCGGTTCAGAATCTGCTGATGCGCTGGCTGGTCAAGCGCCTCACCGGGCAGAGCCTGCCGATGCAGACGCTGGCGCTTTCCGCCGCGTCGACCAGCATGGATTTCGAAGCCAACCGGCTACGCAGCCTGGCCGCCGCCGGCGTCCGGGTGCCGAATATTGCGCTGCTGGCCCAGGATCTCTTCGTGCTCGAGTACTGCGGCGCGATCGTCGGAACCTTGCTGAACACCTGGGCACCGGAAACCTGGCGCCGCGAACTGCCGCGCCTGGCAACCGAGCTCGGCGAGTTTCACCGGGCCGGCCACTGGCACGGCGGCGCGCAGATCAAGAACATCACCCTGTACGATGGCGTCAGCTATCGCATCGACTTCGAGGAAAATTTCGGCGAAGCCTTGCCACTGCCCGTGGCACAGGCGGCGGATCTCGTCCTCTTCCTGAATTCCATCTCGCTGAGTGGCCCAATCGACGCGGATGAAGCACGATCCTTGCTGCCACTGTTGATCGAGCATTATTTTGCGGCCAACCCAAACCCGGAAATCAGCAACATCATTCGCCGCGCACTGCCGCTGATGAAAAAACTCGCCGCGTTTGCCCGACTGTTCGGGCGTTGGTCAAACAAGGGAATCCCCCGCGTGCTGATTCTGGTCGACGTCTTTTCGGCGCGGGAATAGATGTGGATCAGCCAGCTTCAGGTTGCCAGCGACAGCGTGCCGGACTACCTTGCACTACGAATCGCCACCAAGGCCAACAGGCATCCCGCATCCACTTCACGCGCCGCTTCCTACGCGAATTGTTCCCGCACCTGACGGCAATGCCGGCCGGACATCTCGGCACCAGCGCGGCAAACCCGCAGTCGGTATAGATCGAATCGCTTAACCCAGGGCCTGCTCCATGTCGGCGATCAGATCATCCGCATCTTCCAGGCCGACCGACAGACGCAACATCGCGTCGGAAATACCGCGACGGGCGCGTTCTTCCGCCGTCAGTCCATGGTGAGTGGTTGTGCAAGGCTGGGTTACCAAGCTTTCTGCGCCCCCGAGGCTGGGTGCCAAGGCGAACAGCTTCAACTGATCAGCCACACGGGTGGCGTCTTCTCCGCCACCGGCGACTTCGATGCTCAGCATGCCTCCGAAGCCGTACATCTGCCCTTTGGCTAGGGTGTGTCCCGGAAAATCGACCAGACCAGGATAGTAGACCCGGCTGACCTTGGCATGGCGCTCCATAGCTTCAGCAACGCGCTGCGCTGACTCATTTTGCTGGCGCACGCGGACCACCAGGGTGCGCAGACTGCGAGCGAGTAGTGACGCCGTGCCCGGCGCGATCATCGAGCCTAGATTCTTGCGCCAGTTCCATACCGGCATCAGTAGTTCCTTCGACCCCATCAGCGCCCCTGCGGTAAGGTCGCTGTGCCCACCGAGATACTTGGTGGCGCTGTGTATAACGAAATCGGCCCCGAGTTCCAGCGGGCGCTGATTGACCGGTGAAGCAAATGTGTTATCGATTGCGACAAGGCAACCGTTGGCATGCGCCTTCGCCGAAATGGCCCGAATGTCGAGCAATTCGAGGGTCGGGTTGGTGGGCGTCTCGAAAAACACCAGCTTTCCACCTCCTGACAACAAGGCATCGAGTTTGTCGAGTTCATTGCCCAGGATCAAATGGGTCTTGATCCCCAGTAGCGGCAATTGGTCCGCCAGCAGCTCCAGAGTTCCACCGTAAGCATCGCCGATGCAAACGATGCCCTCACGCCCATGCGTCAGGAACAATGCCGTCTCGGCGGCCATCCCGGAACAGAAGGACCAGGCCATCTCCGCGCTTTCGAGGCTGGCGAGAGTCTCTTCAATCGCGAAGATTGACGGGTTCAGTCCGTACCGCGTATAGAGGCTACCCGGCTTACGACCGTCAACGACATCGAGCAGGTCAGCCGTCGATTTGAACGCAAAGGTGGTCGTGTCGTACACTGGAAGGTGAGGACTGCCGTGGGCATCCTTGAGACTGTGGCCGTGAATGGTGCGAGTGGACAAGCCTTGCTTGCTGATTTCGGACATTGGAATCTCCTGGATACTGTTCCTGGGGTTTCAGGGTGGCATGGCGACAGATTTCGTCGCCTTTTCTCTTATTGCGGACGACACACCGGGGATGTTTCAGAACGACACGACCTTGTCGCTACTCATGACCCATTCCGCCAAAGCCGGCATGGTTGCCTTTTCAGCGCCCTCGAAAAAGGGATGATTCCTGTAGATGCCGCAGCGCGCCATGCAGGTTCCGCAGGCCTTGACCGTCACTCCACGGGCAATGAGCGCCTTCAGCATCTGGGACAGGTCTTGGTCATAACCTTCGGGTGGACGGCAGACACCGCGTGCCATATCCACCGCATCGCTCATCAGGAAAATACGGACTTCACTTCCGGCATCGACCAGTTTGTCCGCCAGTCGCAGACCGTTCCAGGTCACATCGGTACTATCGTAGGGTTCGTGATTGAAAACGATCAGGATTTTCATGAGCGGTCTCCCGAAGGAAGCGAATCAACGCCTGGCCAGCAGGCCGAAGTGGAACCGACAACAATCGTGCAAATCAACAGATTCAACGCTGTGAAATCCGGCTTCGGCGATCCATTCCTGGCATTGCTCAGGCGTTGGGCGAATCGCCAGCGAGGGGCCACGTGGAGTTGGAATATCACTGCGCCAGTGGATCACTGAAAGCACGCCCCCGTCCTGCAAGGTCCGGAAGGCTTCGCGCAGCAACACCACGGGGTGCTCCAGGTGCAGCAGGTTGAATATCATTGCGTGCGCCTGCGACTCTGAATCCACGCCCGTTCCTTGTGCGACAAAATCTCTCACGTCGGCTTGAATATTCGGCAGATCGAAAGTGACAGCCTTCTGGCGCACACAGTCGACCATTTCCGGCTCAATATCCAGCGCAGTGACACGTCCTGTTGTACGTCGGGCGGCCGGCACCGTAAAGGAGCCATATCCGCAGCCGAACTCGATGATATTCCCCGGCACCGCCGTACCCAGCAACCTGTCAGTAACGACGTCCGCCTCGAAGAAGCTCACCCAGCAGGCTTCGTCGGGCATGCCGCTTTCGCGTCCCTTCATCTTCATGATTCGAGGTGTTCCACCGGGAGGCCGGCGGCCTGCCATTCACTGACACCATCGAGGATTTTGCGTATCCGATAACCTCTTGCCGCAAGTATCGCCACGGCTTCGTCGGAGAGCAGGCAGAACGGCCCTCGGCAGTAAGCAACTATTTCCATGTTGGACGGCAATTCAGCGAGTCGCTGCTCGATCTCAGCCACCGGCATCGAACGGGCGAAAGGCAGGTGGGCCGTTTCGTACTCATTGCGTGGGCGGACGTCGATGACGAATATCTCACCCCGCTTGGCCTGCTCCAGCAGTACCTCGCGACTGACAGCAGAGAGTTTTTCCGGATCAGCCACCATCTGCCCCAGTGCCATCTTGAGTTCGAGCAGGTGCTCTTCAGCGACTTGGCGCAGGCTCACCCACAGACCCGCGACATCGTTGCCAGCCAGTTGATAGATGATGTATTTGCCTTCACGCCGAAAAGTGACAAGACGTGCCT
>JBEOKN010000001.1:0-3855 GCA_040275885.1 Azonexus sp. | reverse complement strand
CGATGTACTTCCTGCTCGCCGGCGTCGCCGACCGTTTCTCGCTGCTCAAGTACGGTCTGGCGGTCGTGCTGATGTTCATCGGCGTCAAGATGCTGCTGATCGACATCTACACGATTCCGGTCGGTTTCTCGCTGGCTGTCGTTGCCGTCATCATCGGCGCCTCGGTCTGGGCTTCGCTACACAAGGAAGCCCGCGCGCGCCGGGGCTGATCAGTTGTTCTCGAGGCGGCTGTAATCGAGCACCGCCGCCTCGCCCGGTGAGCGCCGCCGCCATTCGGCGTGCAGCGCGTCGCTCAGAGGCCAGAAGCGGCGGTCGCTGCGGCGCACGCCGAAGCGGTCGGTGAGCCGGGTGAGATCGTCGGCGCTGGTGAGGCTGCCGATGGCCGCGACGAAATCGGACAGTTTTTCCGGGTCGACCGCGAACAGCGCGTTCGGGTAGGCGCCGGCGACGCCATCGATCGCCAGCAGCGTGTCTTCCCCGGGCAGCCGGCGCGCATCCTCGTCGAAGATCTGTGCGACGTTGCTGTGGGCGCTGTTGCGCACCAGCGAGACCGCCGAGACTTTCCCGCCCGGACGCTGCAGCAGCAGGATGCTCAGTTCGGGCATCTGCGCCGCCGGTATGCCGCGGACCGCCGACAGCCGCTTGAGCTGGCCGATTTCGCCGGCATCCAGCCCGAGGTCGCCTTTCCAGTCACGTGCCGGCGCGCGCACCGGGACGACGCGGCCGCGCACCGCTGCGTACAGTTCGCCGAGCGTGTCGGCGCTGCGGTAGCGCATGCCGGTCTCGCGCGGGAAATAGGCATTGGCATCGGCGAGATAGCGGGTCTGCGGCTCGCTGCGACCGCGATACCAGTGGTCAAGCACCGCCTGGCGGTCCTTTACCGGCAGCAGGGCGAGGAAATCCAGCTCGCCCTCCATGCGCAGGAAGTCCATGTACAGGCGGGTCGCGAGCTGGTGGCTGATGTTCCCGTAGATGTCGAAGCCGGCCAACAGCAGATAGTGCATGCGCTCGAACAACGGGTAGCCGAAGACCATCGCCGTCTGTGGCCGCTCGCCGATCAGGCCGCGCAACACCGAGGCGCTGTCGAAGTGGCGGAAGACGGTGAGGGTGGCGGTCGGATTGCTTCCGTCGCCGTCCCACAGATGCCCGACCGTCGGCAGGTGGCGGTCGTCGACCAGTGCCAGAGCCCGGCTCTTGGTTTGCAGGTGCCTGGCCTCCAGCTTCGCGTAGTCACGCCAGGCGAGCAGGCCGACGTAGCGCTGGTGGGCGGCGGGCAACCGGAGGTTCGGCGCGTCGGCGTCGAGCATGCGCGCGACGAGCTTCGACTCGGTGCTGCTCGGCGCGCGGAAGAGGACCCAGAACTGGTCCTGGATGACGTTGAGCGCGACCTGGCCGCGGCAGACCGGCCCTTTCATGAAACCCTGCATGATGAACTGGGCGTCGTCTAGCAGGAAGCGGTAGCGCGAGTCGACCGGCAGGTCACGGAATGTTGCGAAAGGATTGGACGCCTGCTGCGGGTCATAGCCGGGTACGGCGGCGACCTGGTAGGTCGGTTTCAGGAACCAGCCGCGCAGCCGCTCCATGCGCTGCGGATCGAGCTTGAGCGGCATGAAGGTCTTGGCCACCGGGGTCGATTCGAGCAGACGCAGGCGGTACCAGACGCGCGGCGTACCGGGGTCGTCGAAGGGGCGGCGGGTAGCGACCGCAGCGATCGCCTGGCCGGGCGGCGTGCGGCTGCGCACCAGCTCGAAATAGCGGCCGGGTGCTTCGGCGAAATGTAGATGGCCGGCGTACCAGTGCTCGTAGATGTAACGGGCGACCAGTTGCTCTTTGGCGGAATCGCCGTTGAAGAAGCGCTCCCAGTCGGCGACGCGGGCGAGCGCGGCGGCCGGCAGCGCCGGCGGCGGGGTGTAGGGTGCGCCGCCCTCGAGCCAGCGCGCCAGCGTCTGGTGCTCGGTCGGCGTCAGCGGTGGCAGGGCGAAGGGCATGCCGCGCTCCGGGTGCTTGCGGCGGTAATGGTCCGCTGCCTCGGGGGTGGCGCAGATTTGCTCGCGTTCGAGCGCGAGGTCGATGTCGCGCCCGGTCAGGCGCCCGCCGTCCGGCCCGGGGTGGGCCTGCTTGAGGGCGAGCAGGCTATACATGACGCCGCCCTCGCGGTTGGCCTCCGGAGTCTGCGCCCGTTCGTTGAGCACGGGGAAGAAGCCTTGGCGGCGCCACTCGGCATTGCTGCGCGCATCGAAGCCGAGGCGCGTCGGCGGGTCGGCGAGCAGCCGGTTGGCGTACACCTGCGCCGGATTGGCACCGCGCGTAATGCCCGCATAGCTGGCCAGATTGAGCTGGCACGGGGCGTCATAGCATGAATGGCACGTCACGCAGCGCTGGTCGAGCAGCGGGCGCACTTCCTGCCAGTAGTCCGGAGCGCCGCTGATGGCGGCGGGAGGATGATCGAAGCGCCCCGGGTCGGCGGGGCCGAAACGGTCGTCGAGTTGCAGGGTGCCGACGACGGTGGCGCACCCGGCGACGAAGGCCAGGAGAAACGGGCGGAGCAGGCGCATGCGATAACCTGAACATGATGGCTACCCGGAATTCTAGCGCGTGCCCCTCGCCAGAGCCTTCCGATAGTCCGTCAGGGCCTCAGGGCCCCTCGGGAAAATCGACAAACCTGCTACTATTTCCCCTTTCGCTGCATTGCATCAAAGGCTTTCTCCCGATGTCGATTCCCGCCGCTGACCGGATGAGTCCGCAAGAACGCCGCGCCGGTGCGTCGCTGGCCGCCATTTTCGGCCTGCGCATGTTGGGACTGTTTCTCATCCTGCCGGTGTTCTCGATTCACGCGAAGACGCTTCCGGGCGGCGAGAACCTCGCAATGGTCGGCTTTGCGCTGGGCGCCTACGGGCTGACCCAGGCAATATTCCAGATTCCCTACGGGATCGCCTCCGATCTCTGGGGGCGCAAGCTGGTTATCGTCATCGGCCTGCTGATCTTCGCCTTCGGCAGTTTCGTTGCCGCCTGGGCCCCGGACATGAACTGGATCATCGCCGGCCGCGTGCTGCAGGGGGCCGGCGCGATCTCGGCCGCGGTCACCGCACTGGCTGCCGACCTCACCCGCGATGAGCACCGGACCAAGGTGATGGCGATGATCGGCTCATCGATCGGACTGGTGTTCGCGCTGTCGCTGGTTGGCGCGCCGGTGCTTTACGGCTGGATCGGAATGGGTGGCCTGTTCGTCCTGACCGGTGCCCTCGCCCTGCTGGCGATCGTCCTGCTGCTCAAGGTCGTGCCCCCGGCGCCGCCACGCCACGGCCATGACAAGCTGCCCTTGCGCCGGGTGCTCCTCGACCCCGACCTTTTTCGTCTCAATGTCGGCATCTTCGTACTGCATGCGGTGCAGATGGCGATGTTCGTCGTCTTGCCGCACGCCCTGGTCGACCATGGCGGGCTGGCCGCGACCGACCACTGGAAAGTCTATCTGCCCGCCGTACTGGCGTCATTCATCATCATGGTTCCGGCGATCATCGCCGCCGAACGCAAGGACCGGATGCCCCCGGTCTTCCGCGGCGCCATCGCGCTACTGATCTTCGTCCAGCTGGGTCTGCTGTTCTTCGGTCAGGGCCTGTGGACGCTGGCCCTGTGGTTGGTGCTTTTCTTTGTCGCCTTCAATGTTCTCGAAGCCTCGCTACCGTCGCTGGTCTCGCGCACCGCGCCGCCAGCCGCCAAGGGGGCGGCACTCGGCGTCTACAACACGACCCAGGCGATGGGACTTTTCATCGGCGGCGCGGCAGGCGGATATGTCGCACAATATTTCGGCGATAATGCGGTGTTCGCTGCCTGCGCCGGGCTGGTGCTGTTCTGGCT